>VGMY01000017.1 GCA_016866255.1 Bacteroidota bacterium | reverse complement strand
CCTCATTTTTAAACCTATCTCTAATCTGTGTATTCGCAGAAAGTATTGGGTTCAGGACCTTAACAGCGACCTTTGTTCCTAACATTTCATGTTCTGCTTCATACACCGAAGCCATGCCGCCTTCACCGATGAGGCGGGTTATTTTGTATTTGCCAATTAAATTACCAACCATCATGCTTTTAGTTTCCTTAATTTCAAAAGTACTCGAATGCTGAATATAACCTCTAAAATTCCAAGTAATAGAATTAAATTTAATGATTGTAAATAATAAAATAATTCATTTACCACCCCCCCAAATAAATGCCAATGCCAGTAAAGTTGGTTGCTGATAAAAACAATTATTACAATAGCCGGTGAAGATATTAAATGAAGTATAACTTCTTTTTTAGGAAGAAAAAGACTTAATTTAAATTTGTATTGTACTAATAACGAAATAAAATTTAACGGTAAAAATATAACTGCTTGAAAACCCCAATAAAAAATAATGGGAATTCGTCCTAAAGATTGCCACAAGATAAATGAAAGAATAAACCAAACAAATGCGATTAGTTGAATAGTAGTTGCTATTTTCATTAGTCGCAGCCTACCCTTGTCAATAAACAGATTATCAAACTCTTCTTCAAGATTAACGGCAAATTTTTCTTTTCTTAAAGTATTGTTTTGAGCATCTTCCAAAATAATCGGCTTTTTATCCTCATTTTTCGTGTAAATCTTGTTTAATGTTATTAGCCATTCCTCACAACTTTGAAAGCGTTCTTCCCTGTTTTTATTACAAGCCTTTGAAATTAACTCAGTAAAATCACCTGATATACTTGATACTGGTAGCGGTTCATATACTATTTTATTAAAAATATCCAACTGAGAATCTGTATCTGAATTGTATGGGGGCTTTCCGTTGATGGCATAAAACATAGTAACACCGAGTGAATAAATATCGCTGCGGTGATCAATCGATTTGTCGGCCTTAACCTGCTCCGGACTCATGTAAATCGGGGTCCCCATTTGAGTTCCGGTTTGCGTCATTTCATTGCCTTGGCCAAATAATTTTGCAATTCCAAAATCTAGAATTTTTACATGACCGTTGGGAAGAACGTAAATATTTGAAGGTTTGATGTCTCTGTGAACCACACCTTTTTCATGAGCATATTGAAAGGCAGAAAGCGTTTGAAGAAAAATATCTTTAATCGCCCCTTGACTTAACGGGCCACTGCGTTTGATTTTCTCATTCAAATCTTCACCTTCCAAAAATTCCATTACAATGGAAAGTTGGTGGGGTTGTTCATCAAAATCGATGATTTTAGTAATATTTGGGTGGTTAAACGACGCCATCATTTTGGCCTCATTTTTAAACCTATCTCTAATCTGTGTATTCGCAGAAAGTATTGGGTTCAGGACCTTAACAGCGACCTTTGTTCCTAACATTTCATGTTCTGCTTCATACACCGAAGCCATGCCGCCTTCACCTATTAATCTGGTAATCTTGTATTTTCCTATTGTTGAATTGATCATATCTATTTCTTTAAATGTTTGCTAACGTTTTGCGTGTAGGCGAATACCCGGAGGGTTGCGCTTACACGCTGTTAGTGTTAGTTATTCTTTTTACTCTTAATAAACATTTGAACATAGAGGCCAAACCATATAATGCCACAGAATATCATTTTAAAATAATCCATCCAATTGTAAGAAATGGAGTTTTCGGATTCAGGTTGAAATTTATAACCAAGAAAAGTAAAAAATAAGGAGATAACACAGAATAAAATTTTTATGAGTAAATTTTTATCGATTTTTGGGGATTCGGATTTTTCCAATAGACCACTAATAATAATTAAAAACCCCAACGAATAATAAACTTTCCATTCATCAAAAAACGGTGAATTTTTTATTAATTCTTGAGCGTCTTCAGTCTGTCCGGAGATATCTATATTAAAAAGAAAAACAACGAAAATCAATGCAATTGGATAACCCAATAGTCTGTATAATACCGATTTCATAAATAATTTATTTTATAATTAACACTAACTAGCTTATAAGCGCTATAAACCTTCCTCAAGCATAGCTATTTGGGTGTATAAGCGCAGGTTTGTTGCGTATGTACGAATATACGGTTATTTCTTATAAATCATCGAACGGCAAATGCCTTGGTAGCGTGCTAGTGTTGAAGGCCGCTTAGGGTTTCAAACTCTCCAATAATACTGTTCCCCATCCTTGCCAACGGTATTGAAATCCCAGGGTTTCGTTGTGCCAAATGAAGCAAAAGGTGCCGCCGTTGCGTTGAACCGCGGCTTTTAATGCTTGCACCTCCGTTTGTGCTTGCTCCGGGGTGAGCCCCATGTATTCGTTGAGCGTCCCGTCCATGAAACAAAAGGGTTGCAGCTGCAAGGCGCTTTCTTCATTTGTACGCAAGTTATACCACGGGGTTCTTCGAGCCGTTCCCATCCGAAATCCCGGTTGATCAGCATACCCCATGGAATAATCTACCAAGATGTTTTCCCTGCATAAATGCTCGTACGTTTCTGGTAATTTGAACTGTAAAAAGTGCTGTCTGCTGTTGCTGACGCTCGCCTCAAGTACCGCTTCTAGCCTCAATTTTTCCCGGCTAAGGAGGCTCGGGTTTGTATAGGTTCCATAACCCGGGTGAATTCCTATCGCACATTGTTGCGCCATTTTTCGCAATACCTCGGCCTGCACCCCATTATCGTACGGAAGGTTCTTATGGTAGGCGCCATAATCGGACATCAACCAAAAACACTGAGTGTTGGCATGCGCTGCTGCGATTTCCGCCATCCGGTCAAAGGTATCAAAGGGGTCACGACGCTGCCCGCTTAGGACCGCTATGCGCTCGCTCACTCGCTTGAATCTTCCGAAGAGCAGGTCTCTCATGAGCCCCAGTCCGTTGCGAACGAGTCCTTTTTCACGGTAGGCAAAGGTGGCGTCGATGTCAAAAGTTGGTTCAATAGAAAACGTTCTATCCGGCGTTTTTGCTACCCTAAGAGCTTGAACCAGGGCTTCTGCCCACTCATCGCAAATGGGTTTTTTTAACCATCCGTATAAGCTTTGTATTGAATTCGAGGCCTTAAATCGGTCATGTTGATCCCGCTCTGTGGGCCAATGCTCTTCGTATCGGCTTAACACAAAAAATATCGATGCGAGCAAGTCGGGTACTCCATCGAAGGACATGACTTCTCCCAAGGCACCCTCACATTGGTCGATTGCGTAGCTCCGTACGTTGTTTTCGAACAGCAAGGTGGAAGGGGAGAGCTTGAGGGAATCGGACGCTTCGCGTTCGGAGTAATTCAGTTTGGGCCCTTTTATCGCTGTAAATTTTTCCCAGTCCGAAGTGCAATAATATTCCAATCCTCGAGCAGTAAAGATAAAATCCAAGGTATAGAATAAACGAGGTGATAATTGTTCTGAAAAAACGTGTATCATAGGTTTTTCAGCATCAAGCGGCAAATTTCTTCTGCAGCATGTCCGTCGCCAAAAAGCGGTGGATAGGTTAAGTTTTTAACACTTTGAAAACAGCGGTAAGCTTCCAGCATGGTTACAGCATCTGCACCTGCTAATATGGCATTTCCGTTTTCCACAATTTCTACCCATTCAGTTTCATTCCGAAGAATGATGCAAGGTTTTTGAAAGAAAAACGCTTCTTTTTGTACGCCTCCGCTGTCGGTTATAACCATACTACAACGACTTTCGAGGGAAATCATGTCGAGAAACCCTGCCGGTTCAATGATCTTAAAACCTGTGTGAACCATGAGCTTTTCCAACAGGGTTGGATTTAGCAACTCCACCATTTTTTTCCTCGTTCTTGGATGTAAGGGCAATATTAAGGTTTGTTGTGACAATTCTTGAATGCTTATCAACCCTTCTACGATGGAGTTTAAATTCTTCGAAATATCGGTATTGGAATCGCGGTGAATGGTACAGAGCATAAAACGCTTATCGCTGAGCTGTAAGTGGTCAACAATACGTGGTTTTTTACGAGATATCGCCTCAAAATACATGCTGTTGTCGAACATGACGTCTCCCGTTTTGAATATTTTGGGCTGGTCAACGCTTGCCTTTTGTTGGCTGCTATTGATAAGCCCTTCCTGATGTAGGTTACGTATTCCTTGCTCTGATGGTGAAAACAAAAGGGTACTGCAATGGTCGCAAGCTATCCGATTGATTTCCTCGGGCATCGACTTGTTGTAGGAGCGGAGGCCTGCCTCCACATGAACGACGGGGATGTGTAATTTAACGGCGGCCAGCGCTCCTGCCAAAGTGGAATTCGTGTCTCCGTAAACCAATAGGGCATCGGGTTTTTCCGTTTGTAAAACCCTTTCGATGCCTTCCAGCATTTTGGCCGTTTGTAGGCCGTGACTCCCGCTACCGGTTGCTAATTGGTACTGCGGTTTTGGAATGTTCATCTCGGAAAAGAAAATTTCGGACATGTTATCGTCGTAGTGTTGACCCGTGTGAAGAATAATGTCGGCGATATCATTAGAAAAATCTTTCGCAATTGCACGGCTAATGGCGGCGGCTTTGATGATTTGCGGTCTTGCACCTACGATGGTAACAATTTTCATGGTGGGTCTAATAGGCCTTCATCGGCGAAGCTAAAGTAGCCATAATCGGTGTAAATGAGGTGGTCCAGGATGGGTAAATCGATGTATTGTCCGAATTTTCGATAATTTTTGGTGAGGCGTATATCCTGTTCGCTCGGTTTTGGATTCCCACTCGGATGGTTATGACAAAGAATGATGGCTGTGGCTTTAAAATCTAGGGCGATTTTAAAAAGAATGCGCCCGTCGGCCACGGTTCCGGTTATGCCTCCACGAGATAAGCGGTGCGCGTGTATAATTTCATGGTTATTATTCATAAGAAGAATTACAAACTCCTCGAAAGGCAGCAAAGAAAATGTTCTACGAACATATTGGTAAACATCTTTTGAATTTCTAATGATTTCTCGTATTTCTGGCCCTTGTGCATTCATTCTTCTCCCCAATTCAAAGCAGGCCATTAGGAGAGCCGCTTTTGCCGGACCAATGCCCCGAAATTGTTGCAGATCAGCTTTTGTTGCGGAAAACATACGGTGGAGACTGTTCTTGAAGTGGACCAAAACGTCGAGCGCCAAATCTTTGGCGTTTTTATGTTGCGTTCCTTTACCGATTAACAAGGCCAATAGTTCCGAATCGGTTAGGCCTCTTGGTCCGTGTTGGTGAAGTTTGTTTCGGGGTTGATCCGATGATGGAAGTTGCAATAAATTCATAGGTTCGAAGGTCCTTCAATAACGGAAGATTGGGCCCTTTCGTATACAACTACTTTTTATAAAAGGGAAGTTTTACCACCTTGGCTTCAATGCCTTTATCCCTTATGGCGATGAAAATAGGGCTCTCAAGCGCAGCATGCTCTTTGGTAACGTACCCCAACCCAATACCGATTTTCATGGAGGGAGACATGGTTCCCGAGGTGACTTTACCTATTTCAGTGCCGTTGGAATCTAAGATGGGGTAATCGTGGCGTGGAATGCCGCGTTCAACCAACTCAAAAGCCACTAATTTTCGGGTAATTCCTTGTTCTTTTTGTGCCTTGAGGGCGTCTGCATCCACAAAATCCTTGGTGAATTTGGTAATCCAACCAAGTCCTGCTTCCAAGGGTGAAGTCGTATCGTCGATGTCGTTACCGTACAAACAGAACCCCATTTCCAAACGAAGGGTGTCCCTTGCAGCAAGGCCAATGGGCTTAATGCCGAAGGAGGCCCCTGCAGCAAATACAGCGTCCCATACCTGAGGAGCAGCCTCGTTGGGGACGTATATTTCAAAGCCACCTGAACCCGTGTAGCCTGTCGCTGAAATGTAAATATCGGAGAATCCTGCGAAATCGCCTCTCACAAAGGTGTAGTAGGGCATCTCCGATAGATTCACTAGGGTGAGGGATTGCATGGCTTCCGCGGCTTTGGGACCTTGAATAGCTAGCAATGAATAACGGTCCGAGGCGTTTTCCATTTCAACACCCTCGGTATTGTGTGAAACAATCCATTTCCAATCCTTTTCAATGTTGGAAGCATTTACAACCAATAAGTACTCTTCTTGACTGATTCTATAAATGATTAAATCATCGACAATGCCACCTTTACCGTTGGGCATACAGCTGTATTGCGCTTTGCCATCGAACAACACCGAGGCGTCGTTGGTGGTTACGCGCTGAATTAAATCCAAGGCCTTGGGACCTCGTAGAAAAAACTCGCCCATGTGGGAAACATCAAAAACGCCAACAGCCTTGCGAACGGTTTCATGCTCAACGTTCACCCCCTCGTACTGAACGGGCATGTTATACCCCGCAAAAGGAACCATTTTCGCATTAGCATCGAGGTGTTTTTGAAGGAGGGCAGTGTTTTTCATAGTTATCCTTTTACGCGTTCAACGTAAATCCCTGTTCGCGTATCCACTTTGATGACTTCTCCATTGTCAATAAATAAAGGAACGCGAACCTCAGCACCCGTTGCAATGGTGGCCGGCTTCATGGAGTACGTGGCGGTATCGCCTTTAACTCCGGGCTCGGTGTACGTTACTTCCGAAACAATGTACATAGGCAAGTCCACAACTAAGGGCATTTCTTCTTCTGCGTGGAACAAAATATTGACCACCATTCCTTCTTGCAAGAAAAAGGGTTTTTCAATCATTTTGCCGTGAATATTTACTTGTTCGAAGTTTTCGTTATTCATGAAAACGTATTCAGACCCCTCTTGATACAGGTACTGATATTCTCGGTTTTCGATGCGCACCGGTTCGATTTTATGGCCCGCAGAAAACGTGTGGTCCAATACTTTTCCGGATTCTATCTGACGCATTTTGGTGCGAACGAAAGCGGGTCCTTTTCCTGGTTTTACGTGTTGAAATTCAATGATTTGAAATAATTTTTCGTTGTGCTTGATGCACAAACCGTTGCGAATGTCTGAGGTGGTTGCCATGCTCTACAATATTTTGCTGGCAAAGATAATTAATTCACCCAAAATTTTTGGAATTTCCTCCCACTCGGTTACACCTCGAAACCCTAGGGTCGATGAAATTATTTCATCTAGAAGAAATTGAGGTTAATATTTTGGGTAATTGTGTGGTCTTGCTGTACCGTGAACTTAGACTGGCTCCAACTCGGGGGACCAAAATTCCCCATTGCATTGTTGGAAAAAGCGAATCCCTCTGTTGAAATGCCTAGAATGTTCTGATCCAATTCTTGATTGCCGTTCTCATCGTGGAAGATGGCGAAGGCGTAGTCGCCCGGGGGTAGGCTATCCAATGAAAAAGTCATTTGGGTTGCTGTTAAATTTAAGAAAAGCTCTTTGTAGGCTTGATCCGGAAGGTTAAAAGATGAGGAGGAATTGAATAAAACAAAATTTACCTTGCCGTGGGTGTTATGCATCCCGTTTAAATTCACCGTTAAGATGCCGTAGGGCGAGCCATTATTACCCCCTCCATTTCCCGAAGTATCCACAGGAGTTGGTTGAGGTGGAGGTTGCGGTGTTGGATTATTCTTTTTGCATGAAACCAGCAATAGCCAAAAGATCACCAAAAAACTTTTCCAAGTTGACATCACGGGTAAAGTTAAATTTTTTTTTCTTAGCTCTACCCTTGGATATCCTATTAAAGGATTTTAATTCATGAAGGGCTTTACGTATCTTTGAACAATGCAAGGTGCTTGGTTCTTTCTTTTATGCGTTGTTTCAATACAAGGCCAATCTCCTTTGCAAATAAAAGAAACGGAGCTGCAAGCGTTAAAACAAAGGGAACAAGTCATCAATGCAGAAATCGAAGGTTTGAAAATGGAACAATGCATGGAATTATTGCAAAAGCCCGGTTTTCCTACCTCCTCCAAACCGTACCAAACCATTCATCATTCAGCTTACGTTATCGGGTTTGACTGCGAATTTAAAATGGCCGCATGGACGTTTCATATCTTAACCCCTGATGTTACTTTTGGAAACGTGAGTAGGAGCAATGATTTTCGCACTGATTCACTGGCCTCTTGCGGCGATGCGGACGAAAAGGATTATTTTCTGCGAAAACAAAATGCGGACGGCACAGTTTCGTACGAGGGCTTTGGTTTTGATCGAGGCCATTTAGTTCCATCGGCTGATTTCAAATGGTCGCCAATTGGCCTTAGTGAAACCTATTTTTATAGCAATATGAGTCCTCAACGTCCTCAATTTAATCGCGAGTCTTGGGCGGAACTTGAGGGCTTGGTTCGAAAGATTGTTGAGGCGGAAAAAAAGCCGCTGTATGTCCTGACCGCACCCGTTTTGCGAGGCGAATTGAAAACCATCGAGCGTTCGGCCAATCGGTTAAAAATTCCGGATTACCACTATAAGATCATCGCAGATATTTCAGCTGAGAATCCAAGAGGAATGGCCTTTCTCATGCCCAACCGAAAGTGTGAAAGCCGCCTTAGCCATTATGTTGTTACTATCGACAGCATCGAAAAATTAACCGGTCTTGATTTTTTTCCGAACATCGGTGATTCCATAGAACAAAGAATAGAGTCGGCATCCAATTTTTCGGCTTGGGATACCCAATCGAATGCCAACGACGTTGAGCCTCTTAATGCGTTAGCATTGCCCAAAGGATATTTCAATACGGAGCAAGCTAGATCAAAAATGGGGACGAGCTGCACAATCGTCGGAAAGGTAGTTAGCGCAAAATATTCTGTCAAATCAGAGGCTACATTTATTAATTTAGATCAATCTTTCCCGAAACAAATTTTTTCGGTGTTGATTTGGAAAGACGGGCGCAGGAATTTCAGCTATAAACCTGAGGACGCTTTATTGGGTAAATACATTGCCGTTAAAGGAAAGGTTGACTCCGATAAAAATGGAATCCCCTGCATTACTGTCGAACGCCAGGAGCAAATTGAAATCTTTGAAGAAGATTTATCGCAGGATTAGTTGATATTGCGAAATACGGCAAACGCCAATACGACTCCAAGAACTACGAATGTGGCATAATATCCGAATAAGAGTTCCCTCCATCGCATCACTTTTTTGGAAGGGTTTTTAATGATATTGACAACTACGCCGAGCCCGAGGTAAGGAAGGGCGATAACCAACAAGGCGTTTTGGCGAAAGGCCTCACGAAATTCGAGGTTGAGCAGAGCATGCACGGCACGTTGGGATCCGCAACCCGGACAATCGTAATTGGTCAACGTTTTTAACGGGCATTTGGGAAAAATGTGCGAAGTTTCGGGATCGACCAAGCCGTATAATACGACTAAAATCAATGCAATAGCCGAAAAAAGGATCACTTTAAAGCGGCGGCGGTTAGGCGATTTTGTTTCAAGGAATTTCATTCGGCTAAAGCATCAGACTGGTACTCAATTTGCAAGTAAAGATAGAGAATATGCATACCGGCGAAAATTTCTCAAAAATTATTCAATACAATGTAGGCGTTCAAGCTTACCGCCAGAAGGATCCAAATAGCATAGGGCAGGATCAACGCCATTTTCCAGGAACGCCATCTTACGGCGCGATAAAGCGAAAGATAAATTACAAGGGCCAGCAACACTAAATCCCCCAGGGCAATTACGGACCAATGATATTTAAAGAATAAAGGGTTCCAAGCGACGTTAAATAACCATTGCAGGGAATACATACCCCAAAAAAATGTTCCGTTTGCTGTATTTTCTTGTTCAAATATTAAAAAAACACTGTAACAAAGCATTAAAAACGTCCATGCTGCCCCAAATACCCATCCTGGAGGTGTCCAAGGCGCTTTATTCAAATTTTGATACCAATCCGAGATTGCGCCATCCCCGCTCAAATAGCTTCCAATGGCCAGGGCTCCAAAATTAAGTACGGTGAACAATACAATTAGGTTTGCGCGTTTTTTCATCAAATTATTTTTCGGATTTGTTCAATTTTATCCAAAAGCGTGTTGTTAAAAACACCATCCGTAATTCCTTGTCCTGTTTGAAAGTTTGCCCCAAAACTGGGTAAAGAAAAATGGTCCAATATCTCGGCGTTGTGTCTTGGGAAACGGTCCAATGCCGCTTGCATAACCCCCATACCAGCGCGCGGACCAGGGGAAGTTGAAAGTAAGAAAAATCGCAGGTTTTCAAAGGTGTTTTGCCGGTACCTCGAACACCAATCAAAGAGGTTCTTAAAGGCGGCGGTATAGCTCCCATTGTGCTCCGCTAAACTTAAAACGATGAGATCAGAATCCAACAGTTTTTGCATAAAAAGCGGTATTGTCTCGGGAATTCCGAGAGCTTCCCGTTCTGGACTATACAGCGGACATTCATAATCGATGAGGTGTAGAATTTCCACCTGAGCATTTGGAAATAATTGAGCAGTATATTCGGCAAATTGCTGATTGATGGAAGCTCTGCTGGTAGATGCTCCGAAGGCAACTATTTTCATATTAAAATAATTTTGAAAGTACCCAATACCAAAATACGGCCAAAATAATAAGCCCGAGAGTAACTCCAAAAACTCCAACAACTTTGATTATTTTCACCCCATAACGATCCAAAGATTGTTGCAACTCTTTTTCGTGCTCGTCTTTGTAAGCGTCGTTTTCTTCACCTTCTTGTATATGCATAAGTTAAAGTTATTATTCCAGAAATTTGGAAGGTTTGTTATTCATAATAAATTCAAGTTTTCCACCCTCAATGAGTGATGCGTGGTTTATGAAGGGACTTTTTAGTTTTGCACCATTCCAACGGATCTCTTGGACATAAACGTTTTTTCGGGATTGATTTTTTGCAGTTATAAACAAAATTTTGTTTTCCGGTAAAGTGATTTTTGCCTGAACAACAAGTGGGCTTCCCAATGCATACGTTGTAGATCCGGGTGTTACAGGATAAAAACCCAAGGCGCTGAAAATATACCATGCGCTCATTTGACCTGCATCGTCGTTCCCGCAAAGGCCATCAATGGTTGGTGAGTACATCTCATCCATGACCATTCGAACCGTTTTCTGCGTTTTCTCGGGGTGTCCGGTCCAATTGTACAAGTAGGGAACATGGTGACTTGGTTCGTTTCCATGCACATAATTGCCCATGATTCCGTCTCTCGTGATATCCTCGTTTTTTTCAATGTACTTATCAGCGATTTCCATGGTGAAGAGCGAGTCCAGGTGTTCGGTCATGCGTTGTTTTCCTCCCATTAGGTTGACCATTCGGGGAATGTCTTGTGGCACATACAATCCATAATTCCACGCATTTCCTTCAATAAACCCTTGACCGTGGGTATCCATTGGGTCAAATGCCTGCCGAAATTCACCCGTCGACATGCGAGGGCGCATGAACCCAATTTTTGCGTCGTAAACGTTCTCGAAATAGGTTGACCTTTTCATGAATTCTTGCGAGGTTTTTGCATCACCGATACCATTTGCAATTTGGGCTATGCACCAATCATCGTAAGCATATTCAAGGGTTTTAGATACCGAAGAATGGCTTAAATCGTCGGGAACATAGCCGTAGCTCAAGTACGAACCAATTCCTTCGAAGTAAGGAACTCTTGCGGTGGTGGTGCAAGCTGAAAGGGCCTTTTTCGCATCGAAGTCCCCCACTTTTTTAACAAGGGCATCTGCAATTACTGAGGTGGCGTGGTAGCCAATCATGCACCAATTTTCATTGGCATAGTGACTCCAGATGGGCAACATGTTGTGCACGCTTTGCTCCTGATGCGCTAACATGCTTTTGATCATGTCGTTGTTGCGTTTTTGTTGCAAAATGTTGAAAAGTGGGTGCAATGCGCGATAGGTATCCCAAAGGGAAAAAATGGTGTAATTGGTGAAGCCCTCAGAAACATGAATGTTTTGGTCTAGTCCTCGGTATTTCCCGTCCACATCTTCGTAAATAACGGGCGAGAGGTGGGTATGATACAAGGCAGTGTAGAAATTTACTCGATCTCCATCATTCATCATGTCAACCTCCACCTTCGATAATTCCTTATTCCACTTATTTGCAGCTTCTTGTACTACGGCGTCAAACCCCCAGTGCGAAAGTTCCGTTTCCATGTTGTTAAGAGCGCCTTCGCAGCTCACGGAACTTAGGGCTACTTTAAGCATTACCGGTTTGGTGGAGTCGGACATGAAGTTGAATGCCGCCCTAATGTTTTTGCCTGCCATCTCAGGAAAGTTCGATTGTTCCTTAAATCGGCGGTAGAAACCTTTATAGTTGTTGTTGTCGTACCTGTGGAAACCATAATGCGTAATGGGTTGCGAGAATCGGATAGCGAAAAATACTTTACGATCTCGTGCCCAGCCGTTGGTTTGCCGATATCCCGTAATGGTGGAGTCGTTTTCAATGCGTAAAAAGGTCCACACATTCTTTTCGGAATGGTGATATACGTTGTAAACCATATCCAATATGATGTTGGCGTCAACACTGCTTGGGAAAGAATAACGGTGAAAACCGACGCGTTCAGTAGCTGTCATTTCGGCTTTTATTCGGTGTTTCTCCAAGGTAACTTGGTAGTATCCTGGGCTGGCTTTTTCAGTGGCGTGTGAAAAAGGGGAGGAGTATCCGTGATCTTGAACTTCACTACGAGCGCCGAGTTCTACGCCGCCGAGGGTTGGCATGATCAATATATCGCCTAAATCAGCATGACCAGTGCCGCTAAAATTGGTGTGGGCAAACCCTAAAATATTAGAGTCGGAGTATTGATATCCCGCGCAATAATCGTAGGCAATTTTATTGTAGCTTCCGTCGCTCAAAAACATAGGGATAAAATTCGTTTGAGGACTTACTTGCACCATTCCAAAAGGTACCGTTGCGCCAGGATATACGTGCCCCATTTTACTTGTGCCAATTAGGGGATTTACGAATTGGTGAACGGGGTTTTTCGGCTGTGCGAGAAGTGAACAGGAAAATGAAAGATAGGTAAATACCACAAAAACTCGCATGTTCGAAATTTACGTCTAAAAATTGAATTTATCCGTCATTTTAGCCAATTTCCCCAAATTTCCTGAGTGAAAATGGGGATTTTTTGGTTTTTACAAACGTTCATGGTGTGGCCGGTCCCACCTTGGTTAGGGTGGTTCAGATCGTCGTAAAAGATTCCTGCTCGAATAGGTCTTAAATTTTTGCTGCCCATTACTTTTACCGTATCCCGGAGAATATAAGCAGCTTTCATGGCATATGGGTCCCGATTACCTTGAGCATAGCGGTCCACCAGGTTGGCCATTTTTTTGTTTTTTTTGGTTTCGTAAATCAACGCAGGCTCCTCCAGCAGGGGAATGTCCTCGAGGGAATACCGTTGGAAATTTTGGGCTTGTTCTTGACGGTGTTTTGAATAGGGGAGTATCAATTGTATGCGCTCTGGTGAAATCGATGCCACACCTGCGGTGAAAAAGGCATCTGCCCCGGGCGCATTTCCACTGCGAAAGTGCATTAGATGCGTTGATTTTGCTAAAAGACTTCCCAAGGCGGTTAAATAGGGTGCGTCCATGGTTAAAACATTCCGTTTTCCTTCCAATAATACCACGGAACCCTCGACGTCAAATGCGGTAATAAATTCCTGGAACGTCATACCTGCTTAGAACTCTGCTACGTACTTTTGGATCTTTTCGCGCAAGGTGCTTACCGTTTCCCATTCTAAATTGTTGTTGGAATTGTAGGAGAAACCTTCCGGAACGCGTTGCGCCTGATTTTTGCGAACATAATCGCCTAAGTTCCAGATGGGTGCTTGAGGTATAATGGTGTAGTATTTCCCTAAATCATAGGTGAAAAACGAGTCCGATGAACTGATCATTTCCTCATGGATCTTCTCTCCGGGTCGAATGCCAACAACAGGTTTCTTGCATTCGGGGCCAATGGCCTCTGCCACGTCTGTTATGCGGTAGGATGGAATCTTGGGCACAAATATTTCACCACCCCAGGCATTTTCCATCGCATGTATTACCATATCGACACCTTCCTGCAAAGAAATGTTGAAACGGGTCATTTCCGCTACGGTAATGGGTAAAATACCATCCAGTTGCTTGCGTTTGATGAAGTAGGGGATTACCGAACCATTCGATCCCATGACGTTCCCATAACGCACCACCGAGAACTTAATGTCTTTTTTTCCACGGATGTTATTGGCGGCTACGAAGAGTTTGTCCGAGGTCAGTTTTGTAGCCCCGTAAAGGTTGATCGGCGCACAAGCTTTGTCGGTAGAAAGGGCCACAACGTCTTTTACATTGGAATTGAGCGCCGCTTTGATGACATTTTCTGCACCTCCGACATTGGTTTTTACGCATTCGTCCGGATTGTACTCAGCAATATGCACGTGCTTCATTGCCGCCGTGTGAATTACGCTGTCAATGCCTTGAAATGCCCGTTCTAAACGTTCATAATCCCGAACGTCTCCAATAAAGTAGCGTATTTGAGGGAACTTGGCAACCGGAAATTCCTGTTCCATTTCGAACTGCTTTTGTTCATCTCTGGAATAAATAACGAGGCGTTTTACACCCGGAAATTGACTTAAAATATGTCGTGTGAGGGCTTTGCCTAAAGAGCCGGTACCTCCGGTAATTAAAATCGATCGATCGTTCATGTTAACAAAGTTACGTTATTTAAGCCGCAGTTCCTCGACAAATTGTCGGATGCTCATCCGTTCAAACGCGTCAATCATACTTATTTTGCTCGCATTAATAATGCGCACCTGCTGTTTTTCTGCGAAACGTTTAATTAACCAATAACCTTCAAAGGAGAGGTAAAACTTGTGAATGATTTCGTGCAACTTACGCGGCTGCTGAATTCGGTCTTCCATTTTCATGGGTTTACTCCCTTCGGTGTCGTAAAAGTGCACATGACGTAACAAGGCTTCATTGGCCTCATTTACGGAAAGGTCGGCAAGCCAGGAGTGGTCTGCACCTGCAATCGCTATGCCTCGATATCCCAAACGAATCCCAACCATGAGCGAAGGGATAAGCACATTGTGCGGTCTCGGCATTCCCCACCCTTTTCGATAACCCCAATGCGTCCAAAAGGAAAGTCCCTCAACGGGTGTTTGATTAAAATACGCAGCGTCGAGGTTGGGATTTGATGCCAGTAATTCGTTGAAAGCAACACTTTTTTTAGCGCGAAAAGGAACCAATAAGGTCATTTTCCAAGTAGTTTTCGAACGCAGGTTCTTGTATAAATCCCGGTTGAAGCCAATGTAGAGCTCATTTAGGTCCTCATCTGGTTGAAAATAGGTTATCGCATTCAACAAGTAAAATCGCGGTTTAAGGAGTTGAAATGGTTCGTGGCTTGCCGCGTTGTTAACCGCCAAAAGATCGTAAGCGTGGATCCATTCCGACTCTGTGGATAAGGTTTCGTTCAAGGAAGGGCCGTTTCCTAAAATTAACAGCGGTTTGCTCGGGTGCGTGTTATGTGCGATACCTGTGAACTTGCTTTGAATTAGAACACGCAAGGTACTTTGTTGGGTTTGTAGCCACAATCGCATGTTGTTATTCCATGTACTCAGCCAAGTCATACTCCATCATACTTGAAAACCAACCCTCGGGTTACCCAGAAACGAAAGAAAAGAATCATGTTTCCTTTAGCGACTTGCCCACGGAGGGCGTAAAGAAACCAAAGTGCAATGCTTCCAGCCCACTTGACTCCTTCGAAAATCAAGCGTTTCAGGTAAGCAAGGATGCCTTCATGTTTACTTCTTCGACGCTCACTGATGCCCGTTCCTACGGCTTGTTCTTGGATAAAATGACAGGTTGTTCGCTCTGGGGGTACACAATGGTAGACCATCGCTTCAGGCACATAGCGCACTTCGATTCGAGCTTGATAGATCCGATTAAAGAGGTCTTTTTCTTCCCCCCCCAACAGCGTACCGGCAATGCGGCCTAAGGTAACATTGAACAGCCCGATTTTTTCAAACAACGAGGTGCGAAACGCCATATTAGAGCCTCTGGGATAATCGTTTACCAATACAAACGGGCGCGAACCCTTGTCAAAATAACCCAAGAGGGAATTCAAGTAAGGGTTTTCCCAAGAAGGCTTAAGTTGTTCATAATGAAGATGAATGGGCCCACCAATAGCACCGCACTCCGGGAATTTCTGGAACTGTTGCACCAGCGTTTCCAAGTAGTTGGGGGCAATAAACGCATCGTCGTCTAAAAAGGTAATAAGTCGGGCTTTTGCCTCTTTGATGGAACGGTTGCGGGCGTGTGAAAGACCTTGCGCTGTTTCCAGAAAATAGCGGCCGGTAAAAGAGGGGTGTGCAAGCATAAATTGGTCGAACAGTTCCTTGGTATTTCCGGGAGAATTATTATCGATTAACAAGATTTCAAACCGTTGAGGTGGTAGGGTCTGTGCAATGATGGATGCGAACAGCTGCGGAAGGTATTTTTCCCGGTTGTAGGTGCAGATTGCAACGGAGATTTCGGCGCTTGACAAGGCCTACAGTTTTTGTTTTAAAATGCTTAATGCCTCGGCGATTCCATTTGGATTTTTGCCACCAGCAGTTGCGAAAAACGGTTGTCCACCGCCACCTCCTTGTATCAAAGGGGCAACTTCACGAATCCATTGAACGGCGTTCCAGCCTTTGCTTTGTAGCAAACCTTCATCGATCATTACACTCAAACCGCATTTGTCGCCTTCGATGTTTCCTACGATTCCCACAAACGGTTGAATTTCCCCTTTGAGCTGAAATAAAATGTCTTTTACGGAATTGCTATCCAGCGACAACTGAACGCAAAGCACCTGCATTCCATCCACGGATTCCAACTTGGTTTTCAGGTCTTGCTTGATGGTTTTATTTCGTTCTTTAGTGAGCAACTCCAGGTCTTTAGTAAGGGCTTGATTTTGATCTACTACATCTTGGATGCTTTTCATGATGTCTTTCGGGTTTTTGAATTGAGCCCGTAAACTGGCCATCAATGTGGTTTCCTCCTTATAGTGTTGTTCCGCGGCACTTCCGGTAATCATTTCAATGCGTCGAATTCCAGCTGCCACTGCGGACTCGGATTGTACTTTGATCAACCCAATTTCTCCGGTATAATTAACATGGGTTCCACCGCACAATTCCATGGATTCTCCGAATTGAACCACCCGAACCGTTTCCCCATATTTTTCGCCAAACAGCGCCATAGCCCCCATGGCTTGAGCTTCGGCGAGAGGCATGTTTCGATGCTCTTTCAGTGCAGTATTAGCCGTAATTTGGGCTTCAACAAGATTAATTATGTTGCGTAATTCCTCGTCGCTGACTTTGGCGAAATGGGAGAAATCGAACCGTAAATACTCCGGACTGACTAAAGAACCCTTTTGTTCCACATGATTCCCAAGAACTTGACGTAAGGCATGATGCAGTAAGTGGGTAGCACTGTGGTTTTTTCGAAGGTTATTTCGACGAACGGGATCCACGCTTGCCTCAAACAAATGATCGAGGTTATTGGGCAACGATTCGCATAAATGAACGGTCAAGTTGTTCTCTTTTTTGACGTCGAATATTGGGGTCTTGTGGCCTTGAGCATCAACCAACCAACCTGTATCACCGACTTGACCACCGCTTTCGGCATAAAACGGCGTTGAATCCAGCACGATTTGGTAAAAGGTTCGGTTTTTCTGGTTGACCTTGCGATAACGAAGTATTTGTGAACGGCACTGAAGTGCATCATAACCCACAAATTCCGTTGTAACCTCGTCATTCACTTGTTGCCAATCGTCCGCCAGAACGCCGGTTGCTGCCCGAGAACGTTCCTTTTGTCGCAGCAATTCAGCGTTGAATCCGGCCTCATCCACGGAAAACGAATTTTCCCGAGCGATTAATTGGATCAAATCCACGGGAAAGCCATAGGTGTCGTACAGTTCGAACACGGTGCTTCCTTCGAGGTGGCTTCGGCCCGACTTTTCGGATGAATTCATGAGCAAATCCATGCGTTTAATGCCTTGTTCCAAGGTTCTAAAAAAACTGAGTTCTTCCTCGCGGATCACGCGCACAATCAAAGCCTCCTGCGCAGTCAACTCAGGATACGGTAGTCCCATTTGTTCGATTAAAACCGGGACCAAGCCGCATAAAAAAGGTTCGTTCAATTCTAAGTTTTGATAACCGTAACGCACGGCTCTGCGCAGAATGCGTCGAATCACGTAGCCGGCTCCTGAATTGGAGGGTAGTTGTCCGTCAGCAATGGAAAAAGCGATCGCACGCACGTGGTCGGCGATTACTCTCAGGGCTATGTCCGTGGATTCATTGGTACCGTAGGCTTTCCCTGCATGTTGCACCATGTGTTGGATCAAGGCTTGGAATAAATCCGTGTCGTAGTTGCTTTGTTTGCCTTGCAACGCCATTGCCAATCGTTCCAGGCCCATGCCCGTATCCACATGGGTTTGCGGAAGAGGTTCGAGGTTGCCGTTCGCTTTCCGATTGAATTGCATGAAAACCAAATTCCAAATCTCAATCACTTGAGGATGGTCCTTATTCACCAAACTCGCTCCGGGGATGTTTGATTTATCCTCTTCACTTCGTAAGTCGATATGGATTTCGGTACATGGGCCACAAGGTCCTGTGTCGCCCATTTCCCAAAAGTTATCTTTCTTTGAAGCCATTAAAATGTGGGCAGGGTCCACGTATTTTAACCAAAATTCTCGCGATTCGTTGTCGGCAGGAACCTGATCGGTGGGGTCTCCCTCAAAAACCGTGATGTAGAGATCTTTCGGATTCAGCTGGTATTCGTTGGTTAAGAGTTCCCAAGCCCAATCAATGGCCTCTTCCTTAAAATAGTCTCCGAACGACCAATTGCCCAACATTTCAAATAAGGTATGATGATAGGTATCAACCCCTACTTCTTCTAGGTCGTTATGTTTTCCTGAAACTCGAAGGCATTTTTGCGAGTTGGCAATGCGAGGGACAGGAGCAGGGTAGTTGCCTAAGAAATAATCTTTAAATTGGTTCATGCCCGCGTTCGTAAAAAGCAGGGTTGGATCGTTTTTAATGACGATCGGTGCCGAGGATACAATTTTGTGGCCTTTCTTTTCGAAGAAGTCAAAATATCGCTGTCGAATTTCGGATACGGTCATAGCGTTGATCGGATAGCACAAAGGTAGAAAAAAAGAAACGTAGGCTTTTCATTCCTTGCATAAAGCATTATTTTTACCTGATGGAATTTATAGCAACAGAACTGTCAGAATATGCCAATGCGCATACTTCTTCAACGTCTACCTTACTGAAGCGAATTGAACGTGAAACGCATCTGGAGGTCTTGCAGCCGAGGATGTTGAGTGGTCTCTTTCAGGGACGATTGCTTTCGTTGATTTCGAAATTAGTTCAGCCCGAAAGGATTTTAGAAATCGGAACGTATACAGGTTATTCTGCCCTTTGCCTGGCGGAGGGGCTTCCAGATGGGGGCAAAATAATCACATTGGACGTAAATGCGGAACTCCAATCACGGGTACAAGGATATTTTAACGCTTCGGAATACAAGGAAAAAATCGATTACCGTATTGGAGATGCCCTAGATGTCATTCCAACGTTAAGCGAAAGGTGGGATTTAGTGTTCATTGATGCCGATAAGAAGAATTATTTGAAGTACTACGATTTGGTGATTGACCAGGTTGAACCCGGAGGCGTGATCCTTGCAGACAATGTCCTTTGGTCGGGGAAAGTAATCGACAAAAAGGCCCAAGACAAGGAAACGGTCTTGTTGCGGCACTATAACGAGCGAATCAATAACGACGAGCGAGTAGAAAACATTTTATTACCCATTCGTGATGGCATCATGGTTGCGCGAAAAAAATGAAGCATTCCTTGGTTAAAACGGCCGATGGCTCACTGACGCTTTATGTACCGTCTTTGGATGAACATTACCATTCCATTCATGGAGCGCTGCAAGAAGCACGGCACGTTTTCATTCAACATGGAATTGAGTTGTTCAAAAATCAAGATAGGATTCAAGTGCTTGAAATGGGTTTAGGGACTTGTCTCAATGCTTATCTAACGGCACTTTGGACTAAGGCAAATGGAAAAAAAGTGAGGTATGTTGGGGTAGAGGCTTATCCGGTGGAAGCAAGCGTAATTGCCCAATGTTGGGATGCTTTAGGTACAGTCAGAACAAAAGAACGCGTGTTTTTTGATTCCTTGGTTTACGGAAAAACACAAGCGTTAGGATCGTTCGAACTTCACCCGTTGAAAGCAACTTGGAATTCGTTGACGTATGTTGATGAATTCCACTTGATATATTATGACGCTTTCGGTCCTCGAGCTCAAGCGGAAATGTGGACGATTGATCAATTTAAAATTGCTTTCGATGCCTTAATGTCAGGAGGTTTAATGACCACTTATTGCGCAAAAGGTCAAGTTAAAAGGGATTTGAAATCGGTAGGATTTCAGGTGGAATCGCGGCCGGGTCCGCCAGGTAAACGGGAAATGACCCTCGCTTGGAAGCCTTAACGTGCTTCCATCAAACATTTTTTGAGCTGATTTAACACCAAGGCGGTAGCTCCCCAAATCCAGTGTTCGCCGAATTGAAAGCCCGGAACGCTTTTTTGAAAAAGTGAATTTTTCGCTAGAACTAGGTCCTTGTTAATTACGGGGAGTTCATGAACCAGTTTAAGGATGGGTAATTCTATCACCTGCACTACCTCAAGAGCATTTACGGTGATTGCTGGTTTTGTATCGTGGTAAAAAAGAAAAGGAGTCATTTCAAAATTGGAAACCGGTATGTAAACTGGGGTAAGTGCCCTTATTAAAATTCCACAATTGTTCGAAATCCCCAACTCTTCGAAACATTCCCTGCGCGCAGTGTACTCTAAATTAGGATCGCTCGCTTCCATTTTGCCCCCTGGGAACGCAATTTGACCGCTGTGTTTTCCGTTGTACTCGCTTCGTTTTATTAAAATCAACGAGAGCTGATCATGCCTGTCGGAGAAACAATGAATGCCAACGGCTGCTTGACATATGTTGACAGCGTGGTATTTTGCCTGACTTGACAGCCCTCTCCCTTCAGGCAGAAGATCTAGGTGGTCCTCTTCGGATAAACGGCGCTGGGTAACTTTTTGGATAAATTGCGACTTTAACATCGGATTTTTTACAAATTTACGCTTTCACGAAGATTTAATTAAATTCACTATTTTTCATACCTCACCCTTTTTTTAAGGGGGGGTGTTGAAAAAATGTGGGTAAATTTTCAAATTACCCTATCAAAAATTAAATACTTTTGTGAAAAAATAATAAAAATGCCAGAAAAGAGATTAGCTGCTTACAGAGATGTTTTAAAAAGAACACCGAAACCCGTTGAATTGAATCAGAAACTTTCTGAATTGTTTGGATCCTTAGTTTTTCACAGCGACGTAATGCGGGAATACCTTCCTTCTGAAACGTATAAATCCATGATGGAAGCGATTCATTCGGGGATAAGGTTGGATCGAAAACTTGCTGATTCAGTAGCTATTGCCATGAAAGATTGGGCATTATCCAAAGGCGCGACGCACTACACTCACTGGTTTCAGCCATTAACGGGTGCTACAGCTGAAAAACACGATGCTTTTCTCAAGCCCGTAGGGCCAGGAAAGGCTATTGAACGTTTCGATGGCGATATGTTGGTTCAGCAGGAGCCGGACGCATCGTCGTTTCCGAACGGGGGCATTCGAAATACCTTCGAGGCGCGTGGCTATACTGCTTGGGATCCATCATCTCCCGCTTTTATAATTGGTAAAACGTTGTGCATTCCCACTATCTTCATCTCATACACGGGAGAATCGCTCGATTACAAAACTCCCTTGCTGCGGGCATTGCATGGCATTGACAAAGCGGCTGTTGAAGTTTGCCAATTGTTCGATAAAAATGTGAGCAAGGTTAATACAACCTTGGGTTGGGAGCAAGAATATTTTTTGGTGGACCAAGCATTGTTTAATGCAAGGCCTGATTTACTGCTCACCGGGAGGGCGCTTTTTGGGCACGCTCCTGCAAAAGGCCAACAACTCGAAGACCACTACTTCGGTTCCATCCCGGAACGCGTCAATGCCTTTATGCGCGAATTTGAAGTGGAATCCCTGAAGTTGGGGATACCTGTAACTACGCGTCACAATGAAGTAGCGCCAAATCAATTCGAATGTGCCCCCATTTTTGAAGAGTGTAATCTTGCTAACGACCACAACCTTTTGTTGATGGATTTGATGGAGAAAATTGCTCGAAAGCATGATTTTAGGGTCTTATTGCATGAAAAACCCTTTGCTGGAGTGAACGGTTCCGGAAAACACAACAATTGGTCGTTGAGCACCAATACAGGAGTAAATTTATTGGCTCCTGGCAAAAACCCAAAGAGTAACCTGCAGTTTTTAACCTTTTTCGTAAATACGATAAAAGCCATTCACGACAACGCCGATTTACTCCGTGCCTCCATTGCGTCTGCGGGGAACGACCACCGCCTTGGGGCAAACGAAGCTCCTCCTGCCATTATTTCTGTATTTATCGGAAGTTCCTTGACCGCGGTTTTGGACGACCTCGAGAAAAACATTAAAGCTGGGAAAATGACCCCTCAAGATAAGACAGAGTTGAAATTAAACATCGGTAAAATCCCGCAAATTTTATTGGATAACACGGACAGAAACCGTACGTCACCCTTTGCTTTTACGGGGAATAAATTTGAATTTCGTGCTGTGGGATCTTCAGCGAATTGTTCCTCGGCAATGATTGTTTTGAATATGATTGTAGCCAATCAACTCCTTGAATTCAAGAAGGCCATTGACGTTCGAACTGCCAAGGGAGAAGGTAAAGACGAGGCAATACTCAAAGAATTGCAGGTATTGATCAAAAATTCGAAAAAAATTCGTTTCGAGGGAAATGGCTATGGCGAAGAATGGCGCTTAGAGGCTGAGAAAAGAGGACTCTCGAACCGTAAAGATACCCCACGCGCCTTGCAGGTTTACCATGAGGCTTGGGTAGAGCAATTATTCGATAAAATGGGAGTGTTGAATGCTCGGGAATTAGAGGCTCGAAGGGAAATAGAATTTGAAGGCTATGTGCTGAAGATTCAAATTGAATCTAGGTTAATGGGGGATTTGGTGAACAACAATTTTATGCCTGCTGCGGTAGAATACCAAAATAAGTTGATTCAGAACATCCAGGGACTCATGGGGGTGTTTGGCGAAAAATCGGGGAGAGAATTGGCTAAGGTACAAATTGATAGGTTGCAAGAGGTTAACCACCATTTAAACGCTATGAAGGCTGCCTCTGAGCGAATGTTGGCGGAACGTAAGAAGGCGAATGCCATGGAGGACGTGGAGCAAAAAGCACTGGCCTATTGCGATCGGGTGAAGGTTCATTTTGATGAAATTCGGTACCATGCGGACAAACTCGAATTGTTGGTGGAAGACGAATTATGGCCATTGCCTAAATTCCGAGAATTGCTCTTTATCCGATAAATTGAGGTTCCTGCTCTGTTTTTTGGAGTTATTCGCTTGGTTTTTGATGGCTCAGGCCCAAGAGCCGATACTGTTAGACACCGTGAATCCCCTGGCCCACGCAAGAGCCCTCCGATGCGCTCAAGGCTTGGTGTACTTAGGTGATAATCTTGGCCGATGTTTTTCGTATAATCCCAATACCAGTGAGCTGCATGCATTGAACCGACAAAATCCAGAAATCAGGGATGTTGAGGTCAATCAATGCGGGGTCTTATGGATGCAAACGGGCGATTCGGGAAAGGTTTTTCGCCACACCAATTATGAACCTATCCTTTTTCCACGACCCGAAGGTAAAAGTGTTTTTTTCGATGGAATCGCGGTAAAAGATTCCTTGGTCTTTGCCATGGGGGATCCGGCGAACGGCGAGTTTCAAGTTTATCTTTCCTACAATTTCGGAAAGCAATGGATTCAGGTGAGAGGATTAAATGCTTTTGAGGGAGAAGCCGCATTTGCGGCGAGCGGAACGACCGTTCAAATTCTTGATAAAACCTTGTATTTTGTGAGCGGAGGAACCCATTCGCGCATAATGATTGGCAAAAAGAGGGGGAAACGCTGGAAGTCTTATACCATACCGTTTTTAAGTGGAGAAGGGGAGGGTGCCTACTCGTTTTGTGCAATCGATCGCAAGCATTTCGTTGTGGTTGGTGGGAACTACCAATTTCCGGATCGAAGGAGCAAGGTTTGTTTTACCTCAACGAATGGTGGTAAAACGTGGAGGGAATCCACCGTTCCTCCTATGGGTTACAGGTCCTGTGTGATCCATTTTCAAGGGGTTACTTTTGCTTGTGGAACCAACGGACTGGATTTTTCCACAGACGGCGGACAGCATTGGACCGCCTGGCACAAAGGAAATTTTCTGTCCATGGATGTTTCCCGAGACGAGCGGCTTTGGATAACCTTGAATCGAAATTTGGGGCTTTTCCCTCTTGAACCGGTACGAAAAGCGGTTTTGATCAAAAATTAAGTGTTAAAGTGACTGAATTTTTCGGTTTTACCGATACCTTGGATCAGACGAATTTGATTTAAGTTTTACCAAGTCCTAGAGCAGGCTTTACGCTGTTTCCTGGACTAATCCAAAGCGAAAATCTTTTCCTACAAGTGAACAATGCCGCACAAAATTTTGACCCAGGAGAGTACCTGATGGGTAATGGAGCGTTGGTAGGTAATTACACAAATCAATAGAATTCCTTGCTGAGACCCTTAAAATTGATAAGCATTCACCAAGGTCAACACCAGAAGAAAGCTTTCCAATTGGGGGTTTATACCTTCCTTAAACTGTATGGCTAAGGTATGGTTTTCTTGCCCGAAAGTTGTTTTAACGGAGTTAATGGAGTGTGAAAATTCCTTTAGTGCCCGGTACTCAGGAATGAGTTCCAGAACTCCTGCTTTCCAACCTAAATTGGAAATTTCGGTAATGACCTCTGGATTTCCATTCATGGCGAAGGTGTTGAAGTTTTTTTCAATACGCATTCGATTTTTACCAATGTACAAGGTAGAATCGTTATACGCATGAAAATGATATCTTGAATTATGTAAAAGAAGGCTTTGATTGGTGAAACGGAGATCGTTTCCGAACAGTTCTCTCAACAGGGGAAACATTTCATCCGTACTTGTTTTTTTTGCAAACGTCAACAAAATATCACATTGGGGTTCAACGTACGAAGGCCCTGAATCGTCGTCAATGTACTTAGCCCCATAATAATTAATGGATAATCCCGAAAGCGACTCGATGAATTTTTTGTAGGATAAGTATTTTGGGGGTATGAAACTTCCCTTATTCAAGGTTGTTGTTAAATGAAAGTATTGTCCTTTACCGGAGGGCCTTAAGCTTGTTGCTTCGACGGTAGGTTTGTAGGAAATAAGGAGTTGGCGGTTTAGTATATCTAACAAGTAAGAATTGGTCAGGGTTTTGTTGGAAATTAAGTGATACTGAACAGTTTTCAAATTATCGGAATAAAATGGAAACCAAGCCGTTTTATTAAGGCTCATTTTTAAACCTTTTAAATCATCAGAAGATGAGTTGAGTACCCAGTAATAGCGATTTTTTCTTATGAATCCCGATTCGGGTTTAAGCGGTTCTTTGACAGGCATATGTTCACCCGATAAAATCCAAATTATATCATTGCGGTCTTTAACTTTTATGAAGTTGATTTCATGATTAAAATCAATGGGAATTTGTTTTTTGGAGGTGTCTTGGGCAAGATTTTGCCAGTATTCAGAAACGATTTTTAAGATTCGGGGGTCTTTATTATTAAATGCAAATTCGAACAAAATGGATTTACTGATCGCGGGAGTATTAACTTTTATGAGGCCAAGAGTTCCCAGGGGTAATTCTATTTTTCCGTTGGATTGGGGGCTCTCAGCTCGCATCGTATAAAGGTAAACGCCAATCCATATGATGAAAATTGCGCTTATGGCCACGAGGCGTTGAATAAATTTTAGCCAATTCATATTGACAAATTTAGACAAAAGGGTTTTGATTACCTTTGTATATGAAAATATTCGTGGATTGGATATTTGCCTTGTTTGGTTGGAGAATTGAAGTTTCTGTGCCAAAAGACATCAAAAAAGCGGTAGTGGTGGTTGCGCCACATACCTCTAATTGGGATTTCGTAATTGGTCGATTGGCTTTTTATAAAGTCAACTTTAAAGCGCGATTTTTGATCAAAAAAGAACTCTTTGTTTTTCCGTTAAATTTTATTTTGAGAATGTTAGGGGCTCTACCGGTAAATAGAGGACGTAATAACAATATGGTGCAACAGGCGGTAAAATTATTTAACGACAACGATGCGGTTCTCTTGATATTTACTCCCGAAGGAACGCGTGCAGCAAATCAAAATTGGAGAAAAGGATTCTACGTTATTGCTCAAACGGCAAAGGTTCCAATCCTTCTGGCATACATGGATTACCGCAGAAAAATTGGTGGAATTCATGGGGTTTTCCAGCCAACCGGAAACGTTCAGGAGGACATTAACAGCATCAAGCGTGCATTGGCACAATATGAGGGTAAATATCCCGAGAACGGAATTATTTTATAACTTTTTCGGTTTTTAGGTTGTAACCGTATGGACAATGCTTACAATTGCTCTTACAACAATAACCCCTTCTTAAATGATACGATTCAGTAAAAATGATAAAACCTTCATCGCTTAAGTAATAATCATCTTCCGATAATTTTGTTCGCTTACCAAAATCCGAAAAATCCGTGTTAAAATCTTCTTCTTTTCCTTCCATTGATTATAGTGTTATCGAGAACATTACATTCCTCAACAACCATAAACATGAATTGTTCGTTCAGCGCGACGATTTAATTCACGATGTTATCTCTGGAAATAAGTGGAGAAAATTGAAGAGGGTTTTTGATATAATCAAGGAAGATTGCCTTGTGGGAATTGAAACGTTTGGAGGAGCCTTTTCCAATCATTTGTTAGCCACTGCCTGTGCGGCAAACATTCATGGGGTTCAATGCAACCTTTACGTAAGAGGTGAGGAGTTAACACCTGAGTCCAATGACGTATTGCTGTTTTGTCAGTCAATGGGGGCTCGCATTGAATTTTTGGAACGGTCGGAATACAAAAAAGCTAAATCGAGTTACGGTATTACCGATCGTGGATTTTTTAGCGTTCCAGAGGGAGGTGCGTGCAAAGAGGGATTGTTGGGGGTCATGGAAATGGGAAAGAACCTCGAACCTTACGATGTTGTGGCCCTAGCTCAAGGAACCACTACAACAAGCTTGGGGCTTTTGTTAAGTACATCGGAAAAAACAAATATTTGGGTATTTCCTGCCCTAAACGGATTTTCATCGCTGGGTGAGATGGAACTTTTGGCGAAAAATTGCGGCTTTTTATACCAATTTAAGCAACAGCGAGCTCGAATACGCGTAATGGATGGTTATACATTTGGCGGTTATGCTAAGGGAACTCAAGAATTGCTGAACGAATTGAAAAAAGAACCCTATACCATGCCTTTTCCACTCGATAGTGTATACACTGGAAAGGCTTTCTTGGGTTTTATGAGGGAAGCTCAAAAAATAAATCAAGTTCAGCGAATGCTTTTTATCCACACAGGAGGCTATTCCCTCAAGCAACTTTCGCTAGGTTAATTCAGCTTGGTTTTCTTTTTTGAGTAAAGATGCGTCGATTTGATGAAAACCTCCACGGCTCCAAACCCATTGTTAGCGTTCGTTAATTTGGAAATCGTAACATCTGCAGCAATTCCAAAACGCACGTTCGCTGCTTTGTAATTTACATTGATGGTTACTGCGTCGTTCCATCGGTAAAACGCACCGTAGTTCATGGTTTTAGACTTTAGAATATTGGTCATATCAGAGCCCGTTCGAAGGATATTTTCGAACATGACTCCGGCAATAAAATTGCCGCTTGGTCCGGTTTTGAAAGCCATGAATTGCGGTTGAATTCTTAAATCTCGGCGCATTGTGGTTATATCAACCCCGCCATGGAAGACCAATTGATTGTACATGCGGTTACCTGTTTCAGTAAAACTGAACTTAGGTCTGTTAACGTGGTTGATCGCGGCTCCACCGAAAAGTCGCGTTTTATTTCGTGTGGTGTATTGATATTGAACACCGGTGTTCACATTAAACGAGGCATTCGAGCTTCTGCTGAGGTTGTTGTTGATGTAAATGGGGTCGTTGGTATTTCCGTTGTAATTAAATCCTGTCCAGTTCGATTCCCAGGAGGGGAGGGTTGGATCGTATCCAATTAGAATCATTCCTGCAGCAGCACCAATCGTGAGTTTGGCAAATTGGTCGAGTTGGATAGAATAATTAAGGGGAATATTGACCCCTGTCTGCATAAGGGCGCTTTCTCCCATACCTTCATTAACGGCCGTTAAGCCAATTCCAAAATGATTTCTGCTCATAGATCCATCGGAAATTTTGAATTCAGCAATTAAAGAATTGGTACGAATTTTTGTCCCATTCATAGGAATGTTCTGCATTTTAAAGCCTGTGCAAAAGCCAAAGTCTTCAACACCTGATCCTATGGCAGCTGGATTGAACAATCCCGGTGTTTGGTAAAAAATACTTGAATTGTGGGCGTATTGAGCAAAATGCGTTCCGAAATAGGACGTCAATACAAGAAGGAATAAATTCTTAAGCATAATCTGGAATTATCTGTATAGCGTTACGTTACCATTAATTGAACCTGACAACCCATTGATTAATCTATAATCGAGTTTGTAGGCGTAATTTCCTATATTCAAGGCTTTCCCCTTGAAAGTTCCATCCCAGCCCTCATTGGGATCTGTTGATCGGAATACGAGTTGACCATAACGGTTGAAAATCTGAAAATCCATCGAGGCAATTGCCCCCCCTTCTCCGTCGTAGCCGTTGGAATAATTGAAGTCTTTATCGACGTTGGTGATTACCCTCAATTCGTCGTTAAAGGAGTCGTCGTTCGGGGAGAAAGCGTCGGGAACGCTTATAATTACTGAATCTTGAAAGCGCACTTGAATGAAAACGGTATCCGATGCCACACACCCTTCGGGCGAGATGTTGTTGAGAATGTAGTAAGAGTCGTAAAAAGGCGTTGCAATTATCGTATCGCAAATTCCTGCTAAATCCCCGAAACACCATATGTCATTTCCCCCGTTGGGTGTTTGCCAAACCAACGAGTCTCCTGCGGCGTAACCGTAGGCTACGATCACAGCCCCTGATGTAATCTGACCGTTGGGCAACATTCCTCCGAACATCGAAATGATGGTATCGCCGATCGGAACCCCACCTAGGGTATCTAACAGGCCTATGCTAATGGTGGGTACGGAACCAACGGTAATTTGCTGGCTCGATGAGCTTGTTGTACCATTTGCATCTGTGACGGTGAGGATAAGCGTATAGGTACCCGCGATTGAAAAACAAACTTCGCCAGGATTCATTCCACTGTAAAACGAAGGAACGCCGCTTGGAAATGACCAACTGCTGGATACCACATCGTTGGAGGAATTGTTTTCTATTTCAATGCAGTCCCCTTCGCAGATAACGTTATCCGATAGGTTAAAACTCGCTGTGGGTTGGGCAAATGCAATCGAGAAAACCCCGATAATTATCGAAAGAAAAATATTTTTCATAATAACGAGACGTTAAAGATGTACGAAGATAATAAAAACTAAGCACATTCTATTACATTAGGGAATATTCAACAATTTTATGATTTCCTGTGCTTCATCAATGTCATGTACTCTTAAGATGGTGGCATTTCGCATCAGCGCAAAGGTATTCAGAATCGTAGTCCCATTTAACGCAAGTTCGCTGGAGGCATTCAGTTTTTTGTAAATCATCGACTTTCTGGAAATTCCGCAGAGCAGTGGAAAATTGAGGATGTGAAATATGTTGAGGTTCTTGAGTAGTTCATAGTTCTCTTCCAGCGATTTAGAAAAACCGAATCCTAAATCCAAGATGATGTCTTTTACGCCAGCATGCTTAATTTTTTGGATTTGACAGGAAAGTTCCATGAGAACATCAGCTGTTACATTTTCATAAGATGCTTTTTGGTGAAGAGCATCGGGATTCCCACGTGAGTGAACCAGAATGTAGGGTGCGTTGAATTCAGCACAAACATCGAATATCTCGGGAAAATTTCTACCACCTTCCACGTCGTTAATAAGGTCTGCACCATTTTCAAGCGCAAAACGCGCCACATCGGGCAGGCTGGTATCGACGGATACGTAGAGTTCGGGAAACTTGCTCCGCAACCTCGAAAGAAAAGGCTTGAGGCGCACTATTTGTTCCTTAGCAGCAATGACCTCATAACCGGGTCGCGTAGAGTGGGCTCCCAGATCGATAATTTTTACATTTTTACGGACACAATTTTTAGCGACTGCGTCCAATTCTAATTGGCTATTTATACGACTGGTTGCATGAAATGAGTCAGGTGTGGCATTGACAATTGCCATAATCATGGGTTCGTCGATCGAAACTAATTTATTGCGCAACCTAAGGGTATGGTTTGAACGGAAATGTTTAACTTCAACGCCGAAAAGATTGGAATTGCCCATGTCGGATACCTTAAATTCGTTTACAAATATAACTTCTTTGTGCAGGGAAATTTACCTCAATAAGTCGAAAGATTACGGAACGGCTTGGCGCATACTCCGCCCGGTAGGAATTGCCGATCAACTTTACATCAAGGCAAATCGAATCCGAACCGTCCAAGAGCACGGTACAAGCTTGGTGGGAGATGGGATAGAGGGAGAATTCATGGCAATTGTCAACTACTGTATTATCGGCCTTATTCAACTTCATGCAACGGCTGATTTGTCGTTGGAATTAACCCCAGAGGAAGCTCAACAACTGTACGATACCTACATGGATAAGGCGATTTTACTAATGGTTAAAAAAAATCACGATTACGGAGAGGCCTGGCAATCAATGCAAGTAGAGTCACTGACCGATTTGATTTTGATGAAGATTTACCGCATTAAACAAATAATCTCCAACGAGGGCAAAACCATTGCTTCCGAGGGCATTGATGGGAGTTATTACGACATGCTCAACTACGCCGTTTTTGCACTGATGCACTTAGGTGTTAAATAATTGTTACTTGTTTTCTCCTAACGATACGAAGACGTACATTTGACCTAAAACGAGGTATGAAGGCTATGAAAAAATACGGTCCTTGGACAATTCGCGTCATCATCTCTTTTGTTTTTTTGCTTTCAGCCGTCGCAAAGCTTTATCCAAAGCCTTCTTATGCTTTAACCTATTTTGAGGTACATCAACTGGAGCCTATGGGCATTCCCCTCGAAATAGGGGCATATTTGTCGCGATTTTTAATTGGTGTTGAATTTGCTATAGCCATACTCTTGTTACTCCCCTTATTTCTGAGAAAACTTATAATACCCGTCACAATTTTCATGTTAGGGGTCTTTATCATTGAACTTGCTTATGAAATTTTTTCATCAGGTAATCAAGGCAATTGCGGCTGTTTTGGTACGCTGATTGAAATGACGCCTTTAGAAGCACTCATTAAAAATGTCATTTCCGTTGGTTTATTACTGCTCTATTATGTTCTCGATGATAAAAAAGAGCGGCTATCCACGGATTTTCAATCTCGGGCTTACTTTTCTGCCATAACGAATGTGTTATTAGTCTCTATTTTCAGCGTGTTTTTAATCGCCCCCATTCGACGTGAATCGGTCAGTCCTTCCAAGACGATTCCCATTGAAAATCCGACCAAAGATTCGGTGGTTCACCGCTTGGATGTCACGCCTGAGATTCCCGTCGAAGGGAAAAAAAAGTTCGATACGCTAAAACCTCTTGTGGATTTAGGGCCTAAACAAGTCTTATCGGGGTATGAAAGCCTTTTCAAAGACATAAATCAAGGAAAGCAGATTCTTTGTTTTTTTGCACCCGGTTGCGATCATTGCAGAGCTACCGCCAAAGCAATCACGCTGCTGAAAAAGTCCCATAAAAACTTTCCTCCAGTACAAATTGTTTTTATGGATGAAGAGCCCGAATTAATTCCGGATTTCTTCCAATTTGCTGGGGCGGAATACACCTATTCCGTTATGGATATTATCAAATTTTGGAAGACATTAGGCAACGGTAAAGAGGTTCCCGGTGTGGTATACCTTTGGAATGGCAATGTGCAAAAGTTTTATCAGGGCATTGATAAGGAACAATTTAACAGTAACGATTTCAAAAAAGTTCTCAACAAAGCAGTTCGATAAAGGAATTTGAGGTACTTTTAGTCATGGTTAAAAAGTTCTTCATTGGGGCAAATTGGAAAATGAATTTGACCTTAGAGGAGTCCGAAGAATTGTTTCGAACCTTGAGCGCATCCATAATTCCACATGACCTATGCGAAGTGGTGGTCTTTGTTCCGCAACCCTTTCTCGGTGTTTTTTCATCCAACGACCGAATTACGGTCGCTGCTCAGAATTTTCATGCACCGGAGTTGTCCGGCGCATTCACGGGCGAAACATCCCTTGAGCAATTGCGCAGTTTGAATATATCAACCGTTTTGGCAGGTCATTCTGAACGTCGCTTGCATTTCAACGAATCGAATGAAACAACCCTTCTCAAAGCGAAAAAAGCCGTCGATGAAGGATTTCGGGTAGTTTTATGCTGTGGCGAACCTCAGGAAATTCGACAAATTCATCCAAACCTCGCATCGAACCGCAACGAAGCCTTGAAATATGTTTACAACCAAGTTCTTCCCATCGTTGAATGGCCTAAGGCAGCTCTGCAAAAAATAATTATTGCTTACGAACCCATTTGGGCCATCGGTACAGGGGTGACCCCTTGTCTGGAAGATATTGAGTTCATCCAATTTCAGGTCCAGTCCATGCTCGAAACAGCAACGAAAGTGCGAATTCCTGTGATTTACGGGGGCAGTTGCGATGCCGAAAATTCTAAAGGAATATTTTCGTTGAAGGGAGTTCATGGCGGTCTCATAGGCGGGGCATCCTTGCAAGCGAAAACCCTGCTTCAAATAATTGCCAACGCATGTTAAGTTATGTTGAGCTGACCCTGCAAATTCAGCCTTTTTCTCCTTTCCATGAAATTGCTATTGCGTGGCTTGCAGATATTGGTTTTGAAAGTTTTGTTGAGGAAGCGCCGGTCTTGAGGGCATATGTTCAGGAATTGAATTTCAACTCCCTTAAATTGGAAAAACTGCTGGCACAATTTCCCCGTGATAGGGTTCGTGTATCCCACAAAATTGAGGTACTTCCCGGACAAAATTGGAATGCTCTATGGGAAAGTGAGTTTCCACCAGTAATCATGGATACTCTTGCCATCGTTGCTCCATTTCATTCAAAGGAATACAGGAGAGGAAGGTTCATTGAAATTGAACCCAAAATGTCTTTTGGTACAGGACATCATGCGACAACGTGCTTAATGTGTAAAGCGATGGATGCCGTAGATTTTAACAATGCTAAGGTTTTAGATATGGGAACAGGGACGGGTGTTTTATCCATTTTTGCGGAAATGTTAGGAGCAGTCGAAGTGTTATCAGTTGACATTGAACCTTGGGCTGTAGAAAATGCCCAGGAAAACGCCCTCCGCAACAACTGTCAAAAAATCACCGTCGTTTTAGGAGATGTTGGAATCGTTCCCATGAAGGGGTTTAAGGTTATCCTGGCAAACATCAATAAAAATGTTTTGTTAAGTCATTTTCCCGCTTATTGGAAGCTCCTCGAGCCTAAGGGCACCTTGATTTTAAGCGGTTTTTTTGATTTTGACAAGGATCCTATTTTGAAATACGCTGAAAAATTCGGTTTTCAATTACAAAATACTTATGAAAAAGAACATTGGACTTGCTTACAGCTCGTTAAACCTTAATTTCATCACGCTTGCGCTATTTATCCTCCTAGGAGGTAGGGCCTTGACTCAAACGTTTTCCAAAGACCGAACAAAATTTGCCAAAGAGGTAAAGCAGGTCTTCACGGATGAGGATATGCAATTAAACGTGCGGGAAGTGTTCCCTTCAATTCTTGCAGGAAATATATTATCCGAGGCTAATTTTGGAAAGATGGTTGATGGTGCAAATGCCATTATCCAGATGACACAAGACATCGAGGTTGGCTATTACTACATTGCTACTTTTATGTACCAGGCCAAAAATAAGTTAGGAACGGATTTTTTCAATATTTGGTATGGTTTGGAAAAGACGATGCGCGATAAGGACGAAGGGGAATATTTTGAATTCATGAAATTCTCCTACTACCTTTTTCGTTTTCGGGCACTCCACAAGGACGATAATTCGGTTTGGATTTTTAAAGGAAATCTCGAGTGGAACCTCGATAAAAAAATAAAGATTATTTGCTCTGAGGGTCAATTATTGGGTTACTCTGCAGAATTGAAAGGCCAAGACAGTGTCTACGTTTCAGAAACATGGGGAGTCTATGATTTTTCGACCAAAAAATTCATGGGAAGGAACGGAACCGTTGATTGGAGAAAAGTCGGTTTTGGTGCTGAAGAAACTTTTGCATTGCTTCGCGGATACAAAATAAATATGAAGGAAGTGGTACTTGTTGCAGATACCGTTTCGCTCACTACACCCTACTTTCCCGAAGCTATTTTAGGTTCTTACGCCGATATGTCTACCATAGAATTATCGGAGGGTGAGGGGGCTCCGCGGTTTGTTTCTTTTGATAAACGGCTCAAAATATCCGAACTCCGCACGTCCATGAATTACGATGGGGGTTTTTCTTTGGAGGGAAGCAGACTCGTGGGAAGGGGAACGAAAGAAAACCCTGCTAGGTTAATTTATTTGTTCGATTCAAAACCGTTTTTAGTTATCTCATCGTTGACGTTCCTGATTGATCCCAGGCAAATTCTGGCTCGCACGGCAAGGCTAAAGCTCATGTATGCGAATGGAGATAGCTTAATACACACGGAGGGACTTTTTCAGTTTGATGAAGCGAGTGAAAGCATGATTTTTACTGCTTCAAAAAGGGGGGATTTAGGGGTCCCATTCATGGATTATCATTATCAGGTTACCTGTAATGCGCCATGTTTGATTTGGAATAGAAACACTGCATATGTAAAATATTCTTTTGAAATGGCAACTTCGCAAGAACAGAAAACATGTGTTTTTGAGTCCATGAGCTTTTACGATCCAAATTTGGTTCAAAAATTAAGCAGCGGCCTTACCAATCCTCTGTTGCAATTGGCCTCTGCAAGCCGAAAAATAAATGCTGTGTTGTTAACGGAAGGTCAGGCCGCCTCTGCATTGGGAACTACGATTGAATATGCAAAAAGTAAGTTACTAGAGCTGTCTTCTTACGGTTTTCTTCAGTACAACTCCTTTGAAAAAACCATTGAACTTCAGGCAAAACTTTTTAATTACGCCGACGCTAATAATTCAGGTAAGGATTACGATAACATAAGAATAGTCTCTGATTTAACGATGCGAAAACTACCTTTTTCGTTCGAGGAGATTCAATCTAACTCCTATCTCAAAGATGAACAAAACAAGCTTGAGATATTGAATAATCGCTTTTCAAAACAAGATTTTTTTGGTTTTATCGACGTGGGAAAAGATCAAATGTTCCTTTCCGGTGCAGATCTAGTTACGCTATCGCAAGCACAAAAAGCTGTCTTTTATCCTGACTCAACGTATTTCATTCTCAAACCAAATCGGGATATGGTTTTCAAGGGAGAGTTAGTCGTAGGCAAGTTCCGGGCGAAGCTTTCAGATGCTTCTTTTCATTACAACGACTTCAAATTGAAATTGAATGCATCATCCTTTGCAGGTCTTGTCGTAAATCCTCTCAGAGCAGAGGATGGAAAGGAAGGGATTCCGCTATTGAGCACCTTTTCCAATTTGAAGGGGGAATTGTTATTGGATGAGCCAACCTCAAAATCAGGAAGAAGTACCACCAACCAAACGTATCCAAAATTGTTGGTGCCCTCATCAATTAAAGTGGTTTACAATGATCCATCAATCGTAAGAGGGGCTTACGATTCCGTCCGTTTTTATTATAAATTGCAACCTTTCGAGTTGGATAGCCTTGATAACTTTAAAGAATTTTCCCAGCGTTTTTCGGGCGAACTGATTTCAGGAGGAATTTTTCCACCCATCAAGGAGCCCTTAAAAATCATGCCCGACTATTCGTTGGGATTTACGACAGTTGCACCCGCGGGTGGATGGCCGTTTTATGGTGATAATTCCAAGTATGAGAATAAAGTTGTTTTGTCGAATAACGGCTTACAAGGTTCAGGTACGATTAATTACAGCAGCGCCACGGCAGTTTCAAATAAGCTCACCTTTTTACCGGACTCAACTATTGGTATCGCAAAATTCCTGAACCAAGAGGTGCTTACCGGAATTCAAGTGCCAACCGTTACTTCTGAATCAGCCTATATTTGTTTTATTCCCAAAAAACAGGTGCTAAAGGCAAGTTCTTGGAGAGAGGTTAACCTGCTCATGTTCAACAACGAGTGCGAAATGGAGGGGACTGTCGTCCTTTCTAAAAACGGAATGGGAGGCGATGGAGTTATGCATTTTCCTGACGCCGATTTGGGTTCTAAAAGCTTTGAATATACCCATGACGAAATTCATACGGATTCTGCAAATTTTAGACTTAAAAATCGATTCATAAACGAAGGAAGTGCACCTGTGGCCATGGAAACGAAAGATGTACGAGCAGATGTTTCCTTTAAATCGCGCAAGGGCGAATTCAATTCATTCGGAACAAAACGCATTAAATTCCCTCCAAATCAATACTACTGTACGATGGATAAGTTTTTTTGGTACATGGATAAAGCGAACGTGGACTTTGAAAAATCCAAAACTAACCAAACAACCTTCGAGGCAAATTCGGGCATCGATGAATCCAATTTTTACTCGATGCATGACGACCAAGATACCCTCCAATTTCGTTCGCTTCTCGCGCGTTATGACCTAAGGCTCCAAACTTTATTCTGCAATAAAGTTGAATACATAAGAGTAGGAGATGCTAAAATTTATCCAGACTCAATGAAAGTGGTCATTCGAAAAAATGCTGTCATGGATCCGCTTCTGAATGCTAAAATTGTTGCGCCATTTATCAGTAGGGCCCACACATTCATTGAGGCGAACATCAATGTGACGTCTCGCAAAAAGTACGAGGGGGTCGCAAAATATCCTTACTACGACAGGGATAGTAATCTGACCGTTATCCCGTTGAAATCAATCAAGTTTATCAATTCGGTTACGCAGGCAGAAGGAGAAATAGGTCAAAAAGAGAATTTCAAATTAAGCAAGGAATTCGATTTTTATGGTAAACTTAAAATTGTTGCAGCCAGCAAAGGGATTTTTTGCGAGGGCGCGACACGCATCAATCATAGGTGCGCGAATTTTGACCGGTCTTGGTTGAACTTTAAGGATACCATTCTTGCAAATAACATTCAAATTCCTATTTCCGATAAAGCAGAAAATGATTTAGGCCGGAGGTTAGCGGTAGGTTTTTTGTGGAAAAATTCGGATTTCATGGACAGTGTAAAGGTTTACCCTGCTTTTCTTTCCAGAATGCAAGGCATCGACGATCCTAACGTTTTTCTTGCTTCGGGTTATGTGCAATACAACCCGAGTGGACAAACGTATCAAATTGGAACTAAAAGTCGCCTCAACGGGGATTCGGATATTGGGAACCTGTTAACCATGTATACGGAAAGTTGCTCGTTAAGTGGGATTGGAGAGATATCTTTTGGGGTTGATTTGGGGAATGTGAGCGCGCGCTGCTTCGGATCAATAAATTACGAGAAGGAATCAAAAAAAATCGATATGAATGTTACGGCTCTCCTCAAGTTTCCGATGCAAAAAAGTGTTTTTGAAGTTGTCGCAGAGGGGGTTAAAAAATTGGAGAATCAAAAACCGACGGAATTAAAATCCAAACAACATAATTTTTCCCAAGCGGTTCGCTATTTGCTTCCTGAGGAAAAGGTAAATGAGCTTTTTAAGGATTATGAAGAAGAAAAATTGCGCAGAATGCCAGATGCCTTGGACCAAACAATCGTGCTTTCAGGCCTTCGGTTTGATTTTGTGCACTTCGGCACGAAATCCTCGGAAAGCAGGTTTGCAGCGGGCTGGGTGAGCCGACCAAGGTCGGGGACCACCGAATTGGATAGCGAGGGAGAGGAAGTGAAAGCTAAAAACCGTGCGGCGGTAATAAGCATTGAGGGCCGACCTGTAATGAAAGAACTTGAGTTATTATTGGTCGTTGCGCAATCGCTTCGCAACATCGAGGACCCAAAGTTGATCCTTGGGTTTAAAAATTCTGCGGATAAAGAATACCTCTTTGAATATGAAATGCCAAAAAAAGATGGTAAATTAGAGGTGTACACGAACGACGAGACGCTAAAAACTTTGATTACAGAAATGAAGCCGGACAAGAAAAGGGAAAAGAATTTTTCGTTTGATTGGGCAAGGGATGAAATCGTCAGCTTAACCAAGGTGCGTTTACGGGAGTTTCTAAATGCGAAATAATGTTGATGGCGCTTCTTTTTTTACTCGCTTATCTATTCGGTGCAATTCCCTCGGCGGTTTGGCTAGGAAAGTTTTTTTGTGGAAAGGATGTACGCGAATACGGCAGCCGGAATTCCGGTGCTACCAATACGTTTCGTGTGTTGGGCAAACGTCTTGGGTTTGCTGTGCTTTTTTTCGACGTTACGAAGGGTTATTTGGCAGTTCAATTGGCTCATTTTCTGCTTCCTGACCAAAATAATTTAGCCATCCTTGAAATAGCCGCAGGCCTTGTGGCGGTGCTAGGCCACATTTATTCTGTATTTGTTGCGTTCAAGGGAGGTAAGGGTGTTGCGACTTCGCTCGGAGTTTATCTGGCATTAGATTTCCAAACCATACTCGTATCGATGCTCGTTTTCTTCATCGTATTTCTGGCTAGTCGTTATGTGTCTTTAGCTTCTATGATAGCCGCTACCTCAATTCCATTTGTTAGTTACTATGTTTTTCAACACGACGAACCGGTAATGGTTTTTTTCAACTTGATTCTTTGCGCCCTCGTCGTTTTTGCTCATCGGCAAAACATTAAGCGCTTGTGGTCGGGAAATGAGCCAAAAATGAACTTTTCCAACCCTAAAGTGTAAATGCATCGTGATGTTTGTTGCCAAATGAGGGACCTTTTGAACCTTGGGGTGCTTGTTTTTGCTGCCATTCTAGCGAGGGCACAATCCGTCAACCAGATTGAAAAACGCGCCAACGACGCCTTAGCCATTCAACAATACGAGGCTGCAAAAATCGATTTTCAAACCCTTTTTTCCCGAGATCCAAAATCCCCCACCTACAATTTAAATTTTGGCATTTGTTTGTTTTACACTAACGAGCGTGCTGCTGCATTGAATCATTTTAAGCTTGCCGTAAGTTTAGGCTCAGGATTGTGCGAAGCGGAATATTTCATCGGTAGAATTTACCATTTAAATTATGATTTTTCGCGAGCTATTCGAGCTTACAACAATTATTTAACGTGCTTTCCAGACGATCGCAGAAACGCACGGCGTGAGATCGAGCATTGCAATTATGGAAAACAGTTATTGGCGAATCCGGCAGCTTTGGAGGTGCTGAATTCAACACAATTGCCGTTGAACGGTTTTCTCTCGAGAATTGAGTTCTCAGATTTGGGTTTGGGAGGCGGTTATTACACAGACCTTACCTTACAATCAAAAATGGATAAGAAACACCAATTTATCCCTCACACCTACGTTAAAGCGGGAAATGAGGTGAAAATTTATCCAAGTTACGGCAATTCTCCACAACAAATTTCGCTCTATTTAAAAAGAAAGGCCGGAGACAGTTGGTCTGCCTCGGTAAAAATACCGATTCCCGCAGGGCAAGAGGCAAATGTTATTTATCCTTATTACAATCAAGAAAGTGGCTATCTCTATTTTGCTTCCAATGGGTTCGATGCCATGGGAGGGTACGATTTTTTCAAAGTTGCATTTGATCCCCAATCCCTTTATTTGGGAGAAATAGTAAACTTAGGGTTTCCTTTTTCCTCTACGGATGACGACTTTTTATTTATACCACTGGATTCTGCAGGGAATCATGCTGCCTTTACTACGATACGTTCAGTACCTGTCGGTAAGATTGAATTGGTAGAGGCTAAATTTCAACAATCGAGTTCGAGTTTGGTAGTGGTTCAAGGAAAATTTCAAGACCTCGTCAATCCAAAAAATACGAGCCTCCAGATCACGGTCAAAGACTTGGAGCGTGGAATTGAGTACGGTCCATTTGTGAGCGACTCTGCTGGGAATTATCAGATGGTATTGCCCGGGGAGGGTTCCTATGAATTCGAGGCTAAAATTAGCGGAACGCAACAAGTTTTTATCGATAAAAAATTGCTGCCAAGGCAAGAAGTGGGGGTGGTATTTAAACAAAATATCAATTACAGCATGCAAGATAGCAAGGAACTCACTTCGTTCAATTATCAGCTAAATAGCAGGGCAAACGACGATATGTTAAGCCTCAAATCGTTGAACATGGCTTCGCTTAATAAGAGTTTAAATCCAAAACCGATGAGATATCAACCTGTTGAAGATGCAACAGATGTTCCTTCTCTGAGTCGTACGCTTTCGGAATTAGGCTTTGAAGGTGAAAGCGTTGAACAACAGACCAATGAACTTTCAGAAATCTTGTTGGAAACTTCGGGCATGGTAAGTGAAATGGACGATCAACTGAGATTGTTAGGGAAGGAGAGAGCAGACATCCTCGCCAAAGAGGGGCAAATAACAACGACGGCGAATTGGTTGAAGGAGCGCATTCGAACCGACACAAACGCTCTTGCTCGTAAAGTATATCAAACCTATTTGACAGAAATTTATGACTCTCTTATTGTTGTTAAAAGCAAGATTGCCACAAATGCCGCATTGATTCAGCAGCTGGAGCGTGGTCGAAACGAATGGCTTGAAAAAGATTATGAAAAAACTTTAAATGAAATAAGCGAGTCAATACAGCTGCACCTCCTTAATGAAAATCAAGACAGCTTGTTTTCGTTGCTAAAAGTCCACCAATCAACCCTAGCGTCTTTTGTTGACATCGCCCAAAAATCGAATCAGGATTCTACGGTCCTCGTCGATTTAACAACCCAACAAATTGCATTGCAGGAGGATATTGCGACCATCGTTGCTCAGATCAAACAAATTAAAGAAAACATATCGGAGCTTGAATTGCAGAGTAGTACGGCATCCAAGAAAGAAAAAGGAGATATCCAAACAAAGGTGGATGCCCAAAAAGAGGTGCTTGAGAAGTTTGATCGCTTATTGAAAATTAAGGAGGACGAAAATGTTCAAAAAAGTTTTGAAAGGGAATTCTACAATAAGCGGCTGGCATTATATCCGCTCGGAAATTTTGTTGAGGGATTATTTCCAGAGGTTAAGCCAGATTTTACGGCCGCTACAACCCAGCAAGCAGAGCAACGTGTCTTTCGCAAACAGCTGCAAGAGTCCGGTAATTTCACCCAAGAACAAGGAAGCAGCCTGGAGGTGCTCAATGCTCAATTGCAAGTCGTTCAAATGAAACTGGAAATTGCCTCAGGCAATGCAGCAGAAAATTTATCTGAGCAATATCAAACGATTGAGTCTGCTATTGAGGCAGCAAAAGAACAAATCCGTCTCGTTCAAAATAACCGGTCTGCAGCGAGTAATGAAGGGAGTCTCGATGTGCAATCAGAAAACGGGGAGGAAGTACCAACGGACGAACCTAAGGATCCGCTTGCGAACACAGCGGCAAGGAACGAACCTGCGGAACTCGTGCTAAACAAAGAAGCGAAAAAGGACCCCTCAGAGCTAGCCGTAAAGGAGGACGCTAAGATCGAGCCTGAGGAGCTATCCGTAAAGGAGGAAGCGAAGAAGGAACCTGAGAAGCTAGTCGTAAAGGAGGAAGCGAAGAAGGAACCTGAGGAGCTAGCCGTTAAGGAGGAAGCGAAGAAAGAACCTGAGGAGCGAGTCGTCAAGGAGGAAGCGAAGAAAGAACCTGAGGAGCGAGTCGTCAAGGAGGAAGCGAAGATGGAAACTGAGGAGCGAGTCGTAAAGGAGGAAGCGAAGAAGGAACCTGAGGAGCTATCCGTAAAGGAGGAAGCGAAGAAGGAACCTGAGGAGCTAGTCGTAAAGGAGGAAGCTAAGAAGGAACCTGAGGAGCTATCCGTAAAGGAGGAAGCGAAGAAGGAACCTGAGGAGCTGGTTGTAAAGGAGGAAGCGAAGAAGGAACCTGAGGAGCGAGTCGTAAAGGAGGAAGCGAAGATGGAACCTGAGGAGCGAGTCGTAAAGGAGGAAGCGAAGATCGAGCCTGCAGAGCTAGCCGTAAAGGAGGAAGCGAAGATCGAGCCTGCAGAGCTAGCCGTAAAGGAGGAAGCGAAGATCGAGCCTGCAGAGCTAGCCGTAAAGGAGGAAGCGAAGATGGAACCGGAGGAGCGAGTCGTAAAGGAGGAAGCGAAGAAGGAAGCTGAGGAGCGAGTCGTAAAGGAGGAAGCTAAGATGGAAACTGCGCAGTTTTCGGCCAATCAAGAGCCCGAAAATGCTTCTGTGGAGGATGTTCTCGCGGTTCAAGCACTCGTGACAAGGATTCAGGATACGCAAGAAGCCAACCCTGTGTATGAGTTACAGCAACAGGTAAATCAGGTTTCAAAAATTGTTTCCCTGCGTAATTCGATGACGGAGGCACAGTTTTCCTCCATCTTCAAGGCAGGTGAAATGGAAGAACTTGCGTTAAGTCTGCAAGAAAATCAAACAAAGGTTAATTCAATGAAGGAGGGCGTGAATTTAAACCTCAAGTCAATAGATCAGTTGCGAGCTGCAACGAACAGCCTGGAAGCTCCGGCCCCAAGAAACAACTTCGAATTTGCGGAGCGAGAGGTTGATGCTCGTGAGATTGAAAGCTATTCCCAAAGCAAGAATTACGACAACTACATTACATTACGAAAAACGCTTGCTCAATTTGAAAGTAACAAATATACCCTTTTGGAAAATTTAGCACTGACTAAAATCCAATACTTGAGAACTACCGATGCCGTTTCTCTTAAGGGGCTTGAAGGCACCCTGATTTCCCTAGCAGATAGCCTGGAGCGGCTTGCCGATAAGAGCAAAGAGGTTTACAACCGAATAGAGGGTATGGAGGATAACGAGGTTTTTGCAAAATTGCTCGCGGATGGGATCCTTCCGAAGGGAAATACTGCTGCCAAAACTTTCGGATTTCTCAATGGGGCTGAAGCACTGGCATTTAATGTAACTAATGGACCAAAAGCCAAAAACAACAGATACCCCATTCTTCAGTCTTTACCAAGGGGCTTGGTTTTTAGAGTTCAAGTTGGCGCGTTTAAAAAAACGGTTCCGGATTATTTCTTCAGAGAGTTTAGTCCGGTGAGTGGAGAGGTATTAAAGAATGGATTAACGGCCTATTTAGCCGGGTTTTTTGAGGGGTCAAACCAAGCCATCAATGCTCGAAACGGTATTCGTAAATTAGGGTATAACGATGCGTTCGTGGTTGCTTACTGCGACGGAGTGCGAATTACCCTTGCGCAAGCGGTTGCCTATGAGAAAAATGGGCTTTGCAAAGTGCGCAACCGCGAGGAGTTATTAGAGGATGTTTTTGCCATTTTGAAAAATGAGGTCCCCTCAGATACCTCCAATACAGCCAGCCCGAAGGAAGTTTTTTATACCGTTCAAGTAGCAAGTTTGGGCAAAGCAGATAATGGAAAGCTCGCAAATGTGCCGGAATTGTTTTACCAAATTTCAGTTGGCGGTAAATTCAAATATTCCAGTGGGAAATTTAGTGAGTTAGATAGGGCAAATCAGCGAAAGCTGGAACTTCGCAAATCAGGTTATCAGGACGCCTACGTTGTCGCTTACAGGGATGGAATACCTGTCTCGTTTGCAGAGGCCGAAATCGCGCTTAATTATTTGGAAGAGCCTCAAGCTGTTGCACAGCCGGAAAACCTATCGCTGGAAGGAATACACATCATCGATCCCCAGCCAAGCTATGTTCGGCTTCAAAAGGTTGAAACTAACCTCTCCCGAAATCGCTTGGGCACCTATAATACCCTCCGTTTTATGACAGTTCAGAGCAACAGTCAATTATCCAGCGCTCCTATTGAAGTGAATGAAATTTCACCGCTTGAACTTATTTATTATGCCGATTTTGAATTGCAAAATCAAAGGGATTTGAAAGTCCCCCTCATATTCACCCTCGATGAATCTAGCCCGGTGGTCAGCCTAATTCACGATTTGGCCCTCAACAATACGACTCCTTTTAATGTTATTAAAACCGAAAACAACCGTATTCAGTTTTTATTCTACTGTTCGGTCGAGGAAGAATTTCAACGGCTAAATGGGCTAGCGCGAAAGCTGAACATCGAACTCTAAGGAAATTATTATGAAAGAAAAGGAAAAAGAAGGTACCAAGGAAGTGGTAGTTGAACAGCAACAATCCGCATTAATTCTTTACAACGACGACTTCAACACCTTCGATCATGTGATAAATTGCCTTGTCAAAATTTGCAAACATTCTCCCGAGGCGGCTGAGCAGTGCGCCTTCATTGTCCATTATCACGGTAAATGCGCCGTGAAACACGGAACGTATCAGGATTTAGAACCCCGTTGCACCGCATTACTGGACCAGGGATTGTCGGCAGCTATTGAATCCTAGTTACTACTCCGACTCCGAAAAAATCTTGGCAACCAAATCAGCATGCTTCGCTAAAATCACCTTGCGCTTCATACTCATTTTTGGGGTCAATTCACCCCCATCCACCGTCCAAGGCTCCATAATGAGTTCAGGACGCTTGATTTGTTCGTAAGGCGCCAGATTTGTATTCATTTCTCGAATAAAAGCATTGATTTCTTTTCGCAATTCAGGGTTATTGACCGCACTCGCATCGTCGGGTAACGCAATGCTGTTATTTTTTGCCCAATCGTTCACATAATCTTTGGAAACCACGATTAGAGCGCTTGCAAATTTCTGACTTTCTCCAATAACGCAACATTGCTCCACAAATCGACATTCTTTGATTTTATTTTCGATCATAAGAGGGGCTATGTATTTACCGGAAGAGGTTTTGAATATCTCTTTTTTACGATCGGTGATTTTTAAAAACCGATTTTCAACAAAAGTACCGATGTCGCCGGTATGTAACCAACCTTCCTCGTTGATCATATCCTTGGTCGCTTGTTCGTTGTTATAGTATCCGAGCATAACTCCGGGGCCCCTGACCAAAATTTCGCCATCTTCGGCAATTTTTACTTCTGTATTGTGAATTACAGGCCCAACTGTTCCGATGCGGGTATTTTCTTGCTCATAGCAATTTACGGCAATTACAGGGGACGTTTCGGTTAATCCGTATCCTTCCAAAACGGGTATTTTAGCGCAATGAAACACACGCCCTAAACGGGGCTGCAGTGCTGCGCCTCCAGAGGCAATGCAAACAACCTTACCTCCTAAAGCGGCCCGCCATTTTTTATAAATCAGTTTGTCGAAAAACCATCGTTTAACCCTTCCACCAACAGAGATATTTTGCGGATCAAATTCCAGGGCAAAATCTACCGAAGCAAAGAATAGCTTCCTTTTCCAACCGGTTAGTTTATCCCCAGCGCTAAGTAACTTGTCATACACCCGCTCAATTAAACGAGGTACTGATACAAAGACTTGAGGTTGCACTTCTTTTAAGTTATCTCCAATGGTTTCAATTCCCTCTGCATAATAGATGGAAATATTTTTTCGAAAATAAACCGTGTTAACCATTCGCTCATAAATGTGATTCAGGGGCAAGAAACTGAGCGCCTTCCAACTTGATTCGAAGGGTGCCAAAGCGAAGCACGCATCCACATTGCTCAAAATATTTTCATGAGAAAGCATGACACCTTTCGGTACGCCGGTTGTTCCGCTCGTATACAGGATGGTAAACACTTCCTTGGGGTTTACTTGTCGTTTTCGCTCTTGCAAGGCACCTTCTTGAGGATTTGATTGAGCACCTTGAACAAAACTGTCAAACGAATTTACTTCATCGATGGGGTTGAATGAAAATACTTGCGGTGAGGCAGTAAGATCCGATTGGATGGACAAAAATTTCTTATAAATATCCTTACTTGAAATAAATAAGGCCTTAACGCCGGAATCGTTAAGAATGAAACTAAGGTCTGTTGTACTAATGGTAGGATATATGGGAACGGTTATAATTCCTGCTTGTTGAGCACCATAGTCCACAAAATTCCATTCGGGCCGATTGTTCGATATGATGGCAACTTTATCTCCGGGGGCCAAGCCAAGATTCATCAACCCATGGCTAACGGCGTTAACATGATGAATGAAGTCGTCGGTGCTGTAGTGCTTCCATTGCTTCTGCTCTTTGGCATTCAGCAAATCAAATTTAGGATCGCGCAGTAAGTCGTTAAGAATATCGAAAACACGAGTTGGTTCCATAGGTAATGAGTTTTTCCGAAGATAATGGAAAAATATCATTTGAAAAAAAAAACAAGAAACTTAAGGCTTTATTAAAGTAAAAAATATTTTTTCAATGCTTTCGTATTGCCCGTTGGGAGTGGGAGTAAGGGCAGGAGCATGCAATAAGTTGGCCTCTTTATCTACCAATATATAGTAGGGGAAGGTATTGGCTCCAATGGTTGCCCAAAAGGCATCGTTTTGAGGTAATCCGATTTTTTTCCAAGTAATTTGATCCATGGCCTTTTTCTCCGCTTCATTGGTTAAGGGTTTTTCAATATAGAGGGTGAGAAATTCGATATTGCTTCCGTAAGTGCCTAACAATTTCCGCAAAGCCCTGATTTCCTGAATGCAGAAGGTGTTGGAGGGGTTGTACGCATGAATATAAACCGGTTTATTCACGGATGGAACATAGTTTAACCGTTCGAATGGAAAGGGGTCGCCGATTTCTAATTTGGCAATATTGAGGAGTAAATTAATGGCTATTTTACGGTGTAAGGTGAAAGGCGATTTTTCGCTTTGCAACCTAAGATTTGACTCAATGACCGATTTTGGGAGAAAATCGTTATTCATAGCTTGTTTCAAAACATACAG
>VGMY01000016.1 GCA_016866255.1 Bacteroidota bacterium | reverse complement strand
TTTTCGCAAGGCTTTCTATGGACTCTGTGAAAGCACAAGTATCTTCAGCTTTCCAAATAAACTTCATGAGGTAAAATTATGGGTAAAACATAAAATACGTTCAACCTTCGAAATAATTGTTTATTTTCGAGAAACTCTAAATCTTTAAATTATGAAAATGAAAAATGTACTTTGGGTAGCTTTAGTTGGAGTGGCCGTATCTTGCACCGTAAGCAAGCGCATTGACCGATGGGGATACCGCGTTTCTTTTGATAAAAAGAAGCAATCAGCATTTATCAACGAGGAGGTAGCTTCAGCTCCAATGCCGAATCAAACCAATTCAACATTACAAACAGTTCAGAATGAGCCAGTTGTTTCCTTGGTCGAAAATATGCGCGTAGAAGCTAACGCAGAGGCTAATTCACCAATGCTTAAAACACAGATTGTGAAAACGGTGAAGGGAAATCAAACGAATGCCGTAGCTGCATTAAAAATGAACAAAAAGGCAGAGCGCATTATGGCTAAGCTAAAGTTAGATGAAGCAAAAGCGAGTAGCTCAAAACACACTGAAAATTGGGTATATATTTTACTTATATTTTTTGTGCCGTTTGGAACCACAATCTCCATGTACCTATACGAAGGAAGTTGGACGAATCGTGTAACTACGAATTTGATTCTAACCTTACTTTGCGGGTTACCAGGATTAATTCACGCGTTGGTTGTGATTTTTGGCAACAAATAATTAGGCCAATTAAAAAAGGGGAGCCGGGAATTTTAATTCCCGGCTTTTTTATTGAACTCCTCTAAAGATACCATAGAGGCACTGATGCATTGGGCATGGATTTCTTGGGAATATCGAACAATGTTCCAACTGTTGTCTTCCTTGGACAACACATTGAAACGGTCAAAAAAGTCAACGTTTAATTGTTGTCCTAATGCTCGAACTAAATGCGTGATTTTATCCATGGAACAACCCGATGCTTTGGCAACGAACTCGTCTGCCGAAACCACAATCGCTGCTTGTTCAAAACAAAAAGCGGAGGCTTTCAACGGGGTGCCGTGAGAAGACCAGGTCCCCACAAAATCTTGAAGCGCATTTTCCACCTGCGCTGATTCTATGGCGGTAAGTTTGCGATTGGCGACAAAAATCCAAGTTCTTAAATCCATAACATGGCTTAAAGGTCTGCCGCTTGAGCAATTAACTCTGCTACATCAAGTACCTGAATTTCGGCTTCTTTATTAAAATTCTTGACCCCGTCGGTCATCATGGTATTGCAAAAAGGACAACCCGTTGCAACAATTTGCGCATTGGCCGCTAGGACATCTTCGGTACGCTCAATATTAATTTCCTTATTCCCGCGCTCAGCCTCTTTGAACATCTGAGCACCGCCTGCGCCGCAACAAAGCCCGTTGGATTTACAACGCTTCATTTCCACTAATTCACCGTCGAGCTTTTCAATTAAGGCTCTTGGCGCCTCGTAAACCTCATTGGCTCTTCCGAGGTAGCACGGATCGTGGAACGTAATTTTCTTTCCTTTAAATGTGGCACCTCCTTCTAAGGCAAGTTTACCCGTATTGATTAAATCCTGAATTAACTGGGTGTGATGGAGCACCTCGTAATTCCCCCCCAACTCAGGGTATTCATTTTTAAGCGTATTGAAGCAATGTGGACAGCCCGTTACAATTCGTTTAACCTCATAACCGTTAAGGACTTGAATGTTCATCTGGGCTTGCATTTGAAAGGTGAATTCATTTCCCGCCCTTCGGGCGGGATCACCGGTGCAAGACTCTTCAGTTCCCAATACGGCAAACTTCACTTTACAGTGCATAAGAATATTAGCAATGGCTTTGGTTATTTTTTTAGCACGATCGTCAAAACTACCTGCGCAACCCACCCAAAATAACACGTCAACACTTTCGCCATTTGCAAGCATTTCTGCCATTGTTGGTACTTTCAAACTCATCATTTATTCCTCAAAAACTTGAATATTTGCTACCCTATCTTTCAAATGCGTGAACTTCCCAGTGTATCTCGTAGCACGAACAATGTGATTGTCAATCCAATGGTAGTTTCCTCCACGCGGTTTACCCATCAACATTCCGTGATATTTAAACCCATGTTTGTTCAGCCATTCCTCCGTTACGGCTCTATGTTCTTCTAAACGTGAAGTAAAGAACGTGATGATGTGGCCTTGCTCAAACCAATCATTTATCGTTACCAAAGCATCTGGATATAATTCAGCCGTTGTCATACGTTCCGGTTCTTCATTGGGAATATCATCGCAAATCGTTCCATCAATATCAATCAAATAATTTTTGATGTGTTTTGGAAGTACTGGAGATAATTGCTTTCCATCTTGCATCAAATCAATTAGTTGTATATCATTCTTCATTTGCCCAATTTAATCTGTCTGTTGGAGCAAACTGCCAAGGAGCGCCGTTATTCTCAATATTTGTAAGCATTCCTGTTAATTCAGTTGGCATTTTTGATTCTTCCATAACGAGGAATCTCCGCAAATCAATGATGATGGATAAGGGGTCGATGTTTACGGGGCATTCTTGCACGCAAGCGTTGCAGCTTGTACATGCCCATAATTCTTCGGGGGAAATGTAATCGCCCAAGAGTGATTTACCGTCCTCGAGATTCATCTTGTTCTTTCCAACTTCGCTCAAGCGGTCCCGAGTATCCATCATAATTTTTCGTGGAGAGAGCAATTTACCCGTTTGATTCGCCGGACACACTGAAGAGCACCTCCCGCACTCGGTACAAGCATAAGCGTCTAATAATTGTTTCCAAGTAAGGTCTTGAACATCCTTCGCACCAAAACGTTGCAACGGAGTATCGCTAGCAGGTGCAGCGTAAGGGTCTGCTCCAGGGTCGAGCATCATCTTCACCTCCTTCTCGACACTTTCCATGTTCGAGAATTTACCTTTAGCCTCCAGGTTCGAATAATAGGTCGTTGGGAAAGCCATTAAAATATGTAAGTGTTTTGAATAGGGCAAATAGTTCAAAAAAACAAAAACCATCAATAAATGCCCCCACCACCCCACTAAAGCAATCGAATGAAGCGTTTCAGAACTGTGAACTCGGGAGAAAAATAAAGGCCCAAGGTATTGACTAAGGGCAAAACCATAACCAACTCCAGAACGCAAGGTCTTATCCGCTTCGTCCGCTGTGTTCATGGTAAAAATGAAAAAAATAAGCAATAATTCAAACCCTAAAATCAAGTTGGCATCCCTCCTGGGCCAGCCCTTTAATTCAGCCATCGTAAACCGCGGAATTTTGAGCAGGTTACGACGGGCTAGGAAAATCAGAGTTGCTACGAATGTGAGAATTGATAAAACTTCAATAGAACTGATCACAAAGACATAGAAACCCTCAAATCCTTCGCGCCAAAAAAAACGATGACTTCCTGAGAATCCGTCAATGAATACCTCCAATAACTCAATTTGGGTTATTATGAACGCCACATAAAAGATGAAATGGAGAACTGCCACTAAGGGTCGATTGAACATCTTTTTTTGACCAAAGGCCACGAGTAACATCGTTTTTAACCGATCTCTCCCACGATTATTTCGGCTGGTATGTCGTCCCAATTTAATTTGTGCTAAAATCGACTTCATTCTCCAAGCGAATAAACCCAAGGAGAAGAGGAAAATCAATGTAAAAATACATGCCGACAATGTCATGCTAATCCGGAATTGAATCTAAGATTTTCTTTAATTTATTTTCTTGTTGGTTGGTCAGGCCAAATCCTTTGGTTTTTCGGCCGAGCGCAGAAATATGAATGTACCGTCCGGGATTGACTTTAATATCATCAACGAGCTCTTGCAATTTATTGCTTGTTTCAACCAGCTCAGAATATAATTTTTCATCCTTGACCAATTTCCCTAATGTTCCTTTTCCTTGATTAATGTCCTCCAGCACAAAGTTGAGTTTTTTTATGGTCGTTTGTGCTTCAAGTAAGGTGCCTTTAAAATCCGCATTGACTAAATCCTCTGCAATTTTCCCCGAATTCCCGATCACCTTTGCGATCGCCTCGTTGCTATTTTTGATATTTCGGGTAATGCTTTCCACATGGTCCATTATTTTGGTGAATTGAACTTTTTCCTCTGAAATAAAGGACGTGGTTTCTTTTGCCAATTCACCTATATTCTTGATTGTGGACTTCAACTCACGAATGCTCGCTGTGATATCATTCGTCCCACTTTTATCAAAAATCCCAGAGAGTGAGTTCACCATATCATCAATATGAATGATCAAAGATTGTAATTTTTGAGAAATGGGGTCGGCATATTGCTTAACCTGAGAAAACATATCCGCTGCCAAAGTTCCCGGAATTTCGTCCCCTGAATGATAGTATCCTTGACGATCGGAATTTGGATAATTTACAATGAGCCCTTTTGTCAATAAATCGAGCGAACCCAATTCAATGGTCGTTCCTTTTGGTAATTTGATATTGGATTCGCTGACACTGAATTTTATCCGTACACGTCGGGGCTCGGGGTTTTTAGGAATGTTGTCAATATCCAGTACTTTTCCAATAACCACACCGTTCAAGGTCACGTTACTCGAAACCATTAGCTGCCCTGAATTTGCATAATACGAATGATAAGTGTTATCCCCTCCAAAAAGGCTGTATCCCTTAAGAAAGTTTATACCAATCACCAACAGTACGATGGACAGAAGGGCAACTAATCCGGCCTTAAATTCTTTTGAAAGCCTCAACGTTTATTTTTCTGCTAATTTAATGGCTTTTTCAATACTAACGCGTTCTCCTTGCGAGAAAGCAATAACAAAAGCACTCGAAAATCCTTTTTCTTGCATCAGCAGCTTATGTTTTTTCGCAGCCTCTAAATCTTTAACGAAAATTCCCGTGTAATACTTGTATAAATTATCTTGGGAGTACTCATACACTTTTTCACCTTTAAATTTGGCGGAGGAAAGTTCGAGGCGATCCACCGAGGATATCACTTGAACACTGAAAAAAACGTCAGAGGCAAGAAGGATTTGACTTGAATCCGTCTTGAGGGATGGTACCGGTTTGGGAGTATCGTTTTTTGGCGCTGCCTGAGTTTTTCCTTCATAACTTAGTTTGTAGCTTTTGAATGCGTTAAACATGGCTTTAGACATTTTGTCTTGTCCGTCCGTTTTACCAATAAAAGCCTCCTCGGTAGGGTTGGTTAAAAATCCTGTTTCAATTAAAACACTCGGCATAGCCGTTTTATACAGCACCAAAAAACCAGCTTGTTTTACTCCCCTGTCGCTGCGTCCAATGGTTTTGAATTCTTGTTGAAGGGCGCTGGCAAATTTTATGGCATTATTGAGATTTACGTTTTGTTGTAATTGTATCGCAATCATCGCGTCAGGGGTTAGATCGAACTCTTTATATTTCGCCCCTTTGTCATCTTCCAATGAAATAATGGAGTTTTCACGCTCCATCACTTTTTTTTGAGATTCTGTTCGGTGTAGACCGAGTACATAGGACTCCGTTCCATATGCCGTTGTGCTTCCCGCATTGGCATGAATGCAAATGAATAAATCGGCATTAACGCGATTGGCAATATTTGCTCGTTCTATTAACTCAATAAACACGTCCGTTTCCCGGGTATATTTAACGCTAACTTCCGGAAAAGACTCTTGGATTAATTTTCCCAACTTTAGCGCCATGGACAAGCAGACATCTTTCTCATTCGAATAACCGCCGTGACACCCAGGATCCTTTCCGCCATGTCCTGCGTCAATTACGACTGTTTTAAGTTTTGCAGTTGTTTGATTGAAGGAAAGGAATGGGACAAGAGCCATAGATATGAAGCAGAGGAGGGGTACAAGGCTTGAGTTGCGGCCTTTTTTTAATAGTTTTGTAATATGCTGCATAGTGTGTTCGAAAGTACATGCTACGCTTAACCAAATTTATGCCAATCCGTTTTTTTTTCTTCGTTGGAGTGTTAATAAGGTTTTCGTCACTGCACAGCCAAGGAATTATAGTGGATACGTTGTACCGAGACCAATCAAGCCTCGATGAAATAATTCGATACGGGTCGCGTGACTCAAGTTACTATGATGTTAAAACAAAGCGCGCTTATTTGTACGGTGGGGCGTATGTAGAAACCCAAACTACCCGTATGAAGTCGGGATTAATCATCATCGATCTGGCCAACAACGAAATTGAAGCCTCATCAATAACCAATGCAAAGGGTGAGGAATGTGAATTTCCGGAGTTAAATGAGGGAGCGGAAACCTTAACCTGTAAAAAGTTGCGCATTAATACGTCTACCAAAAAAGTCTATCTGGAATCGCTCAACGTCAAACAAGATGAGCTCTATTTCTACATGGGTGTAGCGAAACGCTACCCAACGGAAGATATGCACCTGAAAAAAGGAAAATTAACTACCTGCGACCAAGCAGAACCTCATTATCACTTTCAACTTTCTCGGGGAGTTGTCATTCCCGAACAACGGATCGTTACAGGGCCCATGAATCTATGGATAAGCGGAATACCAACCCCGTTTGGCTTACCTTTCGCATTCATTCCTCAACAAAAGGAAAGGAATCGCGGAATTTTGTTCCCGGAAATTATTCCTTCTTCCCCCTTTGGTTTCGGCTTTCAAAATTTGGGGTATTTTATTCCTATTAACGATCGAATTCAAACCGCGGTTTATGCTAATTTTTACAGCAGGGGCAGTTGGGGGTTGCGCAACGAGTTAGATTATGCCAAACGTTACGGATATAGTGGAAGACTCGGACTTGGTATACAGCAATTCAACAACGGTTTTCCAAATTACAGCAAGAACAATAAGGTTACCTTAACGTGGTCTCACAGCAAACAGCAGAAGTCGAACCCCTTATGGCAGTTCAATTCAAATGTGAATTTCATTTCCGACAATACGGCAAAAAACAATCCTGATCCCATTAATCCGGAATACTTTAATAATACATTTAATTCCGACATCAACCTCAGTAGAATTTTTCCCGGTAAGCCATTAACAATGGGAACGAAAATTTCGGTTAGGCAGAATTCCCTCGCCCAAAATATCGCCTTAATTGCTCCTGTTTTTAATGTCAACGTTACCCGTGTATTCCCCTTTCAAAAATTCATTTCGTTTCCGAAAAGCGAATGGGGAAAAGCTCTTCAACGTTTGGGCATTACCTACAACTTCGAAATGCAAAATAAAAGCACGTTTGCCGATAGTTTACTACAAAGTTTTGATTACCGGAGCATAAACTCCACCTTCTTTCGTGGGATTAACCACGGAATGGGCGTACAGACAACCATTGGAGTATTTAAAAACGCCATAAAAATTACTCCAAATGCCAACATTGGCAACAAACTCAACTTTCAACAAATCGACAAAACCTATTCCGCAGCAACAAATTCAACTTCAACGGATACTCTACAAAAGTTTGGTTCGGCTTATGAATTCAATACGAGTATCAACGCTACTACGGTATTTTACAGTTACTATAAATTAATCGGTAAAAATAAACCTATCCTGCGCCATCTGATGACCCCTACTATTGGCTACAGATATGTCCCCAAATTAAATAATCTTGTCAGCAAAGCTGTTGGGGTAAACCAAAGCAATATCACGTTTTCTCCCTTTGAAAGGAGCATTTACGCTGTGGGCAACACGCAGGCGTCCTCGTTCATGAATTTTGGAGTCAATAACAGTTTAGAACTCAAAATAAAATCAGATAAAGATACGGTAAGCGGTTATCGAAAAATCCGAATCATTGATCAATTCTCAATGAGTGGTAATTACGATTTTTTAAAAGATTCCATGGGCTTATCTGACCTATCCTTAAACCTCAGAGTCAGCCCCTTTCGCTGGATGAATTTCGTTGCCAACGCCTCGTACAGCCCCTATGCTTGGAATTTAAGTTCAGGAAAATCCAATAAAGTTTTCGCTTGGCAAAATGGCCAGGGAGTTGGCAGGTTCATGAATGCAGGATTAAATACCACAGTGACATTAAGCCCTAAAAAAAGCCGAGATATCCTCGAACAAAAAAAGGAAGAATTGAGTCAAGTGTGGAATGCTGATTATGCCTACTTCGCTTTACATCCCGAACAAGCCATCTACTTTGACATTCCGTGGAAAATGAATCTTTCTCATGTTTTTTCTGCGGTAGCAAACACCAACAAAAGCGCCACAAACTCTTCGACCTACCTGATCGTTCAAACCTTAGCTATGAGTGGAGATGTATCCTTTACCAAGCGTTGGAATTTAGCAACGAACCTGAACATCGATGTAAAAACCCAGCAAATCACCAACATGAATGTTTCCTTGAACCGTAATATGCACTGTTGGGCGCTTAGTTTCTATTGGACACCTATAGGGGGGAATAAAAGCTTTTTACTGAGTATTCGCAATACATCCTCCTTGTTCAAAGACGCGAAAGTCGAGGTTCGTCGACCCCCCGCTTTTTTCTAGATTAATCTCCCGAATTGTACAACAAAATTTTTGGACCGACTACCATTCGAACAGTCGTAATTCTTCGATTAGGATTATTTTTGCGACTGTCTTCAACTTGATTAGGCGGAAGCTCTTCTCCCTTTCCTTCAAAGGAAATTCGATACGTCAATTTCCAACCAACTCCCAGTGCATTAAGTTGTTTTTCAAACTCTTTCCCAACGGCTTGAGCTCGAGCTTCAGAAAGTTCAAAATTTCGCTGTGCGCGAACTTTTTCATCCCCAAGACCTTGCTTATCGGAGTATCCTGAAATGATCAGTATGGTGGAATATTCCTCCTCTGAAAAAATCATTTCATTGTGATGGTCGAGGTATTTTCTCCACAAAACCACCTCATTTTTGACAGAATCCAACAAATGGGAAATCATCCTCACGCCTTCCGCATTTATGACCGAACTTCCTGTTTCAAAACTGATGTCTGCGGCAATGTTATTAATTTCCTTATTCGCAGAAATCAAATCACCCATAGGGACCACATAGATGTAGAGCAAGTCGTTCAACTCTTTGGCCAATCTTAACGTTTTCTCGTGGCCTTTCGGAGAAAAAGGGTCGGTCTCATTGAGTTCAGTCACGATTTGTTGGCTTCTCGCTAGGAGCCGGTCCAACTGCAATTCTATTTCTTTAATTCTTTCTGTGGAGTCGATGGAATAAAACATTTTCTTCTGTTCCTCCAGCATCCTCATTGCTTGCTCCGCTTTCTCTATTTCTTCGGCAAGACTTTTCTCCCGTTCTGCCTGGTTTCGATTGAAGGCATTTACTTGCGTTTCTCCTCGCTCGCCGTGAAATAAGGTTGTGACGTATTTTGGTTTTACCAATACCCCTGAATCTTTACAGGATAAGAGGGACGCTGTGACAAGCACCCACACCCAACAAAAAAATAATTTGAACAACTTGCTCATAAACCTTATTTTTTTGGTTAAGGATATCGTTTTCCGTAAATATACGTAAACTTTGCGCCGAAAAATATCACCTGAGCAGAGTAAAAAACCCAGGCCATTAAAATAAATATAGAGCCAACAAGATCTCCCCTTCCCAAAAAGAAATAATGCTGAAGGTACCACTTAATAATTAACTGACTTAAAAAGAGCAGAACAGCCGTTAAAAATGCCCCTTTCGAAGCCAAAGACCATGAGATTTTTCCGTCTTGAATGAATTTAAACACGAAAATTATCACCACAAAATTCAAAACGATGGAAAAAACATATTGCAATAATAGGTATTCAAAATGCAACATGGCAAACCAGGAGGAGAGAATACTAAAAACAAAAATTTGCAAGAAATAGAGCAAAAAAATCGCCAACGCTATTAAGGCAAGGTACGAGAGGGAAAAAAATCTAAACTTCAATACATCTAGAAAAATATTGATTTTATGCTGTTTGTTGGGTGTAATATCGAAAAAATCGTTCATGCTGTGTTTTAAAGACACCATAAAAGCCGAACAAGAATAAAGTAAAACGCAAATCATAACAAAATTCAATGCCCAAGACCTGGATTGTTGATTGAGGTTCTTTAAATAGTCTGTATAAACTTCAATATCGTTTAACCCTACATTTTTTTGAAAAATATCGGTAATTACCTGAATGCAAAAATCTTGACCCAAAATTTTCCCGAAACCAATAACTATAAAATAAAGTAAAGGAATCATTGAAAATAAGGTGTAATACGATATCGTTGCCGCGTGCAAATGCGCCCTTTCTTCAAAAAAGGAGGCAAATGTCTCCTTAAAAAGGGCGATTATACTTTTAATTCGATCCAACGGCTTCATCCTTGAGCGGTATTATTTTTATGACCTTGGGTAAGGCGGTTTGAAAATACAAAATAACTTCTTCCTTGTTGAGGGTCTTAAAACAATGAACGTAAGTCATCCCATTAAACCAAGCGCGAACTAAAACGAGCTCCACGCCTTCATTTGAAAGTGAAAAGGAAGTTGGGCGAAAGAAAAACGGCTTTCCTTCCCAATGCAATTGATTCAGCGGCCCCATTAGCCTTGCCGTATTCAAAGATTTAAAATTGAAATATTTTTTTTTCGGTTGCTCAAATTTAGAAAGCTTACCTCGGACACCTAACACCGCAATTTTGTGGCAAACCCCCATTAAATCTTGTATGTCGTGAGAAACAATCACGACGTTATAGATTCCTAGCGAAAAAAGTTGTTGAAGAAGACGCTCCTTGTGCACAACATCAAGGTGACCAAAAGGCTCATCAAGAAGTAACCACTCAGGATTGTTTGAAATTGCCCTGGCAATCGCAAGTCTTTGTTTTTCCCCTTCGGACAAACGTTTGGCAAGAACGGTTTTGACTTGATTTAAGGAGAGACCGTTTAGCAATTGTTTAATTCTTTTTTCTCGAAGAACCTGTGGCCATCCCAATATACTTTCCCGAATATTTTCAACGCAAGAATGATTCCAATCGAGGTGATACGTCGCTGAAACCAATGCCATTTCCGAAAATCCTGGAATGAGGCGATGAGAACTTAAAGGCAAGACCTCACCGTTTAGAATGATCTCTCCACAAGTTGGGTTTTGATACCCCGCGATAATATTCAGCAGGCTTGTTTTTCCTGTCCCATTGGGACCAAAAATACCGTAAACCACATTGCCATTAAGGGTAAAATTAAGGTTGCTGAAAATACAACGATCCTCATAACTCAGACCAAGCCCACGAATCTCAAGCATTCTTTAAAGCTCTTGGGATATCGCGATGGGCAATATAAACCCCAGCAATAGGATTAATAAAAGGTTCAGCATCGCATAATTCAATGCGTAACTCAAACTTTTCCTGATCGTTTTCCTGATCCATGGAGCCTATCAAATCTTGAGAGAAGGCTAAGGTAGTAGGTGTGCCATTCGGGTGATGCAAATAAATAAGTTGCATATTGGCAATCGGGTAGGCAAATTCTCCCATAGTAGGATGAACACCGCACATATGATAGGTTCCGGCATCTAGAAATTCAAGGTGTGTTACTCCTCGAACCATGAATTCATCTTCCCACTCAAAGCGGATGTTGTTCTCCGACTCATGGCCTTGATGGTGTTTGTCGGCATAGTCTTGAGAAAACCACTCGTTTCGAAGCGCACATTTTACTAAACAATCTTTAAGCATCGTCGCTGACATCTAGGGCGAAGTTAGCAAAAGAATGGCTAACGGCATTGTTGATAAATAAGCATAAAATTATATTTTTAATTTCGTCGGCAGGAATTATAAATCTCATAATTTAGCCCTATGAAATTATCGTTTACCCTCCTGTTGTTATGCCTGCTTTCCGTTCACTTTCTGGGATTATGCCAATCCAAATTAACGACAACCGAAAAAAATAATGTTAACCGATTGCTCAAAAAAGGCATTGAGCTTTTCGAAACAGAGCGTTCGAACGATGCCCTAGAATCTTTTAAAAAAGCCGAAGCAATCGATTCTGAGAACTGGAAAATTAATTATTGGTTGGCCGCCTGCTTTCACGACCTAAGTGCCTACATGGCTGCGGAGCAGTACCTCAATAATGCCGTTAAATTCATGGGCGAAAAAGAATTGGGCAATGCTGATTTTTATGAACTACAAGGAAAAGTAAACCACCGTCTTGGGCAGATAGAAAATGCTTTGATTGCCTACAAGAAAGCTGCAGGATATATGGGGCAAAAAAAGGCAAAAGAATTTGGCATCGTTCAATATATGGAACAATGCGAATTGGTAATGAAAGACCGTACAAATGGTATTTCAGTTCTTCGGGAACCAATATCCCCCGAAATTAATACTGCCGAAGACGAGTATGCTCCTATTTTGTTTAATGGTGGTGAAGTGTTATTTTTCACAGCACGTCGACCAGAAACAAAGGGAGAAAACCTAAACCCGGATGACTTGAGATATTTTGAAGATATTTACCGTGCAAATTGGAATTCCACCACCTTGAAATACGAAATGGATTATTCGTTTTTCAACGAAATCAATACCAACGGATTCGATGCCTTATCCTATGTGAATTCTTCCGGAACCTATGCCTTGCTTACGGTCAATACAGCCTTTACAGAGAAGACCACTAAAAGTTCTGATATTTTTGAAATTGTAAGTGAGGATACCCTCGATTGGAGCAATCCTTCCATGTTGCAAGTTAAAGGTATCAATACCGATTATTTCGAGGGTGGAACTTGTTTGACAGAGGGGTGTGAAAACGGAGATTTTATTATTTTCATTAGCGATAGGAAAGCCGATTTATACGGTTTGGACCTTTACACTTGCACCAAATCAGATGCCGGTTATGGCGAAGTTAGGCCCTTACCTAAGTTTATTAACAGTCCTGGAAACGAAACCACTCCTTGGTTAACCTCCGATGGAAAGTATTTGTTCTTTAGCAGTGACGAACTTCCTGGTTACGGCGGTTATGATGTTTTTTATTGCTCCAATGAAGGAGGGAATTGGTCTAAGCCAATAAACCTGGGCGCTTCCGTTAATACCGTAAACAACGATACCCATTTTCGATTAACTGATCAAAATAACCGTGGCATATACGCATCCGTTGCCGAAAAAGCTGGTTTCTTTTCGTACGATCTTTTTCTCGTCGATTTGCGCATGGCAAACTTTCCTTTTTCGAAATAAAATATCCCTTATTTGACCCTAACTCGCTTTCCACCAAGGTTATTCACGCTGTAACGAACAAACATTTCAAATCCCCCTTTAAAGTTGGAAACAAGCGACAATCTTGACACGTTAATGTCATAGGCAAAACCTGTCGAAAAAGGCCCATAAAAAACCATTGACTTTAACACAATGGCATCCCTTAAGCGGCTAAACAAGCCAAGGCTAAACGCAATTTCTTTGATGTTATCGGTTTCAACAGACCCTTTACGTATTAATTGTTTGTAAGAGACCCCGTACAGTAATTCCATCGATTTCCTCTGCGACTGGAAATAAATTGCCGGCTGAAGGACTCCATTGGTTCGAGCCAATCCTATATTCGCATTCGTAAAAAACGAGTAGCGAATTGAAAGATTTTGGATGCTCGAATTATAAAAAGAATACCTCGGACTGTTTACATGATATGCAGCAAAACCAACGCTTACTCCTTTATCAGGAACATTGGTAATTTTTTCAATTTCCGTTTGATATGTGTATACGGCCCCTACTCCCAAATCAAAATAACTGAAACTTTGTTGATAAAAATTTTCGCCGCTTGGTATATTTGGGTTGAAGGCATTGCCATCGTATTGAGATCCCCATTGCCCCACCGTAGGATTCGCTGAGCATTGTCCGAAAGTTGAATTCAATCCTAATGCAACGCGGTTGAATCGGCTAACTCTCAGACAATAGGACAAGTTCAATCCAATCGTCGTTTGATTGAAAAAACCATCGCCCATTCGGTCGTTGTAAAAGCTCATACCGCCTCCCAGCACTCCATTCGCATTCTTAACTCCTGAATTCAATCTTCCATCAAATGAACCTAAAAATGTTTTGTAGGGGGTAGCGAAACTTCCGTACTGACCGCGGTACATCATCACTCCATTAAAGGTTGAACCCGCACCTGCCAGAGCAGGGTTTAAGGTCAAAGGAGAAAAATCGGTTTGCGAAAAGTGAACGTCCTGGGCTAATCCCACAAATGGGAAGAACCATGTAAACACATACAGAAAAGCAACTAACCTTTTTTTCATTATCTAACTAGGGATAAACTTCCTGATTTTCGAATGATTGTGTCATCGTACAATTGGAGACTTAAATCAAACACATAATTTCCTTCTTGCGCCGGACGACCCTTATAAAACCCATCCCAAGTCATGTTAATGTTCACAGACTCAAAGACTTTTTGCCCCCAACGGTCGTAAATTACCCAACTAAAGTCTTTCACACACACCTCTTTACCAAAAACCCTTAACTCGTCGTTTTCGTCCGGACCCGTTCCGTTAGGACTGAAAACAGTTGGCACAAAAAATTCTCCACACAATAATTTGACCGTGACCAACATCGAGTCGCTGCCGGTGCATCCGTTGGCATCTGTTACACTCGCATAGTAAACCGTAGTTGTATCGGGAGCCACCAACGGATTTGGACAATCGTCGCACGAAAGTCCCTGATTTGGAGTCCACAAGATTGAGCCATTCGCAAGATTCACCACGCCGGCTGTAAAAGAGGTTGCCGGATTAATTGTTGTATCTCCGGGCACCAAAGATATCGGCAATGAATTGATAATTCCGATGGAAGAAGAAAAGGCGATTTGGCAATTGTTGGCATCAAAAACCACCACGCTATAATTACCCGTGTTTAAATTGGAAATGCTCTGCCCTGTTTGGCCCAATGGCGCCCATAAGTAATTGTATGGTCCGATACCGCCTGAAACGGTTACCTGCATGGTGCCCAGTTGACCAGTTGCACAATTAATGGGTGTTGAATCCCCAACAATTGCCAAGGGGGCAGGCTCCGTGATGGTAATACCCGTCACAACCAAGCAATTAGCAGCATCGATTACCGCAAAATTATAATTGCCTGGTGAAAGATTTGATGCCGTATCGTTGGCAATTGATCCAGGGGCCCAAGAATAAATAAAGGGTGGCGTTCCTAACGAATCCACTACCCCTACTGCCCAACCGTCATTGGCCCCAAAACAAGTTACATTATTAATGACCGCAACGCTGATGGCGGGGGGTTGAGGAACAGGATTTATCGATGCTGGAACTGGATTACTTGTTACACAGCCTGACGATGTATTTTGAACAAATACCGTATAATTTCCTGCGCTCAAGCCACCAAAATTTGGGCTTGCTTGATAGGTTGCACCATTGATAGAATAGGTAAATCCCCCTCCGAGTGGAGTTGTAACACTAATGGTTCCTGTTGGCAGAGGACAGGTGGGCTGGATAAGGGTAAACGTTGGGGTGATTGGAATGGCCACAGCTGGATTGATTACAGCGCTCAAACTTACTGCGGAGGTACAACTCGCCGAGTTCACTACCGTAAACGTGTACGACGCCCCGGGAGTTAGACCAGAGAACACGCCCGTTGATCCGGAACCCGCCAAGGTCTGGCCCCCAGGACTTGCAAACACAGTCCAAGGACCAACTGCAGGAAGACCACTCAAATTAACCGATCCCGAATTCGTTAGACAGTTTGGCTGGATAATGGCCCCAACAATTGGGGCGGCAGGATTCACGGGCGAGTTAATAAAAACAGTATTTGAATTGGCGGAGGTACAACCTGTTGAATTGCTGGTAACATTAAAAGAATAAGCGTTTACGGTGAGGTTGGAAATGGTAACAGAGGTTCCCAGCCCAGAAATTGTATTGGAGCTAGCAGGATTTGTTCCAATTACCGTAACCGTCCACCCTCCAGAGTTAGGTAAATTTATCAACGTAACAGAGCCTGTTGCCAATGCGCAGGTGGGCTGTGTTGGCACCCCTGCTATGGGCGTTTGAGGAATCGCAGGAACCGCATTGATATTCACGGAGGAACTGGGTATTGAGGTGCATCCGGCAACTGCATCGAAATAATCAAAGGAAAAGCTTCCTCCGGGAGTCAAGTTGGTTATCACCGCGATTGGACCAACCCCCGATTGGGTAAAACCAGGAGGGAGCGAGTTTATCGTCCAGCCGCCAAGAGGAAGACCCGACAAGTAAATCACCCCAAACTGATTCGAACAAGTTGGTTGGTCTAAGGAGTCGATATTTGGAGCATTTACGCATTGAGTCCAAAAAAAATTATGAACACATAATGCTATAACTATAAACAAACATCGCACAATCATACAAAAGAAATAAGTCCAACTATTTACCCTCAGCAACGGCTTAAAGTTACATTATTTATAAGAATTAACGTAATCTTTATTTCGCGAAAGCAAACGAAACCAGCTTCAATGGGTTGCCCATAATAAAAAGAATCCGAAATTTGTTGAGTGGAAAAGCGAAGAGTTCATTTGGAAATATCCTATCACGGGGCAGCCTACGAAGGTTGGCAAATACAGCCGGGAAGAAAAACGGTGCAAGGAACACTTGAAACGGAATTAAGTAAACTTAATGGGAATATCCCGTTAACGGTAACGGGCTGTGGAAGAACTGATACGGGAGTTCATGCATTGCAATATTTCGCACACTTCGATGAAAACACCTTGCCCTTGGATTTCCTCAAGTACAAACTGAATAAAATGTTACCGAAAGATATTGTTATTCATTCCGTTTTCACCAGCGATGTACATGCCCGTTTCGATGCAAAACAAAGAACCTACAAATACTTCATCAGCAAACACAAAGACGCTTTCTCACACCCTACGCGATGGGTTTTTACGCAGTTATTAGACGTCAAAGCAATGAACAAAGCGTGTAATCACCTCAAAGGAGTGCACGATTTCGCCTCGTTTGCTAAAAATGAAAGCGAGGTCAAAACCACCTTTTGTGAGGTTTTTGAAATCGCCTGGGAAGAGAACGAACACGAATACATTTTCACTGTTTGCGCCAACCGTTTTTTGCGGAATATGGTTAGAGCACTCGTTGGCACCCTTGTTGACGTTGGGCTAGGAAAGCTTACCCCTGAAGATCTTCCGGTAATTCTCTCCAAAAAAAATCGTTGCGAGGCCTCAGAATCAGTTCCTGCTCAAGGCTTGTTTTTATGGAAAGTAACGTACTAACCTCGTTTCAATTACGCTCTCTCAACAAGTCAAAATATCCATAGGTTTCAACAACAATTGCTCCTCCAAGCGTGTCGCCGTATTTCGCCGGTAAGCCACCTGTATATACCATCATTCGATTGATTGCACAGCTTGGTATATTGTAAACTTCCGGAAGTTTTACTCCGTCAACTACGTAGATCATATCTCCTTTTCGCGCGCCGCGGAACATCAATTGACCGTCTTCTGCCATTTTCACCTCGGATGAAAGTTGGGTAGCCATGGTTGCAATGCTAAACTTATTTGGATTGTGCTCGATTTCCTTACGGGTTAATTCTGGCATTGGCAACTCTCCCGTGCGCAGCCTTAAGCGTTCTTTTACAACAACTTCATCTTTGCTGACACCAAAAGGTTTAAATTCAACCGTGCCAATATTTGCATAGGATTCAATGGGAACCTCAATGCGATATTTCTTTGAGGTATCTGGTCCAAAAACTAACCATATATCATAGGTGCCCGCCGGAATTGCCGAAATCCTGAAGCGCCCGTCTTTGTCGGTTAATGCTCGGTATCTTTTGCCTTGATCTTCGATGATGGCCTTTACGAACTCCATCGGTCGTTTTGTATCGGAATCGATTACTGTTCCCAAAGCATCACCCGTCACAGATTGTGCTTGGAATCCAACCACAACGAAAGCGAGAATGGCTGAAAATAGCAAGTGTTTCCTATGAACGTAATTTTTATCCATGAACCTTTACACGCAACTAAAATAAAAAACTAACCTATGCTTGCGGAAGAAGTTATTAAATCGCGGTTAATCTTTTTAAATAGGCCCTGAAGTACTTTTCCCGGACCTACCTCAACGACTTCCGAAATTCCAACTTCATTCATCGCTAACATGGATTGCGTCCACTTAACGGGTGAGGTCAACTGAGCCAACAAGTTCAATTTTATATCGGTTGGATTCGTTACGGGTTGTGCGTTAACATTTTGATAAACCACACAACGAGGTTGGTGAAAATCGGTATTTTCGATGGCAAGCGCCAAAACCTCTCTCGCGGGTTCCATCAGCGGCGAATGAAATGCTCCTCCGACTTGCAGCACGAGCGCTCGTTTAGCCCCGGCTTCTGTCAATTTTGCACAAGCTTCTTCCACTGCCGGCACTGTTCCTGAGATCACCAACTGTCCGGGACAATTATAATTTGCCGGAACCACAACACCATGAATTGTCGAACATATTGCTTCCACTACCTGGTCTTCTAATCCTAAAATGGCTGCCATCGTAGAAGGGGTCAATTCACATGCTTTTTGCATTGCCATAGCACGGGCACTAACCAATTTTAAACCGTCTTCAAAACTCAAACATCCCGTTGCAACCAAAGCTGAAAACTCTCCAAGGGAATGTCCCGCTGCGGCATCGGGTTGGAATGCTGCTCCTAGCACCTCAGCAAGAATGGTGGAGTGAAGAAAAATGGCTGGCTGTGTAACTTTGGTTTGCTTTAACTCTTCTTCGGTGCCTTCAAACATGATTTTAGCAATATCAAAACCTAAAATTTCATTGGCTTGATGAAACCGTTTGTTGGCTTTTTGATTGTTATCATAAAGTTCTTTGCCCATTCCGCTGAATTGAGCGCCTTGCCCAGGAAATACATATACTTTCATGTGAGTTAATTTTGGCCGATTGAATGAAATTTACCTTCTTTAAAAATTTTTATTCTCTTGAGCAGACCATTCGAGGAATAGACGTATACTTTACCATCGTAAAGTTGTCCGTCTTTAAAGTTTCCGTCCAACCAAATTTCATCGTTTTCGTTGTATACCTTGTTATAGCCTTCGGGAAAAAACGTAACGCCTTTGGTTATTGGATTTTTCACGATGGGCGGGGGTTCATCCGAGTCCGTTGTTGAAAAATCCTTGACTTTATGGGCTGTTAATACCTGCAAGGTCTCGGTTACTTTTCCGTCGGTCATACGGTACGATAATTTTACAGTTCCGTCCTCAGAATACTGCTTGTATACGCCATTTAATTTACCCGATAGCAGCGTATACTCCGCTTGAACCATCCCATTTTCGTAAAAATGCTTCACTGTGCCCTCTTCTTCACCTGCTTCGCTGAAATTCGCTTGATAGGAAATCTTCCCATTTTTATGATATTTGGTGAGTAAGCCTTGTTGTTTTTCCTCGCTGAAAGTTCCCGACTCTTTGATAGTGCCATTTGAATAATAACGGGTATAATTGCCGCTAGGTCGGTTGTTTTGATAGTTGCCTTTCAATTTTACTGTTTTTCCGTCCTTATGAAATTTTAACCAAACTCCTGTTTTTCGACCATGTGAATAACTCCCCTTTTCTACCACTGCTTCGTTGGGGTAACCTGAACCCGGTTTATCTTTTCCCCTGAAAATCCAAATCCCTTGTTTTTTTCCATCCTTATCTTTCGCATTTTGACCGAGCGCAAGGCAACAGAAAAAACCGAAAAACCACAAACCAATGAAGAACTTCATACCACAAAGGTAAAACTAAAATGAGCTGATTGTTAATAAGATGAAAATCATAATTCATTTTACAAAATCGAAGTTTTGTACTTTTGAACCGATGCTTCACATCAACCCTCAAGACATTTCTGTTCAGCGCTTACACCACTATTTGCTTGGAGCTGTTGGTCCCAGACCAATTGCGCTGGCCTCTACGATTGATCTTGAGGGCAACAAAAATTTGGCACCCTTCAGTTTTTTCAACGTTTTCAGTGCTAACCCGCCCATTCTCATATTTTCTCCTGCCCGCTCCGGTAGAACCAATTCCCTAAAAGACACTTATCACAATGTCAAAGCGGTTCCTGAGGTCGTCATCAACGTGGTTAACTTTGCGATAGTGGAGGCAGTAAGTTTGGCGAGTTCTCCCTACCCCCCCGGAGTAAGTGAATTTGAAAAGTCAGGGTTAACCGCGGTATCCTCCGATACTATCCGTCCGTTTCGGGTCAAAGAGTCCCCCGTACAATTTGAATGTAAAGTCAATCAGGTTATTGAACTGGGAAGTGAGGGCGGCGCAGGAAATCTGATCATTTGCGAGGTCTCAAAAATTCACCTAGATGAAGCGATTCTCGACGCTGATGGGATGATTGATACCTTACGTATTGATTTAGTTGCGAGGATGGGGGCCGATTGGTATTGCAGGGCGAGTGGTGCTAATTTATTTGAAATTAAAAAACCTATCACGAGTTGCGGAATTGGTTTTGACGCCCTTCCTAAAGACATATTAAACAGCGCCATACTCAATCCCCACGATTTAGCCCGATTAGCAGGGATTGAAAGCCTGCCAAATGAAACCGAGGTCAACGAATACAAACTTCTTGAACTGAGCGAAATATTTCTCTCGCTCGCTGAGAATCCGGCTAAAATGGAGGAGGCCTTGCATAAAAAAGCAAAAGATTTATTAAAAAGTCACCAAATTAGAGAAGCATGGTTAACTTTATTAAGTTTTAACGATTAATTACAAAAAAATGAGCCAATTTCAATTAAAAAATGTCCGTATTAAGGTCATCAATCCTACGGTACAGGTTTCTGATAAGTTTTCCAAAAGGGAATTCGTAGTAACGGATAGCAGCAACGGCAACTACCCCCAGGATATTTTGTTCCAATCCACGCAAGACAAATGCGCAGTCTTAGATTCCTTTCAACTGAACGATCAGGTGGATGTTTCGTTCAACATTCGAGGTCGCGAGTGGACAAGCCCACAAGGGGATGTCAAATATTTCACCTCGCTGGAGGCTTGGCGTATCGAGCGCGCAAGTGCGCCGGCTCCAGCCCCTTCTCCTCAGGATTTTGGCATTCCAAGCGATGGAGGAACAAGTCCGTTGGCGCCCCCCGGTGATGAAGCGGATGATTTGCCCTTCTAATTATTGGCTGCTTTATACTTTTTCTGGTATTTGAGGTACAGCTCTTCCTGAAAATTTTGAATGCTCTCGAGTTTACCGTTCAATAGAACCGTCGTTACTTGATTTGTTTTTATATCCAATGCGGGCCCTTTCGAGATGAAAAGGGTAGCGGATTTACCTACCTCTATCGAGCCAAACGACTTATCTATTCCCATGATTTCACATGGTGTAATGGTAATAGCGCGCAAAGCCTCAAGCTCTGTTAATCCATAAGCCTGAGCGGTACCCGCGAGGAAGGGTAAATTTCGTGCATTCATAGCCTCCATCCCTCCCGCATTTTGAAGACAGAAGGTTACACCCATTTTGGATAAAATGGCAGGCAGGCAAAAGGGCAGGTCGATGGGGTCCTCGTCGCGTTCGGGTAAACGATGAAGGCGGTTAAGCATTATGGGAATTCTTGCATCGACCAACCGTTGACCAAGCATATAAGCATCATTCCCGCCAATTATTACGGGGAACTTTAAAGAGAAGTCCGTACAAAATTCTAAAACATCAGAAAGCTGCCTTATGTCGTTCGCATGAAAATATGTTCTTTTCGTTCCTGTAAAGCAATCCTTCATGGCTTCCAGTCGTAAATCGTGTTCTGTCCCTTTACCCGTTGCATAAGCCCTGGCTGCTTTGAAAAACTGTTGAATTTCCCTCACCTCATCCAAGTAACGCTTTTCACCTTTATTCAAATCGTCTTCGCCTTTTTTCATGTTTTCATAAGGGGGATTTGGCCAGTTGATATGAACCCCATCATCGCTCAAAACCGTGGCATCCTCCCAATTCCATCCACCGGTGGTCATTATCGAAGAGCTGCCAGAAATGAAACCTCCTCGTGGCGTCGCTTGGACAAGTAACACACCATTGGTTTTTACCGTTTCAACCACCTTAGACTCCACGTTAAAAGCGATTTGTGAGCGAACGTGCGGATTGAATTCACCCACCTCCCTGAAGTCATTTGTCGCCCGAACAGCATCAATTTCTGTAAGCCCCAGAGTACTATTTCCTGCAACAAAGCCCGGATAGATATGGTGGTCCGAAGCGTCGATAATGGTATCCCACTCTTTCGCATTGTAGGAATTGCTCAAGGCATTTTTTATGGCCTTAATTCGGCCATTTTCGATTTCGAGCAAACTTGAGGTGATTTCCTGACCCTCGGCAGGATGCAGGTAGCCGTTGACAATCAAAATACGTTGGCTAAAGGCTGTGCCAAACCAACCGAGAACCAGAAAAAAGATAAGTTTTCGTAACATCAATGCATGTTTTCGTTGGATGTCCCCTCTTCTCCAAGGGTGTCGCAGTGGTAGAATTGTTTTTTCTTCGGCAAAAGGGTCTTTTTAGGGTCATTCCGGGAAGAATTTTCCGACATTTTCCTCAATAACCGCATTTTTTCCTCCGTATTTTTTCGCTGTAATTCCGCATTTTTTTCTTCGTTAAAATATTCCACTCCTTCAATCATCGTTAGTTTAACTTTCGCAAGAAGGGAAAGAGGATTGGCAGACCAAAGCACAAGATCAGCGTCTTTACCCACCGATACACTTCCCATGCGATTGTCTAAACGAAGCAGTTTTGCAGGATTCAGGGTCACCATTTTCCAGGCTTCCTCCTCACTCATCCCACCGTATTTAAATCCTTTTGCTGCTTCCTGGTTCAGCCTTCGTCCCATTTCTGCATCATCCGAATTAATTGCCACTGTTATCCCTTGCTGGTGCATTAAAGCAGCGTTGTAAGGAATTGCATCATTAACCTCAAACTTATAAGCCCACCAATCCGCAAAAGTTGAGCCACCGGCACCATGTGTTTTCATTTTATCCGCCACCTTATACCCCTCTAAAATATGAGTAAATGTATTCACTCTAAACCCCATGGAGTCGGCCACCTTCATGAGCATATTTACCTCACTTTGAACGTAGGAATGGCATGTTATAAACCGTTTGGAGTCCAGAATTTGGCACAACACGTCCAATTCAAGGTCCACCCTAGGAGCTTGAGCTTGGCTTGTATTTGATGCCCCAAAAACCTCCCATGCCTTTTTGTAATGTTTTGCCCTGTAGAATGCATCATAAAATACTTGTTCCACTCCCATCCTTGTCTGTGGAAATCGGACGACATTTCGTTCTCCCCAATTAGATTGCTTCACATTTTCACCCAGGGCAAACTTGATAAAACCGGGTGCCCCACTAATTTTCATTTCTTCGGGGGTTGTTCCCCATTTTAATTTGATTAACGCCGATTGCCCTCCAATGGCATTCGCCGAGCCGTGTAAAAGCTGAGCAGCGGTAACTCCCCCTGCCAATTGTCGATAAATGGAAATATCTTCTGGATAAACTACGTCACCAATGCTAACCTCAGCGGACACCGATTGTCCTCCTTCGTTGACTCCTCGTGAAATGGCGATGTGAGAATGTTCATCAATAATCCCCGAGGTCAGATGAAACCCCCGACCATCTATGATTTTGGCATTTTGGGGGTAATTTGGTTTGCTTGAACCAACATAAGTGATCAGCCCCTTTTGCACTACTGCGTAACCGTTTTGAATAATCCCTTTGGCATCGTTGGTCCAAATAACGACGTTTTCAAAAACGGTAGTCGTTTCAACCGGCAATTGGTCGTATCCATAAGCCATATTAGGATACCAGCAAGCCGGAATAGCTGCTGTTGAGACTTTTATTTTTCCCGAGGTATCCGAAACCTGTGATTTGCGAATCGCTGACCAATGTCCCCAGCTACCATTTGGGTTTACGAGATCCCCCTCCCATACGCTACCGTTTCCAATAATTTTTCCGCGCAACATGTAAGCCTCTCCTTTTTCGGAATCTTTTGTCGTAAATTGAAAGGAAATATCCGAGCCCGTTGCTGAAAAGTTTACAGTTGTTTTAAGGGTATCCTTTTTGTAAGCCCGGAGTTTCGTGTCCCAGATATCTTTTATCTCAATTAACGAAACCGAAGGTTTTTGGGGATTGCCAATGACCAACATTTCAAAACGCTTATTTTTTAGGTTCAGGTTGTACTTTCCTAAAGTGTTGGGCACAAAAGGTTTTATGCTCTCCGGGCGACCCAGAGACCACATTTCAAGCAAATCTGCTTCAAAATAAAATGGATCTTTGTTGTACACGCCGAAACTTGCCAAGGTACCCGGGTTTAGCGTCCCTATTAATGAGTCAACCCCTAAAAACGCGGCGGGTACTTCGGTGAGAGCGGCCAATACGTCTTCAGGTTTAGCCCCAAGCGAGATCATCTTTCGTAAAGAAGTCCAAACAGACGCTGTCGGAGTTCCCTGAGTGCTAAGCGCGACAGATAGCCCCTGATTTTTGAGCATGATAAAATTAAAGGGCGCTAGCTCCCAATGTTTCAATTCTTCGATGGATATATTGCGGGCCGTATATGGGTCCTTTAAATCATAAGGTTTAGGGAAATTAAGCGGAATCACTAATGAGGCGCGTTGTTCCTTTAATTTTTCGGCGATGGCGTACTCATCTCCGGCGGTAATGTAGATAAAGGAGCGCTTAAATTCTTGAGCAATTTTTTCTGCACGAAGAATGTCCCATTTATCGTTGACTTTGAAAAATACAGGCAATTCATCCGCCTCGGTCCAGGGGTCCATGGATTGCTTGCCCAAAGGGGCATCCCTATGATTTTTGTAATAATTCAAATCGTAATAAGCCTGACGAAGCAACGCAATCGATCCCATGAGGGAAGAGGGGTAAGTTTGTTGGGAAACCCCCTTATCCAAGGAAAGGTGGAGGGAAAGCTCCGCGAGCTGCACAAAATCACTTTCCTTTTGAGCCCCAATAGCTAAAAGAGGAGCGACCCCTTGAACAATACCGTCGTTTTGGAGAGGCGTAACAAAGCCAAAACCCATTTTTTTTAATTCATCAAATCGATCGTCGTTTGCATTTAATCCGTCTATCCCATGAATTTCTGGATGGATAGCCTCGTTCCAGTAAAAATCTCCTTTTTTCGCCGACTCTAATTGCGGATAATATCCTTGATATTCCGACTTAGCCGTTCTTGTTCCGGCACTTGAATTAATCTCTATAAATGCGGGGACGATGGTATGACCATCGCGTTCATACTCAAGATACCCTTCCGGAATTTTAGTGGATTCTCCGATTGCAACAATTTTTTTATCTGAAATTAAGACCGTAACATTCTTCAGTTTTTTACCCGAACTCACGTACACATCCACGTGCGTGATTGCGATTTTACCGAATTCAGAAGGAGCAACACCGTTCTCCGGACGGTACTGGCCGAATAAGAAGTTTACCCAAACCACAACAATACCCAGAAAGTGTAAATTTCTCATGCTCAAAAATACTCAATTCAAGGTTACTGAACATACTTAAGTGCCTCGCGCCTGGCCAAGCCTTCGAGCTGCTCTTGCAAAACTACGTGTTGTACCCAAACAGGATTCCATTTTGAGACTTCGCGCAAACTCCATCCTATGGCTTTTTGGATGAAAAATTCTTTTTCCTGGGCTAAGGAATGAACAAAATGTTGCAAAAGTTCTAAATCGGTTTCCCTGCGATAACGCAATTGAAAAATGAGGCAAGACCTTCTCAACCAATATGAACGATGGTTTTCCCAACGTTTTAGCACGGCCCTCATTTTCTTTGGAAACCGCTTGGCATATTTTCCCACCAAATTTGGTGCGAAAATGTCCACCGTATCCCACCACGGCTTTTGTAAAATCAATCCTTCAAAAAATTCAATATCTGTTTCTAAGTAATCTTGAGCATTCCATTTCTTCATCCAATCGAGCGCAAAAAGCTGATATTCCCGATGTTCCTCAGCCCATAGCGAAGCGACCAACTTTCTTTTTTGTTGGGGATTGAGCGTATCTAAATAGCGCTTCTTCAATTGCCTCAGGATTTCTTTTCGCCGTGTACTCATAACCCCCAAAAAAGCAAATTGATTTCGCAAATATTGCTCCATTTGGATACGGTGAACCAAATTACCGGAATCCTTCAGTGCTTCACAAATGAGGTGCTTTGCTTCCATGGATGGAGAAATTAAAAAAAGGCAAATCATAAGCCGGGTTCTGTTCGTTTTGTCACACGTGACGCAACTGCTTATCATTTATCTAGCACTGACGTCACCGTCAGCGTCAATCGACCTACCCTCCGGAATCGGGCGAGCAACCCTCAATGTCTAGGACATGCTCCGGTATACATGGTCTTTCAGCTCGTAAGGTTTGCCCTGCCAACAACATCGCTGTTGAAGCGGTGAGCTCTTACCTCGCCTTTTCACCTTTTCCTTGACATGCGTGCATCATCAAGGTAGTTTATTTTCTGCGGCACTTTCTGTATTCACTTGCGTGAACCCTTCCCGTTAGGAAGTACGATGCTCTGTGCTGCCCGGACTTTCCTCCCTCCTGTAAACCAGGACAGCGATAAGCCGATTTGCCTTCTCAAAGGTACGATTACCATTTGACTATTGAAAATTCTTCAGCTGCTTGATCTCCACGAATTACAACCCTATAGGTACCTTGACAAAGGTGCTTCAAATCCAGGGTCATGGAAAAGGCATTCACTGCGTATTCACTAAGAACGATTCTTCCGAGCGCATCAACTACTTCGGCCGCATCCACAGGTGTGTTTGATTCAATGATCAACTCGCCCGATGTTGGGTTAGGCCCGACAACAACCTCGAAGCGGTGTTCACTGAGTGAAGCGTCCAATCCTAAATAATCTTCTTGATATTCTACCAAGTTAACGTTTCCATTGTTTTCTGAAGCCTTCAGAATCCATTCTTTCTCCCCATTGGTAAACCATTCGTACTCGATACGCTGTATGAGGGGTCCGCCAAACCACTGACCCCCTCCAAAAAAGGTTTGATAAACGGAATCCCTTTCATTGATGTCATGACGAATTCTCAAAACCGGAAACGTTCCTTTAGGCGTAATAATCGTTCCCCAGCCGTCCACGTTGCTGGTTCGCTCGCGGTATTGTTTGATTTTAAAATCGATGATAGGATTAAGGTCGATGTAGGTGTAGCCTCTTGAGTAGTGTGAATCGTTGTAGTTCAAAGGGAGTTTGTAACGGGTTTCAATGGTGTCGGACTTGAAGGGAACCCCTTGTCCATTAACGGCAATCGAATACCCCAAAGAAGTAATTGAATCCTGTGTCCGTTTGGAATAAAGGTTTAAATTACTCAGTTCCACAGGTAGAAATTGAGATAATTGATCCAATGGCAAATCGTTGGTTGGATTGAAATACGAGGCTTGATAATTGCTGGAGGCAAGAGGTCCATAAGTACCGAAAACCAAGATGGAAGAAAATCCTACGGGCCTAAATTCTTTCAGGTATTGGCTACTTGCCACGAGAGAACTGAAATCCCAGGTGAAATTAGCCCCGGTTGAAGTAAAATCCAAATTACCGGCTTGCGTCTGAGAAATTCGAACGGTGTCACCAGCTGTTCCGAAATCGGTGTACGATAGCGTAATTTGCGCATTTACTTCGATGCAACTTAAGAGGAGTGTTAAAAAAATAAGCCTCATGCAAAAAGAATTGTTGGTAAAGTTAAGGTAAATTGTTGCAAAAAATTAAATTCGGTTAATTTAGAGGTGTGAAAATCACTCCCCCCCTAGTATTGGAAGAACTTAACATGCTCGAGCGCGAGCTATCCATGTTCAATGCCAACGATTTGTTGGTGCATTTTTCTCCAAAAAACTCTATTCCATTTGAAGCCGGGGAAATCCCGATAAGCCCCGCATTGGAAACTCTTTTAAAACAGGCGAACAAAAAAGAACAACAGCAGGGCTACGCTTCTTTGAGCGTGGCCGAAGGTTGGATTAAAAGTCAAGAAGGAAATTATATCCCCCTCTTCATTCACACCATCAACCCACAATATAACGGCGTCCGAAACACCCTTAAATGGAATCTTTCCGAAGACGAATGGATGCTTAATCCCCATACTCAAGGATTAATGCATTTGAGTTCCAAATCTTTGGAAACGGATAAAGAGTTAATCGTTAAAGAGTTGTCGGACATAGGCTTCGAGGTCAACGATCACGAACGCTATGTGGGATTTTTTCATCCCTTTCGCTATGCCCTTTTGCGAGATGCAGTAGAATTAAAAACCAAGGACGATCTTCATCGATTGGATTATTTCTTTGATGGAAGTCAGCAGATAGATGATTCCTCTGACGATAAAGTTCTGCCCTTACTATTTCCATCTGACCAATCGCAATTTGATGCCATAACGCTGGGAAGAAAAAGTGGGTTGGTTATCCAAGGTCCTCCGGGAACGGGTAAATCCCAAGTCTTAGCCAATTTATTAGGCTTATTGATTCAGGATGAGCAGCACGTGCTGGTATGTTCCTCGAAAAAGGAAGCACTTGAAGTCCTTTATCAGCGCTTCAAGGTGCATGACTTGGAAGATTTTATCTTTTTACGCAATGGAGAACACAGTGCCAAAAGCCTGCTCTCCTCCCTTAAGCAGTCGTGGAATCTTTTGGAACAATATTCCCCTAAACACGCAAGGGATGAATCCTTGGCGTTGGTGAATCAATTCAACCAAGACCTAATTTTGTACCACACACCAGGCACTATTGGAACCTTAAGTCCGAAGGCATTTTTAAGAGAAACAAAGCTTGACCCCTTACAAAAAACCCGTTATCAAGCTGGTCTCCCGAGCTACGCATCTTGGAAGAAAGACCTGGACATACTTCAAAAAATTCCCAACGATTTAATCCAATACCTTAGCCAAATTTCTCCTACATGGACTCTTCAGAACGAATTTGAAGACCTTTTAGTCATTTGGCGACATACCATTGAGGAACTGAGTAAGTTACCGCTGGAAGAAAATTCTTTGGAAAAAATTTCTGAATACTATCGGATTTGTCAGGCAGCGCATCTTTTTTCAGGAGAAAATTATGCGCGATTTTATCCGCTTCTAAAACGCAAAAAACACCTTTTCCAATTAAAACGCGATTTTGAAAAACTGAGAACACAAAAAGAGCAATTGCAGGATAAAATAGCTTCTTGGCGGACCCTTCCTACTTTCGAAGAATTGCAAATATTAAAGGAAAATTGGAGTAAAGAACGTTTTTGGAATCGAAAGAAAATTCAACGGCAAAAAATTCTTTGGCTTAGAATTGAAGGGTTAAATTGGCAAGAGTTAATCCATACTACGCTCGAATTTTATAAACTCAAATCCTTAGAAATAAGGCTTCAAGAAAAGCTTGACAGCATCGGGTTTCATGAGCCCTCCAAGGATTTCACAGCATTTTTCGGATTTATCCAAACTCAGAATAGCCCTTTATATCCTCTTTATCAATCCCTATCTCCCGAACAAGTTCAAATCAACAATGAGCACTTTTTTCGCGTAAGTAAAATTCTTTCAACGCTCAATAGAACCTTCCAATCCTCCAATGAACGAAATATGATGGAGTTAATGTTAGGGCTAACTGCGCGTGCCTCAGCCTTGGTTCCTTACCTTAAACTTTGGGATAATGTACAGGTTGAAACCAAAAAAGCCTTGCGCAACGTTGCGAATATCGGAGCCTTGAATAAGGCGGTTATCGAAACAGCGTGGAACCGTTTTTTATCGCAGAATCCCTCCATGAACTCGTTCATCGAATCTTCGGAGGAATACCTAGACTTCCTGTCCAAAAGTATGGAAATTTCTGCTGAAGGCTTTGCTTCTTTGTTGCACGGAAAAAGAAAAGAACAGTTTGATGCTTTCCATGAATTATTGGCGCTTCCTAACCGTCGCTTGACCGAAAAACAACTGCATCTTAAAGAAACTTTAAAGGCAGGAAAACGCGAGCTGGTTAAATGGTTTGCGCGCAAGCGAAATTTACCTACAGTTCGCGAGGTGCTATCGAGTTCGGCCTCAATATGGGTGAAGGTCCTCAAGCCTTTGTGGTTTACCAATCCTGTACAACTCACCTTAGATTTTGAATTAAGCCCCAGCCTGTTTGATGTTGGCTTGGTGGACGAGGCGAGTCAAATGCCCTTATCGCACGCTTTAGGTACCCTTTACCGCTCAGGACGCATTATTGTCGTCGGAGATCTCATGCAAATGGCACCAACTTCTTATTTTTCAAGTGGATCGAACGAACGCATGAATCTTTTAGAGCATGCTGCTTACAACCTGCCCACGAAAAGGCTGAAATTCCATTATCGCAGCCGCAATGCAAGCTTGATTGAATTTTCCAATGCGCAATTTTACCAAAATGAATTGGTGGTTGTTCCGTGCTTCCCCCCCTACAAAGCCATTGAAGACCACTTAATTCAAGCGGGGTTATATCGTGAAGGAATTAACCAACAAGAAATTGAAACGCTTGTTGAAATCCTCCTAAAGTGCTTGTCCTCCAAATCACAAACCGTTGGGGTAGTTACTTTTTCAGAGCGACAGCTTGGAGCACTCTGCGAAACATTACGGCATAACAATGAGGCAATCGTTTGGCAAGCTTTAGCCAATGGAAAACTGGTGCTTAAAACCTTAGAGCAGGTACAGGGCGATGAATACGATGAGTTAATCATTTCCCTCGGCTATGGAAAAAATGAAGACGGAAAAGTGGACTTACGCATGGGCCCCTTGACGCAGTTTGGAGGAGAAAAACGGCTTAACGTCTTATTTACTCGGGCTAGAAAAAAACTTCACGTAATTCGTTCGCTTGGCTCCGCCGATTTTGGAATCGTCAACAGCCAAGGTTTACAGATCTTGAAAAAGTGGCTACAATGGTTGGAAAACTTGGAGCTTGAGCATTATGGCGGTTGTTGGAACGACGCTAATTTGGAGGTCAATGGACAAGTTATTACGTTGGAGCGCGTTAGCGATTTGGAAAAAACCTATCTCAACCTTCAATCGTATAGGAGCCTTCTTCGCGATCGGGGGTGGACTTTAAAGGAGAAGGGTTTTTCTTCGGAACCGGATCGTGCCCGCATCCTCCCTTTGGATGACATCGAGCGATTCGCCTAGTGCCGAGAAATACACCTTTGATCAATCCCCATTCTTTGATGGCATCAATCATGTAATTGGAACAAGAGGGAGTAAAACGGCAACTAGGGGGAAACAAGGGCGATATAATCCATTGATAAACCTTGACAAGGAAAATGAATGGAAAACCAATCCATCGATACATTCGCATTTCACTCAAATATAATAACTAAAAACTGTCTGTTGGTAAATGAAGTAACTAAATGGGTTGTTCGGGTTTGAAAGTCACTAATTTCGATGGTATGATATGTAAGGCTTTTGTTGTTGCAATAACTTTCGTCGCGACAACGTTCTCGGTACAGGCACAATCTTGGCTCAAGGAACAAATTGAGGTAACCACAAAAAATCAACTAACCCGTGTTATGCACTCTGATGCGCTATTTATGGAACGCTGGGTAAGTTTACCCCAACCACAGTTTTGGCGAAAAATTATGCTGTTGCCGCCGGATTCATGCGTTGTAAATGTCGCAAGGACCCGGCAAATTTTAGCAACCATCGCCTACAGCTCCTGGTCGAAACAAACCGATAGCGAAAAAGCAGCGACCAAAGCGGCACTCAGAGAACGATTTGGTATCGACTCTACGGAATCGCTGTTTGTGACAACGGGTAAAAAGGATTTTTATCGTTTTCACGAAGTATTTCCCACACTTGGAGAAGGAATAAAAATTTTTGAAGACCATTCGGTTGATCCTTGGTATGCTCAAGCCATTTTATTAATTGAGAGTCCCGCTTGCTTGAAAAAATCAATTAGTGGGGCCTATGGCGCATTTCAACTGATGCCTGCAGTGGCAAGACGCTATGGCCTCCTGGTCAATGGTTCTTTGGATGAACGTGCAAATTTTGCCAAAAGTGCCTACGTTGCCGCCCAGTTACTCGCACAGACTTGCATTCCCGCAGCGCGCAATATGCTCAACGAACGGGGAATTTGTTACGATGAAAACGACCTGGGATTTCGCCTGTTGGTCATGCACGTTTATCATGCGGGGGCCAACAACGTGGCCGCAGTGGTTAAGAAAATCAATTTTAAAGCCTCGGTTATGGAACTTATTCAAACAATGTGGGTAACTACTGCGGCCAGTTTTGGAAACAATTCACAAAATTATTCCCAACTGGCTATAGCGGCTCAATGGTTGTTACACGACTACATTTATTCGACGTGCGATGAAATAAGGCCTTGTTCCGGGAAATAATGGGTTAACATTGGACCGTTGAGCCGAAGATTTGAGGGAAAATTGGAAGTGAATAGGCCACCCGTTCCAAGCCCTTGGGCACACTTCACCGGATAAGTTGCTGTGAATTGTGCTATCGCCTTGAGCCCAATATTTGATTCTAACGCAGAAGTGATCCACCAAGCTATCCCATGTTCCTCGGCCAGGGAAATCCATTCTCGGACTCCTGTAAATCCACCGTGTAAACTTGGCTTTAAAACAAGGTATTGAGGTTTGATATCCGTTAATAATTTGCGCTTTTCTTCCGCACTGTAGCACGGGATTAAGGATTCATCTAAAGCTACCGGAATCACATTAAGTTTCGAAAGTTCTTTTAACATGCGAAGATTGCTTGGATTTACCGGTTGCTCAATGGAGTGAATATCCAAGGCACTCAATTGCCTCATTTGCGAAACAACTTCAGCTTCCCGAAAACCTCCGTTAGCATCTAAGCGAATGGTTAACCATTCTTTCGAAAAACGAGACCTTACCCTCTTGAGAAACTCCAGCTCTTTCTCCCATTCGAGGGCAGCAATTTTAAATTTAAGCACTTGAAATCCTTGCGCTATTTTTTCCTCTACTTGCTGTTCCATCCAAGGAATACTACCCATCCAGATTAAACCATTAATAGGAATGGCCGATTTACCTCGCGCAAAGTCAGTATCAAAAACAACTTCCTCGATGGGACAAATCCAATCCGAAAGGGCCATTTCAATTCCGCAACGAATCGAGGGCTGTTGGCTGAGTTGAGGAAACCATTCGAGCAATTTTCTTAGGCTATCTACAGGATTGGTGCAACGCTTCTGAATGCTTCTTGTATATTCCAAAAGCGTGGTCTCATAGGATGCATCATCTGCATACTCCGGACTAAGCCCCTCCAGGATGCTGCATTCCCCTCGCCCAACTCTGCCGTCTCGGATGTATTCAATAATCCATAGTTTTTTGCAACGCATGACACCCCGGCTTGTTCCAGCAGGGAAATTAAATGACAAAACGTGCTGCTCAACGTTGATTTTACAAGCTACATCCATTCTTCGTACCAAGATTGAAAACTGTAAAAATACCAAACAAAAAGGGCCTTTGCGTCGTTGCCTTTCAGAAATTGCTGAACCTCTTTATTTGCGAATTCCGCGTGGAATAGCCGTTGTTTATTGAGAAATTCCAGGGAAGAAAAATACCTTAATTCTTGTTGGAGATATTGCCTCATCCAGTCATTTATTGGAATGGCAAAACCTTTTTTGGGGCCTGATAAAATACCGGAAGGAATGTACTGATGAGCAATATCTTTTAAAAGTATTTTCGATGCTCTTGGCGTGCATTTGAACGCGTCAGGCAGTTGTGCAAGAGCAAGGTATAGTTCATCGTCAAGGAAAGGCTCTCTGCTTTCTAGTCCCACGGCCATTGTTGCTCGATCCACCTTGTGTAAAATATCGTTGGGAAGATAATTTACGGTATCGTTTAACATAAGGGTACTGATTGGGCTATGCGATTCTACAAATGGCAGCCCCTTTACCCTGTGAGGTTCGCGAAGCAATTGATGAACAAACTCTTCCGACACGGAGTAGGTCATGGCTTTCATGTATGTCTCCAGCGAGAAATTTCCTATTAATCGAGAAAATTTTGCAACTCTTTGGGCCTTCAGATTTTTTAGGTTCAAAGCACCAACGGTGGCTTCTACTCCCCTCCCAAGAGCCGTTGGCAAACGGTTAATCCAACTTGGAATCTTGTAATAATACCGATAACGGTTATAACCTCCAAAAAATTCATCACCACCATCAGCGCTTAAGGCTACCTTCACAGACTTGACGGTTTCTTTGGCAACCAAATAAGTCGGAATCGCGCTGCTGTCGGAAAAAGGTTCATCGTATATGGAAGGTAACTTAGGGATTACTCGCCTCGCTTCATCTGCCGAGCACTCTATTTCCGTGTGATCTGTTCCTAAATGATGAGCGATTTGACGCGCTTTGGGCCCTTCGTCTAATCCGATATCGGGTACCGAAACCGTGAATGTTTTCAAGGATCCGGTATGTTGCGTAAGTATTCCGGCAACGGTCGCAGAATCGTAGCCTCCCGAGAGAAATAAGCCAAGCGGCACATCCGATACCGTTCGCTGAATTACCGAAGCCTCCAATAGGGATTTTACCCTGATTTTAGCTTCCTCAAAATGGATTGCAGGCATGATTTCCTCAGTTGCCTTTGGATACCAATAAATAAGGTTCGAAAAAGTCAAATCAAGGATGTTGACCCGCAGGCAGGATCCTGGCATTAATTTGAAGGTGTTCTCAAAAATGGATTCAGGAGCAGGGACATTTCCGAAAAGAAAAAAATGAGCTAACGACGCCTGATTTAATTCCTTTTTAAATGCGGGGTGACCATGAAACGCTTTTAATTCGCTTGCAAAAAGAAAAGTTTTATCTTTATGAAAATAATAAAGCGGTTTAACACCAAAGCGGTCGCGAAAAAGATAAAGTTGTTGAGATTGATGGTTCACAAGAGCAAGGGCAAACATTCCTTTAAACCGATTAACGGCATCTAAATTCCATTCATAAAAGGCATGCAATAACACCTCAGTGTCCGAGGCTGTTTCAAAGGAATGTCCGCACAAGAGCAGTTCTTTTTTTATTGCTTTGAAGTTATAAATCTCGCCATTAAATACGACGGAAAGATGCTTAAAGTGCATAGGTTGGTTCCCGGAGTCCGAAGGATCAATAATTGCCAGTCTTCGATGCGCTAATCCCAAAAAACAAGCGCCTTTCCAAGAACTTTGGTTTCCGTTATCTGGCCCACGATGCACCAGGGAATCCCTCATTTGTTCTAAAACAAGGTCATTTGAGGCTCCTGAATAGTCTAAAATACCAGCAATACCGCACATAATTACGTTGACGTTTCCGATGAACCTTTTCCTCTGAAAAGTAAAAGTATCAAAAAGGGTAAAGCAACCGATCGAATTCGTACCAATACCCCAAAAAGGATTGAAGAATAACCTGCCATAAATGACACCAATAAAACAAAAACCAGGATGTACAAAAGGAATTCATCTCGAACAAGCGCATTGAGTTGCTTGAAAAAGGTTTTTCTGAATACGAAGCGAATCACAAGAAAAAGAAACAGCAGACTCTCTACCTGGTTGATAATAAAGCTTAGACCAACGTTGTCAAGAAACGTGGGACGAAAGAGCGCAGTATAAATCGCTAAAGGGAATATTGATAACAAATCAATGGCAGACCCCGTGAAAGTCGGCATATCATATTTGGCACCGCTGTAAATGGGATTCAAACTGAAATCGGATTTAGTAATGTTGGCTTCCATTAAAAGAGCTTTCGATTGATCGGCATCAATAATTATTATGGAAACGATAATGAGCACAATGTATACCGTAAGCCTAAAAATCCAAAGAAATAATGGACGCCCTACGAAACGTTTACCGTAACGGCCCACAAACGCAAGGATAAAAGGCCCTCCTATTGCATAGGCCAAATAGTGCCTGATCAAATAAGTTAAGTACACCAAGCAAAGTATCAAAAAGATGCGCAAAAATCGCCCTGATTCCTCCCATTTTAGGAAATTAAAAAACTGATAAATTAGGAAGATGGTCAACATTAAGGCTAGGCTGTCTTTACTGATTCCAGAACACCAAAAACCAACAGAGGGGATAAAAAACAACGCTGCTAGAATCGTATTTCTGGAGAACCCCTCGTTCTTATCCAGCTTCACTGCGAGGAGCCAATTTACCCAAAATCCAAGGGTCGATATGAGCAGCGTTGTTGTCCAAAATCCTTTGAAGGTAATAATTGCGAACAATGAAATAGCCTTGGTGGCAAACCAAGCCTCCTCCTCCCGCCAAATCCAACCGGGTGGGTAACCGGTAAGGCTGTTAAAGTGATGGGCAATGCCCAAAGTTCTTTCGGTATGCCACAACTCAGAAAAATAAGCCTCTGGGTTGGAATAAAATAAATCGGCTAAGCAACAAGCCCCTTTCCAATAGGCATTGATATCTCCCCCGCCCACAATGAACAAATAAACCGAGGAAAACATGAGGGAAAATAATACTTTAAAGAGCCAACCGAAATAAAAAAACGGAATCAATGTTGTGGAATGATAAGCCTTTTTTATCTGATTATTCGCCACAAGAATCAGCGATAGATACATCAGTAAGAATATTAAATCAAGTCCTAAAATTTCGAAGGATTGAAGCATAATTCAAGGGCAATGAGGGCTATTCATGATGGTATTTTTCCCCTTTGATCAGCGTGCATGAGCGGTATAATTGCTCCAAAAAAATTGTCCTAACCATTTGATGAGAAAAGGTCATCCTCGAGAGCGATATTTTTGCATCTGCGCGCTGATGCACCTGTTTTGAAAATCCAAAAGCACCCCCAACACAAAAAGTAATTCGTTTGTTGGATGAAAGAAACTTTAATTCCAACCATTTTGAAAAACTAACTGAGGTAAACTGATCCCCCTTTTCATCCAGCAACGCAAAAAAGTCCTCCCGCCCAACTTTCGAGAGAATTAACAGTCCTTCTTTCTCTTTTAATTGGTCTGAACTTAGGGATCCCGCATTTTTGACATCCGGAAGATCCATCCTTTCGTAATGCAAATAATGCACAAGTCGCTGGGTGTATTTATCCTCCAGGATTTTTAGGGACGTTTCCAGGGTTTTGCCAACGACCAAGAGGCGAACTTTCATTATTTCCCTTTTCGAACTTCTTGGATGGTACTGAAAAAAATTACACCATAACCCACTGCCAACATCGCATGAAAAGGCACCATGCCCAGATCTCCGTAAATCGTTCTAATCAACGCCGTGTAACCAAAAGCTAACATTAGGATACCTTCGGCGATGTTTAAAATAGACAGGCTCTTTTTGTCGTAATGGTTTCCGCTAAACTCGTCTTTTCGGGCAACATTAAATTTTGGGGTTCGCACAAAAGAGCTTTTAATTCGAAGGTATCCTTCAATCACCGCCACCGCATTGCTGAGCGACAGTGCCATGGAAACCGATAAAAACTGGATGAAACGCTTTGCAAAACGCATTAAATCCGGAAAGAAATTGCCTGTTTTGTCGCGGTAGGAATTCCAGTAGTAAAAGGCTAAAAACAAGGTGCTCGAGATAAAAAATGCACCAAACTGGACGAAAAAATTCAAATCGGAAAAAGAATCTTTGATATGAAGAATGACTAAACTCAGGATGGATAAAATGAGAATGAATAAAAAAACGGAGGAATTGAACAGATGCGCCAACCCGTGTATCCTATCCGTAAAACGAAGCCCTTTTTGTACCACAAGCCGCTTTCGTATTTTAATAAAAACCTCTGCTCCCCCTTTCATCCAACGATGTTGTTGGCTTTTGAGTGCCGACATGGTAATAGGTAATTCCGCAGGGGACTCAACATCTTCTAAATAGGTAAACTTCCACCCCTTCATTTGCGCACGATAGCTCAGGTCTAAGTCTTCAGTAATGGTATCATGTTCCCAACCCCCTGCATCCTCAATGCAACTTTTTCTCCAAATTCCAGCCGTACCGTTGAAATTAATGAAGTGTCCTGATGCATTTCGACCTTGTTGCTCAATGGCAAAATGTCCGTTCAAGCCAAAAGCTTGAAGTTCCGTTAATATCGAATAGGATTTATTCAAATGCCCCCAACGCGTTTGGACGACCCCGATATTTTCATGATTGAAATAGGGAATAGTGCGAAGAAGGAAGTCTTCGTCGGGCACAAAGTCGGCATCAAAAATGGCAATAAATTCTCCCTGAACTTCTCCCATAGCGGCATCAAGGGCACCTGCTTTGTAACCAGTTCGATCCACTCGATGAACGTGTTGAATGTTTACTCCCTGCGCCGCGATTTCGGCGACTTTCCGGGCAATGATATCCTTGGTCTCATCCGTGGAGTCGTCCAGAACTTGGATTTGCAATTTATCTTTAGGATAATTGAATTTAGCCGTTTTTTCGATGATGCGCTCAGCCACAAACATTTCATTATACATCGGCAATTGAACGGTAACCTTTGGAGCTTTTGATGGATCGAAGATAGGCGTTGGTACACCGGCTTTTTTCTTCGATTTACGGTAATTAACGGCCAAGCTTAACTGTATAACGCTATAATAAAATATCATGATTAGGCAAAAAGCATAGATAACCAAAATAATTTTTGCCAAGAGGTGAGACCAATAATGTTCTTGCACATAGGTTTTGCCGTTTGCGAGTACGACTTTACGATTCCCCCAATTAAAAAACCACGTTACCTTTAGTTGAGCAAGAAAAGGTTGGTCTTTGTTGAATGTGTAATGAATCCTATGTTCCCGAGCGTTGGTTTCAAAGGTCGCTAGCGTATCTGACACATAATCTTGATCCGTTAACAGCAACACGCATTTACCAATTGGAACTTGCGAAAAGATAAACTCACCGTTGCTGGCTTTCGTTTTAAAACGTTGTCCCGTGACAGAAGATAACAACTCGACTGCTACCTCGTCGACTTTTTCTTTTGTTTTAAAGTCTACGATAAAGCCCCGAATTTTCTTCGTCTTTAAAGGTGTTGTTGATGCCCCTACTGAAAATACGAGCAGTAGAAAAAGAAACGTTACGAACATTCGCATGGCTTAACCTGACAAAAATTAAAACAAAGATATACTATTCTTTTATCAATGCCATTTCATCCACCAGGTGCTTTGCTCCTGAGTAAATATCCATGACCCAAAGCACATAGCGAATATCTACGACAATGTTTCTGCAGCGATCTGGGTCAAAAAGGAAATCGCTCATGGTGCTTTCCCAAGATCGATCAAAATTTAAACCCATCAAGTTCCCGTTTTCGTCCAAAACCGGGGAACCTGAATTCCCACCTGTTGTATGATTTGAACCTGTGAAGCAAACCCACAATTCTCCGTTTTGACCGTAGACACCATAATCACGTGCTTTGGCCAATGCTAACATGCGCGGCAGAACTTCAAAATCAGCGTTGCCAGTGGCATTTTTAGCAACTATTCCATCCAGTGTGGTGTGTTCGGTGTACGCCATGCCATCTACAGGCGACGAACCTTCCAGTTGTCCGTAGGTAATCCGTAAGGTTGAATTAGCATCCGGCCAATGTTTTTTATTGGGAAACATCACATATTTCCCTTCCACATAAGTTTGCATCAACAGGGAAATCCTCTGTTGATAATTCCTATATTCGGGGGCAACCTCTTCAAAAAATATCGCGTAGAACGAGGTGTAAAATTGATGGCCGGGGTCGTTCAACAATTTATGGTAAGATTTCTTTGAAAAAGAATTGACGAATTGGATAAAGCGCGCAGAGTCGCTAAAAATGGAGTTCGCATAGATCCTTCGTGTTAATTCAGAAACGTTTACAAGCTTCCATCTTTCGTTGTATGGGGACTCTGCCAACTGATACTGCTGAGTTAGTGCCTGAAAAATGGCAGAATCCACTGCGTTGTTATAATTTTTAAAGAACATACGCCCAGATGAGAGCAACTTATCTTTAGCGCCCGAAAGTGCTTCGGGGGTTTTGGCCAACGACAACGCTTGAAAAAGATCTTTTGTAGCCTTAACCAACTTGAACAACTCTGGCCCAACAGCAAAATATTCCATTCCCATGGCGTATCTCAACTCTTTGTTGGCATTCGTCTTTACCCATTGGTTCAAGGAGTCCAGGGCGTCCGAATACTTTTGCCATTCGGGTTTGGTGGCTGCTTTGGATTCATATGCAGCCTCATAGGTTTGTTTAACGGCAATGCCGTCTAAATTTTTTAAGCCTTCAATTTGCCCTATCCATTTTTTCCACGCATTCGCAATCGACGCTTGCTTAGCAGAGTATTGGATACGAATAAGTTCGGAAGACTTCATCCCCTTACCAATGGCCTCCAAGCTTTTATCGCGCATGGCAATGCGAGCAGGACGTTCCCGCTCAACGATGAACTTCAGGTATTCAGAAACCACGTGTTGCTCGGTAACTCCCGGAAAACCATAAACCATGGTAAAGTCGCCTTCTTTTCGTTCCTTGAAGGAAATGTTGAGGTATTGCAGCGGCGTGTACGGAACGTTTTCGACGGAATAAGGGGCTGGTTTGTTGTCTTTACCCACATAAATTCGAAACACGGAAAAGTCTCCGGTATGCCTTGGCCATACCCAATTGTCCGTATCGCCGCCAAATTTACCAATGGAATTTGGAGGGGTCCCAACAAACCGTATGTCTTTAAACACCTCCTTAACCATCAAATAATAGGCGTTGCCGTAATCGAAGGCTTTTACCTCTGCTTCGTAATGACTGCCTTCCACAGCTTTTCTGACTAGGTTAGCGATGTTTTGGTTGATGATGGATTGATCGTTTTTACCCGAGGTATTGGTCAAAACCATTTCCGTTACGTCCTCAATACGAACGATGCGCACGGCGGTTAAACCGGGGTTGGTTAGTTCATCCTTTTTCTCCTTTGCCCAGAAACCATTTTTCAAATAGTCGTTTTCGAGGCTGGAATGGGATTGGATTTGAGAATAACCGCAATGGTGATTGGTTAAGAGTAAGCCCTGTTTAGAAACCAATTCTGCGGTACAGCCCCCTCCAAATTGCAGGATAGCATCCTTCAAACTGGCTTGGTTAACGCTGTAAATTTGTTCGGCCGTTAACTTCATCCCCCTAGCTTGCATGTCGGACTCGAATGCTTTAAGCACTAAGGGAACAAGCATCCCCTCGTCTGCTCTAAGCTGTCCAAAAGCGAGATACAAGGCGATAAATCCTAACAAAAATCTGTTTTCCATAGTGTTAAATTTCTTCAAAAGTACTTGAAATGTTTCAAAGGTTGGAATCGAGGGAATCTTTACCTTTGTGCCAACATAATGAAGGTATTTTACGATTTATCGGAACTCAACATAACCTCCAATCCCTTAGTAACGATAGGCACGTTCGACGGTGTGCACTTGGGACACAAACAAGTGATTGAAAAGATGGTACAAATGGCCCGGAAAAAGGGGGTGGAATGCATGCTCATTACTTTCGACCCACACCCGCGAGAAGCCCTGGGGCTTGGTGAGATTTCCTTACTTAGTATCCTGGAGGAAAAAATTTTACTGCTTCAAGAAACGGAATTGGATTTTTTGCTCGTTGTCCCGTTTACCAAAGAATTTTCCCAACTAACTGCCCTGGATTTTATTCATCAATATTTAGTCCAACGCCTCGCTATTTCAGGCGTTATATTGGGGTACGATCATAAATTTGGTAACAACCGTGAAGGAAATATTGGACTTCTGCGCAGGGAACTGAGCCCTCAAGGTATTGAGGTTGTAGAAATTTCAGCACAGGCGGTCGACTCGATTATTGTTAGTTCAACGAAAATTCGAAATGCGTTGAGTTCCGGAAACCCAAAAGAGGCAAACCGTTTGCTCGGTTATCATTATTCCTTTGTGGGAACCGTGGTACATGGAGCAAAAAACGGCCGAACCCTGAGCTACCCAACGGCTAATTTGGAGTTACGGTCCTGCTCAAAGTTAATCCCGGGCCAAGGCGTATACGCGGTAAAGTGCGAAATTGCGGCGTCTTCCTATTGGGGAATGATGAATATAGGAATCCGGCCCACCCTTCATGGCATCAAGGAGGTCATAGAGGTACATATTCTTGACTTTAATTCGGATATTTACGGAAGTGAGGTTCGAGTCTTTATGCATGACCGTATTCGAAACGAGCGAAAATTCAATACCTTAAATGAACTGAAAGAACAATTATCCCAGGATGAAGCGCACCTTAGGCATTATTTTTTGCGCCCTTAATTTTTTGAGTACCGCGCAACCTAACCGCACTTATCGGCTTTCCGAGCTCAACAATGCGGTAAAGGACAGCGTTTATTCTTTGGACCTGCGAAGGGAAAAACTGTATGCCATACCTTCCATCGTTTATGAATTGCCCAATTTAACCAAACTCAATCTCTCAAAAAATAAACTGGAACTTTTGAACGATTCGTTAAGCCTTCTCAAAAACCTCAGTCATCTCGATTTGAGCAACAATAAAATGAAGGCTATTCCCTACGCCATTTTTCAACTCGAAGCACTTACGCAATTGTCGTTTGGCATGAATCAAATTGACAGGATTCCCGATGAGATTGTTTACCTAAAGAATCTCGAATCCCTTGACATGTACGACAATGCCATTCAATATTTTTCCCCAAAATTGAAAGAACTACCTAAGCTCAAAAAGCTCGATATTCAAGGAGTTATGTACGGACATGTTGTGCATGGAAAAATGGTGCAGGATTTTAAACACTGTATCCTCTTAATTGACCCCCCCTGTTCTTGCATGGATTGAAGGGAATTTTTTTCCCACAATTCCCTCAATTCAATAATCATCCTAACTTTGAAATGTGAAAGCATGGTTAATTATTCTTTTATCCTGTTTTGCTTTGCCCACTCTAAGCCAAAATCACCTATTCAACGGAGACTTTGAGCTTGGCGGCCCCGGAATTGGGTTCAATGTCAATGGTAACGGCTATGCGCTTCTCACGGCTCCTTTCAGCGGAACCACCGTGCCTGGAAATTTTGCCCTAAGCAATCAACCGGAACTGGTTAACCCAACTTTTTTTCTATCCATCGGCGACCACACATCGGGCAATGGGCAAATGCTCATTGTCGACGGGGGTACTGTCGGTGGAAACCAACCTTTTTGGCAAGCGGGAAATAACGGAGGGGGAGTGTGCGGACTCATATCCGGCAATGATTACCTAATGAGCTACTGGCTACATTCCATTTCATCTGCGGTAATCAACTCGGCTACCCAAGCCGATGTAAAGGCTATTTTTAATAACGCCACAAATGTCCAAGTGCTTACACAATCTACCTTGGCGCCTCTCCCGGCATTGGGTTGGCAGCCGTATGCCATTCAATTTACAGCAAACTCAACCTGCGTCAACATCGCTTTATACGACAACAACCTTATTGCCTTAGGGAATGACTTTGCTTTGGACGATGTATCGGTTCTTCCGTTAGATAACGCACTTTCTGTTTCAGCTTCGCTTACCCGTCCAAATTGCTCTGATAGTTTGAGCGGTGGGATCTTTCTTTACGCTAAGGGAGGGACTCCTCCCTACCAATTTCAAGTGAACGGCCCTTCTGGTTTTCTTAGCAGTAATCAAGGTACTTTTCTTGGGTTGGAAAGCGGAACTTACAACTGTACTGTGAATGATTTCAACAACCAAACCGTCGCCTTGGTCGATTTGTTATTACCCCCTAATAATTTCCTAGAAGTCAATCCATCCGATACAGCAATTTGCCTGGGGGAATCGGTCCTTATCGGCGTAAGCTCCGAACAAAATCCTACCTATTTGTGGACCGCATCCCCCGCAGATCCCGGAATGGTAAATGCCTCCAACGACAGCATCAACGTAAGTCCTAACCAAACTACCGTTTACACCATTTCCACCAACGACCTCAACGCCAATTTACTCACCAATGGGGATTTTGAGGCAGGAAACACGGGATTTTACAGCGACTTGTCCTACTTTACGCCTTCCAACCCAACTGGAATTCAAAGCGCCTATGGGCTCACCCCCAACGCCAATTTTTGGGAACCCCCCTTTGCCGCTTGCTTCGACCATACGCTGGGCAACGGCGTTGCCATGATGATGGTGGTTGACGGTGCCGTATCGGGAAATAGCGTTGTTTGGCGTCAGACTTGCGCAGTAGAGTCCCTGAAAAACTACACATTTCAATATTATTCGCAATCCGTAAATGGTGCAAATCCTGCCATTTTACAAACCAGAATTAATGGCACGCCCCTATCAACGGACACCCTAAGTAACGTCACTTGTTCTTGGCAGGCACATTCTGTTATGTGGAATGCTGGCAGCGATACCGCAGCAACGCTTGAATTGGTTAATTTAAACCAGTCGGGTATTGGAAACGACTTTGCCCTCGACGATATCTCTTTTTTTACGCTACAATCCTGTACCAATCAAAGCACGGTTAATATCTACCATGGAAATACCGACCTTGGCCTCCAATACCCCGTTGAATTGTGCATGGGCTTTGCTCCGACCATGGCGCAGCTCCATGAAGGTATACCAAGCACCGGCCTCTTTTCGGCACAACCTCAAGGATTGAACATCGACCCCATCTCGGGAACGCTGCTAAGCAACGGTACTCAACCCGGAACCTACGAAGTTTTTTATGCTACGACCCTCTGTGGGTTCGTGGTTCAGGACAGTTTTGAACTTCAAGTTCACCCCTTACCGAGTCTCTTGAGTTTAACAGGGGGCCCCTTTAACTGCCTTTCCCAAAGTTTTGACTCCGTGTTAGTATCCCTCAGCGCTCAATATCCCGTAAGTTTAGTATATGCATTCAATGGGGTTTTTGACACGCTTCAAGGAAATTCGAATCCCTTGTATCTTGGAAATCTAGCCGGTTGGTACACCCTTAGCAGCGTTTCAGATGTAAACTGCACCAATGCCTTGAGTGACGCCTTACTTTTGGACAGCCTCCTGGTGCCTCAGCAACCCCTTGTGGTTGGAGAAACTACGGTGTGTCTAAATGAATCAAGCAGCCTCTTGAGCATCAGTAATCCGAATAATAACGGAATCATTTCTTGGTTTTCGGATTCGCTATTAACGCAATATTTAGGTGAAGGCAATGCCTTCTTTCCCAGCAGCGATAGCAGTTCAACCTATTATGTGGTACAAAGTGTTGCGGGTTGTTTGAGCCCTGTCAGTGCTTTTACAGTAACGGTTGCGCCCTGTAATTTGATAACCCCTTCAGCCTTTACCCCAGATGGAGACGGCGACAACGATATCTGGGAAATTGTTGGCTTGGACGATAAATTTCCATTGAATCAAGTGCGGGTATTCAACCGTTGGGGAGAACTTTTATACACCTCTATGGAGGGCGATTATTCCTCTTCCCCTTGGAACGGAACCTATCAAGGGGAGGACTTACCTAACGGGAGTTATTATTACGTCATTGATAAGGCAACTGACGGCAGCATCGAGCCAGTTAATGGAATTGTAAGTATTATTCGAAAACCATGAAGCAGGCAGTAGTAGCAAGTTTTATAATGTTTGGATTTACGGTTTATGCCCAGCAATTACCTCAGTTTCGGCAATTCATTCTGACGCCCTCGGTCTATAATCCGGCAGCAATGGCCTTCCATAAACAAAGCAGCATTTCTTTAAGCGGTAGGTGGCAAATGTCCGGATTCGGATATGAACCGCGCACCTTAGTTTTGCACGGCCAAACCCTGCTTAAAAAGAAAGTTAAAACAATCTACAATCCCGGCAGCCGAATACAACGAGACTACACGCCCGTTGAAAAGAAGAAAAAATTTGTGCTGCGTCATTTTGTCGGCGGCCAAGTGGTATCTGACGACTACGGTGCTTTTCGTTTTTTAGATGTTAACGGAAATTATGCCTTAAATCTCTCCCTGAATTCGGATTGGAAAGCGACTCTTGGGCTGAGAGCAGGTATAAGAAACAATGTCTTTCTACCTAACCAAGGGGTGGTTCTCAATGTGTTGGATCCCGAGTTGGTTTACTCTGGCGGCGACGCCACCTACGATGCTTTGCTCAATGGAAACCAACGCTCCCTTAATTTTTCTGGATCCTTAGGGTTCGGATTGAACAATAAACGTTGGTTTTTCTCCGTAGCTACAATGCACGGTGTAATCCCCCAATTCTTGCTGCAAAAGCAAAACTATCTCGACCCGAGATTGCATTGGAATGCGTCGTTAGGGTATAACATCCCCACGAGCTCAGGGCTAGAAATTCATCCTGCCTTCTTGGTAAAAAAAATGGGGGCTGCCCCTTATTCCTTTGAATTCTCAACTTTAGTAACGATAAACTACCTCTTTTGGGCTGGAGTAAACTACCATCACGGAGCTTCTGCAGGCGTGATGGCGGGTATGGAGGTGTCGGGTAATTTAAAAATTGGGTATGCCATTGATTTTATTACCAATCGTTTGAATCAGTTTACCAATGGAGGGCACGAAATCTTTTTGAGGTATGGATTTTAACAAGTACATTTTGGCCATTTGTTGTTCTCTTTCGGTCCATTTCTTTGGCCAGTTATATGAATTTTCAAAAGCGGAGCGCTTTCGTGAACCCCTTAATTCGGCTGCGGAGGAAAGTAATGCTGTACTGGCTCCTGATGGCAAGACGCTGTACTTTGTCCGAACTTATGAGGCGAAAAATGCAGGTGGGATCTACGATCAAGACATTTGGTACTCCCTATCCACCAACCATTCTTGGTCAAGTCCCAAGCCGCTAGCCCCCCTGAACAACAAATTGCACAATGCCGTAATTTCAGCCCACAAATCCCAAGAGGACAGTTTATCGCGATTGTATTTATTAGCGAATTATTCCCAACATGGTTCCCGCAAAGGAATCAGCACGGCTGAACAAAAAAGCGGAGACAGCCTATGGACCTTAAAAAGAAAACTGGAAATCCCGTACTTAGACGTTAGTGGAAAATATGTTGGGTATGGCATGTCCTCGGATGAAACGGTGTTAATTATTTCATGCGAAGGCGCAGACAGCGAAGGGGAAGAGGACCTTTATTTTTCTTTAAAAACCGACGGAGAATGGTCTGAGTTAGAACATATGGGGGCAACAATAAATAGCCCGGGTTATGAAATTTCACCTTTTCTCAATGCAACCAAAGACACCTTGTTTTTTTCAAGCAATGGCTTTAAAGGCTTCGGTAACGCAGATGTTTTTTATAGCGTCAAAAAAGGAAAGTGGAACTCGTGGAGTAAGCCCGTCAATTTAGGTGCAACCATCAACACCGCCTATTTTGATGCTTATTTTTCCCTGTATGGCAATAAAGCGATTTGGTCTAGCAATCGAGCGGGCAGTGATCTTGATTTATGGACTTCCCTTGCCCTACCTGCACCAAAACTCATGTACAGCGTAGTTACAAAAGACGTAAGTACCTTTCAGGGAAATGATGGTTCTATAAGTGTTTTGATCTTGTCGGGGGTTCCACCCTACAAGTATCTGTGGTCTAATGGACAAAACATCCCCAATTTGACCAACTTAAGAAAAGGCGAATACAAATTGACCATTATAGATTCTATCGGGCAAAAAATCCAAGAATCCATCAACATCAATCAACCTGAAGTCCAAGAAGAAAGTATCATACGATTTCCCAACATCCAGTATCAATTTGGAAGTTGGGAGTTCATTACCGACAGTTCGGTAAATTGCACCGATTCCCTCCGAGCGATTGCCAAATTATTGGAGGATTATCCCAAAATGACCATTGAATTAATTTCCCATACGGACTCTCGCGGAGAAACAGAAAGCAACCAAATCCTTTCAGAAAATCGCGCTAAAGCGTGCTATAAATTTTTAGTTACCCAATTACATGTTGACCCTCGAAGAATTGTTCCCGTTGGTAAGGGAGAATCGAACCCTGCTTTGTGGTACGATCCCGATCAAGGAGAATATACCCGCCTCACGGAAGAATTTATTCTCTTGAAAAAAGATAATCCACCACTTTTTGAATATCTTAATCAGCTTAACCGCAGAACGGAGGGTAAAATTTTAAGCCTGGATTTTGATCCTACAACTGCACCAAATGCGCCGCAAGAATACATGAAATTTCAAGCTATCCCCAAATAATGAAGACCCTTCAACTACTTTTCCAACTAGGCATACTGTTTTCTGCCTTCGCGTTTCTGTGGTTTTGGATTCAGTTGCTCTTGGTGTTGGTGATTCCCCAAAGCATTCGATTTCAGATGCGTTATTTTTTACAACTTTTACATTCCTTATTCCTTGGCTCCTTGGTGTTAAAATTTTTACAAATGGAGAACCCACCCTTGGGTTTCAATTCAATCCTCGCACTAGGAATGTTAACCTATTTCCTCTATTTAATTAGAAATATCCGTTCGCGGAACGCTATGATGAGGGTTGAAATTTATGCTACCTTTTACGAAAAACTAAAAACAAAAAATGAATGGGAGTGGACCTTGGCATTGATTTCATTGGGAGTTACGCTACTGTGGGTGCTATATCCTACAGCGTTGGACAGCACCACCAACTTGTGGTTTTATGAAAAAACCAAGTACCTCACCGACATTCCTGTACTGGGTTGGATTTTTAAAATTTTTGGATTTTTCTTCGTTCTTGGAACCCTAATACGATTTTTGAGTGCGGTACTCTGGTTGATTTCTCCCAACCCAAAAATGGCTAAAAAAGAAGACGAACCTTTCGACGATTTTAAAGAGCTTTAAATTCCTGCCTGTAAAAGCATCTTTCCACTGGAAACCATCATTTGAATCCCGATGGATAGCACCAACAATCCCATTATTTTGGACAGTGTTCTCAAGCCTGTCTGACCTAAATACTTCAAGATTAACGGTGCTGATGATAGCACCAAATAAATCACCGCGGCTACACCAATAATGGAACCAATAATCGAGGCTTTTTCAACGAAACCTTTGGATTGAATCCCAAGATTGATGAGTAAGCACATAGTTCCCGGACCTGCCAATAACGGCAGGGCAAGCGGACTGAACGAAATATCTTCTTTGAGTCGGGATTCTTTTTCAATTTCACCCTGTATATCGGATTTATGTTGCGAGTTTAAGAGCTGGAACCCCGAACGGGATATGATGATGCCACCTGCGATTTTGAGGGCGTGGATTGATACTCCAAAGAATTCTAGAATGAATTCACCAATTAGGAACGAAATGATACAAACTATCAAAACATAAATTGCCGTTCGACGAACGGTTCTGTATAAATGATCCTTCGGAAATCCGTTGGTAAGCGATATAAAAACGGGCATTGCGCTCAACGGATTAATCAACGAAAAAAGCGAAATAAACGAGGAGATAAAGAGAGTTGTCATAAAATTCGATGCAAAGGTCGGAATTCCGTACCGATGGATTTCCTAAATAATTGTTAAGATAGTGTAATAGTAAAGCTTGTTTTTTCATGCCTCGAAAAAATACATGAAAGCCCTTTCATCTTTTGTCGCCCTCTGCATAAGTTTTTATCACTGCAACCAAGTGGCATCCTCGGCCATTACAGGGATTGGAAAAGCTAACGGCCTCCAAAACCCCGGGGCAGAGTCTAACGCCGAGGGAACTCTTTAGCAAGTTTAGGGGTAAGCTTCCTTTTTTACATTCCCATGAACTTTTGAACGTAAACTTACAGGAGTATCCTGACGCGCACTTCGTTTGGTCAGGATGGTCCGCCGTGGCGGATCAGGGGGGGCTTAACATGGAAAAGCCAAGCGCTAAAAGCGAAATCTTTTTGCATTTCCTTTCGCTTTTGAACGTAAACTTACAGGACTATCCTTCACTTCGTTTGGTCAGGATGGTCCGCCGTGGCGGATCAGGGGGGGCTTAACATGGAAAAGCCAAGCGCTAAAAGCGAAATCTTTTTGCATTTCCATTTGCTTTTGAACTTAAACTTACAGGAGTATCCTGACGCGCACTTCGTTTGGTCAGGATGGTCCGCCGTGGCGGATCAGGTGGGGCTTAACAAGGAAAACCGAGTTGTTTCACAACTCTTTTTTTTATGCCTTAATCCTTCATTCAAACCTCCGGCTTGATTCAGTTTACGGCATAAAAAAAACCCTGACAGTTTCGTCAGGGTTTCCTTGTAGCGGGGACAGGACTCGAACCTGTGACCTTCGGGTTATGAGCCCGACGAGCTCCCAACTGCTCCACCCCGCAATGTATCTTTTCATTGCTTTATTTCAATTTTGCCCGATTCTTTCAT
>VGMY01000015.1 GCA_016866255.1 Bacteroidota bacterium | reverse complement strand
TCCTAACCCAGCAACGACAACTTTCACGGTTATGTTGAACGGAGCTAGCCTTGAGCAAGTAACGTTGATTGACGGGTTTGGAAGAACGGTTGCAACAAGCAACGCCGCTGTTCTTTCCTTAGAAGGAATCGCAAACGGAGTTTACCATGTAATGGTTCAAACCAACCAAGGAAACGCCATTCGTAAATTGGTGGTTAACCAATAATCATTAACCTTATACAGGGGGGAATTGCCCCCCTTTTTTTGCTATGGAAACGAATAAAGGGCATGTAATTTTACTGGTGGACGATGAGCAGGATATTCTCGAATTTTTATCGTACACCCTGCATAAGGAAGGATATATGGTTTTCACGGCAACCAATGGGGAGGAGGCTGTTAAAAAAGTACAGGAAATACCCCCATCCCTCATTTTGATGGATGTGATGATGCCACAAATGGACGGCATTGAAGCATGTCAAATCATCCGTAAGGACCTCAGCATTAATCAACCCATTATCGCTTTTTTAACCGCTCGTGCCGAAGATTATACTCAAATTGCAGGTTTCTCCGCGGGAGCAGACGATTACATCAACAAACCCATTCGACCACGTTTATTGATTAGTAAAATTCAATCTTTACTGCGTCGTCTATCCACGGGCAGCACTCCCGCTGGTGGGGCGCAACAATCAGAAATCCTGATCGACAGGAATCGTTATGTTGCGGTTGTTGGACAGCAAGAATTTCAATTGCCAAAGAAAGAGTTCGAATTGCTTGAATTATTGGCCAGTAGACCGGGAAAAGTATTTAACCGGGAACAAATTTTATCGTTGGTATGGGGAAACGAAACGGTGGTAGGTGAGCGAACCATTGACGTTCACATTCGAAAACTACGCGAAAAACTTGGAGAATCGTATATTCGTACCATCAAAGGTGTTGGATATGCCTTTGACCAAGCATGAAACTGGATAAGCCTGATTATTTCTTAATCCTTGTTTGCATCGCCTCCGCATTAAGCGGCTTTGCAATTTTATGGGTTTCAACATATTTCGAGTTGAGCCTTATTGTTTCGCTAGGGCTGTTCATCCTGTGTGGATGCCTGTTATTTATTAGTTTAACGCTTGGGATTCGTCATTTTTTCGAAGTTCGTTTGGACAACATTTTCAAAATCGTACAAACCCCTCCCAAACTCGAGGGGAAAAAATTATCGGATTTATTTACTGAGGCGGAAGATTATGTAGATCGGATTTCTGCCGACAAGCAAGAAGAAATTAAAGCCCTACAATCGCAGGAAAATTTTAGAAGGGAATTTATAGGTAATTTATCCCATGAACTAAAAACACCAGCGTTCTCGATTCAAGGATACATCGAAACGCTAATCGCTGGTGCAGCCGAAGACCTAGAAATGCGGGACAACTTTTTGGAGCGAGCCAGAAGAGCCACCGACCGAATGATTCAACTTTTGGAGGATTTAGATAATCTTTCAAGCCTTGAAAATCCTCAGTTGGCCATAGAAATTCGTCCATTTAACCTTACGGAGCTCATTCAAGAAACCTTTGAATCCCTGCATTGGATGACAAAGGAGAAAAATATTAGCCTTTTGCTGGGTGGGGAATACGGACCAACAATGGTCAATGGGGATAAAAAACGCATTTCGCAAGTATTGGTTAATCTGACGAAAAACTCCATTCTATATGGTACACAAGACGGCCAAACGAACATATCGTTAACTGCTATCGAAGACTTTATGTTAATCGAGGTAAAAGATAACGGCATCGGCATTGACCCTAAACATTGGCATCGACTTTTCGAACGCTTTTATCGGGTAGAGCAAAGTCGAAATCGACACGAAGGTGGCACCGGTCTGGGCTTGGCCATTGTAAAGCATATTCTCGAATTGCACGGGCAAACCATTACCATGCGTAGCACCGTTGGTGAGGGCAGCACCTTCTCCTTCTGCCTTCCAAAAGCTGACAAATCCATAACCTTGAGTTCAAAAGGAGTTCCCATAAAATAAACCGTTTCTTTTTCGGTACCTTTGCGCCATGTCTACGTCGGGGAACTTCAACCACCTTTTACTTCGTCTTTTAAAAGAGGTTCGACCCTACCGAAAACTTCTCATAATTTCCTTCACCTCGGTGTTATCCCTGGCAATTCTGGGACCTCTAAGGCCCTGGCTCATTGGAAAAGCAGTCGACCAATATATCGTCAAAACTTCCAATTCCACGCTTCTTCTGTATTTTCTTGTTGGAGTTTTTGGAATATTAGTGCTCGAATCGGTGTTTATTTGGTTGGGCGCTTTCTATTCCAATCTTTTAGCTCAGTCGGTGATTCGGGATTTACGAATTCGAGTGTATAATAAAATTCTTCGCTTCAAGGCATCCTATTTCGACAACACTCCTGTTGGTGTTTCCGTAACGCGGATCGTAAGCGATGTGGAAGCTATTTCAGAAGTTTTTTCCTCTGGACTTATGGAAATCCTTGGCGATTTAGTAACCTTAGTTGTTATCCTCGGGTTCATGTTTTACGTAAATTGGGAGTTGACCTTGCTGGCTCTCATCCCCATCCCAATCCTTATTGTTGCGACCCGCATTTTTGCCCGAGCTATGAAAAAGTCATTCCAAATGGAGCGCACTCAAGTTTCGCGCTTAAACACCTATGTTCAGGAGCACCTCATGGGAATCAGCCTCATTCAGTTATTTAATCGCGAACAAAAAACGAGTTTAGAATTCGAGGAAATAAATCGAAAACATCGTCAAGCACACATTAACGCCGTATGGGCCAATTCCATCTTTTTTCCCGTGGTGGAGCTATTGAGTTCTCTCTCCATCGGATTTTTACTGGTTTGGGGAGCCCTAATGGTAAGCGGTAAAAGTAAAACCGAACTCACGCAACTTTACGGCACTATTATTTCCTTTACGCTGTGGATCCAACAACTCTACAGACCTATTCGTCTATTGGCTGATAAATTCAATATTATACAGCGAGGTGCTGTCCGTGCGGAGCGCCTCTTCGCCATTTTGGACGACGACGGCAATTTAGAACGAGAAACCACTTCCGACCACAAATTCATTAATGGGGACATTCAATTTGATAATGTTTCCTTCGCTTACGAATCAAATCCTCAAATAATCCGCTCTCTTTCACTGAACATTGAAACCGGAAAAATGACCGCGATTGTTGGGGCAACCGGCTCAGGAAAAACGACACTCATTCATTTACTTGGCAGATTTTACGATCCTCAAGAGGGCAAAATAACCATAGGTGGGGTGGATATTCAGAACATTTCGCGCGATTCCCTGAATCGAAACATTGGTTTCGTGCTTCAGGACGTGTTTCTTTTTTCAGATACCGTTTTCAACAACATTACTTTGGGCAACCCAACCATTACACGAGAAGAGGTCATTAAAGCATCCCAGCAAATCGGAATTCATGATTTTATACAACAGCTTCCCGGGCAGTATGATTATGTCATTGGAGAGCGTGGCGGAACTCTTTCGACGGGCCAACGCCAATTGTTAGCATTTGTTCGAGTAATCGTGTATGAACCGAGAATATTAATTCTGGACGAAGCGACTTCGAGCGTAGATAGCGAATCGGAATTGTTAATTCAAAAAGCCATTTCAGAGGTAACAAAGAATCGTTGTTCCATCGTCATTGCACACCGCTTATCTACCATCCAACGAGCCGATCGTATTTGCCTCATGGAAAAAGGTCAAATTATCGAATCGGGTACTCATAAAGAGCTTCTTTCGGCCAAAGGAGCTTACCATCAATTATTTGAAAAACAATACACCAATCAACCATGAATTTTAAAATTGGGGGAGTCCCCGAGCACTTTAATTACCCTTGGCGTTTAGCCATTGAAAGTGGAGCCTTTAAGGATTTAAATATTTCATTACACTGGTCTGACATGACCGGAGGAACAGGCCAAATGATCAAGGGACTCGAAACCGGTTCCTTGGACATCGCCGTATTGTTGTCGGAAGGAATATCAAAAGCGATCCTTCAAGGCGTCAAGGCGAAAATCATCGAAGTGTACGTTAACAGTCCCTTACAATGGGGGATTCACGTTCCTTTAAAGAGTATGAGTAACTCGCTGCGGGACTTAACAGAACCCAAGTTTGCCATTTCCCGTTTTGGTTCGGGATCGCACCTTATGTCCTACGTGCTTGCCAAAAAATTTGGCATTCCTTATTCTCAGCTGAAATTCAACGTTATAGGCGATGTTTATGGTGGAATTTGGGCACTTGAACATCAAGAAGCCGACATTTTTTTATGGGAAAAATATACCACCTCACCCTTTGTCCAAAAAGGAAGCTGTAGGGTAATTGGACAAATTGACACCCCATGGCCTTGCTTTGTCATTGCTTGCCGAGATAGCTTATTTACCGAACATTCGGAAATCATTCATGCAATGATTAACCTCGTTAAATCCGTGGCAAAGCAAGTTAAAAACGATCCTCAATCGCCCGAAAAATTAGCCTGGCGTTACCACCTCAAAGAAAACGAGGTAGGCCAATGGTTGCAAGAAACCGAATGGAACCTTAACGAAGTTTCTTTGGAAGACGCTCTGCGAAGTACGGTTGAATTTCTTGCCGAATCAGGACTTATTCTACCCCACGAACAAGAACAATGGCAAAAGAAATTATTTTAACTTTTTACTTGTTTTTATACGGTTTTTCCTTGGCTCAAAGCGGTTGTACCGACCCTCAAGCGAACAACTTTGACCCGAGCGCTATTATCAACGACGGGAGTTGCAGTTATCCTGCGACTTCGTACTCCATGTCTTTAATCAACAACCTAAACGATCAGGTACAAGAGACTTCAGGCCTTATTCGAACGGGCAACTTCCTTTACACCTTCAATGATTCCGGCAGCAATACAAACATCCATGAATTGGATACGGCAGGAACAGTGCTTCGAAGCATTGTAGTAACTGGAGCAACTAACGTAGATTGGGAAGCCATAACCTGCAATTCTACCCACGTTTTTATTGGCGACTTTGGCAACAATTCAGGAAATCGACAGAATTTATGCGTATATCGGTTTTCGAAAAGCGACTTAATCCAAGACACCATTGTTACCGAAAAACTTCCTTTTTTTTGGTCGGATCAGTTCCAATTCATGGCACAACCCAATGCGCATGACTTTGACTGTGAAGCCTTTTTGGCACGAGAGGACTCCTTGGTGCTCTTTTCAAAAAACTGGTTGAATTTATACACTCGACGATATGTATTGCCCGTCTATTGGAACGATACAATAGCCGCTATCTTGCGAGACAGTTTTTTTGTGGACGGACTCATCACCGATGCCAGCTTATCGCCTGACCAAAGCCGAACCTTTCTGCTGGGCTACAAAAACAACGGGAATAATTTCTATACCAGTTTTATTTGGAATTTATGGGATTATCCCAACGGACAGGTTTTTTCAGGAAACAAACGCCGCATTGAAATTGGCAACGTTCTCAGCGTATCCCAAACGGAAGGTATCGCCCTGATTTCGAACCAAAGCGGGTACGTAAGTTCCGAGAAAGTGGTTTCGTTTGTTACCCTTGCGCCCAAACTCTTTAAGTTCAATTTCGAAGCGTATTTTAACAACCTTAACATCCCTAAAATCTTACCTCAATCGATGTATGAACTCATTCCCAATGCAAAAGAGGGAAGCTATGAAATCTTCATTAAAGGCCCCTATAAGGTGGCCGAATTGAAGGATATCCAAGGAAAACGAATTGCGTTCGAGACCTCGGGACAACGAATAGTCACCCATTTCCAAGGTCAAGTCGTTCTGCAAATTGACGGAAGTTCGGCCTTACTATATTTGCCTTAATCGCGTCTAAAATGGGTGGCTGATGCTTGTGCAGCAGGCATAATTACCAGGTCGTGAATGGAAACATGGGGCGGTCGAGTAACGATAAATCGAACCGTTTCGGCAATGTCTTGGGCCACAAGAGGTTGAAATCCTTGGTAAACTGCTTTAGCGGCTTTTGAATCGCCCTTAAATCGCACCAAAGAAAATTCGGTTTCAGCAGCCCCAGGGGCAATGGAAGACACCCGAATTCCATGAGGTAATAAATCGATCCGCATCGATTTAGTTAAGTGATCTACAGCCGCTTTGGTGGCGCAATATACATTGCCCTGAGGGTAGGCCTCTTTTCCAGCAATGCTGGTGATATTTATGATGATTCCCGTATTTCGAATTTTCATCCAAGGAAGTACCGCTTTGGTTACGTAGAGTAAACCCTTCAAATTAGTATCAATCATTTCCTCCCAATCGCTTAACAAGCCTTCGTCAATGGTATTTCTTCCTGCTGCTAACCCCGCATTATTTACAAGAACTTCCACGCGCTCTTTAATGCTTGAGTCCACCTGATTACACCATTGTTCAACAGCCTTGACATCGCGCACATCAAGGCAATGTGTGATAACATTTGGGTTAATCCCCAACAACTGTTGTTGAAGTGCTTCCAGGCGATCTTTCCTTCGCGCCAACAGAATCAAACCAAACCCCTCTTCGGCCAACACCCGAGCAATAGCCGCCCCAAACCCAGAAGAGGCACCTGTTATAATCGCATAGCTAACCATCGTGTAATTTTAAGATTATTGAAAAACATTAAAACGTTGTGGTGCTGTAAATGGACCAACGCAATTATCAAAAAAGGAAGGGCGGGGGCTTTATACCGAACCATTGCTCCAACTACTGGTGCCGTCATCCCGATTAAGGAAAAAACCGTAAAACTGAACATGAGCATCGCAAAGGTCCAAATAGGCATTTTTTTTCGTTGAATCATCCCAATAACGGCTCCTAAAATCAGCAACAACAAGCCTGAATTTTCTATGAACGCCATCCAAGAAAGTCCATTTTTTAACATCCCCAACGTTGGATAAATCAAGGTGTTCCACAGGCCTAAGGGAACCAATTTCAATAAGGTACTCCATGCTCCATCCATTGGAATGACCCATATTTGACTACCTGCATTCACCGATTTAGCCATTTGAATGAAATCAAATTGTTTGCCTTGCATGGTGGAAAGCAGACTCCATTGGGGAAGGATTAATTGCGTTGTAAAATACAATGATAACAAGATCACGAACGTCCCCACCCCGGCAACCCACCATGATTTCCAACGGTGGTAAAAGCCATAAAACAAGACCATGGGGACTAAAGCCAACAGTATATAAATCTTTAAAAACAGCAACATATAAAGCGTCCAGCATCCCAACACCCCAAATCGGAGTTCCCATTTTTTAGAAAGCACCAACAGCGAATACAAAAATCCCCCCAGGGAGAACATCAGCAGGGATTCTTTCAAGATCCCACTGGACCAAAAAAGCGTCGATGGGATTAAAAAAGCCGCGACAAACGCTGTGAGTTTCTGCGCATTGAAATGCAATAAAAAGGCGTAAATCCAATAAGAACCGACGGAAGAAAGGAACAAGAATAAGACTAAATTCAACCCGTACACCCCTCCGGTCATCAAATTCATGAGCGCATTAACCCGAATAATAACGCGGTTGTCATTGGACAATCCGTGATCGTAAGAGCGAAACCAATAATTTAAGCGATTCAAATACGGTAAATCCGATTCACTCCAAGTTCCTGCTAAAATTCTGCAAAATGCTGACGGATTTTCCGACGCGATTAAACTTAATTTCTTGGAGTCATCGAAATACTTAAAAATATCTGCTTCGCCGCGTTTGGGATAGACGTTGGTGTAAACGTACACAAGCACCAGAGCTGAAAGACCTTTAGCCGCCCATGCAACAATTCTGCCGAAAGGAGCAAGTTTTGGAAAGGCTTTTGAAAAATGCAACATCACCCCCAAGACAACAAACACCGTAATGCTTAAAAGGTACGACATCGACGACAAAAATACCAATTTTATGCAGGTTTTAAGACAAATTGCAAGGTTGAAACGTGTGACTTATGTCAAAGTGTCACAAAATAAGGGTTGGTATGCATGTTGCTATGGGCTACATCTAAAAGTAACTAAATGAGAACAGGACAGATTAACGTTCAAACAGAGAACATTTTCCCAATTATTAAAAAATTCCTTTACTCCGATCATGAAATTTTCCTTCGAGAATTAGTTTCCAACGCAGTGGACGCAACGCAAAAACTAAAAGTGGTAGCGGCAAACGGGGAATACAAAGGAGATTTAGGTGATTTAAAGGTAGAAGTCATATTAGATCGCGAGGCAAAAACCATTACCGTTCGAGATAGTGGAATCGGAATGACCGATGATGAAATCGACAAATACATTAACCAAATCGCTTTTTCCGGGGCCGAAGAATTTGTCAACAAATACAAAGATAAAGAAGGCGCTGAACAAATTATCGGCCACTTTGGCCTTGGCTTTTACTCCGCGTTTATGGTGGCAGAACGGGTTCAGATTCGAAGTTTATCTAAAAACAAAGGGGCCAAAGCTGTGCAGTGGGAAAGCAACGGTTCTCCGGAATACACCCTTAGTGAAATAAAGAAGAAAGAAAGGGGCACCGATATCGTCTTGTACCTCAACGAAGAAGCCGAAGAATTCAACGATAAAAACCGAATTCAAGGCATCCTATCCAAGTATTGTAAGTTTTTACCTATTCCCGTATTCTTCGGTACAAAAACCGAATACGTAGATTCACCGGAAGGTGAGAAAGACGATAAGGGCAACGTTAAACGGGTGGCGATCGAAGTCCCGAACCAAGTCAACAATGTCAAACCTGCCTGGACGGTTGCACCGGCCTCCCTGACTGAGGAAGATTACCAAAACTTTTACCGTGAGTTATACCCAAATACCTTTGATACCCCGCTGTTTAATATTCATCTCAACGTAGACTATCCATTCAACCTTACGGGTATCCTGTACTTCCCAAAAATTAAAGAAAACGTCGAGGTTCAGCGCAACAAAATAAATCTCTACAGCAACCAAGTATTCATTACTGACAGCGTTGAGGAAATTGTACCTGAATTCTTGACCCTACTGCATGGAGTGATCGACTCTCCGGACATTCCCTTAAACGTATCGCGCTCCTACCTCCAAAGTGATTCCAACGTGAAAAAAATTTCCTCACACATCACCAAAAAAGTAGCGGATAAGCTGGCTGAAATGTTCCAGAAAGACCGTAAAGACTTTGAGGAAAAATGGAGCGATTTATACCTTTTTGTCCAATATGGTATGCTTTCCGATGAAAAGTTTGCTGAAAAGGCAAAATCCTTCTCGCTGTTGAAAAACATCGACGGAACATTTTTTACGCTGGAAGAATATCTGGAAAAAACTAAAGCATTACAAACCAATAAAAGCGAAGAGCAAATAGTGCTCTATGCTTCCGATTCGGAAGGACAATATTCGTACGTAAAGCAGGCAAAAGACAGAGGCTACGATGTCGTGGTTCTCGATGGACCACTTGCCCCCCATTGGATTCAAAAGCTCGAGCAACAACACGAAAAAGTACGTTTTTCCCGCGTAGACTCCGACAGCCTCGACAAATTGATTGATAAGGGCGAAGAAATCCCTTCAAAACTGAGCAAATCCGAAGAGGAAAAGTTGAAGCCCTTATTCGAAGAAGCCGTAAACAAGGAAAAATATACCGTTCAATTGGAAAGCATGCCCGAAAGCGAGGCACCCATCATCATTACGCAACCCGAATTCATTCGCAGAATGATGGAACAGCAACGTATGGGTGGTGGTGGTTTTTACGGCGCTTTTCCGGAAATGTACCAAGTGGTAGTGAATGAAAATCACCCGGTCATGGGTAAGCTATTAAAAATGAAAAGCCCAAGGCAAAAAGATACGGTCAAGCAACTGGTGGATCTTGCCATGCTTTCCCAAGGATTGCTTAAAGGGGAGGCGTTAACGGATTTCATCCACCGCTCAGTTAATGGAATGGTAGAATCTTAGTAATTTTATCCCCAAAAAAAGCTTGTACAAGTGGTTCTTGGGCTTGGGCCTGCTCATTCTTACCGGAAAAACCCGTTTTGCCGTCATTGGGTTTATCATTGGTAGCATTATCGACTTTGTAAGCCGAAGAAACGCTGCCTCCCCCCAATCGTCGGGCTACAGCAATACAGGCTTTGATTATTACCGTCAACGCTCTACGCAGTACGACTTCCCCACCATGCTAATGGCCTTATCGGCCGTAGTGATGAAAGCCGATGGAACGGTGAAACGCGTTGAATTGGACTATGTCAAAAGCTTTTTCAACGCCCAATTCGGCAACCAATTCACGACCCAACACTTGCAAGTACTGAAGCATTTTTTAGACAGCGGGAACATTCCCGTGAACGAAATTTGCTCCGATATCCGCTCCCGACTAGCTCTGGAAGCGCGCATTCAATTGGTGCACTACCTGTTTTCCATAGCTAAGTCTGATGGGCACGTGGACGATGCAGAAGTGCGCATCATCCAAGAGCTGGCCAACAAATTAGGTGTACCCGCATTGGAATTTGACAGCCTGAAAAATATGTTTTATCGCAGTGCGGACTCCGACTATAAAATTTTAGGCATCAATGCCAGCGCAAGCGATGAAGAGGTGAAAAAAGCCTACCGAAAAATGGCCACAACCTTTCACCCAGATAAAGTATCGCAGTTAGGGCCGGAATACGAAAAGGGGGCGAAGGAAAAATTCCAACAAATTCAGGACGCGTATGAAAACATCAAGAAGAAACGCGGGATAAAATGATCAATGGGTTTTCGTCATGCTTTCCGGAACGCAAATGATAAAATCGGCTCTCCCCAGGTGTTCTTTTTCCAAGCGATGAATGTTGCGTTGTGTTACCGTTGAAACGGTGGTGATGCGCAAATCCGGTTTGGACTTCAACAAATACCACATAATTCCTTGGTAAAAATCGCTGTGGTACGCTCCGTTGTAATGGACAAAAAAAGAGGTCGATTTCATGTTGCGCAGAATAAATTTTGCCATGGTTGCATCTTTAAACGCTTGGCTTTCCAACATGTAACTTCCCCCCATTGCTGCGGGCATGTGGGAAGTCATCTGTTTCAATGCTTGATATTGGCTGAGGGTGGTATCAATTTCAAAATAGGGATCTGCCATTTGTTGTAAAAGAGCGGGCGTTAAGGTATCAAAAGCCTTACGGCCTTTTTTAAACATCAAACTAGCATACTTGCGTTGAACATTCGTTGCAACGCATAAAAGTTGGTGTTCTTTGGCAAATTCCACCAAAGGAGCATAGTCCGTTTCGTAATTTGGCCACAATCGTAAGGAATCTTTCAACCTTTTCTCAGGAAATGCCCCCTGCAAGTAGCGCATCAATACCGTTTGCTGATCTTGTTCAAACATTTCAAATCCCAACATAAGGTGGGTACCGTGTTGAGCGAATGCATCTTGCGTTAATTCGAACTGCAACCAATGCGTAATGGGATTATCGTGAAACTCCCCAAAAAGCACGAGATTTCCATCAAGTGCCCGAGCTTTCAACGCTTTATATTTGACGACCTTCCCCTTACTGTTAAACAGCGCAAAAGCTTTATCATGTTGCGCATGCAGCGCCATCAAGCCCATTAAAAAAACGGAAAACAAGAAGAAACTTTTCATTTACTGGAAATATTTCAACGAAAATAAGAACTTTCTAAGAACTAAAATAAGCGGCAAAGGCCCTTTGAATATGCTTGGATTGAACTGATTCCACTACCTCGGCGCAAAATGCGCCTACCAGCATTTCCGTGGCTTTCTCTTTAGAAATGCCTCTAGCCTGCAGGTAAAAAAGGGCTAGCGCATCGAGTTGCCCTGTGGTAGAACCGTGCGAACATTTCACGTCATCGGCGTATATTTCCAGTTCCGGTTTTGCGTTAATGGAGGCAGCACTTGAAAGCAGTAAGTTCCTATTGGACTGAAAAGCATTTATTTTCTGCGCATGTTGATATACCTTAACCTTTCCGTTGAAAACCCCAGCGGCTTTTCCCTTCATTACCCCTCTATAATTCTCATCTGAGCTTCCGTTGGGAGCCATGTGGTGAACGAAGGTATGGTTGTCGATAAGGTGGTTTTCACCTCCTAAAAATACGCCGTACAATTTTGTGTGGGCTGCTTCGCCTTGTGAAAACACCTCTACATCATTTCGCGTGAAATGGGTATTCACCGTAAGGGTATGTAAACAAAAAGTGCTGTGGCGCTCCTGGTAGATTCGTTCGTTGTAAAAACCATAATGAGTCCCCTGGGTATTCTGCCACTTGTCTACGTGTACGTGTGCGCTTTCAGCTATAAAAAAATCGACCAAAATATTGGCATAAGCCTCTTGCCCTTGCCCCTCATAGAGCAATTCAAATTGTACCTTCGAATGGGGTTCAACGTTGATTTGATGGTGAAGTACCATGGCAAAATTTTCTCCTTTGGCGCGATGGATAATTCGGATAGGTTTTGGAATTTCATAGCCCGCTTTAATGGTCAAGCAGGCTCCTCCTTGAGCCGCTAACGTGTTCAAGTACTGCACATGTCCACTGGTGGTGCATGCCTGCCAATCCTCGGGTGCAAGATTTCCGGCCGATTCAATGATTAAACCCTCAACAGGAGCAGCACAGAACCAGCCGTGTGGTTCAAAAATAACATCAATGGTTTCAGAACATTCTGAAGGTTCAGGTTGCTGATAATGCGCCAGCGGAGACAACTGCAAAGCTGCAACTCTTGCAAGGCGGGTATATTTCCAAGCTTCGTCGCGGGTAGTCGGAAATGAGGCTAAGCGCTCAATCCCGTCCTTGGCTTCCCGCGAGAGAGGTTCAGGCATTGCCAAACGAGTATCCCCCAATTGCTCTCTAAATGCTATTAAATTCCCCATCATGCCTTGACCCAATCATAGCCTTTGTCCTCCAATTCTAAAGCCAATTCTTTGCCTCCTGTTTTAACAATTCTCCCATCGAAAAGTACATGAACAAAATCTGGAACAATGTATTCGAGTAAGCGCTGGTAGTGGGTAATTACCAAGGTTGCATTTTGACCCGTTTTAAGCGTATTTACCCCTTGAGCAACGGTTCTCAAGGCATCGATATCGAGACCTGAATCGGTTTCATCTAAAATAGCCAGTTTTGGTTCGAGCATGGCCATTTGAAAAATTTCGTTGCGCTTTTTTTCTCCTCCGGAAAACCCCTCATTCACCGCGCGAGAGGCTAAGGAAGCGTCTAACTCAACCAGGGCGGATTTTTCTTTAACTAAAGTTAAAAATTCCTTCGCTGAAAGCGCTGGTAGGCCGCGGTGTTCTCGAATCTCATTCATCGCTGTCTTTAAAAAATTCACATTCGATACCCCTGGAATTTCTACGGGATACTGAAAAGCCAAAAAAACACCCTCCCTTGCACGGTCCTCGACCGAAAGTTCCAACAAGTTTTTACCATCAAAAGAAATTTCGCCAGAAGTAACCTCATAATCTTCCTTACCTGCCAAAACACTGGCTAAGGTACTTTTACCCGTTCCGTTGGGCCCCATAATTGCGTGAACCTCCCCTGCCTTGATGCTTAAATTCAGGCCTTTTAAAATTTCAGTTCCGTTGATGGATGCGCACAATGATTTAATCTCTAACATATCTTTTGATTCTTCTAACCAACACTCCCCTCTAGGCTGATACTTAATAATTTTTGGGCTTCAACGGCAAACTCCATGGGCAATTGGTTCAACACTTCTTTGCAATAGCCGTTGACAATTAGGCTGATGGCCTTTTCCTCGCTAATGCCCCTTTGTTGGCAGTAAAATAATTGATCTTCGCCGATTTTGGACGTTGTTGCTTCGTGTTCAATTTGCGCTCCTGCATTTTTACACTCAATGTAAGGAAAGGTATGAGCCCCGCATTCGCTGCCCATGAGCAAAGAATCGCATTGGGAAAAATTGCGCGCATTTTCCGCTTGAGCATGAATTTGTACCAACCCTCGGTAGGAATTTTGCGAGTTTCCTGCAGAAATTCCTTTCGAAATGATGGTGCTTTTCGTATTTTTTCCTAAATGAATCATTTTGGTACCTGTATCCGCTTGCTGAAAATTATTGGTAACTGCTACCGAGTAGAATTCCCCTACAGAATGGTCTCCCTTTAAAATGCAAGAGGGATATTTCCAAGTGACAGCAGACCCTGTTTCCACTTGTGTCCAGGATATTTTCGACTGCGTTTCACACAATCCTCGTTTGGTAACAAAATTAAATACACCCCCTTTGCCCTCTTTATCTCCTGGATACCAATTTTGAACGGTTGAATATTTTATTTCCGCTCTTGCCAATGACACTAATTCCACCACTGCAGCGTGCAGTTGATGCTCATCTCTTTGCGGTGCCGTACACCCTTCTAAATAAGACACGTAAGAGTCTTCGTCAGCTACCACCAGGGTGCGTTCAAATTGCCCCGTACCTCCTGCGTTGATGCGAAAGTAGGTCGACAATTCCATAGGGCATCGAACTCCTTTGGGTATGTAACAGAACGACCCGTCGGAAAATACAGCAGAATTCAGCGCTGAATAATAGTTATCGGTCATTGGAACGACCGTTCCGAGGTATTTTTTAACCAAATCGGGGTGCTCTTGTACTGCTTCTGAAAAGGAACAAAACACAATGCCCAATTCGGCCAATTTGGCTTTAAATGAAGTGCCTACCGAAACAGAATCCATCACAAAATCCACAGCTACACCGGTAAGTCGTTGTTGCTCTTCTAACGATATCCCCAATTTCGTCATGGTCTCTTTCATTTCTGGGTCAACGTCATCCCAAGACTCATACTTTTTACGTTGCTTGGGCGCTGCGTAGTAGGAGATGGCTTGAAAATCAGGTTTTTGATACGCTACGTGTGCCCATTCAGGTTCTTTCATAGATTGCCAAATGGCGAATGCTTTCAAGCGAAAATCGAGCAACCATTCAGGTTCCTGCTTCTTTTCTGAAATCCAACGAATGACATTTTCGTCTAAGCCCGCAGGAACAACTTCTGAAGCGATATCTGAAACAAAGCCATAGCGGTACTCTTGTTTATTAAGATCTTCCGCTAATTCGTTTTCTGTATACCCTGCCATGACTACACCGAAAAAGACTCTCCACAACCGCAGGTTCTATCCGCATTTGGGTTGTTGAAAATAAAACCTTTGCCATTTAATCCTCCTGAGAAATCCAAAGTCGTACCAATGAGGTACAAATAACTTTTACGATCCACAACTACTTTGATTCCGTTATTTTCAAACGAAGAATCTTGATCGCCTTGGTTGTTATCAAAGGTTAATTGGTACATTAAACCCGAACATCCACCCCCGGAAACCCCAACTCGAATAAAATATCCTTCCTTTCCTTCGTCCTCCATTAAGCGAAGCGCTTGTTTTTTGGCCTGATCTGTTACTGTTATCATCTTATTTAGAACAATTTTAAATAATCTTCGCAAAGATACCACAAAAGAGATATTCCCTCCAAGTAATAACAACAAAAAATCCCTAAAACAGTTTAGGGATTTCTGAAATAAGGAAAGTACAGGTAACTTTCCAGAAGATTATCGATTAACTTCAATCGTCCTTGAATAGAGTTCTTCAGAAGCTGTTTTGAAGATTAACGTATACGTTCCGCTCATTAAATCGTTCATGTGCAGCGACTTCGCATCGAATACTGGAATTACAGGCATAAATTGTCCGTTTGAGGCAATAATTTCAATGAATTCAATTCGCATATCTGACCAAACAATTGAGGCGTCTCCCTTCGATGAATTGTAAGTAATTTGAATTTTATCGTCTTCCAAATTGTATGGAATCTCATTATGTGCAAAACCATTTGTAAACCATCCTAATAAGAAAACGAAGATCAAATAAGTTGTTTTCATGGCTAAATTTTTAGTTAGTATTCCCTTTATCTGCTCCAAAGATGCATGTTTAATTAACCATGCAGCCTCGTTGAAGCGGGTTTACGCATTAAAATACAAAATGTTACATAACACTGACTATGTATTATTACGTATTTTAACCTTGATTCTCAAAAAATTGACCTCGATTTTCATTCAAACTCGGCAAATATTCATTTAAAAACAAAATACAATCCTGAAAATTTATCTTTAGAGATAGAAATAAGGAGAGATACAGGTGGCTTCTTAAACTGATTTACTGCTTGGAGAGGCAGAAATTTTCTAGTCAAAAGTTTAAGATCTCAGTTTAGTTAGAGAAGCCCCTGTTTTTTTAGAGTTCCCAAGGCATTATGCCTACTACAATAGAAAGGAAGTTTATGCTTCCTTTTTTATTGGATATAAAAGAGGTCTGCTGGGTGCAGCATCGTTCTCGAAATTGGATACTTGTAATTCGAGCAGGTATTCCCCGTCAGATAAAAAATTCGGAACGAAAATCAATTCGGTTATCGTTCTGTGGGGATTTGGATTTTCAGGCACCTCCCAAAAAGTGTGATGAAAAGCAAGTTCTCCTCCATCCCGTTCTTTATCCACCGACGGAATATCCACCAACAAATGGTTCACGCCACAGGAATTCAATACATCGACACAGTGCTTGTGCATGAAGGGCGGATTCGTATTGGAATAATTAAACCCTTGCTTTGTTGCGTCGTTCGGTAAGGTTCGTATCAACAAGGCTTCAACAGCGCCTGAAGGAAGGGCTTTCATCAATTGATCGGCGGTAATTACCCTGTCATCGCCATGGTTTTCCGGAGTAAGGGTAATTAATCTTGCGCGAAATATGTACTTATGGAAACATGTTGAAATGGGAAACACTTCGCGCGCGATGTGACCGTAGGATTCCGTGTGAGTTCCATGTCCATGAGGATTAAAGTAAATGTTGCGAAAATTTACACCTCCCCCCAGTGCTACGCTTCCTACGAACCCATTTTCCGTAACCGGCTCAATACGTGGAGGATTCAAATACCATGCTTGAACACCTGATGGGGCAACGCCGATTGAAAGGTCTGTAAAATCACGAGTATCTATGTAGGCTGTAGCATCTAAAAACAATTTCATCATCAAAACTAATCAATTCAGCGTACTTGACAATTCAATGTAAATAAAAGTAAAGGCCGAATAACCCTACTCCTTAAAATGGCTTTATCTTTGAAACATGGAACCAAAAGACCGGTTAAAAGATCTTATTTCCCATTGCAAAGAATACGGATTCATATTTCCTTCTTCTGAAATTTACGACGGACTCGCGGCCACCTACGACTACGGACAAATGGGAGTCGAATTAAAAAATAACATCAAAACGTATTGGTGGAAATGCATGACACAATTGAATAGCCATATTGTCGGCATTGACTCTGCCATTTTCATGCATCCAACCACTTGGAAAGCCTCCGGTCACGTAGACGCCTTTAATGATCCACTTATTGATAACAAAGACTCGAAAAAACGCTACCGCGCTGATGTCTTATTAGAAGAGTACCTGGAAAAGCAAAACCAGAAAATTCAAAAAGAAGTTGAGAAAGGTGAAAAACGCTTTGGAGATGCTTTCGACATGGAGCAGTTTTTAGCAACCAATCCCAACGTCTTGAGGACCCAAGAGAAAATCAACGAGGTGCATCACCGCATGAAAAAAGCCCTCAACGATAGTAATTTGGAAGATTTAAGACAACTGATTCTTGACTTGGAAATTGTTTGTCCTATTTCAGGATCCAAAAACTGGACAGAGGTTCGTCAGTTCAACCTCATGTTCTCGACTTCTTTAGGCTCCGTTGCAGGAGAATCTTCAACGATTTATCTAAGACCAGAGACCGCACAAGGAATATTTGTAAACTTTTTAAACGTACAGAAATCCGGTAGAATGAAGATTCCTTTTGGCATTGCCCAAATCGGAAAGGCCTTTCGCAATGAAATTGTAGCCCGGCAATTTATCTTTCGCATGCGAGAATTTGAACAAATGGAAATGCAATTTTTCGTAAAACCCGGCGAAGAATTAATGTGGTACGAACACTGGAAAGAAGCAAGAAAAAAATGGCACCTCAATCTGGGCATGGGAGAAGGTAATTACCGTTTTCACGACCACATAAAACTTGCGCATTACGCGAATGCGGCCTGCGATATTGAGTTCAATTTTCCAATGGGCTTCAAGGAATTGGAGGGAATTCATTCGAGAACTGATTTCGATTTAAAGCAACACGAAATGCACTCAGGAAAAAAACTTCAATATTTTGACCCCTCCACCAACGAAAGTTATGTGCCCTACGTCATTGAAACGTCGGTAGGGTTAGACCGCTTGTTTTTATCCGTCCTCACGGCCTCGTATCACGAAGAAAAACTAGAGGACGGAAGTGAACGAACCGTACTTAAAATCCCTCCGGCTTTGGCTCCTTATAAAATTGCTGTACTTCCCTTGGTGAAAAAAGACGGCTTACCAGAAAAAGCCCAAGAAATTATTCAAATGCTTAGGATGAACTACACCGTCCAGTACGATGAAAAAGATTCCATTGGAAAACGCTATCGCCGTCAAGACGCCATTGGAACGCCCTTTGCTATTACCGTTGATCACGAAAGTTTGCAAAACGAAACGGTTACTATTCGCCACCGCGATACGATGTTACAGGAACGAATAGGGATTCAAACTTTAACCGAATATTTACAATCCCATTGCAGTTGGTCGGCATTGCTTTCCAAATTGCATTAGGATAATTTGGTGCCCTTAGGTTGATTTCTAAGGAGGGTGGTGTGTGTTTTTGCTCAAAAAAAGGAGAAAAACAATGCCGGTATGGATGAGGAACTTCAATGTGTTTTCCAAAACCTAGCAGGATGCCATCAGCTATAGCACCGGTTTAAAGCGTTTGGAAATTTTTGAGTTTTATTCCTCCGCAGGGCTATCACTTACGAAATAAGCGATCCCAAAAATCAGGGCAATAACTCCAAGTACAATGAAGAAACTTTCCATCCCGGGAGTGCTCGCTAACAAATTCATACCTTATTTATTTCTTTTAAGGTACTGATAGCAATAAACTTTACGCTATTAAATGAATATTTAGCTGTTTATGTATAACATTTTCAATGAGTTAGTGAACAAGCCCCCTTAAAATAGAAAAATCAACGACAATTCTTGATTAACTTTGTGGAAAAAAATGTTCAGAACAAACACCTGCGGAGAACTGAGGTCCGAACATATCGGTACGACTGTAACCCTCAGTGGATGGGTACAAAAATCCCGGGATTTAGGAGGATTGACCTTTATCGATTTAAGGGACCGATATGGTATTACCCAATTGGCCTTTAACATGGACAAAAACGCTCCACTGTGTTTGGAGGCCCGAAAGCTCGGAAGGGAATTCGTGGTTCAAGCCCGTGGAACCGTAATAGAGCGAACGAATAAAAACACCAACATCCCTACCGGTGACATTGAAATCAGCGTGACGGATTTTAAGGTTCTGAATGCTTCAAAAATCCCACCTTTCACCCTCGAGGACCAAACCGATGGTGGGGATGAGCTTCGCATGCAATACCGTTACCTGGACTTGCGCAGAACACCTGTCCAACAAAAACTCATTCTAAGAAATAAGGTGGCCCTCGAAACCCGTAAATACCTCGATGGTTTAGGATTTATGGATGTTGAAACTCCCGTGCTAATAAAATCTACCCCGGAGGGAGCAAGAGACTTTATCGTGCCGAGCCGCATGAACCCCGGACAATTTTACGCTTTACCCCAGTCGCCACAAACCTTTAAACAACTCCTAATGGTTTCTGGCATGGACCGATACTATCAAATTGTAAAATGCTTCCGAGACGAAGATTTGCGCGCAGACCGCCAACCGGAGTTTACACAAATTGACTGCGAGATGTCCTTTGTGGAACAAGAAGATGTTTTGAACGTATTTGAAGGCCTAATTAAGCATTTATTCGCTGAAATTAAAGATATTCATTTTGACCGACCTTTTCCACGCATGACCTATGCAGAAGCGATTCGCACTTACGGTTCGGATAAACCGGATCTTCGGTTTGGCATGAAATTTCAATACCTCGACGCATTGAAAGGAAAGGGATTTGCCCTCTTTGATCAAGCAGAAGCTGTCGTAGGCATTGTGGTGGAAGGTGCCGCGGAATATACGCGGAAACAATTGGATGAACTCACCGAATGGGTAAAGCGTCCGCAAATTGACGCCAAAGGAATGGTTTACGTAAAGTATAATTCGGATGGGAGTATCAAGTCTTCCGTGGATAAATTCTACAGCGAGTCCGACTTTCAATTCGTGGCTGTAATGCACAACATTAAGGCCGGTGATTTGTTATTGATTTTATGTGGGGAATTAGCTAAAACACAAACTCAAATGAATGAACTTCGACTTCATGTAGCTCAGCAACAAGGACTCCGAAATACGGGAGCATTTTGTCCTGTATGGGTTTTAGATTTTCCCTTATTAGAAAAGGACGAAGCCTCTGGAAGGTTCTTTGCTATGCACCACCCCTTTACCTCTCCTAAAGTAGAAGATATAGCACTTATGGATTCTAATCCAAGTGCGATATGCGCTAATGCCTATGATTTAGCCATGAACGGCGTGGAATTGGGCGGCGGATCCATTCGAATTCATGACCGAGGCTTGCAAGAAAAAATGTTCTCCTTGCTTGGTTTTACGCCGGAACAAGCGCAAGAACAATTTGGCTTTTTAATGGGCGCCTTTGAATACGGTGCGCCACCGCATGGTGGCTTAGCCTTTGGTTTGGACCGCCTGATAGCGACCATGTCTGGCGAGGAATCGATTCGAGATTTCATCGCCTTTCCTAAAAACAACAGCGGAAGAGATACGATGATTGATGCCCCCTCAACCCTAGAACCTACTCAATTGAACGAATTAGGAATCAAGATTACATAATATGAGTATCAATAAGTTAAAATCACGTATTCAACCCCTTCGGAACGAACTCATCGCCCACCCCGTTTATAGCAGAGTTTCAAGCATTGAGGATCTTAAATCTTTTACAGAAGAACACGTTTTTGCAGTGTGGGATTTCATGAGTTTGCTGAAAACCTTGCAACAACATTTAACCTGTGTTCAGGTACCTTGGTGTCCAACGCAAAACGCAGAAACACGCCGTTTTATCAATGAAATCGTTGTTGGAGAAGAAAGCGATGTGGATGCGCAGGGCAAAACCATGAGCCATTTTGAAATGTACGTGAACGCCATGACCGCCTTGGGGGCTAACCGTTCAGAAATACAGCAATTTACCCAACGCGTCGCAGCGAATGTTTCCGTTTATGAGGCCCTAAATACATGTCAAATTTCGGAAGAAACCAAGGCCTTTGTTCGGTACACGTTCGAAGTCATTTACCGCGGAAAAATCCACGAAATCGCTTCCCTGTTCACCTTCGGAAGAGAGGATTTAATTCCCGACATGTTCCTCAAGATGGTGAAAGAATTAAAAATTCAAGCCCCTGAGCGTGTACAAGGCTTTTTGTACTATTTAGAGCGTCACATTGAAATAGATGGCGAAGATCATGGTCCCCTCTCATTGAAATTAATGGACGAAGTTTGTGAGAACGACCCGGTTAAGTGGGAAGAAGCTACCCTAGTTGCGGAACAAGCACTCCGTATGCGTATGCAATTGTGGGATGGGATTCGACACAAGATCCAAGCAAGTTCGATGGCAAGCGTTTAAGGGACGGTGCTCCTCTCCTGAAAACTGACCGTATCAGGGATCCTTCGCTCTAGCTGAGGTGCAAACGAAAGGAAGGCAATGATCTTACTTCCCCCTGCGTTTAGCTAACCAGGGCGGTAAGGGTTTTTGGGAACTGTTTTCTACGAGTTTGTCGCTGAGATCCGCGCGACCAGCGCGCTTTAAACGGCTCGAAATCCATTCTTGGTTTTCCCGCTTATACCAGAAAAAATAACGGTTCTGATGTTTCTTTTCCTCCGGTGATCTTGCCGTGAAGACGGGTTTTAAGGTATAAGGATGTAAGCCGGTATAGTAAATCACCTCAGCCACGGTCATTGGGGTTGGGGTAAAATCTTGCACTTGCTCCAATTTAAAGCCCATGTCCTTGGTTTCCGCAGCTAATTCCGCCATATCCGTCTCTTCGCAGCCAGGGTGCGAGGAAATAAAATAAGGGATTAAGGGTTGATTCAAACGATGTTTAGCGGAAATGGCCTCGTACTTTTCCTTGAACTTGTGAAAATATTTGAACGAAGGCTTGCGCATCATCCGTAGGGTATTGTCGGCGGTGTGTTCAGGGGCAACTTTTAAACGGCCGCTCACGTGACGTGTTACCACTTGCTCCAAGTACTCGTCGTGGTTGCCATCTTCGTTGTTCTTGTTGAAATCGTCGACCAATAAGTCGTAGCGAATTCCAGAGCCCACAAAGGCCTTTTTGATTTTTGGATGGGCATCGATTTTTCGGTAGAGTTCCGTCATGGGTTTGTGCGAGGTGTCCAGGTTATTGCAGATCACGGGATGAATGCAACTTGGAGCTACGCAACGGGCGCAAATGCTTTCGTCCTTGCCTTTCATCTTGTACATGTTGGCGGATGGTCCGCCCACGTCAGATAAGTATCCTTTAAAATCCGGATGTGCCGCGATTTCCTCTAATTCCTTCATGATGGATCCTTCGCTGCGCGAGGCAATGAATTTTCCTTGATGTGCCGAAATCGTACAAAAGCTACACCCCCCAAAACATCCGCGGTGAATGTTCAACGAGAATTTGATCATTTCGTAGGCAGGAATCGTGCCGCGCTTTTTATACTTAGGATGCGGCAAGCGCGTATAAGGCAACTCAAACGAAGCATCAATCTCGTTTTCCGTCATGGTAGGGTACGGAGGATTGACCACCAAACGCTCCTCTCCTACTTCTTGAAGGATTCGGTTGGCGCTTAATTTATTGCTTTCTACCTCCACGATTTTAAAATTAGCGGCATAAGCCACTTTGTCCTTCATACATTCCTCATGGCTCGCCAAAGAAACCGTTTCCCAATGTTTGTTTTTTATTACATCTTCCGATTTAGGATGTACGTAGGCAATTTGGGGTAAGGTGCGAATTTGATGAAAGGGAACCCCTTTTTTCAACAACTTTAGAAAGGCTCTTAGCGGTTGTTCTCCCATGCCATACACCAGTGCATCGGCTTTACTATCGATTAAGATGGAGGGAAAAAGTTTATCGGCCCAATAATCGTAATGGGTGACCCGGCGCAATGAGGCTTCAATGCCTCCGAGCAATACGGGAACATCTGGAAAAAGTTCTTTTAAGATATTCGAATACACAGTACTGGCATAATCGGGACGAAATCCTGCTACGCCGCCGGGGGTGTAGGCATCGGTAGAACGCAGCCGTTTCCCAGCAGTGTAATGGTTAACCATAGAATCCATGCATCCAGCAGTGACCCCAAAAAAATACTTCGGCTTGCCCAGTTTTTTAAAATCCCGAAGGTCGTCGCGCCAATTGGGTTGGGCAATGATTCCAATACGGAAACCTTCGTCTTCGATGATTCGCCCAATAACGGCGGTACCAAAAGAGGGGTGATCCACGTAAGCGTCGCCTGAGACCAAGATCACATCCAACGCCTCCCACCCTCGCTTCTCAGCTTCTTTAAGCGATAAGGGCAACCAATCGGAAAGAGGACGTTCTTGCATGCCGTAAAAATACGAAAAGCAAGGCGCTAAAGGAAACGATTATGGAACGATGATTTTTTTGCTTTGTTTTCCTTTCCCATCGGTGTAGGAAATAAAATAGGTTCCCGCATAAAGGGTGCTCACGTCAAAAAAGGCCATCGTAGAACCGGGCAAGATCACTTGTGTTTCAATGGTTTTTCCGTGAACATCCGTCATGGTTAATTCAAGATTGGAGGTCACTAAACCAATTGCCTGCACGATGAACAAATCGTTGCTCGGGTTTGGAAAAACACGCACTTCGCCGATGGCATTTTCCGCTAATCCATTCGCTGGATTATATACCGTGGTGGCTTCTGTCACGGAATTCACCTTGGCGCCCGTTACCACGCCATAATACGTGGGCCCAATCAAGTAAGGATAAGCCGAATTCCAATCAACTTCCACCGTTGCGAAATAACAGTACATGCCGTTCGGATATTCCGGAGTAACGCAAAAACGCCCGTTATGAACGTCCAAATAATCCTCTTGTCCTGCATGCGCAAGGAACTCGTAATCTTCGCGAAAGTAACCTAAGGGATAGGTTGCAGAAACGGCGGGTCCATCGGGAACGTTAGTGCCATCGGCCCAAACCGTTCTTACGGCAATATTTCGAAGCTGATACCCCGTTTTAATGCGGGTAATTCCACCGGTTCCATCGGCATTTCGATAGCCATAGGCCCCGTAAACAGGATAACCGTCGTAGGCGAATCCAATCAACGGAGAATGCACATTGGAATCGATGGCGTACAAGCCTTCCGCATCATAAAGAGTACAAACATTGGAAATAACGGAAAGGTCAAGATCAAAGGCACTTGGATTTTGATGATGGTGGTAATTTCCCATAGCAGGGTGGCCTTTCGAGCAATCGAAACCGGCTTTTTCGGCTACCACTGCATCGCGGTTCCACGACATACTGGCCATTGGTCCTCCTGGACAGGGGGGATTTCCCGGACCTCCGCACAAGGCATTGGTGGAAGTATTCCACGCTACCCCATCTCGGTAATCAAACATCGCAGTACCGTTGATAAAGATACCAATGTTTCCCCCTGAGGTAGCTGTGCTTACCCCCGCATTTGGGCTAGGATTTAAGGAGATTTTGAATATAGCGTTTTGGTTGGTGGTAAGCGAAGGATTGCCGTCCATGAAGGGACCCGTAATATAAGAAGGAACACCGGTGGCAGAAACATATACCCAATTCGCAGAATATTGCACTAATTGACAATTGGCCAAATCAGCATCTACAATGGGAGTCGAATTTCCTTGAACATAATGCCTTCCCGTGGTTCCATCGGTATTGATCAGCCAAGAGGTAATGGCGGGATTCAATTGAGCTTGAAGGCTTCCGAAAATACTGCAGGAGAGAAAAATTAAATTATATTGCATACGAAAGGATGTCAATCCAGGTTATTAAAATCGAAAAAAATTCGATCGATAAAAATAGAAAAGGGGGATTGCTCCCCCTTTAACCAAACCTAACTACATTGAAAGAATTTATTGGTTTGAATCAGACTTAGCTAATGCATAAATAACCAATCCGAATCCGATCTTGTTGATGGCATCACCAATGTTGTAGACAACATCCATCCAAGGATTGTTAGAAGCGCTACCAAACATACCGAATAAACCTCCCGGAGTTCCAATAATATATCCTAACGGATAAATGGCCCATCCAACCAAAACGAACCAAGCAAGGATTCGAGTTGCTTTTGCTACAGAAGGGCCCGCTGTTTGGGCTAAACTTGCTACCTCGCCGAACCATACTAGGTAAGCGATATAAAAATATGCGGCTCCAGAAACAACCCCCCACAATACGCTGTTTTGGCGATCTGTAGCTTCTCCAAAGAAACCAGCAACCAACATAACCACAGATGCGAAAATCAATTTCCACAATAAGGATTGCTTAGCTCCCGCTTTTTTGGTAATTAAATAAAATTCAACACACATCAACGGAACCGTCAACAACCAATCCACATAGCGGAAAAAGGTTGGTGAGGACATCGTTTGCGTGAAATAATCACGCATGTAGTAGTAGTGCACTGCTGCAATAAACGTGATTAAACCTGAAACCAAAACGGATGTGCGCCATTTCTCGCCTACGTTTCTGATTTCAAAAAAGAAAAATGCGGACGCGGCCATCATGGCCATGGTGCCCACAAAAAAGGTAAATGCCGTGGCTTGATTGATTCCTAGGCCTTGGCTAGCGTCGAAAAGATTCGAAGCAGTAATAGATAAAAACATAACAAAAAGTTTTAATTTTCCCTACTCTGTTGTCGGATTTTCAGGATTCTCCGTTCAATACGCCTATTATAACCAGTAAATATATAAAATGTTTAAATTCCGTGGTGTTAAATTAAACATTTATTCCCTAATAGAGGAATAACCGAACTGAGGACTGAACAAAAACCCTTTATCGGTAAGGGTTTTTAAGAAGGCAATAATATCTTTTTGCTGAGCTAGATTTAGCATATATTTTTTTTTCACCGGCTCCGTACTGATTGGAAAAGCCCAATTTGCCGGGTGTGCATAGTGTTCCATCACCTCCTTGAGTTTGCTGAATCGACCGTCATGCATGTAAGGAAAACTGTATTCCAGGTTTCGCAGGGTGGGAACACGGAATAAAAAAGCGTCTTTGGCCTTACCTGTAATGTTGGCTCTGCCAGAATCAACGAGCGCTGTATTCACCCCAATTCCATTGGACTTAAATTCGTAATTCGTAAACAATGGTTCTTTATGGCATTGATTACAATGCTTTAAAAAGAGCGCATAGCCTTTTTTCTCTTGTTCGCTGAATTTCACTTCTTTACGCGTCATTCGATCGTATTTACTATTGTAAGAAACCAAGGAAACGGTGAATTGAGCCAGAGCCTTGAGAACATGTTGGGTTTTGATATCTTCTGTACCAAATACTTTCTTAAAAACAGCTGCATACTCTTTTTCGCGCTTAAGTTTAACCAATACCGTTGCCAAATCGGAACCCATTTCATCGGGATGAGTTATTGGATTGACGGCTTGACCGTTCAAACTGAGAACCCCGCCATCCCAATGAAAATAGGGGGCCCATGCTAAGTTCATTAAGCCTGGTGCGTTGCGTTTTCCAACTCTTGAATCAACCCCATGGCTTGTCGGGTGATCCACATGGGCAAAAGCGGTGAACTGCAAATGACAAGAAGAACAAGAAACCGTCGAGTCTTTTGAAAGGATGGGGTCGTAAAACAAACTCCTGCCCAATTCAAATCCTTCCTGGGATAAGGGGTTACTTTCAAAATTGTAGCGCGGTTTAGGCCAGCCTTGTGGCACAAAAAAATCGAGCTCCTGATTTGGAGCAACCAAAGCGACAGCGCACAATCCAAGACTTAACATGATGAAAAACACAGTTTTCATTGGAATCCTTCTGTAAAATTTTTGAATAATTGATGAGCCAAAGCGCCTGGAAGCATGATTTTAGGTTGAGTTCTAACAGGTAAATTGGATAAAAAACGTTCAAGTTGGATGGACAACGGTTGGCCTTCCTTCCAATGAATCCGTTTTTGAACGCTGGTTGCATGCGGAGAACGATACCCTCCCAAATGGTATTCGAAGGGATGGTGCTTTCCTGCAAGTTGTAATATTCCCTTGCATTTCAATTGGGTGTAACCTGTATTCCAAGCCCAGTACATCCCGAACAAAGGATCGTAGGGGCCGTCGAGCCTACCAGACGTGTTCATAACGCTGTCCATACCTATGCGCAACAAGACGGTTTCATCTTCCAAAGAAAAATAAGGCAACTGCAACGATTCTTGTTCGGATACGTCAACAAGAACGAGCGAATCGGTTGGTAGAACGAGGTAAAACTTAAATTCAGTCACATAAACGGAATCTCCGTTAGGCTGAGCATACCATTGATTCAAATTCACGGGCACACCATGGATGCTCAATTCCACCTTTACTTGACCAAAAACAAAGAAAAATGCCAAAAGTGAAACGGTAAAGAACCTGAATTTGAACATTTTGTTTTTTACGTTAAAGATACGAAAGGGACTTGAACATAAAGTTGTGTTTAGTTTGAGTTAAAAAGATTACTTTTAGCTTTGTTTGAATAATTTTGGTTTGAATAATTAAAGTAACATCTTATCATGAATGCAAAAATTACTACTTTCTTTCTCCTTGTCAACTCTTTATATTTCTTTGGCCAGTGTACGGTCACGGTTAGCAATACCGCTGATTCAGGCCCAGGATCCTTCAGGCAGGCCATTCTTACAGCGAATGCGTGTGCAGCGAATCAAAGCCCCGTTATTAATTTTTCGATTGCAGCAAACAGTTCCATAACGTGCTTATCCAATCTGCCGTCGTTGAATCACAACAATTTAACCATTGACGGAACCACGGCCCCTGGATTTTCTTATCCGAACAATATGGTCACCTTTATATGGCCAAATATTGATGATTGTATTCAGTTAGATGGTGGAAACAACAACCAGATTAAGGGGCTTGCTTTCACCAATTATTTTAATGGAAGCGGCGATGCCTCTATTCGTGTGAATGGTGGAAATAATTTGTTGGTTAGTCAGTGCCGCGCCTATATGCAAGATAAAAATTTGGTCAGAGTTCAGGGGGGAACCAATGTTAAGGTCGATTTTTGCACCGTCCACGATTTCTGGTATAACAACGGCGATTCTCAGCGCGCCTTTGAAGTCAACAGCGGAAGTTTAACTCATCTTTCAAATTGTACCATCACAAATGTTGCTCGCAAAGTTGTGGAGTTTAACAATTCCGCAAGTGGAGTAGGAGCGAATGGAAAAATTGCTATTTACAACAATACTTTTACGCAAGTTGGATACGGCGACAGCTCTGTTTGTGCCCCTACCCCGTGCGGTATGAATAAAGGAGAACACGTTATTTCTTCTTACACCAACCATACAGCTGTATTTTCGATTCGTAATAACACCCTAAACGGGAGTTTTTCTAAATTCATCGAATTAGTCAATACCAACGGAACGCCAGCGAACCGCGATTCCATCTACAACAATGTAATCAACAACTGCCGCGGGCAACACACGATTTATATCGAATCGAGCAGCGGAAATAATTATGGAGGACTTATCCTAAAGGACAACACCTGCCAAGGTAACGGTATGAACACCTACAATGTAGATCAGGTTATTGAAATTGGGGGTTGGGCAAACAATTATAACAATGCGAAAGTAGAATCCAATATCATCAAGGACTATCACGGAAGAGGCATTATGTTTCGTTTTACAGACAACACACAAATTCTAAACAACCAAATTTATAATTGCTCGAAAGATCAAGGCATTGAGTTGAACAACAATTGCGATAATGTCTCAATCCAGGGAAACTTTATAGGAACAAATTCTATGATGGCTCAGGGATTGTCGTATTTCACAAGTTCAGCGATTCAATTTAACGAATGTAACAATTGCCTAATTGGTGGAGATGCAACACTCGGACAAGGAAATGTGGTAGTGGCAACAAACGGTCGGAAGGGCATAGAGGTTAGTAGCGGCAGCACTGGAACAACCGTGATTCGCGGGAATAAAATTAACACCGACGGTATCACTACCCTTTCCATGTCGAATGAACCGGGAATACACATCATGGGAACCACTGCAGTAATTGGCGGTGATTCGGCGATTTACGCCAACATTGTTTCGGGAGGACAGAATGGAACTGGAATTCGTACAGAAACTGCGGGTGCTACTATCCAAGGAAATTATGTTGGATGTCAAGTTGGTGGAAATCCCATTGCGATGGTAAATCTTGCCACAGGTATTCGCCTAGATGCCAATACCGCATTGGTTGGCAGTTCGACGCAATCTGCCAATGCGAATAAAATTGGTTATTGTCAGAAGGCCATTCTCAATACAGGACAAAATAATGAATGGGGTCGGAATCAATTTTGGGGAAATACTGCCAACGAAGTCATCGATAATTCCGGTGGAGCCAATGGAAACATTCAACCGCCATCCGTCTTATCCGTTGCGTTACCGTTTATCGTTTCAGGAACCGCCAACCCTGGAGCGCGGGTTGAACTTTATTATTTCAATCAGGCAGTCCCCTGCCAAGGTTATCTTTTCATTGGCAGTACTACTGCTTTAGGAAATGGTAACTGGACTTACAATGCACCAACACCCATTACCCAATCGCTGGCCGTTTTGCAGGTTGTTGGTCAAAACGCCTCTGAGTTTTCGTGTTATCCCATTAACTCCTTTCCTACTCCGCTCTTCCCGCCTATTGCCGCCTTTGGCTTGAGTGCTGATTCCATATGCGCGGGCAATTGCATCAGTTTGAATGATTTATCGACGAACAATCCAAACAACTGGCAATGGACTGCAAATGGGGGTACACTGAGTGGCCAAAGTAATCCTTCTGCCTCCGTTTGCTTTAATTCCCCCGGGACCTATGTTATTACCTTGAACGTTGCTAATCAGGATGGCAACGATTCTGAAAGCGCAACGGTAGTCGTCTTACCGACGGGAGGAACAACCACCCAGCAGGTGAGCATTTGCGATGGAGAGTCTTATACGGTAGGCAATAACGTTTACACTACAGGAGGAGTATATACGGACGCCTTCTTTACGGTGTTCGGTTGCGATAGTACCATCATAACGGAATTGACGGTTAACTCGAATACTCAAAGCACTATTTTCGATACTATTTGCGATGGAGATAGCGTACAATTTGCGGGTGCCATTTACACCCAGCCCGGTGTGTATGCTGATACTTCAACGAACCAATGGGGCTGTGAGCTGATAACCACCTTAAATTTAGCGGTAGAAAATTGCTCGGGAGCAAGCTTAATCGAGACCTTAATCCACCATATCAGTGTTTATCCCCTTCCAAGTCGCGGTGTCGTATTTGCGAAAATTGCCAATGTAATGAAAGGTAGGCCGTGGGTTATCGAGGATATTACCGGTAGGCCGGTCATGTCGGGCAGATTTAGTGCAGAGTTAAATGAGTTAGATATGAGGGGGCAAGCTGCCGGGCAATACCTTTTAAGGGTTGAAGGATTTGGAGGCACCAAAGCCATATTGCTTCAATAACGCACGAATTAACCCCGGCTCCTAGCTAGCGGCATGCTTTAGCTCGGATTAGAATTCGGTACGTAAAAAACCGAAGAGCTCCGTGGATTGAAACACCGTTTGGAACCATAGTGCCAAAACCATTGTTGTTTTTTATCGGTGTAAAAGGAGCAGGTAAACAAAAGCTATGCTTATTTTTGTGTTCAACATTTAAAACTGAAAAATATGGCCTTCGAATTACCCCCTTTAACTTATGCTTACGATGCGCTTGAACCGCACATTGATGCTCGAACCATGGAAATCCATCATTCAAAACATCATCAAGCTTATACAACCAACCTCAACAATGCAATAGCAGGTACTGCCTTAGAGAATGCATCAATAGAAGAAATTTTATCAAATTGTATGGACACCCCAGCTGTTCGTAATAACGGGGGCGGATTTTGGAATCACAACTTGTTTTGGGAAATCATGAGCCCTAATGGTGGGGGGAAACCCTCAGGAGAGCTGGCACAAGCCATTGATGCTGCGTTTGGTTCATTCGAAGGATTTAAGGATGCCTTTGCAAAAGCGGCAACAACCCGTTTTGGTTCTGGATGGGCTTGGCTTTGCGTTAGCCATGGTTCCTTGGAGGTATGCTCCACTGCAAACCAAGATAATCCCTTAATGGGTGAAGGATGCCAAGGAACACCAATCTTGGGGTTGGATGTTTGGGAACATGCTTATTATTTAAACTACCAGAACCGAAGACCTGATTACATTGAAGCTTTCTTTAATGTGATTAATTGGGATGCTGTTACTAAAAAATTTGCTGCGTCGAAATAATAAAAATAATTCAATGTAAAAAAGGGGCCGAGGCCCCTTTTTTGTTACAAGTCTTTATTTATCTAAAAATTTACTTGCGCTTGTAGACGGAGTAAATTTCCGCGCTGATAATTGTCTTGATTCTCATAGTCTTCAAATCTCCTTGACGACATCGTATACATCATCACCAATTCAAAATAACGAGACATTTGCCATTCAACTCCGATTTCTAATTCCTCTACGTTATAACTTCTTGCGTCCAATTCATGCTTCTTACCCCCTTGATACACTTGATATCGTACAAATGGAATTAAGACATTGTTTTTTAAGTTTAACATATACGACGCAGTAACAAAACCACCGTGTAAACGCTGCGTTGTAATTGAATCTAATGTTTTATCAAATTGAGGACCTCTTCCAATGGTGTACTCAGCTAAAACACCAAACGGTTTAGGGTATAAAACAACCGTTCCAGCAACTCGCTTGTCGTCATATAATTTATCCGTAGCATAATTCACCCCAGGAGAAGTTGAAACTAGGGTAACTTTCCCGGTATATGCTTGAATCCCTGCCTCAATAATTTGTTTCTTAATTTCAAATGGATAACTAACCCTAGTTACGATATGTTTGTTTGCATTTGACTCTGGTCGATTTGCTACTTGACCATTATAGATTCCAACCCCAAAAACGCCGTAATCACCTGAACCTTTTAAGCCTGAACTTACTAAAGTTGAAAACAGTTTTCTTTTGGAGGTGGGTGCCCAATAAAAGAACACTCCAAGATCCCGTTCATTGGATACAGCAGAATTTAGAGCATCCGCACGATCCAAGGGAAGTCTATTTTGGGAAGATTGCATATTCTCAAATCCATAAGGAACTTTTGATTGACCAATTCTAAATCTAAACTGACTTTCTTTATCTACCCCTACGTCAAAATAAGCGTCTCTCAATTGACCAAAATGCAATGACGTTGATAATGAAGAGCTTGCAAAATCAGGTTGCACATAAAAATATACCCTAGATGAAAGTTGACCATAAAATATCAAACGCATCCGCCGGATAAAAAAATCATTATCTCCACCCCAACTTTTATCGCACTGTTCACATTCAAGGTCTTCATTGGTTTGAAGAAGGCCATTATAGCGAACTTGAGCATATCCCCGCAGTTGAATTTTATCGTACCACTTCGTTGTGTCTTTTGTTAGTTGTGCTGAAACATTCAGTGAAACCAATAATGCAGCAAAAACATATTTACGTTGCATATTATTTTTTTAGCAAAACTAAACGCTTAACACTACATTAACATTGGCTTATTTTATTTTTAACTTTTTGTTAATTTAGTTAATAATTTGGTAACATGGGAGTGGTTAGGTTAGTCTCAAATGGTTCTTTTTAAAACCAATAAAAGTAAAGATTAGCTTCATTTCAGGAACAAGTCAATGTTACCATTTAGTTAACATTGGCCATTGGATAGCTTTTTTTAAAGAGAGCTTAATACTTTTATGTAAAAAATTGATTATGGCTGGTTTTTTAAGTTATTTCTTACCAAAAGACAAGGTGTTTTATGAATTGTTTGAAAAGGCAAGCGACAACCTACAGTCGATTTCAGAAAAATTAGTTCAGGTGGTACATGAACCTGATTATAACAAACGAGAGGTTCTAATTAAAGCGATGCACGACATTGAGCATCAAAACGATGACATTACCCATACTATTTTTGTAGAGTTAGGTCGTAATTTCATAACGCCATTTGACCGGGAAGACATACACAGCTTAGCCAGTGCCTTAGATGACGTTGCAGATTATATTTTTGCAGCAGGCAAGAAAATCAACTTTTATCAAATTGACCCCCTTCAGGATCAAGGGATACAAAAGAGTGCCGAAGCTATTCGAGAAGCTGTACTTGCATTAAAACAAGCGGTAATGGAGCTTCGCAATCTTAAAAATACGCAGAAAATTATTGAATGTGTGATTAAAATCAACAGCATTGAAAACAACGCGGACAATATTTTCGATATGAGCATTGAGCGTCTTTTTGAGTCGGATGTAGATGCCAAGCAACTCATCAAACGTCGTGAATTATACATGGTGTTAGAAACCGCTACCGACAAATGCGAAGATGCAGGTAATGTAATTGAGTCCATTGTTGTAAAGTTCGCTTAACTTTAATATTGCCTTTACCATGTTTACACTTCTTTTAGTTGTTATCGGCATTGCGCTTTTATTTGACCTTGTCAACGGATTTCACGATGCGGCCAATTCTATAGCTACCGTGGTTTCAACAAAAGTGTTAACTCCATTTCAAGCAGTGATTTGGGCGGCTTTCTTCAATGTACTTGCGTTTTGGGTATTTGACATGAGCGTGGGAAATACGGTTGCGAAAACGGTAGATAATACCGCTATCGATTTGTGGGTGATTCTTGCAGGGCTATTAGCCGCAACCACATGGAATTTGCTAACCTGGTGGTTGGGAATTCCTTCTTCGTCATCGCACACCTTAATTGGAGGATTTGCCGGGGCAGCTATAACTCACGTAGCCATCGCTGAAGGATCTCTTTGGGAAGGGTTTGGTGTCATTGCCGGTAAAGAAATTCTTACCGTGGTATTCTTCATTTTTCTTGCGCCCATCATTGGTGGAATCATTTCATATTTAATAACCGTTGTTACCATTGCACGAAATTTCTGGTATAAAATGTTGGTAATCCTATTACTTTCGGTGATTACGATATTTGCAATGCTCTACATGATTGAATACCTCGATGTAAAACCAATCATGTTATATATTGTCGCTGGCATAATTGCAGTATTCATTTTTGTATACACATACCAACATCTCATGTTTAGAAATCGGCCCTCCGCATTGCGTGAGGCCGGCATGCATAAAAAACTTCAACTTCTGTCATCTGCAGCTTTTTCACTTGGCCATGGTGGAGCCGACTCCCAAAAAGTAATGGGGATTATTTGTGCCGCGCTCCTAGTCTACGGAAACACATGCAGAGAACAAGGAAGGGATAACCTGATTGGCGAACAATTCGCAATTACTGAATTAATTCAAGTAGAATACCGCAACGCAGACGGTAAATTAGAGAAGTTCAAACCTGAATACGCCATAGTGGATTCGAATTTATATTACCTCAACCACAAAGAAATAGTGGATAGTAAAGGTCGCGTATTGTACGACAAAAAAGGCGAACTTGCCGGTAAGCAACTTAGCAACATTCCATCTTTTAAAGCTATTGATACGGCGCTAACCAAATTAGAAGTATACCTACAAGGTAAAGCCTTGTGTGATGCGAAAACAAAGGATACCATTTTCAATGATAAAACGCTCAATGCTAAGTATGTCAATGCGGGAATATTCAACAGTGTCGTGAATCCCAATGGAGAATTAAAAAGTGGGTATAAACTTAAAACCAAGGTACATGCTGAAACCATGCCTTTTTGGATCTCTTTTGGATGTTATTTGATGATTGGATTAGGCACCTTAATGGGGGGGTGGAAAATTGTAAAAACGATGGGTTCGAGAATTACAAAAGTAACACCCCTGGAAGGTGTATGTGCAGAGACAGCAGGTGCCTTAACGCTATTCACCGTTTCTAATTTCGGAATTCCCGTTTCTACAACGCATACCATAACAGGATCTATTATCGGTGTAGGGGCAACCAGACGCTTGAGCGCAGTACGTTGGGGAGTTACAATTAACCTCCTTTGGGCATGGATATTAACCATTCCTGTGAGCGGTCTTTTGGCGGGATTAATCTACTGCGTGGTCTATTTTTTGTAATACGGCGAATTGTTGTTGCTATTTTCCTTTTTTTTAGTAATTTTAAGCCATTACATCAAATCTATTTAATATGAAAAAATTAATACTTTTATTCAGCGCGCTTTTCACGCTCGCTATGGTAAATTCCCAAGTCATTGTTAAGGGAATTTCACCTGCCGCTGTCGCAGGAAATTATACCTTTTCGTGGGCTGACCCTGCGGGTGGATGGGGCACTCCGGATTTCCTTATTCCGAATACTTGGGTTGAAGACACCCTAATGATGGTAGAAGATGGAACTCCCGGAACAAACGCCCAAGGAAATCCTATTTCTCAGGAAGGTTGTAACCCCCTAACCAACAATTTAACGGGGAAAATTGCGGTTGTTTTCAGAAATAATTGTGAATTTGGAGCAAAAGCATTAAATGCTCAAAACGCGGGAGCTGTTGGAGTAATCATTGTTAACCGCAATCCGGGAGAATGGATCAACATGGGCCCAGGAGCCAACGGTGCTAGCGTAACTATTCCGGTAGTCATGTTGGACTTCATTGATGGTATGGATATCGTAGGAGAAATGCAGAACGGTCCGGTAGTTATGTTTATGGGTAACAAAATCGGGCTGAATCCAAACGATGCCGGGATGACAGCCTCCTCTACGCTGATTCCCAAAAACGGAGGGGTCGTATCTTTTCTCGCGCAAAATGGAACGGAATTTAATTTTGACTTGGGTACGCGTGTTTACAATTACGGAAACCAGGCTCAAGCGGATATTACCCTTACCGCCACAGTAACCGATCCTTCAGGAGCGGTTGTTTACAATAATTTTGTCTCAGGAATTAATTTAGTTCCAGGCGATAGCCTCGATATTGAGCCTTCTCAGGGTTTAAATTTGCCTGCATTTTCCTTGGCGAATTATCCGACAGGGCGCTACACGTTGAACTACAATATTACCTTAAGCGGAGGTAATGCAGACGACGATCCGTCGGACAACAGCGCATCGTACGATTTCGTGATTCAAGATTCCTTGTATTCTTTCGCCGCTCTAGATGTTGCTACCGGAAACGCTGCGCCTAATGCCCACTACCGTCCCGGGACCAACAACGCGACCTTTTCCATTTGTTCGGTATTGAAAGACCCTCACGCAAGCCGCATTGCTGCCGTAGGAGCACACTTCTCTGCAACAACCAACGCTGCTTCTGGTGTTACCTTGGATGGTGAAGAAATCGCTTTGACGCTGTATAAGTGGGAAGATAATTTCGTGGATTTAGGAGATCCAAACTTTGGATTTAACACCTTAACCCAAGTCGCTGGAGGATTCTATTACTACCCGTCAGATTTACAAGGGGCCTTGGTTTATGGTGCCTTTGATCAAGCGGTTGTTTTGGAGGATAACGTTCGCTATTTGGCCTGTGTTCAGACCGTAAATCTTGAGTTGTATTTAGGTTTTGATGGCAACACCGACTACACTTGGAACTACAATTGGTATGCTCAACCGCTGTCTCCAATCGAAAGCGATGGAACTTATTACGCAGCAGGTTTCGGTACAGATTTGCCGAATGCTTTGGTACTTCGTGTAATTGATGCGAACAACATTGGATTAGAGGAAGCTTCTATCGTTAACGGTATGGCCTATCCAAATCCATCCAACGATAAAGTAACCCTTAACATTGACGGTGAAGGTTTGGCCATGCTGGTTGTAACCGATATCTCTGGAAAAGTTGCCGCTACCTCAACCATCAACTTGATGAATGGAAGTGCAGATTACTCCTTAGAAGGATTGAACAACGGCATGTACATTTTCAACGTAACGCTTGAAAACGGTAAAACCGCTCAATTCAATGTTGTAAAAAAATAATCTTTCACGGTTTTTAAGAAAAGGGGGCCATGCCCCCTTTTTTATTGATCAAAATTCTCGATAGTTCCTGTATCTTTACCTTAAGTTTTTATGACGCGATACACGGTTACTGCTGCCCTACCTTATGCCAACGGGCCCCTCCATCTCGGGCATATTGCTGGGGTATACTTACCTGCGGATATCTTTGTTCGCTTTCTTCGATTAAAAGGGGAAGATGCGCTCTTTATTTGCGGCAGTGACGAACACGGCGCGGCGATAACACTGCGAGCTAAAAAAGAAGGGGTAAGTCCTCAGGAAATTGTGGACAAATACCATCAACTCATCGAAAGTACCTTTCAATTATTTGGAATTAGTTTCGACATATATCACCGAACCAGTAGCGCTTTGCACCGTAAGGTTTCCTCGGATTTTTTCCTAACATTACACAAAAATCAGGCGTTTGTAAAACAAGTATCGCAACAATATTTCGACGAAACCTACCAACAATTTCTCGCCGACCGGTACATCACGGGGACTTGCCCGAAATGTCAAAACCCGGATGCCTACGGCGACCAATGTGAAAAATGCGGAAGTGATTTGAGTCCTATCGATCTTATTAATCCCAAATCAACGCTATCAGGATTGAGTCCGATTCTCAAAGAAACTTCGCATTGGTACCTTCCCATGGGCGACCACGAAACATGGCTTGAACCCTGGATTCAAGAAGGGCATTTAGACCTTAACCCGCAGCATAATCCTAAAGAGTGGCGAAATCAAGTTTTAGGCCAATGCATGTCGTGGATAAAGGAAGGGTTAAAGCCGAGGGCCATGACACGCGACTTAGACTGGGGGGTTCCCGTGCCACTTCCCAATGCAGAAGGCAAGGTTTTATACGTATGGTTAGACGCTCCGATTGGCTACATATCTGCAACTCAAGCATGGGCCGAAAAAACGGGCAAAGATTGGAAACCTTATTGGAAGAAAACTGAAGGTAAGGACACGAAATTGGTGCATTTCATAGGAAAAGATAATATTGTCTTTCATGCCATCATCTTTCCCATTTTATTGAAAACCCATGGAGAATATATTCTGCCCAACAACGTTCCTGCCTATGAATTTCTCAATTTAGAAGGGGATAAATTTTCCACTTCCCGCAATTGGGCCGTTTGGTTGCACGAATATTTAGAGAAGTATCCCACAAAAACCGATGAATTAAAATACGTGCTTACCTCCATTGCCCCCGAGAACAAAGATTCAGAGTTCACGTGGTCTGATTACCAGCAACGAGTCAATGCTGAATTGGCCGATATCTTGGGAAATTTTGTGAATAGAACCTTAGTTTTAACTCATAAGTACTTTGATGGAATCGTGCCCGAGGCGGGCGAGTTGACCGAGGGAGAAACTATGTTGATTAAGCGACTTTACGAATTCGAACCAAGGATTTCGGAATTGATGTATGCCTACAAGATTCGGGAGGCACAGCAAGAAATGATGCAAATCGCTCGTATGGGCAATAAATACCTCGCGGACGAAGAACCTTGGAAGAAGGTGAAAACCCACCCGGAACGCGTTCCTGCCATCTTAAACACCGCCCTTCAAATTACTCGTGAATTGGCCCGAATGGCACAAATCTTTTTGCCAGAAACGGCAAAAAAGATTTACGGAATGTTAAACCTTCCAGCAGACTCTTGGCAAAGTACCGTTGCACGACTTCAGCCTGGTCATGGCATTAGCCCTGCTGAAATTCTCTTCGAAAAAATAACCGATGAAATGGTGGAAGCGGAACGACAAAAGCTTCAACCTACTGAACATTTGACCAACCCTAAATTCCCTCCCATGAAAGACCTAATATCCTTTGATGATTTCACGAAAATGGACCTTCGCTTGGGCAAGGTAATCGCTGCTCAAAAAATGGAAAATGCTGACAAGCTGTTGGTGCTAACCGTCAATACCGGAATCGATGAACGAACGATCGTTTCGGGAATTGCTTTGCATTATAAGGCCGAGGAAATCATTGGTAAATCTGTCGTGGTGCTCATGAACCTTGCACCGCGAAAAATACGAGGAGTGGAATCTCATGGAATGCTGCTTATGGCAGAAAACGAAGATGGAAAATTAAGTGCTCTGGTGAGCGAACGTGGATTTGAAGAAGGACCGACCATTAGCTAAACGTATCCCTTATCCTTTGCCCAACTGCTTAATTGTGCGGCATTCGGTAAATCCAGTTTTTTCAGGATGTTATGACGGTGCGTTTCAACCGTACGGTGCGAAACAAATAACTTGTCCCCAATTTCTTTTGAAGTTAGTCCTTGGGCAATGAATTTAACGATTTCAATCTCCTTCATCGTAAGCTCTTTTTTATCCCGGTCATCCGCATTTAACAAAGCGGCAAAATAACGGTCTTTAATTTCGGAGGCAATAAACAACTCTCCTTGGTGCACGCTGTGGATGGCACTCACCAACTCCGATTTATTGGTGTTTTTTGTGAGGTACCCCTTGGCGCCGATCGCTAAAAATTTTTTGACATAGGAAATGTCGTCGTGCAACGAAAGACCAATAACCCGGGTTTTGGGGAGTGAATCCAAAATCTTCGTGGCTGCGTTAATCCCTGAACCCGATCCCAAGTTAATGTCCATCAGCACAATATCCGGTTTGTGCACGTAAGCTTGATCGTAAGCGCTGGATTCTGAGTCGGCAGTTGCGCACACTATAATTTGAGGAGAATCCTTTAGCAAACTGGCCCACGCCTCGCTGATGAGTTTATGATCGTCGACAATAAGAACTTTAATGGTTGGCTCCATATACCGAACTGAATTTACGCATTTAAGGCTTCTGCTCCACCAACAATCTCTAAAATTTCATTGGTAATGGCTGCCTGACGGGCTTTGTTGTAGGTTAATTTAAGAGCTTTTTGCAATTCAGACGCATTATCTGTTGCCTTGTGCATGGCGGTCATTCGAGCAGCGTGTTCTGCAGCAATAGAGTCTAAAAGCGCCTTAAAAAGTTGAGTATTTAAGGATTTAGGGATGAGTTGAGTAACAATTTCCTCCTTTTCTGGTTCAAAAAGGTAATCTTTGGCTAGGCTTTCATGGCCGGACTCTTCCGACTTTATGGGTAAAAATGCTTCCACTTCCACCGACTGCGTCACCGCATTTACAAATCGATTGTACACCAATACCATGCGGTCGAACTCTTTCGACTGAAACAAGCGCATCAACTCTTTACTTAACAAGGCGGTACGCTCAAACGAAACCGCTCCTACAATATCTTCTTGTGGGGCAAGGGTCTCATTGCTAAAATAATTTTCCGTCCTTTTGTAAACATCTTTTACCTTTTTACCTAGGCATACTACGGATACTTGGCTCGAGGCAAATTCGTTCTTCATCAAATAACTAACTTTCTTGATTACGTTGCTATTGAATCCTCCACACAAGCCTCTGTTCGAAGTGATGGCCACGACCAATATCTTTTTTGAACCGCGGTCTTCTGCAAAGGCATTATCCGATAAATCCACCGTGCCGCTCACATTTTCAAGAATGTAGCGCAATTTTGCAGCGTAAGGACGTAAACGGGTAATGGCCTCCTGAGCTCTCTTTAATTTGGCAGCTGAAACCATTTTCATCGCAGAGGTTATCTGCATGGTCGAGGAAACAGAGCTAATTCGGTTTCGGATTTCTTTTAAGTTCGCCATCCCTTTCTCCCTTAATATTTAGCAGAAATCTCCTTAGCTTTTGCTGCCAAAACATCCGTAATGTCATCTGTGAATTGCCCGGACTTCAATGCCGCTAATACGTCGGCATGCTGGCTTTCGAGCAAGGTCAAGAATTCCTTTTCAAATTCTTTTACCTTGGCTACAGGGACGGTTTGAATCAGCCCTTTTGTTCCGACATAGATAATTGCAATTTGTTTTTCAACCGGAAACGGATCTCCCTCACGTTGCTTCAAAATTTCAACGTTTCGTGCTCCTTTGTCAAGAACCGATTTAGTAGCAGCATCCAAGTCGGAACCGAATTTAGAAAAGGCCTCTAATTCTCGGTACTGCGCTTGGTCCAACTTAAGCGTTCCAGCAACTTTCTTCATGGACTTAATCTGTGCCGAACCTCCAACCCTTGAAACGGAAATACCCACGTTAATCGCTGGGCGTATTCCGGAATTAAACAAATCGGACTCCAAGAAGATCTGCCCGTCTGTGATCGAAATTACGTTGGTGGGAATGTACGCTGAAACGTCTCCCGCTTGGGTTTCAATAATGGGGAGAGCTGTTAATGAACCCCCTCCTTTTACTTTACCTTTGAGGGATTCCGGAAGGTCGTTCATTTTTGAGGCAATGCTGTCGTCTTTAATGACTTTCGCAGCTCGCTCTAAAAGACGTGAGTGCAGGTAGAAAACATCTCCGGGGTACGCCTCACGGCCCGGAGGACGACGCAGCAACAACGATACTTCGCGGTAGGCGACTGCTTGTTTGGATAAATCATCGTAAACAATCAATGCTGGCTTACCAAGGTCGCGGAAGTACTCCCCAATGGCGGCACCTGTCATGGGAGCATAAAACTGCATGGGAGCCGGATCAGAAGCATTCGCAGCAACAACAACCGTGTAAGCCATGGCGCCTGCATCTTCCAGTTTTTTCACGATTCCCGCTACCGTTGATCCTTTTTGCCCAATGGCTACATAGATGCAGAAAACCGGTTCTCCGCGGTCGTAAAATTCTCGTTGGTTGATAATGGTATCAATCGCCACGGTTGTTTTCCCCGTTTGACGATCTCCAATGATTAACTCACGTTGGCCGCGTCCGATGGGAATCATGGCATCTACCGCTTTGATTCCTGTTTGTAAGGGCTCATTTACCGGTTGACGAAAAATTACTCCAGGAGCTTTCCGCTCAATCGGCATTTCAAAAAGTTCTCCCGTAACAGGACCTTTGCCATCAATTGGTTTTCCTAAAGTATCAACGACTCGACCAACCAAGCCATCGCCTACGTCAACTGAGGCAATTCTACCAAGACGTTTGACCGTGTCTCCCTCCTTTATGCCGAAAGACCGACCAAGCAATACGGCTCCGACGTTGTCTTCTTCGAGGTTCAAGGCAATGCCGCGAATGCCTCCGTCAAACTCGATCAGCTCTCCGTATTGGACTCCGTTCAGCCCAAAAATACGAGCGATACCATCTCCCACTTGCAGTACAGTCCCTACCTCTTGCAATTCAGCCTCTGTTTTTACGCCCGACAACTGTTCGCGTAAGATTGCCGAAATTTCTGCTGGTTTTAAATCTGCCATGATTGTTTTATTGTTTGCTTTACGTTGTTAATTCTTGTTTAAGTTGCTTCAGCTTGCTTGCCACCGACGCGTCTATTTGTTTATCGTCAATGCGGATGATAAATCCCCCGATCAAGGATGGATCTACCTCCTCTTTCAACGAAAGATTTCCGTTAAAAGAGCTGGATACTTTTCGTATGATCGCTTGCTTGGTCTCTGCATCCAAGGCACTTGCCGTTGTAATCAATCCCGACACAATATCCCGATGCTTTTCAAGCAAGCGATGAAATTGACGCGCAATTTCGGGAAGCAACTGTTCTCGACCGTTTTTGGTTACAAGGCTAAAAAACCCCATGGTTAATTCGTCGAAATCCGTCAAAATTTGCTGGTAAATAGCAATTTTCTTGTCGTCCCTAATTACGGGAGAATTCAAGAAAGTGCGAAAATCGTTGGAGGTATGCACCACTTGCTCAAAACGGGATAAATCCTTCTCAATGCGTTCCATTTTCCCTTGAGCAAGGCTCAGCTCCATTAAAGCGGTTGCGTACCTGATTGCAGATTTTGTCGATACCATATCAATTCAGCTTAAGCTCCTCGGCTAATTTGCTGGCAAGTTCCTTTTGTTTAGCATCCGAAGACCATGATTCGCGTATCATTCGTTCCGCAATTTCCACAGAAAAAATGGCCACTTGGGCTTTCATTTCGGTAATTGCTGCATTCCGTTCACTCTCAATGGCCGATTTTGCCGACTCCATTAGCTTCACCCCTTCCGCTTTAGCCTTTTCACGAGCCTCCTCGATCATTTTAGTGCCGGCGTCTTTTGCTTCCTTTAAAATAGCATCTCTTTCAACACGCGCCTCTTTTAAAATACGCTCATTTTCGGCGTTTAAAGCCTGCATTTCCTGACGTGCTTTTTCGGCCTCTTTCAGCGCCTCTTCGATTATTTTACTACGAGCATTTACCGATTTCAACAGAGGTTTCCAAACAAATCGGGTTAATACAAAGAGCAAAAGACAAAAGGTTAATCCTGTCCAAAACAACAAGCCGTAACTCGGGGTAACTAACTCCATACGTTCTTTTTTTTAATCAATACAATAAGCCCCTGCCAACCGCAGGGGCATTTAAAAACTATCCTTTCGCTCCAAGGAAACCGACCACTACGCCAAATAGAGCAACCCCTTCAATCAAGGCCGCAGCAATTAGCATAACCGTCTGAATCTTTCCCGCGGCCTCTGGATTACGAGCAATTCCTTCAACTGCCGAACCACCAATTCTCCCGATTCCAATCCCAGCACCAAGTACCGCCAAACCAGCACCTATTGCCGCTACACTACCAAACATTCCTGCCATAATATATAGTTTTAAAATTTACAAATTAATGATGATCGTCCTCGATCGCTGCTCCTATAAACAGCGCGGACAGCATCGAAAACAAATACGCCTGTAAAAAGGCCACCAATACTTCTAATACCGAAATAAATAAAGCCATTGGAACTGATAAACCGGCCCAGGCCACTGATTTATTCAAGAAAATAATGGAAAACAGCGCTAAAATAATAATGTGCCCTGCAGTCATATTTGCGAACAAACGAATCATCAACGCGAAGGGTTTGGTAAAAATACCTACAACCTCAATTGGAATCATGATGGGCAACAATGCCTTGGGAACACCTGGCGTTGCAAAAATGTGCTTCCAATAATTTTTATTCGCGCTAAACAACGTAATGACTAAGGTACAACAGGCCAAGAAAAATGTAACCGTTATATTGCCTGTCAGGTTGGCACCTCCCGGAAAAACAGGAACCATTCCGAGTAAATTATTGATTAAAATAAAAAAGAAAACCGTGGTTAAAAACCCGATATATTTAACGTGTTTTCCGTCGGGTAAATTCGGGATCGCAATTTCGTCTCGTACAAAAACAATCAGGGGTTCCACAAATTTCGCCAGACCCTGAGGCGCAACGGGCCCTTTCCTTTTGTAAAAATTAGCGGTCACCAACATAATTATTAGCAGCAACAGCCCTCCTACAAACAAGGATAAAACGTTTTTCGTAATGGAAAAATCCCAAGGGGTTTCGTTGTGGGGATGTCCGTTGTGAAAGGTCAATCGAACTGCTGCGAGTTTATAGATTTTCTCGTGCAACAGCGCATATCCCTTTGCCGGGCCTACTCCGATGAGGTAGGTTTGAACCGAACCGTCCTTCAACGTATCCTGCTGTTGCTTCCCATGATATAAATGTGAGGAACTGAAGCACTTTACCCCCTTGTCGATCAAAATGATGGGTAAAGAAATGGCGCTTGCTGAATGGCCTTCTCCCCAAAGGTGCCACTCATGGGCATCCTGAATGTGGTGCATGATGCTGAACTCCTCGTTGGCACGCAACACTGAGGACGAAAAGAAAAAACTTCCTACAAGCACTAAAATCGCGTTAAACGCAGCATTCTTCATGAAAGCACTGTTCTTATTTCGGTGCAAAGATACTAATTCTTTAGGTTCAAGGACGCTAAAAATTTCTTTTTATTCCTTTCGTCGCACCGCTTGATAGGTTTTAATGGCGAACAATAACAACAAGGCCAATGACACAAACCCGATGCCAGCATAAATCCAATTGGTGTTGTCCTTCAACACGACGATGAACACAATAATAACGAGGAGCAGGGTAGCAACTTCGTTCCAGATTCTTAACGCTCCACTGCTCCAATGGAACTGCCCTCTCTTCAAGTCCACATAAATTTTTTGACTGATAAAATGATATACCAACAGCAATAAAACAAAACCCAGTTTCAAGTGCATGTAAAATTCTTTCAAATACCCAGGAACAATCCACAGCATAAGGGCGCCAAAGGACAAGGTTAATACCATCGATGGAGTCGCAATAATCCACCACAACCTTCGTTGCATAATTTCGAATTGGTTTAACAAGATGGATCTATCCGGTTCTTCTTTCTCGCCCGCCTCCACGGAATAGATGAACAAGCGTACCATGTAAAACAAGCCCGCAAACCAACTCACCATAAAAATAATGTGCAAGGACTTAACGACGCCTAGGTTTTGAATCCACCAATCCATCTTCAAATTTAATAGAATTCTTTTTAGCACTCGCTCACGCTTTACTTATATTCGTTAATTTTGTTAGGGATGCAACGATTGCTACTGCTTTTTTTAGGTTTTTGGGTTGGCTTTTCAGAGGCTCAAATCCTTTCGATTAGTGGTCAATATGAAGGCATGAACCTGTTTGTTTCCAATCCCATTAAAACCGACGGCTATGGATATTGCATCGACAAAGTTTTGGTCAATGGAATTATTTTACCCGCATCCATTCAAACCGAATATTTTGAAATTGACCTTGGATTGTTTCAATTCAAAAAGGGAGACGACATTTTTATCGAATTAGAGCACGGTGAAAGTTGCATGCCAAATTTTGTAAATCCAGAAGTCTTACTTCCTTTCAGCACTTTCGAAATAACCTCCATTTCAGCCGATTCGAAAGGTAAAATCACATGGAGCACAAAAAATGAATCGGGAAAATTGGTGTTCTCGGTTGAACAATATAAGTGGGGCCGTTGGGTTCAAGCTGGAGAGGTTCTTGGCAAGGGCCTGAAAACCACGAATTCTTATTCGCTAAACATCATAGCAACGAGCGGGGTAAATACGGTGCGTGTTGCTCAAACCGACAACACTGGAATTAAACGGAGTTCAAAAAGCGTTTCCTTTACCTCGAATGCAAAAACCTTGTCGTTGAGCCCCATTAAAGTAAAAACAAAGGTTTATTTCAAGGCGGGAAACGCAGAAACAAAAACCAAATACGAAGTCTATGATGTGTATGGAAATCTCTTGAAAAAAGGATATGCAAATTCCGTTGATTGTTCCGACTTATTGAACGGCATTTACCACGTAAATTATGACCATAAAACCGATAAAATAATCAAATACTGATGCTGTTAAAAATCGAACATTTAGGCATTGCCGTAGAGAGCCTTTCTGAAAGCATTCCTGTCTACGAAGCGCTCTTAGCTACTCCTTGCTATAAACAAGAGTTTGTGGGATCTGAAAGCGTTTTAACCGCTTTTTTTCAGGTTGGTCCCAACAAAATAGAACTGCTAGAAGCCACCGATTCCGCATCCCCCATTGCCCAATTTTTACGGGCAAAAGGAAAAGGCTTTCATCACGTAGCTTTTGAAACCGATGATATTGAACATGAAATTCAACGTTTATTGCTCGCCGGATTCGAATTGATTCATCAAAACCCTAAACAGGGAGCCGATAATAAAATAATTGCTTTTTTACACCCAAAATCCTCTGAAAAATTATTGGTTGAACTCTGTCAGGAGCTTAAACCGCCGCCTATTATTTAGATTTGTTCTAAATTAAGAAATGTGACACTATTATGACAATTGTACAGCGTTCTGTAATCAATTTTGTACACGCTTATTTCTCAAATGTTCATAACAAACTTGAACCAGTTAGCTACGCTAGCCTTTACCCATCGAACGCTTGATATCAATCGCATCGGTGTTTTGCACATCCAACCGGACAATTTAGCCCAGCGCTTAACCCATGTCAAACAACAATTAGACCTGCAGGAGCTGATGATGCTTTCCACCTGCAACCGTGTGGAGTTCAGTTTTACATCCATGAAGAAGGTGGTTCCCGAGTTTACGGGTATTTTTTTAAGAACGGTTTATCCAGAGCTCACTGAGAAAGAGCTTGAAGAGTTTGCCCTCAACTCGGATTACTATCAAGGCAGCCATGCTGTTGAACACGCGATGTCCGTGGCTTCCTCGGTGGATTCCATGATTATCGGAGAACGGGAAATAATCGCCCAAATGCGCCAAGCTTATGAGCATTGTGCAGTTGCAGGTTTAACCGGCGACGTGCTCCGAATTTTAAACCGACATGTGATTCAAACCGCCAAAAAAGTTTTCACTCAAACCTCCATCGCCACCAAACACGTTTCCATAGTTTCGTTAGCGTACCATCATCTCAAAAGGCTACAAATCCCCTTGGATTCACGCTTCATTATGGTTGGGGCCGGTTCCACGAATACCGCAATGGGGCGTTTCCTTAAAAAACATGGATTCAAAAATTTCGCCGTATTTAACCGCACTTTTGCAAAAGCCCAAGAATTAGCCAATGAGCTAGGAGGAAAAGCTTATGACTTGGCTGCGTTGGCTTCCTACGATCGAGGATTTGATGTTATTATAAGCTGCACCGCGGCAGAACAACACATAATTACCCCCGACCTATACCAATACTTGCTTCAAGGTGATACCGGACGTAAAACCATCATAGATATTGCTATCCCACAGGATCTAAATCCACAAATCCTCAAACAATACCCCGTAAAACATATTTCTGTTTCTTATCTGCAAAAGATTTTAAACAAGAACCTTCAAGAGCGTTCCAAAGAATTGGAACACGTTGCCAAGATACTCCGCGAGGCAGAGCGGGAATTTGAAATCGTTTTTCAAAAACGACAAGTAGAGTTGGCTATGCGTTCGGTGCCTATGGCCGTCAAGCGCATTAAATCCGATGCCGTTAACGAGGTCTTCAAAGAAGATGTTAAATCCCTCGACCCTCAGTCTCGCGAGGTACTCGAAAAAGTCCTTGGTTACGTTGAAAAAAAATACATCGCAGGACCGATGAAGTTAGCCAAAGAAATCATGGCGAAACATGAGTAAACCTTCCATCCGCATTGCTACACGCGGAAGTGACCTGGCGCTTTGGCAGGCGAGAAGTGTTCAACGGCAACTCGAAGAGTTAGGGTGTTTTGTAGAATTAAAAATTATCCAAACTCAAGGAGACCGTATCCAAGACTTAAGTTTTGACAAGTTGGAAGGCAAAGGATTTTTCACCAAGGAAATTGAAGCGGAATTGCTCAACGGCAACGTGGATTTGGCGGTTCACTCGCACAAAGACCTGGAAACCACCCCTCCCGCAGGACTGATCATTGCCGCCGTTTCGCAAAGGGAGGACCCCAGCGAATTGTTGCTCATTCGTTCCGAGGCCCATGATCCCCTCCAAAAACTCGAGTTAAAGCAAGAGGCTGTTGTTGGCACCAGTTCTGCCCGACGCCAAAGTTTGTTGCGCAGTTACCGAGCGGATTTACGCATTGATGAGCTAAGAGGCAATGTCCCAACACGCATCGATAAACTGCGAAAAGGAGACTACGATGCCATTTTGCTGGCCAAAGCAGGGGTTGTACGGCTCGGTCTGGATACCAGCGATCTCGTTACCCTCACCCTAGACCCGACCGCTTTCATTCCTGCGCCTGCTCAAGGAGTGTTGGGGCTTCAGGTTCGAGAAAACGATGCGGTAACTTATGCCTGGGCTAGAAAACTCAACCACTCAGCCGTCGAAAACCAAATACGTGTCGAACGAGAAGTGCTCAAAAACATGGAGGGCGGTTGTCATTTACCACTAGGAGTATACAACGATGGCAAGGTGGTTCATGTGTCCTATGGCAAATCAAAACACCAATCCTCCGTGTTGTTCGCCTTCCCCCTAAAAAAAGACCAAGATATCGTGCAGCAGATCATAGCAACCTTACGGAACCTGTAATGCGCGTGTTTTTTTCATCGAAAAGTGGGGCAACCCATCCCTTGGTCCTTGCTGCTCGACAAGGTTCTTTCGAACTAATCTGCGAATCGCTAATTGCTTTTACTCCGCTGAATAATACCCCAACCAAGCCTTATGACATCCTCTTTTTCAGCAGTCCAAGGTCCTTTGAATTCGGCCAACAATTCATGCGCCCTGAGGTGTTGAACGCTGCTTTTTCACAAGCCACCGCCAAATTCCTTCCCCGCACCGATTGGCAGGGACGGCATCCTGGGAATCCCGCACAAACGGCTTTAGACTTTTATGCATGGGCAGGGAGCCGCAAGGTATTGTTCCCGGTTTCGGACCGAAGTTTGGGGAGCATTCCCGCAACCTTCCCCGAGCATCAAAAAGAAGTCGTTCCTGTGTACCAAACCTCCCTCTTACCCCGAAAAATTGTGGAATGCTCGGTATATGTGTTCACCAGTCCGAGCAATGCGGAATCCTTTCTGCAATGCAACGTTCTTCCGAGAGGCGCTAAGGTGTTTGCGTGGGGAGAAAGTACGCATTCGTTCCTGAGCCGTCGAGGCATCGAAAGCGATGATTGCCATGGCGACGACAGCACGGTGGATTGGATTGCACTCCTTTCCCCGTGGCTAAACCTCTAGAAGTTCGTACCTTTACCGCATGCTCCACGATACGATTGTTGCTTTAGCTACCGGAGGAACCGGTGCCCTGTCGGTAATTCGTTTATCGGGAACCAAGGCTAAGCAGATTGCTCAAGCTCATGTGGCCCGAAACTTGGCAGCGATGCCGAGCCATCATGCCGTATTCACGCTGTTTAAAACGCTCGATCAAACTCCGGTGGACGAAGTGCTTTTGCTGTGTTTTGACCACGGAAAAAGTTTTACGGGAGAGGAAACGGTGGAAATTCATTGCCATGGGTCTTCGTACATACAATCGGCGATATTACAAGCGCTCATTGCGTCCGGAGCGCGCATGGCCGAGCCGGGAGAATTTACCCAAAGGGCCTTTGCGAACGGAAAAATGGATTTATCGCAAGCCGAAGCGGTGGCAGACCTCATTGCCTCGAACAGCCGTCAGGCCCACGCAGTAGCCTTAAACCAAATGCGGGGAGGGTTTTCGCACGAATTGAGCACCCTTCGCGAAAAACTCATTGAATTCGCCAGCCTCATGGAATTGGAACTCGACTTCGGGGAAGAGGACCTTGCCTTTGCTGACCGAAGCACCTTGTTGGCCTTGGTGGGGGAAGTATTGGGCAAAATACAGCGCTTGATTAAAAGCTTTGCGCTCGGAAATGCCATGAAAGAAGGCGTACCCGTGGCCATTGTAGGAGCGCCGAACGCCGGAAAAAGTTCCTTGTTGAACGCTTTATTGGGCGAAGAACGAGCAATAGTCAGCGATATTCCCGGAACTACACGCGACGTTATCGAAGAGGTATTGACCATAGACGGCATTCGTTTTCGTTTGATGGATACGGCAGGAATTCGAGCAACGAACGAAACCATTGAAGCCATGGGGATTGCGCGTTCCCAAGAGAAAATAGAAAGGGCGAGGCTGGTCCTTGCGTTGAGCGATGGAAGCGACCTTGAGCAGCTGCGAAGCGATGAAGCGTGGGTGGCGGAGCTCAAGGTCAAGCACCCCGATAAAACCGTAGTATGGATTGCTAACAAAAAAGACCTCAACGAAGCTCGGGGCGTGGACTTGGCGATCAGTGCCTTAAGCGGCGATGGACTGGAGGAATTGATGCAGCGCATGAGCGACAGCATACAGCAAGATTTTGACGTGGAGCGGGAAACGGTGGTTTCGAACGCTCGGCACGTGGAGGCCTTACAGCAAACGCAGACCTATTTAAGGGCGGCCCAACAGGGATTGAAACAAGGTCTACCGGCCGATTTAGTGGCCATGGACTTACGCGCCGCAATGCGCAGCTTGGGCAACATCACCGGTGAAATCGAACTCGACACCGATATATTAGGAACGATATTTAGTAGGTTTTGTATCGGAAAGTAAC
>VGMY01000014.1 GCA_016866255.1 Bacteroidota bacterium | reverse complement strand
CGAAAAACCCTTGTATCCACCGGCGATAGATCAGCAAAAATACGCACCTACAATTATCCGCAGGGAAGAATAACCGATCACCGTATCAATAAAACGATGTACAATCTCAGCGTATTTATGAACGGCGATATTCAAGAAATGATTGATGCCCTGCGCATGGCAGAGAATGCAGAAAAATTAAAAGGGCAAGAATCATGACTCGTCAAGAATTAATTGCCGAAATTCACCGCAAACAATCTTTTTTATGCATCGGGCTGGATCCTGAACTCGATAAGATTCCTTCCCATTTGAAAACCTTCGACGATCCTATCTTCGAATTCAATAAGCGCATTATCGATGCAACAGCAGAATGCGCTGTAGCCTTTAAGCCGAATACTGCTTTTTACGAGGCACAAGGAGTTAGGGGTTGGGAAACCTTGGAAAAAACGTTAAACTACATTCCAAAAAATTGTTTTGTTATAGCCGATGCAAAGCGCGGTGATATCGGCAATACTGCTTTTAATTATGCTAAGACGTTTTTTGAGGCCTTGACGTGCGACGCCGTTACGGTAGCACCCTACATGGGAAAAGACAGCGTTGAGCCGTTTTTGCAATTTAAGGACAAGTGGGCGATTGTTTTGGGACTAACTTCTAACGAAGGTGCACAAGATTTTCAATACCGAACGGATGTCCATAACCAGCCTTTATTTTCACAGATAATAGAAAAAGTGGCCCAATGGGGCACTAAGGACAATTTAATGTTTGTTGTAGGGGCTACAAGATCAGAGGAATTAAGGCAAATAAGGTTTCTTGTGCCTCACCATTTTTTGCTTATTCCTGGAGTAGGGGTACAGGGCGGTTCCTTAAGGCAAGTAGTGGAGGCGGGCATGAACGAAGATGTCGGTTTGCTGATCAATGCCTCACGATCAATTATTTACGCAAGCTCAGGAGAGGATTTCGACAAGATCGCAAAAAAAGAAGCGCTGAAACTACAAGCCGAGATGGGATTGTACCTTCAGCGCTTAAAGCGTTAACATTTCTGTATGCTATTTTCCAGCTAAGTCGTTGGAGCGAATTTCGGTTTTCGTGCAGCCATAAGCATCACAGCCAGCTTTTCTTGAGGCACCACAAGCGCTTGAAATCACCGTGGCAACTACAAGCATTAGAATTAAAACATTTACCTTCGTTTTCATAGCGTTGTTTATTAAAGATTGTGTGAACTCTAACGAGCGTTGTTGTGGTAAAGTTACATAATTTTGTTGTTGAACATCCCTAACCAATAAAAATATTAGATAATTAAAGGAATTTACTTAGCTTGAAATACGTAATATTATTGATTATTTGGGCGTGCGCCGAACTACTGAGTGCTCAAAAGTTGCAATTTCACTTGAAGGACAGTGATTTCGACGACGTGCCTAAGTATTTTCGAAAAACACATTCCCTTTCTTCCCCAAGTTTATGGCCCATGGAACGTCAAAAGGCGCTTTTATTGCTGGCTGAGGCAGGCTACTATACAGCACAGTTAAAAGAAACCTTTTCGGCAGATGGTTGGCAGGTTGAGGTGCTAACAGGTGAAAAATTCGAAGGCATTACCGTTCAATTCGAGCCCTCATTAATCCCTCTATTGCCAATGGTTCGAGCAGACAAAGACGGACTTGTAACGTTTAAATCCCCACAAGCTTACGCTGCTGCCCTGCAAGGACTTATTGCTGAATTTCATAATTATGGTTACCCTTTTGCGGCTTTTCGTTTCGATAACTTTGAAGTGAACGGAGATCGGCTGCTGTTGCATGTTGGGATGGATAAAGGACCTTACACAATTTGGCACGACGTTCAAATTAAAGGCGATTCATCCATTAAGTCCAAGACCGTTTTGCGCATTTTAGGCCTGTTTTTAGGCACCCCCTTTTCGATACAAAAACTGGACGAGTTGGATATTAAAATGAAGCAACAGACATTTATTGAAATGATTAAGCCTTCTGAAATCGCTTTTGAAAAGGAAGGGGTTGTTCTTTACTTATACCTCAAATCTACTAAAAGTTCCAGTTTTAATGGGGCACTCGGGTTACAACCCGATCCCATAAGTCAGCGTATTGGTTTAACGGGGGACTTACAACTCCGCTTGTTGAATTCGCTTCGCCGTGCTGAGCAATTAGATGTTAATTGGCGCAGCATTAAACCCGCTACCCAATGGCTTAATTTACGGTTTTCGTACCCCTACCTTTTCAACACCCTTCTTGGAACGGACTTTCGTTTTAATCTTTACAAGAGGGACTCAACGTTTTTAGAGGTAAGATCGCAACTTGGATTACAATACAGCTTTACCACCCATTGGCTGGTAAAAGCAATGTATTCATTTTCTAGCAATAACCGCTTGTATGCTGCAACCTCTAATTCCCAGTTTCCATCAGTTGCCTCCCTACGCAATTCGATGTATGGGCTTGGCTTGGCCTATCGGAAGATTGATTACCTACCAAACCCAAGAAAAGGGTTGATCATCAATGTTGAGGGGTTAATCGGGCAACGTAGAGTTCTGAGCGACTCCAATACCACTAACCTAACAGCAAAAGGATCTGTTTATTTGGAACACTTTATCCCCTTGTATCGAAGGTTTGTGGTACGTTATCTGCTTGCATTCGACACCTACTATGCCCCTATTGTTTACTCCAATGAATGCTTGCGTTTTGGTGGTTTAACCTCGCAAAGGGGATTTAATGAAGAGAATTTTTTAAGCACGACTAAATCAACTAGCCAATTGGAAATACGATACCTACTTGATCGAAATTCTGCGGTATTTTTATTTTATGATCAAACCTTTTACGAGAATTTAAGCGGGAATAATTATCTCAACGATAAGCCTTTGGGTTTTGGATTTGGGGCAAATATTGGCTCAAAAGCAGGTATTTTTTCCATTGTCTACGGGCTTGGAGTCGAACAAAATAATCCTTTGGACTTACGGTCTGGCAAAATTCACTTTGGTTATATTGCCTATTTTTGAAATATGAAGTCCCGAACAAAGGCCTTATATCTCACCTACGACGGTTTAACCGATCCTCTTGGGCAATCTCAAATCTTGCCCTATCTGATAGGCCTTGAACAGAAGGGTTGGGATTTTAGCATTATTTCCTTCGAAAAATCATCATCTTTCGAACGATTAAAGGCAGAGGTTAAGGCCTCTATTGAGGGGAAAAATATCGAATGGATTCCCCTTCAATACACAAAGCAACCTCCCGTTTTATCCACCATTTTTGATCTGTTGCGCATGAAGCATGTTGCCCAAAAATTGGACTTAGACCGTTATGAGTTAATTCATTGCAGAAGTTATTTGACCATGTTGGTTGGAATGCGTTTGAAGCGAAGCCATCGGCTGATTTTTGACATGCGTGGCCTATGGGCCGATGAGCGGGTCGAAGGAAAATTGTGGCCGCAAAATGCGCTGCTATACCGCGGTGTCTACCGCTATTTTAGAAAAAAAGAGGCAATGTTTTTTCAAAGTGCCGATGCTGTTATTTCCCTGACGCAAGAGGGATTATTGGCATTAAAAGAACGTTACGGTGACGCCTTTAACGAAAATAAGGTAAGCGTTATTCCTTGTTGCGTTGATACCGCCGTTTTTGAGACCGGGGTAACAGCTTTTAGAAAACGAGAAATGGGTTTTTCGGAAGATGCGAGAATTCTAATGCACGTGGGGTCGGTGGGTACGTGGTACCGCTTTGACCAGGAATTGGTCTTTTTTAAAGCCCTGAAAGCCATCGATTCGCGTTGGTGTTTTGCGATATTAACCGGAGATATGCCAACCGCGAGGGCCCTTGTCAAGCAGGCTAAGTGCCCGGAGGATGCCATATTTATAAAGAGTGTTGATCATAGAGAAGTGCCGCAATATTTAAAAACAGCAGAACTTTCGGTACAGTTTATTGAGCCTTCCTTTTCGAAAAGAGCCTCTTTCCCAGTGAGGCTTGTTGAGGCTTTGACGATGGGGGTTCCGGTCGTCACCAACGCTGGTATTGGCGATGTTGCACAAATTTTGCAAGAAGGAAAAGCGGGAGTCGTACTGAGCTCTTGGAACGAACTTTCAGAGGCGGCACTTAATTGGAATAGCGAACATTACAATCGTATTTCGATTCGGGCTTACGCGGTAAAAAAATTTGGATTAGATGTAGGGGTTAACCGGTACGCAAACGTATACCATTCATCCGGTTCGTATGACTAAAGTTGCCTTGTTTTGCCCTTATCCCCTCGATGAGGCGCCTTCGCAACGTTTTCGTTTCGAACAGTACCTTATTTTTTTGGAACAGGAAGGCGTGCAGGTAAAAGTCTATCCTTTTTTAAATAAGCGTGGTTGGGCCGTTTTCTACGCTCATGGAAAGCCGTTGAGTAAAATTGGGCATCTTTTCCTTGGATGCGTTAAACGCGTCAGTGAATTGTGGAGATTGCTGCGGGTTGATATTGTATTCATCCATCGGGAGATCGCCCCTTTGGGGCCCCCGGTTTTTGAATGGATAATTGCCAAGGTATTGAGGAAACGGATCATTTACGATTTTGATGATGCCATTTGGTTACCCAATTACAGTAAGCAACATCGTAAATTCCATCGCCTAAAATCTTACTGGAAAGTAAAATATATTGTTCGGTGGGCCGATACGGTGAGTGTTGGAAATACATTTTTATCCGATTTTGCGCGAAAGTATAATTCGAAGGTGCTTGTCCTTCCCACGACCATCGATACTTCTATTCATTCCATTCAGCGCGTAACTGAACCACAATCCCAATGGGTTATTGGCTGGACTGGCACACATACTACGGTCCATTATTTACTGCCTTTGGTGCCCGTATTACAACGCCTCTCCGAAGAAATCCGTTTTGATTTTGTGGTGATTTCTAATGAACCCCCTCCTTTTGACATTCCCAATCTTAAGTATGTCCCTTGGCATAAATCTTCCGAAATTGCGAATTTATCCAAATTATCTGTGGGAGTTATGCCCTTATTGGATGACGATTGGACCCGGGGAAAGTGCGGTTTTAAAGCACTGCAATACATGGCTTTGTGCATTCCTACAATCGCTTCTAAAGTGGGCGTCAACAAAGAGATTATACAGCACGGAAGTACCGGGCTTTTAGCAGAAACTCCAGAGGAGTGGTATCGCTATTTAACCGAATTGTACCTCAATCGTGGGTTGGGAAAAAGCATGGGTGAAGCAGGAAGAGAAACGGTGTGTCAGAGGTATTCCGTGGAAGTATACAAACACAATTATTTAAAGCTATTTAAGCCGTGAATTTGGTTTTTGCCTCCAAGAACGAAGCTAAGGTATCAGAAATTCGTGCCCTTTTACCCGAAGGATACACCCTACGAAGCTTAAACGACATGGGTTGGAATAAGGACATCGAAGAAACGGGAAACACCTTTTATGAAAACGCACGCATTAAGGCTGTTCAGGTGTTCCAAGCAACCGGAATGCCTTGTTTCGCTGACGACTCCGGGTTGGAAGTTACGGTGTTGGCCGGAAGACCAGGGGTGTTTTCTGCAAGATATGCCGGACATGAAAAAAACGACCAAAAAAATAATGAAAAACTCCTCAGGGAGTTAGCGGTTTTTCAGGACAGAAGTGCGACGTTCAAAACGGTGATTGCCTATTGCTGTTCGGACGGCGTTCGATTTTTTTCTGGAGAAATTAAAGGGCACATAATTCATGAATTTCGGGGAAACATGGGCTTTGGTTATGACCCGCTTTTTGTACCTGTTGGCTGGGAAAAAACCTTTGCTGAGGTTTCCAAAGCTGAAAAGAATAAAGCCTCACACCGGGCAATGGCATTCGAGCAATTGATGCATTTTCTAAAAAGTGTGGATAAATAGCCCTTTGTTGGCTGAATTTAGTGAAGGGGAGTAGAAGTAAAAGCGTAAATTCGCAAAAACACGAACCGATGATAGAAGCCCTGGCCGAACGCTTTATGCGTTATGCTCGTATCGATACGGAGGCCGACCCAAACTCCCGTTCTTATCCCTCCTCAGAAAAGCAAAAAGATCTGGGGCGGCTATTGGAAAAAGAACTTAAGGAACTTGGGGCAACGGAAGTAGAAATGGATGAATGGGGTTATGTTTTTGCAACAATCCCCGCAACATCCAAGCGCTCCGGGATTCCGACCTTATGTTTTTGCTCCCACATGGATACCGCTCCCGATTGCAGCGGAAAAGATGTCAAACCAATCCTTCACAAAGCCTGGAACGGCAGCGATATTTTATTGCCGGATGACTCAAGCCAATCCCTTACCCTTAATAACGAACCCTATTTACGTGGAAAGGTTGGGGAAGACATTATAACTGCTTCAGGATTAACCTTGTTGGGCGCTGACGATAAAGCGGGGGTTACCATTATAATGGAACTCGCTGCCTGTTTATTAGCCCATCCAGAAGTTCCTCACGGTAAAATACGGATACTCTTTACTCCGGATGAAGAGGTGGGCCGCGGGGTAGAGCACCTGGACATGCATAAACTGAATGCAGATTATGGGTATACCTTGGACGGAGGTCCGTTGGGGTATATCGAAGATGAAACGTTTTCTGCAGATGCCATGACTTTTCACTTTCAAGGGTTAAGCGCCCATCCCGGTTATGCAAAAGGAATCATGCAGCATGCGGCGAAAATAGCCAGCGAATTCTTGGTCAAAACCAATATCATGGGTTGGTCCCCAGAAACCACGGAGGATAGAGAAGGTTTTATCCATCCGACACATATTTCCGGAGGTTTGGAGTCTTCGAGTGTTTCTTTCATTCTTCGAGACCATCAAACCAAAAAATTGGATGACTATGCCCATCAATTGGTAACACTGGCCAATGAAACATTGAAAGATTATCCCGGGGCAACGGTGACTTTTGAGCGTTCGGAACAATACCGAAACATGAAAGAAATCCTTCAGGAATGTCCTTTTGTAACCGACTATGCAGTTGAAGCTATGGCATCCATTGGAATAAAGCCTGTTAGGCACATCATTCGGGGTGGAACCGATGGTTCAAAGTTATCGTTCATGGGGCTGCCGTGTCCCAATATTTTCACCGGGGAAATGGCCATTCATTCACGGCGAGAATACGTTGTTGTTCAGGATATGGCGGCTGCTCTGAAAACGCTCATTGCATTGGTTCAACGGTGGGAAAAACATCACTAATGGATTTTAAAGAACTGCATAAGAAAATATTGGCCAAGGAGTTTGCTTCTTTGTACCTCCTTCACGGAGAGGAACCTTATTTTATCGATCGGCTAACCAAGGAGATTGAAGAAGGCGCAATTGCCGAAGGGGAGCGGGACTTTGATCAGGAGGTGCTTTATGGTCGTGATACAGAACCTATTTCCTTGCTGAGCTCCTTGAAACAATATCCCATGATTGCCCCAGTGCGTGTCGTAATTTTAAAAGAGGCTCAGGATTTCAAAGCTTATGAACAGTTAGAACCCTACCTTGCCAATCCTTCGCCAAAAACGATTTTTGTTGTGGCATTTAAGTACAAGACTGTAGACGCAAGAAGCAAATTTTTTAAGGAAATGCAACATAATGGTGTAGTCTTTAAATCTGAAAAAATTAAAGACTATCAGCTTCCGGATTGGATTGCAACAATGCTGAAATCGAAGGGATTTACCAACACCTCAAAGGTCCCTCATATTTTGGCAGAGTCGATTGGTAACGACCTGGCGCGCATTGTAAATGAGATCGATAAATTATCCATAGTTCTGCCATCAGGGCAACAGATTGATGAGTGGCTTTTGGAAAAACACGTTGGCATATCTAAAGAATACAATGTGTTCGAACTTACCAACGCCATCGCAATGAAAGATTTACCAAAAGCAGTAAAAATTGTGCGCTATTTTGAAGCCAATCCGAAAGCGGGGGAATTGGTCCCGGTTGTTGCTGTTTTATTTAAGTTCTTTTCCCAGCTCATGCGCATCCATTTTCTGGAAAATAAATCTCGGGAATCAGTCGCATCGGTCCTCAAAATACATCCATTTGTCGCTGGGGAATTGCTCAAGTCGCGCAGCGAATTTCCTCCGAAAAAAGTGGCTGAAAACATCGAGTTGCTTTGCCAGTACGACCTCAAAGCCAAGGGCGTCGGAAATGCAACGCAAGCAGACGGAGACTTAATGATGGAATTAGTAATGCAATTAATTCTATGATGTTTTATGCCCCTTATTTAACGGCAGATACGGCTGATTTCATCCTAGATGAAGAGGAAGCTAGGCATTGTGTCCGAGTTTTGCGAAAAAACGATGGGGACCAAATTAACTTGCTCGACGGGAAAGGGGGTTATTATTGCGCTGAGATTAAGGTTGCAGCAATAAAAAACTGCCTGTTGAAAGTGCTAACCTACGAATTCCATCAACCCGAGCCCATGGTCCATGTTGCGGTCGCACCAACCAAAAATATGAGCCGCTTAGAATGGTTGTTAGAAAAAGGAACAGAATTGGGATGTACTCATTTTTCCTTGATCCAAACCAAACGTACTGAGCGAAACTCCATGAATATGGAGCGTATGTCCAAAATAATGGTATCCGCAATGAAACAGTCTCAACGGTATTATCTGCCTAAGTTGGACGCCCCAATTGCTTTTGCAAAATTTATTGAAGCGAATCCCGGAGGGTGGATTGCCCATTGCTGCGAACCTGTAAAACAAAGTCGGATTGAAGCGCATATCGAGCGCCGGATTTTAATTGGACCAGAGGGGGATTTTACGCATGAGGAAATTGCGCTGGCGTCTCAGTTTCATTATCTTCCCATAAGCCTCGGAGCAGCCAGGTTACGAACGGAAACTGCGGCATTAAAGTCAATAATTATGCTTGAGGCGCTAAGGGAACCTGGGTGATATTTCCCTCTTCAACTAAAGGTTCTAAATGCATTTTTAGAAATACCTGAATCAGGGCAATCACATCTTTTTCACAATAAACAGCGATTCGAGCAAGATCCTTATCTTCATAATAAACGCGTGCTACATCGGCTCCAGTGATGTCATCTTTGGGGGTAGGAACCCCAAAAACATGGCACAGTAAAGCTAAACTTGTGAATGCTTTATAGTCTCCAAATTTCCACAGTTCCATAGTGTCGAGATGTTTAATGTCCCAAGGTTTTTTACCGGCGATATCCAGCGCTAGGGGTAGTGCAATGCCGTGAATTAACATGCGGCGACAAAGGTAAGGAAAGTCAAATTCCTTGGCGTTGTGGCCGCAAAGGATTCCTGCTTTGTAGTGATCATCAAGCAATCGTTTGAATTGGGTTAAGAGGGTGAACTCGTCGTCATGGGCAAATGACTTTACACGGATTGTTCTTCCGGTTACGTTATTTTTAACCATACCAACAGAAATACATACGATTTTACCGAATTCGGATTGAATGCCACCGAGATCTTGGTATACGTGACCAGCGGTTTTCTCTTCATTGATTTTTAGGCGGTTTTTAGTTTCGAACAGCGTTTTAACTTTGGGGGATAAATCCTCAAAGTAATAGGTCTGAGGAACGGTTTCAATGTCGAGAAAAAGAATATTTTCAAGGTTACTAAGGCTCATGTTTTTTTTTATTGCGAATTACGATAATAAATTGGAATTTTGTTAAATGTCAAATCAATTATTCGTTCATTCAGGTTCTAAAAACGAGAAATACCAATTCTTATTGCAACAGATCCCAACGCTCCTAGATCCTCAATCGGATGTTATTGCGAACATGGCGAATATGGTGGCAGCACTCAAAGAAACATTCGGTTTTTTTTGGATTGGTTTTTACCGCGTCGAAGGCGAGCAATTGGTTCTTGGCCCTTTTCAGGGGCCAATTGCATGCACGCGCATCGCCAAAGGCAAAGGGGTATGCGGCGTTGCGTGGCAAAAGGCTCGTACACACCTTGTCTCTAATGTGCACGAATTTCCGGGGCATATTTCGTGCAACGACGCTTCAAAAAGCGAAGTGGTAGTTCCTGTACTTGTCTCGGGTGAGGTGGTGGCAGTGTTGGATATAGACAGCGACGAATTCGCTACCTTTGACACGATTGACCAAGAATATTTGGAAAAAATATGCGCATGTTTAGGGCAATTATACCATTCCTATTAATCGTTTTTTGTGCGGCTTGTGCTCAAGTCGGTGTTCTGAGCGGAGGAGGGCGTGATGTGCGCGCGCCTCGCTTGTTGCAGAGTGCACCAGAACTCGGAGCCACCTCCGTAAATCCAACGAAAATGGTCTTGCGATTTGATGAATTTGTTGAGCTGGTTAACCCTTCAGAGACGTTTCGAATTGAGCCTTCGGATGCAACGCTTTCGGTCGTGCTCAATAAAAAAGAGGTTATTGTCAGTTTAAACGAAGTGCTAGAGGCAAATACGACGTATAGCTTATGCATCGACGGCGGAGTAAAAGACATTACCGAGGGCAATGATTCCATATACCGTGTGGCTTTTTCAACAGGTAAAATTCTTGATTCGTTAAAACAGTCTTACCGGGTTGGAGACGCGTACACGAAAAAATCGATAGGAGGGGTATCGATTGGACTGTTTTCAAGAGATACAAGTAAGAAAGCGCGATACCTTACCAAAAGTAACAAAGAGGGTTGGGCTAGATTGGATTACTTGCCAAAGGACTCTTTTTTTCTAAAGGCATTTGTCGATGTCAATAAAAACGGTTCCATTGAAAATTTTGAACCTCAAGAACAGTTTTTTGGGGCCAATGTTGCTCATAATGACTCAGTGGCATTTTTGCTGTCTGTCCCACGAAATGTTCGTCAAAGTTATGCTTTGAAAACGAAGCCTCCAGGCCTATTAGTCGGGCATATTCCGCAAGAAATTGATCCCCTGGATTTACGGTTAAACGGAAAGCAACCCCGTGTCCTGCGTCTCGGTAGAGATTCGCTTGCAATAAGTTTGGAAGATGTCGAAATTGGCCCAATTACGCTATGCACTCCTTTCGATACAATTCAGTTAATCTATTCGGAGAAGGATGCATCTGCGCCTCTAAAGGGGGAGGTGACCCAAATGGTATATGGAAATCCTGTGCGCATTGATTGGAACGCATTTCTGTCGGCGGCGGATGTAACGAAATTAAAAATTGTGAAACAGGATTCAAGTTTGGTTCTTTTAGATTCGGTACAGATTCATAAAAACGCGTTATTGCTCTACAGCCGCTCTTGGCCGCAAGGAAAATTAAAGATGTTGTTAGAATCTAACGTGTGCCAAACCAAAACAGGAAAGCAAAATACCAAGCAGACTCTGGATTGCACCTACTTTCAATCCGGAGATTTGGGCAGCCTAATTGTGCGTTTTTCAAGTCCGCTGAGTGACCATCTAGTCCTTTTGGAACGGGAGGGTAAAACGGTTCAATCTTACCGCTATGCCAAAGGGGCAAAAACGACACAAGACACCTATCGAAACCTGATTCCTGGCGATTATCAGGTAGTCATCATTGACGACTTGAATGGAAATGGATTTTGGGATCCGTTTCGGCCTGATTCAAAACAATCCGCAGAACCCGTAAGACGCTACACTCAGGTCCCGAAGGTTCGCGCGAATTGGGAAGTCGAGGTCAATTTAGAATAGATGAATTTTTAGTTTTCAACATTGGTTAAGGAATTCAAAAAAAGAGTATCTTTAAGGCTCTGAACTTTTACCCTTTATGTACTTAATTTTTGATACCGAAACTACGGGATTGCCCCGTAATTTCAATGCCCCCATTACGGATACGGATAATTGGCCCCGCATTGTACAACTCGCCTGGCAGCTTCATGACGAGCAGGGAAAGTTAATTCGACGAAATGATGCCCTCATTCAGCCCGTCGGCTACACCATCCCCTACGACTCAGAGCGTATTCACGGCATTTCAACGGCTTTGGCAGAACAAGATGGCCTTCCCATGAAGGACGTCGCAATGACCTTTCTGGAAGATTTAAAACTCGCCAAATTTATAGTTGGACACAACCTTAGGTTTGATATTAATGTGTTGGGCTGTGAATTGGTTCGGTTGGAATTGGAATCCCCTTTAGATTCTCTGCCCGTTTTGGATACTTGTACCGAAGTAACGGCCGCGCTAACAAAACTTCCGGGAGGAAAAGGTGGAAAATTTAAACTGCCTACGCTCACCGAATTATACGCTTTCTTATTCAATGAAGGCTTTGTAGAGGCGCACAACGCCACGGCTGATGTAGAGGCTACTCTCCGTTGTTTTCTAGAGTTGATTCGTTTGGAACATTTTACACCCGACGCGTTAGGACAAGATGGGGGATATATTGCGCGTTTTCGGGAAGCGAACCCCGATAAAACGGCTCTCCTTGGCATTGAGCATAGAAATCTGAAGTCGGCGAGTAAATTCCTTAAAAAATCAAAGGGCCCTTCTCTTGCATCAAACGACGATATTCCAGAAGAATTGGAGGACCTTCCTTTTGCTCACCTTCACGTGCATTCCCAACATACCCTTCTTCAATCAACCGCGGAAATAAAGGCTTTGATTCAAAAAGCGATTGAATTGGATCTTGCTGCGCTCGCATTAACCGATAATGGTAATATGATGGCGGCTTTCCAATTTGAAAAATTAATTTCCGAACACAATGAGATGTTGGAAGAAGAGCGGTTGGTAGCAGAAGAAAATGGAAGTCCCTTCTCCAAACGGACCATATTACCCATAATTGGTTGTGAATTTAACGTCTGCCGCGAACGAAAAAATAAGACGGAGAAAGATAATGGCTTTAAAGTGGTGTTCCTGGCAAAAAACAAACAAGGGTACCAGCAATTGATCAAACTGAGTTCTTTTGCTTACACAGAAGGATTTTATTATGTGCCAAGGATTGACAAGGAACTCATTGAACAATACAAATCGGATATAATTGTGCTTTCCGGAGGATTGGATGGAGAAATGTGTTCCTTGATTTTGAACCAGGGAGAAGCTAAAGCTGAAGAATCGTTGCTTTGGTGGAAATCCCAATTTGGGGAGGACTTTTATTTAGAAATCAACCGTCACCAATTGGAGGCACAAGATTACGCGAACGAAGTGCTTGTCCGTTTTGCTCAAACCCATCACGTGAGGTTAGTGGCGACCAACAACACCTATTACATAAACCAGCCCGATGCCAAGGCCCACGATGTTTTGTTGTGTGTGCGAAATGGTCAATTGGTTTCAACACCTATAGGACATGGACACGGTTTTCGTTTTGGATTTGAGAACGACGAGTTTTATTTTAAATCGCCGGAACAAATGAAACGGTTGTTTGCCGACGTACCAGAGGCCATTTACAGCATCTCTGAGATCATAGGAAAATGCGAACCGTATAGCTTATCAAGAGATGTTCTCCTGCCGAATTTTGATATACCTGAGGAGTTCATTGACGATACCGATAAAATCAATGGAACAAAAAATGGTGAGAACGCTTATTTGCGCCATTTAGCCTATGAAGGCGCCGTAAAACGTTACGGTGAAATTTCGGACATCTTGAAGGAACGAATGGATTTTGAACTTAAAACCATCGAAAATACCGGATATCCCGGATACTTCTTAATCGTACAAGATTTTTGCAATGCAGCCCGAAAAATGGGGGTTTCAGTAGGTCCGGGTCGGGGATCAGCGGCCGGTTCTGCTGTTGCCTATTGCATCGGTATTACCAATATAGATCCGATTAAGTACAATTTGCTTTTTGAACGGTTCTTAAACCCGGATCGAGTTTCTATGCCTGACATCGATATCGATTTTGACGATGAGGGCAGAGCTAAGGTGATCGAGTATGTGATCAACAAGTATGGTTCCAAGCAAGTAGCACAAATTATTACCTACGGCACGATGGCAGCTAAGTCGGCCATTCGAGATACTTCACGAGTATTGGATTTGCCCCTGCCTGAAGCCGATCGCCTAGCGAAAATGGTGCCCGACCTTTCTTTAAAAAGGTTATTTGAAATGGACGATGTTACACTTGCTGAAAGCCTGAAGAACAATCCCGATGCTTTAAAGAATGCCAAAGATCTAAAACGCATTTACGAAGGAGAAGGTCCGGCGTCAGATGTTTTGCGGCAGGCGGAAGCCCTGGAGGGTTCGGTAAGAAACACCGGTATTCATGCATGTGGAGTCGTGATAACCCCTGACGATATCACCAATTTTGTACCCGTAGCTACCGCTAAGGATTCCGAAATGGTTTGTACCCAATACGACAATTCCGTTGCGGAGTCTGCAGGACTGTTGAAAATGGACTTTCTGGGGTTGAAAACGTTAACGCTCATAAAAGATGCTGTTCGGATCATAAAAGAAAATAGAGGGATTGAACTGGATCCTGATCAGTTTCCAATCGATGACGAGGCTACGTATCAATTGTTTCAGCGAGGTGAAACGGTCGGCGTATTTCAGTATGAATCTGTGGGAATGCAAAAGTATATGCGTGAACTAAAGCCTACCGAGTTTGCTGATCTTATCGCGATGAATGCTTTATACCGTCCCGGTCCTCTCGAGTATATACCCTCCTACATCAAGCGGAAGCACGGAGAGGAGGAAATTGTTTATGACCTCGAGGATTGCGAGGAGTTTTTAAAAGAAACTTATGGAATAACGGTTTATCAGGAACAGGTAATGATTTTATCTCAAAAGTTAGCTGATTTTACCAAAGGCGAAGCGGATACCTTACGAAAAGCGATGGGCAAAAGAAACATTAAAATATTAAATAAAATGCGGCCCATTTTTCTCGAACGAGGCAATGCAAAAGGCCACGACAAGGAAATTTTGAGGAAAATATGGCGGGATTGGGAGGCATTTGCTTCTTATGCTTTTAATAAGTCGCATTCCACGTGTTATGCTTGGGTAGCCTATCAAACGGCTTATTTAAAAGCAAATTACCCCTCGGAATATATGGCTTCGGTTTTGAGTAACAACATGAACGACATTACCCAAGTTTCTTTTTTCATGGAAGAATGCCGTCGTATGGGAGTGAGTGTTCTTGGTCCTAATGTTAATGAGTCAAGATTGAACTTTACCGTTAATGAAGTGGGGGCGATTCGCTTTGGACTTAAGGCTGTCAAAGGAATAGGTGAAGCTCCTGTTGAAGCGATTATCAAGGGAAGAGAAAAGGAAGCGTATGCTGATATTTTTGATTTCTGCCGAAAGGTGGATTTTTCCGCAATCAATCAAACGGCATTCAAGCATTTGGTTTATGCGGGCGCTTTTGATTCCTTCAAAGAACTGAGTCGCGCCCAATTTTTTGCCACGAATAACCGCAACGATATTCCGTTTTTTGAGTTGTTGATCCGTTACGGACAGGCTTGTAGGAAAGATGGCAATTCAACTGAAGGAAAATTATTTGAAAACGACGACGCTTATCAAATTGTTCAACCAAGCATTCCAAAAGCAGAGCCGTGGTCTTCCGGTTATACCTTGTCGAAGGAAAGAGAGGTTATTGGCATTTACATTTCCGGACATCCGCTCGATGATTTTAAGCGTGAAATTGATGCGTTCTGTTATGGAAGTGTTGCGATGCTGAAGGATATCGAGGCGCATCGAGGAAGAGAGTTGTTTATTCCGGTAGTGATTTTATCTGCCGAGCAGCGCCAATGGCAAAATGGAAACCTTTTTGGAACGATTTTGATTGAAGACTACACAGATCAATTTAAGTTGAACGTGACGGGAGAAAATTATTTGAAGTTCCGCCATTTTTTCCAAGCGGGCGTGTTTTTAACCCTGCGTGGGAGAATTGAAAGCAATTGGAACGGAACCCGCTATGATTTTGTGCCTAAGGAGGTGGATTTGCTGCAGAATTTGCGCGAAAAGAGGGTTAAGGGAGTACACTTAACCCTGACGAATAAAGACTTGGACCATCTCATAATTGAAGAGTTGAACGAGGTTTTAATGTCACATCAGGGATCTTGCGATGTGAAGTTTACTATTATGGATCCCATCGACGGCATTGAAGTCAATATGACCTCTAAATCGCTGAGGGTGAAACCCGATCCCGAATTGTACCAGGCATTAACGAAATTAAACGTTCCGTTCAGGTTGAATTGATCAACGTAAAAAAAATCCCATAACAGCCTCAAAAAAGGCATCGGGTTGTTCGGCATGCAACCAATGCCCTGCATTGGATATCGTTTGAATCATGGAATCCGGAAAAAGCTCCTCGATCGAAGCTTCGTCTTCGGCTAAAATATAGTTGGAAAGGGCCCCCCTGAGAAATAGCGTTTGGGTCCCCGATTCGTTTCTGGGTAATGCCGAGAGCATGTTGGGCATTTCACGCTCTAAAACAGCTGTATTCATGCGCCAGGCAAGTCGCCCTTTTTCAACCCAATATAAGTTTTTTAGTATGAATTGTTGAATTTCTACCTCAGGAATGTATCGGGCAATGAGAGGCGCTGCTTCTCCCCTTGAACGTATTTTGGATAAGTCGAGAGCGCGAATTGCCATCAGTATCGCTTGGTGATGCATGGTGTAGGATTTTATGCCCATATCGGCAACTACCATTTTATCCAGTAGATGCGGATAACGCTGCGCGAAATGCATTCCTACCTTGCCCCCCATGGAGTGGCCCAAGAGGTGTGCTTTACGTATTCCTTGTTGATGAAAAAAGTCATGTACATCCTCCGCCATCGCCTCGTAGGAGTGATGTTTATCCCATGGCGAACGGCCATGATTTCTTAGGTCTAAACAAAATACGTGAAAAAATGATCCGAAACGTTGAGCTAAGCTGTGCCAATTGTCGGATGACCCAAATAATCCGTGCAACACTACGAGAGGAAAACCTTCGCCGTATTCCTGATGGTACAATTTCATGTTAATGAACGCTTTTTTCGGGAATTAAGGCCACTACTTTAAATTGCCCGTTATTGATTCCTTCTATAAGGGTCTTCATTTTGTTCAGGTTTATTTTTTTACCGTCGTAGTGTACCAGAAGGTCTTGGTATTTTTTATCCGGGTCGAAGTTTACCTCTACCCGTGTTACGCTCCCGCTCTTTAGGAGTGCCATACGGATAGCAGCTCCACACCCCATTTTACATACCATACCCGATACACTTAAAGCAACCCTGGAGCTTGAGCCTACTGTTTCCACGGAAGTCTGCTGTACCGAAACTTTCGGTAAATTCTGGCGGCAAGAGAGGAGGAAATATCCCAGAAATAACGCGAAAAGCACATTTCTCATTGTAACTTTTTACAAAGATACGTCGTTCTTGTGGTACCTCATTTTAAAAAGAAAGTTTTTTTCGAAGTATCATGAATATCCGCCGTTGCTCTTTGTTGATGTCCTTTTCGCTGTTGATGTTGGCTTCTTGTGAAAAGTACCCCGTCCTTCCAAACCATGATCCTCGTTCAAAAGGAAAAAGAATTTCCCGCAGCTGGCATTCCGACCAACTCTCGCAACCTTCCCACTCTGCGGCCATAGATAACACTCGGGTGGCAGTGATTTTTAACAACTATGGAAAATACGATTGGATAGTAACGACCAATGTTCTTGGAGTTGAAAGTGCCTCTGTTCATCATGGACAATGGAAATTCATCGATCAACAGTCCAAATTGGTTCTTGAAGAGACAAGAGGACCTTTTGAAAAAAAGGATACCTTCTCAATTCTCACATTAACTGCAAATAGGTTGAAAATCCAACAAACAGGAAATCCAACAATTCCAGGTTCGATTTTGGAGTTGGTAGCAGATTAAACATCCTGTTTGGATTGTTTGGGCATCTATCGACATTTAAAGTGCCCCAAGATTTTCATTTATTTTTATTTTTTTGCTATCTTTGAGCATAATAGGAATGCGTATGCGATCATTAGCCTTTTTCATCTTGATAATTTCCCTGGTGGGAATCAGCCCTTCTTGCAGTAAATATCCCGATGGTCCTGCGATATCGCTTCGAACCAAAGCGAATCGTTTAGTAAACGACTGGATACTTACGAGTTACCTGGTAAATGGAGTTGAAATCATCGATAATCAACCTGAAACCAAAATGGTAATTGATAAGGACGGTACTTACTCCCGGCACAGTAGTGTTAATATATTAGGTCAACTGCAATCTGTTTTCGAGCACGGTACTTGGGTTTTCAACGGCGAAAAGACATCCGTGTTGTTCCTTAAGGATGAAGAAACGCTACCAGTCGAATACTCCATTCGTGAATTGCGCTCCAATAAGCTGGTGATTCAGTATTACGACAAAACCACGAACAAAACATATTTGAGCACCTACACCACCGATAAGTAGTTAAGGTTTAACAATATCTTGGGTCTACTGCCATTACATGGCCACAATTCCTGCACGTGCGCATTGATTTTGAACTGTAAAATTCCCGAAATCGCGGTATAAAATCTTTTTCAATGTTTTCGAGAGCAAATCGGTAAGATTTCAATTCTGTGTTGCAATTTTCACAAAACCAAAAAAGACCATCGCGCAATTCAGTTCCTTTTCGCACGCGTTCAATTACCAAACCAACCGTATTTTCGCCTCGTACAGGGGAGTGAGGAATTCCAGCGGGCAATAAAAACATGTCACCTTCCTTAACTAAAACGTCTTGGGGCTTCCCTTCGTACTGTATCCGAACGGTAATATCGCCCTCAAGTTGATAAAAAAGTTCTTCGCTTTCGTTGTAATGATAGTCTTTTCTCGCATTCGGCCCCGCTACAACCATTACAATAAAATCACCCGCTTCATGGTATAAATTTTTATTTGAAACAGGGGGAACAAGAAGATGCCTGTTATCCTGAATCCATTTTTTCACGTTAAAGGGCGCTAACATATTTACGGTTTTACATAAAGTTATTCAATTATTCCGACAATAATGGAATATAGTAAAGTTATGCGAATGATTTTCGTCCTTTCGTTGGGTTGCAATGATGCTTACTCTCCAGTCCTGTTCGTTGAATTCCGGAAAGAAGGTGTCTGCGTCAAAAACTCCCTCAATCCTGGTAATATACATTTCGTCGATGGAGAGCTCATGCATAGCCAAACGATAAATCTCACCGCCTCCGATAATAAAAATGGTTCGGGCATCTCCTTTTAACTGCTGCATGCAATCGCTTAACTCGTTAAATACAAGACAACCCGGAGCGTTAAGCTGGGGCGAATGGCTCAAGATGCAATTTAACCGATTGGGCAATGGACGGAATTTTTGGGGAATTGAATCGTAGTTTTTTCTTCCCATAACCACAATTTGACCCTGCGTAATGGTTTTGAAAAATTTCATGTCCGAGGGCAAGTCCCACATCAGATCGTTATCGCGACCGATGCCACGCTCTTCATCCATGGCTACAATCAAAGCAATTTTCGTCATACGGCCACCTCAGCTTTTATGTGTGGATGAGGGTCATAACCAATCAATTCAAAATCCTCAAAAGTGAAGTCGAAAATGGAGCTTACGTTAGGATTTATTTTCATAAGGGGTAGAGCTCGTAGCGGGCGGCTAAGTTGTAATCGAGCTTGTTCCAAATGGTTGCTGTAAAGATGCGCGTCACCGAGAGTATGGATAAATTCGCCCGGTTTGAGGCCACATACTTGTGCAACCATCATGGTCAGTAGCGCGTACGATGCGATGTTAAAGGGGATTCCTAAAAAGGTATCTGCACTTCTCTGGTAAAGTTGGCAGCTGAGTTTCCCATTGGCTACAAAAAATTGAAAAAGGGCGTGGCAGGGGGGTAATGCCATATCGTTTACGCATGCAACATTCCACGCGGAGACGATCAATCGGCGTGAATTGGGATTCTCTTTTATTTGATGGATAACTTGTGAAATTTGGTCTATCGAGCTTCCTTCCGGTGTCGGCCAACTTCGCCATTGATACCCATAAACTGGCCCTAAATCGCCGTTTTCATCGGCCCATTCGTCCCAAATACTTACTTGGTGATCCTTCAGATATTGGATGTTTGTATCCCCCTTTAGAAACCAAAGCAGTTCGTGAATGATGGAACGTAGATGTAGCTTTTTTGTGGTAACGAGCGGAAATCCTTTCTCTAAATCAAACCGCATTTGGTAACCAAATACCGACAAGGTTCCGGTACCCGTACGATCGGACTTTTCCGCACCATAAGTTAAAATGTGTTGAAGCAAATCGTGGTATTGTTTCATGGTTACGCGAAATTACTTCTCGAAGCCCTAACGAACGCAGTGGGTGTTGGGTTTTTATCAACCGCTTAATCAACAAGATGCTTATTTATTGTTTACCTTAGTTCCGTGAAATGGCCTTGGATACTTGTAATTGTTGTGGCAGTCAAGGGGGTTTGTAGTGCACAAAAGGCTCCCAAATTCCCAGCAAAAATCCGAGGAACTTATGTTGGTACTCAATCGGAATATGCTTTTCGGCATCAGGGAACGGATTTCCGGTTTAGTGAAATTTCGATGTCCATAAGCATCGAAAAATATAGGGTAAGCCTTTGTTTTCCTCAAGAAAATCATTGTCCGATTGAAAATTCAGCCGAAATACAATGGGTAAAGAAGAAACTTAATGGAAAGAGGGTTCTTGCTATCACGGTGAGTGAACCGGGTTCGCTCTTAAAAGAAGAATGGCTCCTTGAGCCCCAAAAAAAGAAAATCCTTCGAAAGGGAATTCTCCCCCAGCCCGATACCATGTTAACAAAATTAGGGAAGAAACAAAGAAAAGGTAGTTCCTTTACCAAAAGCACTTTTGACCAGAATTGATCCTCCATGGGCTTCGGCAATTAGTTTTACATAATACAAGCCTAATCCAAATCCTTTAACGTTGTGAAGATTTCCTGTTGGAACTCGGTAGAATTTTTCAAAAATCATCGAAATGTTTTCTTTTTTGATGCCAATTCCATTGTCCGTTATTTCTATCCAGAGTCCCGTTTTTTCATTGCGCGTGTGAATGTGAATTTGTGGAGTGCCTTCACAGTATTTTACAGCGTTATCCAGCAGGTTATAAATGAGATTGGTAAGATGGACACTATCGGCTTGAACCAGGTGATTGGTCGCATTTAAGGCAATCGTTATGTTTCCTCCACGTTCGAGGTGGTGTAATTCGAAATTTTCTTTTACCTCATTCAAAAGTTCGTTAACATTGAAGGCTTGCTTATTGAGTATTACAAGATCTTTGTCTAGTTTGGCCACGTTAAGAACCCGTTCAACTTGGTGTTCCAATCGCTTGTTTTCCTTGTAAATAATTCCGGCGTACTTATGGGTTTTTTCGGTCTCTAAGGGATCGGTGCGCAACAACATTTCAGCCGACAGACTGATCGTTGATATTGGTGTTTTTAACTCATGCGTCATGTTATTGATGAAGTCCGTCTTAATTTCTGCTAATTGGTTTTGGCGCAAAATAATCGATACAGAAAACGCGAAAAAGAAAGAGACTACTAAAAACATGATTACCAGATAAACCCATGGAGAGATGTCGGTGGTGCCCGCCATTTCCTTGGTAGGGACTTCGGGAAAGTAAACAGTGAAGTAATGACCGTCTTTTTTTAGCTTTAAAATTTCGGGAGTCACTTCGGAGGTAGGTTGACTTTCTTGCACAAAAATAGAGTCTTGCTTATAGGCTATTTTGTTGCTTAGGGTGATGGAGTCGGTGAAGCAATCGTAAACCCCACAATAAAAATCTCTTTGAATGGTTTTTAGGTAAAATTCGCGTTTAAGCAAATTTTCCAGGTACAAGATGGGCAGTTCCTCGTTAATGTTGATAGCAACAGTAAAATGGGCGTTTCCTGCTTTGCGTATTGCTCCGTAGAGTTCCGGGGTTAGACCTTCTTTTCTTTGAATTTTTGCCAAAACGTTCAACAACGACGAATAAACTAGATCGTCAAATTCCTTTCGTTCTAAGCTATCCTCTTTTTGCTGAATAGATATGCTCACCTGTTGTGTTTCTACGGCTTGTTGAATCCAAAATAACTGAACTATCAGGATGGAAAATAGCGCGATAAGCCCTAGTGCAACAACTCTTTTAATTTTCATCGTTAAGCAAACCCTTGAATACCATTTACTGTGGTGTATTTTAGCACGTTCTTTTTCTCAGGATAAATTCTTGCGAAAGCCGATTGGACCGCCATGGTACCCTCGTGAAAACCGCATAGGATGAGTTTTAGTTTATTCTCGTAGGTATTCACATCACCAACCGCATAGATTCCCGGAACATTCGTAGAATAATCCAAGGTGTTGACTTTAATAGCCCCTTTCTCCAAGGCTAGACCCCAATTCGCCATGGGCCCCAAACTGGGTTTTAATCCGAATAAAGGGATAAAATGATCGGCCTCACGGTGAATCTCACCCAATTTTTGGTGGTTAATAAGTACTTTTTCCAATGCCCCTGTTCCTTTTAAGCCTGTAACTTCAGCCTCGGTGATAAGTTCCAAACGTCCCTGTTCTGATAAGTCAATCACTTTTTGTACAGAGTCTAAATGGCCCCTAAACGACGCGCTTCGGTGCACCAAGGTTACTTTGGAAGCTATGGCATTTTCAACCAAGTAAATCGACCAATCTAAGGCCGAATCTCCACCTCCCGCAAGGACACATTGTTTGCCTTGGTACATAGAAGGATCTTTAATAATGTATTCTACTCCACGGTCCTCGTATTGTTCGATGTTTTCAATGGGCGGTTTCCTAGGCTCAAAAACGCCTAAACCTCCAGCAATTATGATAATTGGCGCAGAATGTTGGGTCCCTTTTACCGTCGTAACAATAAAGGCATTCTCTTCCGTTTTTTCAATGCTGAATGCTGCCTCTCCCAGCGTGAATCCGGGCTTGAAGGGTGCTGCCTGGCGCATTAAATTGTCGATAAGTTCGCCCGCCAAAATCTCCGGAAATCCGGGTATGTCGTAGATGGGCTTTTTAGGGTAAATCTCAGAACATTGACCTCCCGGTTGTGGTAGCGAGTCGATAAGATGGCAACGCAATTTGAGCAAACCCGCTTCAAAAACAGTGAACAACCCCACAGGACCAGCACCGATTATAATGATATCTGTTTTTACCATTTTTTTGTTTTAAATCCATAACAAAGCATCAGGAACATTGTTTTTTCAGAAGTTGGGAAAGGAAGGTTTATTGCCCATTATCAGCTCAATCTCCTCCATTACTTTTGGTGTCAACCGATTTGTGAAATTCATGGATGCTAAGTTCTCTTTTAGTTGAGCCTCTTTACTGGCTCCCAAAATAACGGTGCTAACGTTGGGGTTTTTCAAACACCAGGCAATGCTTAATTGTGCTTGGGTAATGCTTAAATCCGAAGCGACATTGGCAAGCTTGCGAGAAATTTCCAATTTATCAGGACTCAGGTTTTTGTCGCGTAACCATTCCAATCCTTCTATACTAAAGCGGGTTCCTGTTGGAAGTTCAGAGTTGTATTTGCCTGAAAGCACCCCTGATGCCAATGGCGACCATACCGTAGTGCCAAGTCCAACCGTTCGATAGATTTGGTCGAATTCCACTTCTACTTTGGAGCGTGCAAATAGATTGTATTCCGGTTGCTCTACAACAGGTGCGATAAGGTGATTTTGACGAGCGACCATGTGAGCCTCCATGATTTCTTGGGCGCTCCATTCCGAAGTTCCCCAGTATAAAACCTTACCTTGTTGAATCAGATGGTGCATGGTCCAAACCGTTTCTTCAATCGGGGTTCGTTTATCCGGGCGATGGCAGAAATACAAATCCAGGTAATCAACTTGTAACCTTTCTAGGGCTTGATTACAGGCTTCTACGACGTGTTTTCGGTTTAATCCTTTTTGTGTGGGAAGTTGCCCTCCTGCACCGAAAAACACCTTGCTGCTTACGATATAGCTGTCTCTCGACCATTGTGTTTTCTTAAGTACCTTGCCCATAACGGTTTCGCTCATACCTCGCGCGTAGATTTCGGCATTGTCAAAAAAATTAACGCCATGATCGTAGGCACTGCACATAAGTTTTCGTACAGAGACCTCATCGATTTGTTTTCCAAAAGTCAGCCACGAACCAAAAGATAGCCGACTGATTTGTAGTCCAGTCTTACCTAAGTTGGTATATTCCATGGATTTTTTTTAGCAAAATTAAACAATTTAACCCCAGCTTACTGAGAAATACGCAAAGGGTTTCTTAACTTTGAATGATATGTACGGAATCGGTAATAGGGCCCTTAGGGATTTGGTCATAAAAGATTGCGGTCAGGGCAAATTCAAGGGAATCGCGCCACGGTCGGATTTTCAAGTTGATGAAATCATTCCGTTAAAATCGAGGAACAACCTCTTTCCCAAGATAAGATTCATGAATTTCTGCAGGCGCAATGTTGTCGTGGTGTTATCAAGGGGAGCTCAAGATGGCTGTTTTCCCCTAATTTGGAAACCATGAATTCGCGAGAGTTAGATGAATTATTCTCAGCGTTAGAATTCGCGAATCCTCATACGCTATTTATTGATGTTGACCAGACCATTCTTAAGGTGGGAAAAGCGTTTCAGAAAAGTTCAAAACGGGTTAGGGAGGGAAAAAAGTTTCACGAAATTTTCGGTTGGTTACCCGGAGACGGTTTTGAAAAGCTTACGACGGATCGCCAAAACTTGCAATTTATCGAATCTAAAACAGACCAACACAAGTACAAAATTTCCGGCAGAAAAACTGACTGGGGATATATTTTACATGGAAACCCCGTAATAAACGAAGATTATTCAATTTCACAATACAACCTCACCCAAGACGATTTTTCCAAGGAGGACTACATCGTAGAATACCTGCTGGTCGTCAAGTCCATGAGCGACGCATTAGAGAGATTGCATGAGCATACTACAGTTTTAAAAGAGGAAAATCAGGCCTTGCTGGAAACTCGACAAGAGTTGATGTCGACGGCCTTATTCCCGGGCGAAAACCCCAATCCTGTTTTACGGGTGGACGCGGACGGTAAGCTCTTGTACAGTAACCCGGCATCTGCAATTTTTCTCGATGATTTTTCATTCGAAAATGGCCTGCTAACAGATGTTGAATTACGGGAAACTATTTTACGCGTGTTTGCCGAAAAAATAGCGTTTGAGTATCAGAATGTAGAGCGAAATAACCGAAGATACCATTTAAATATTCGGTGCAACTTTCAACAAAAATTTCTTCACATCTATGCCACCGATGTGAGCCGTTTTGTGGATATCGAGGAAGAGAAAGAACGGGAACTGAAATTGTTGAATAATCGGTTAGACGAACAACAACAATTTTATGAATATATTCTGAATAATATCCCTTCTGACATTGCGGTATTTGACGATCAGCATCGTTACCTATTCGTGAATCCTCTAGGCATAAAAGACGCTGAACTCCGAAAATGGATTGTGGGTAAAGATGATTTCGAATATTGCCGATACAGGGGAATATCGGAGGATGGGGCTACCTTTCGAAGGTCTAAATTTTTAGAGGTGTTACGGGAGAATAAGGATGTAGAATGGGAAGATGACCGCACCGATAAGAACGGGAATCGAAACGTGATCATTCGGAGACTACACCCCATTTTTAATGCAACAACCCATAAAATCAATGTCGTTGGTTACGGAATTGATATCACCCAACGCAAATTGGCAGAAGACAATTTCTTGCAATCTAAAATTCGTCTTCAGCTACAAGAACAATTCTTGAATGCATCCAGCGATGCAATTGAAGTAGCTACACAAGACGGTTATTACGTATACGTAAATCAAACTGCAGCAGACTATTTGGGCGTATCGGCTTCTGATATTCAACAATTTAAGGTAGGCGATTTTGATGCTCGATTTAAGGAGCTTGAATCGTGGAAAAAACACTTTCTTCATTTGAAAGAACAGGTGGAATTTTCCACAGAATCGTCGATTACCAATCAAAAAACGGGGCAAGTTATCGAGGTGGAGGTAAAAGTCCGGTATTTAGAAATCGAGGAGAAAGGTTATTTAATTGCTGCGTCCAGGGACATATCCGAGCGAAAAGTTGCCGAACGTGTGCTGATGAATAAAACCGAGTTTCAACGGATAATTATGGAGGTTGCAACAGAGTTTATAGATATTGAGCAGAGCGATTTGAACAGCCTTATTAATCAAACGCTGGCCAGATTGGGAACCTTTATGAAAGTCGATAGGGTGTACATTTTTGATTACAACCATGAAACGCAAACCGTTTCCAATACGTTTGAGTGGGTCGCTGACGGGGTAAGTCCGGAAATTGACAACCTACAAGATATCCCTTTTGACTACATTCCCGTTTGGGTTGAAACCCATTTTCAAGGAAAGAACATCGAAGTGGAGAATACTTCCGAGTTGCCCGATGGAGGATTCAAAGAGTTGTTGTTGGTACAACACATCAAAAGTTTAATTGCGCTCCCCATGATGCTGGATGGAATTTGTCTCGGTTTTGTTGGTTTGGACAGTGTCGTTCGGTATCGCACCTTTTACGATGATGAGAAGGTTTTGTTGAATTTACTGGCAAGAATGTTGGTTAATGTCAAGGAACGAATACGAGCTACTGCAGCCATTTACGAGTCCAATGAAAAAATTCGCTTAATTAACGATGAATTAAACCATATTCTTCAGGCTGAGAAAACGGTTAATCTTCTTGCAGACGCTTTCTTGGCGGGTACAAATTACATCGACATTTGTTGGAATATCGTGGAGAATATAATTGCTCAGTTGGATTTTGATGATTGCGTTATTTACAAATTGGAAAATAAAGAATTGGTTCAAATTGCGGCGATGGGAAATAAAACCAAAGGGAGACGAAAACTCGAAGGAGTTCTAAAAATCCCGTTAGGTTTAGGTATCGTGGGCAATGTGGCGCGGTCAGGAAAACCCCTCTTGATTAAAGATACCTCACTGGATAACCGGTATATTGTGGATGATCAAAATCGCCTTTCGGAACTCGCGGTTCCGATTAAAATTGGGAGAAAAGTATGGGGCGTTATCGATTCTGAACACCCCCAAAAAAATTTTTTTACGCACCTGCACGAACGCGTTCTTATGACCATTGCCAATATGTTATCGCAAAAAATTGAGGCCATCGAAGAACAGGTTATGAAAGAGCAACTTCAAAAAGAAATTTTGGCGATGAATCAGGAGCTTGAGTCAAGAGTCAACGAAGAGACTAATCGGAATATTGAACTTTCAAAGTCAATTTCCGATCAAGAAAAGCTCGTAACAATTGGAGAAATTGCTTCAGGAATAGCCCACGACCTCAATACGCCTCTCGGTGCCATAAAAATAGGTGCGGAAAGCATTCGTTTTACGGTAGATAAATTATTGGATATCATTTCTTCTTGCTCGGAGCGCCAAATCCAATTTGCCCTTAATCGTGCGATTGAGCAGGAGGGAGAATTATTCATCGGCGGTTTGCAACAACGAAAGGAAATGAAGGAAATGGCTATTTATTTGCAGGAAAATTATGCCAACTTAAACGAAGAGGTTCGCGAACGGCTTGTTTTATCCTTTACAAAAACACGAATCCTGACTTCCCAGCCTGATTTGATCAAAGAAGTTGTAAGCGCCGAAAATCCCCTAGAGTTCTTAGAGCTTATCTATGATTTGCAAATTATTCGCAATTTTGTTCAAACCATTTTGACTTCTTCCGAACGAGCCACAAAAGTCGTTCAGGACTTGCGATCCTTCATCAAGAATCAAAGAAATACGGAACGTGTTCCTGTGAACGTACACAAGAACATTGAAACCGTGCTCAACATTTTTAATTACGAAATTAAACGATCTGTTGAATTGTTGTTTGAAGTAGATGACACCTTATTCATTGAAGGATTTGACATAAAACTCTTTCAGTTGTGGTCGAATATCCTAAAAAATGCTCTCGAATCTTTGGACCAGTTTCGCGAACGAGGAATTATCAAAATTAAATCGGAAAATTACGGGAATACGGTTAAAATCAGCATTTCGAATAACGGTCCAAAAATCCCGGAGGAAATTCGCAATAAAATTTTTGAGAAGTTTTTTACGACCAAATCAGCTAAAAATGGATCCGGCCTTGGCTTAAGCATCGTTCGTAGTGCCCTCGAAGATCACAATGCGTCCATGGAGCTCGTTTCCACCGATGAATGGACAACTTTCTCATTTTTCTTTAAAAAATTGAACTACAAATCAAGTAAGAAAAACTCGGTTGAAATAGAATTATTGTAATACCTTTACTTTATGGAAGAGTTAAAATATGCCGTTGTATGTGTGGATGATGATCCCTTTATCTTGCAAATGCTAGGTTTTCAATTGAGTAAAATCGTGGATCAAAAATGCACGCTTTTGGAATATTTTACCGATCCTCATTCGGCGCTATCCAGCATTGATAACTTGGTTGAGGAAAAAATTGATATTATTTTCATAATCGTAGATTATCAAATGCCTCAAATGAGCGGAGGGCAGTTGGTTCGCGCGATTAAGAGTAAATATCCAGAACTAAAATGCGTAATGCTCTCAGGACATGCCAACGAAGTTTCCGTAGGGGATTTAATCCAAGAAAAATTATTGGATGCTTTCATATCGAAGCCCTGGGACGAGGGAACTTTGTTCGAGGCGATTTGTCCCATTTTGGATAAAATAAGGTAGTTTATGAAGGTTATCCTTGTTCTTGGCGCGGGGTTATCCTCTGCGTCGTTGTTCCGTTATATCATTGATAACTTAACAACAAATGCCTGGAGGCTTGTGATTGCCAATGTCAGTATTGCATCACTCATCGAACGGTACGGTTCAATCCCGGAAATTGACGTGGTTGAACTGGACGTAACGAACCAAGAGCGGCGCAGGAATTTAATTGCCGATTGCGATCTCGTGATCTCCATGTTACCCGCCCGATTTCATGTGGAAATTGCCCTGGATTGTATCAACGCTAAGAAAAATTTAATCACTCCGAGTTATGTTTCCCCCGAAATGAACAAGTTGCATGATTTAGCCGTCCAAGAAGGAGTAACCATTATGAACGAAACCGGGGTTGATCCCGGGATAGATCATATGAGCGCCTTGAAAATCATGGAAGAAATCGAAGGAAAAGGCGCAAAACTTTTGAGTTTTAAGTCCTTTTGCGGTGGATTGATTGCACCTGAGTCCGATGATAATTTATGGCATTATAAGTTTACTTGGAACCCAAGAAATGTTGTGCTGGCAGGGCAAGGTGGGGTTACATCCTTTCTTCAACAAAAAGAATTGAAATACATACCTTACAATCAACTTTTCAAGCGAACTGAACGCTTTGACATTGAAGGATACGGCTCTTTTGACGGATACGCCAACAGAGATTCCATGAAATACATAGGACTTTACAAGATAGAGGGCATAGAAACAATCTATCGGGGCACCTTACGACGCCCTGATTTTTGCCAAGCTTGGGATGTTTTGGTCGAACTCGGTCTTACGGAAGATGGCTATGTTTTGGAAAACAGCCATTTGTTAACTCCTCGCCAATTTTTGAATGCGTTTTTGCCTTATCACCCGAAATTTACTGTTGAGGCAAAGTTAAAACGATTTTTGAGGGAAGACCGACAGCATCTTTATCCGATGTTTCAAGAACTGGGTTTGTTTGACAATAAGCAAACCATACATGATGAAGACGCCAGTCCGGCGAGGTTGTTGCAACTGCTTTTGGAAAAAGCGTGGACTCTCGGACCAAAAGACAAAGACATGCTCGTAATGTTGCATGAATTTGAATACAAGCTAGGGGAACAAAAATATCGCCTGCTTTCATCCATGGTCTCCGTAGGAGAAGATCATAATTTCACGGCAATGGCGAATACTGTGGGACTTCCAATTGGCATAATTGCTAAACATTTCCTCAATGGCTATAGTAAACCGGGTGTTCAACTCCCCGTCGATTCCAATTTATACCTACCTGTTCTGGAGGAGTTGAAGGAATTGGGTATTAAATTTATTGATAACTTAACCGAAATTCATTAACCATGGAAGAACAAGAAAACCAAATGAACATTGAGCTTAGTGAGGAAATTGCTTTGGGGGTATACTCAAACCTTGCCGTGATTACCCATTCCCCGGCTGAGGTGGTCTGCGATTTTATTCAAATTATGCCCGGAATGCCTAAAGGCAAAGTTCGTTCGAGGATTTTAATGACACCGCAAAATGCAAAGCGTTTTTTAAACGCTTTGGCCGACAACATTAATAAATACGAGCAACATTTTGGAGCCATCGAGGAACCGCAACCCGGCATGCCGCCAATAAATTTTGGAACACCAAACACCATGGCTTAATGCTCAGCGTTTGTATTCCTGTTTACAACAAGAATATCACGCCGTTGGTGTTGGAATTATCGCGGCAAATCGAACAATTAGGAGCCTCTGTTGAAATTTTAGTTCTGGATGATGGATCCTCTCAAGCGGTCATTGATGCACGGTCTGAGATTAAGCGCGTAAGATTGATCAGAAATGAGGATAATCTTGGTAGAAGCAAGGCTCGAAATCGCCTGTTACGCGAGGCCAATGGCCCGTTTATGTTGCTTCTGGACGCGGGCTCCGAGATCTTGAATTCTCGTTTTCTTGGAGCGTGGATTGCCAACTTGCAGACCAACCATGCCCTTGTATATTACGGGGGAAGCATTTACCAACCTGTCGCCCCCGATGAATCGCATTATTTGCATTGGAAGGTAGGATCAGGAAGGGAAAGCAAATCCTTTGCTTTTCGTCAAAAAAAACTAGCCTCTTTCAAAACAAATAACACAGTAATTCACAAGCAGGTGTTTTCAGAACTTAAATTTGAGGAAAGTTTAGTCCAATATGGGCATGAAGATACGCTTTATGGTTTTGAATTATCGCAGCGCAATATTGAGGTAAGACAGGTAAATAATCCTGTTCGAAACGCCCTCAAAGACACCAACGAACAATTTCTCAAAAAGACCGGGTTGGCGATTGAAAACCTTGTTTCCGCATCCGATAAAGCATCATCTCCGCAATTATTCAGGGAATTTGTGAAACTTTTCAAGGCGTACGAACGAATCAAGCGTTGGCGCCTATTGGGCGTCATATCTTGGTTGGATGGTGTTATGCTCGGTTGGCTGGAAGCCCAATTGTTGAGCGGGAACCGCTTGCTGATTTTGCTTAAATACGACTTGTACAAATTGTTGGTTCTCAACAGGGTTCTCGGCAAAGAAAACTAGAATTTTTTTGTTAGATCGATGAGGTTTGTTTCTTCAATATTCCAATTTTCTGTAGCAGAGGCCTGATAACTTTTTTCTTTCATAGTTGCTAATTCCGACGGATTCGATTGAAAGGACCGAAGGTTCTCCGCAATGATTTCGGGCGTAATTTTTTCCATAACCTTTCCGCATGCGTGATGAATGACAAGTTTGCTAATTTCGGGCTGCGGACCGCATAACACGGCAATGCCTGCCTGAAAATAGTCGAAAATTTTGTTGGGCAAAGCCAGTTGAAAATTTAAACAGGGGTGCGTATCAAAGGCTAATCCAACATCTGCGATTTGGGTGTAGGCCATCATTTCGTGATAAGGCAACCGTGGAATGAATCGTATTCGATCCTCGAGATTCAACGAACTGCTGAGGCTTCTTGCCTCTTCCAATGCGGTGCCAGAGCCAATTACCAGCAACACAACATCCTCAACAAGGCATACTGCCTGAACGGTCTCAATTAAGCCTCTTCCCGCGTTTAGTCCCGAGCCTTGAAGTATGCAAATCAAGGCATCCTCTGAAATTCCGTGGTCCCTTTTCGAGAGGGCCAGGGTTGGAGTGAATCGCGGGGGGGTATTACGAATGACTTGGAAGTGAAGGTTGTAGCGCTCTCGAAATTTGTCTGCGAGGGATTGGTTGACCGTAATGTGATGGTCGGCTTTGGGAACAAAAATGCTTTCTACCTTAGTCCAAATATGTTTTTTGAGAGGTTTACCAACCAATTCAGGCACTTCTGTAAAAAGTTCGTGCGCATCGAACACCAACGTTTGTCGTTTGATCTTTTTAACTGCGACGCAGGGTACAAGCGTATCTAAATCGTTCGCCCACAGCATGGCTTTTGGCTGAAATAACAGGTAAAAAAATAAACGGAGATTGAAAAACAAATAGAAAAGGGGCCCCGATTCAAACAGCATGGTAAAGCGTTTCACGCGGAAAGCCAGCGCAGGGACATCTAAGCTCGCTGAAGTTTTTCGAGCAACAACAGTTACGGAATACCCGAGATTGGTTAATGTATTGCAGTGCCTCAAAACCCTCTGATCGGTCACGACATCTGAGCTAACGCAAAAAAAGATGGTTTTCATGAATTAATTCCAAAATTAAACATTCGTGAAACGGACAGGAAGCAATGGCGAAAAAAACGCGGAAATATTTTGTGCAATCGAAAAAAAATGTACCTTTGCAGTCCGAAAAACTCGAGTGTTCTTTTTTTATTGTTACCAACATTCGCCGATGTAGCTCAGTTGGCCAGAGCAGCTGATTTGTAATCAGCTGGTCGGGGGTTCGAATCCCTCCATCGGCTCGTAATGTTGGGGAGATACTCAAGCGGCCAACGAGGACAGACTGTAAATCTGTTGGTTCATACCTTCGCAGGTTCGAATCCTGCTCTCCCCACGTAGGCGTTATTGTTTTAAGCGGGAGTAGCTCAGTTGGTAGAGCGTCAGCCTTCCAAGCTGAATGTCGCGAGTTCGAACCTCGTCTCCCGCTCAACTGTGCCGGTGTAGCTCAGGGGTAGAGCGCTTCCTTGGTAAGGAAGAGGTCACGAGTTCAAATCTCGTCATTGGCTCTAAGCCTGAACAAGCAGGCGTTTTTTTTGTTTTTGGATTTAAAATAGTATTAACTAAGTAATAAATAAGTAAAATGGCTAAGGAAAATTTCGATCGTTCGAAACCGCACGTCAACATTGGTACCATTGGGCACGTTGACCACGGCAAAACTACGCTTACCGCTGCAATTTCAAGCGTGTTAGCATCCAAAGGTCTTGCTCAAGCAAGAGATTTCTCTTCAATTGACAACGCGCCCGAGGAAAAAGAAAGAGGTATCACAATCAATACCTCACACATTGAATATGAAACAGCAGTTCGTCACTATGCGCACGTCGATTGTCCGGGTCACGCTGACTATGTGAAAAACATGGTTACGGGAGCGGCTCAGATGGATGGAGCTATATTAGTAGTAGCTGCTACTGACGGGCCTATGCCACAAACCCGAGAGCACATCCTACTTGGTCGCCAGGTCGGTGTTCCTCGTATGGTGGTTTTCATGAACAAAGTGGACATGGTAGACGACCCTGAACTTTTGGAGTTGGTCGAAATGGAAGTACGTGAGTTATTGACTTTTTACAAATATGACGGGGACGGCGCGCCAGTTATTCAAGGTTCTGCATTGGGAGCATTGAATGGTGATCCTAAGTGGGTTGCGACGGTAGAATCCTTAATGGACGCTGTTGACACCTACATCGAACTTCCTCCTCGAGATAGAGATAAGCCGTTTTTAATGCCAATTGAAGACGTATTTACAATTACCGGAAGGGGTACAGTTGCTACGGGTCGTATTGAGACCGGAGTTATTAATTCAGGTGAAACAGTCGATATCCTTGGAATGGGTGACGCTAAGCTGAACTCTACGGTTACTGGGGTAGAAATGTTCCGTAAAATTCTTGACAGAGGAGAAGCAGGTGATAACGTTGGTTTGTTGTTGAGAGGAATTGAGAAAACGCAAATTCGTCGTGGAATGGTTATCTGCAAGCCGGGTTCAACTAAGCCTTACCAAGATTTCAAAGCAGAAATTTACGTTTTGAAAAAAGAAGAAGGCGGTCGCCACACTCCTTTTCAAAACAAATATCGTCCGCAATTCTATTTTAGAACGACGGACGTTACCGGAGAGATTAGTTTAACGGATGGTCGTGAAATGGTCATGCCGGGGGACAATGTTTCCATTAATGTCAAGTTGATTGTTCCTGTTGCCATGGATAAGGGGCTTCGTTTCGCGATTCGTGAAGGTGGTAGAACCGTTGGTGCGGGCCAAGTAACAGAGATTGTTGGTTAATCAGCAGAGTTATAAATAAGTTTAATAGAGGGGGTGCAAAATCGCCTCCTCTTGTTAAACGGGCGTAGCTCAGCTGGTAGAGTAGTGGTCTCCAAAACCATTGGTCGTGGGTTCGAATCCTACCGCCCGTGCAAAAGTAAAGTGATAAATTGTGTTTCAAACAGTAAGAACCTACATTATAGATACGTATTCTGAGATGGTCAACAACGTTACCTGGCCAACTTGGAAAGAGTTGCAGAACAATACGATCATTGTTCTTGTATCCATTGTAATTTTTTCGTTGGTGATTTTTTTAATGGATTACGTTTTTGGAATTTCAGGTAAACCAGGAGATGTGTGGAGAGGTTTACTAGGTTTTATATATTAAGTCAAAGAAGCTGATGTCAGTCGTTGCAAAAAAATGGTATGTTGTCCGTGCGATCAGTGGCAAGGAGAAAAAGGTAAAAGAATTGCTTGAGTTGGAGATAACACGTCAACGTTTAAATGACTTTGTTGCACAAATTTTGATCCCAACAGAAAAAGTATTTCAAATTCGTAACGGTAAGAAAGTTAACAAAGAAAAAACGTATTTGCCGGGATATGTGTTAATCGAAGCTGATTTGGTCGGGGAAGTCCCGCACATCATTAAGAATATCCCAAATGTTATAGGGTTCTTAGGTGCGGTGAAAGGCGGAGCCCCTGTGCCAATGCGTATGGCAGAAGTAAATAGAATTTTAGGAAAAGTGGACGAACTTACTGAAAACGAAGAGGAACTGCGCATTCCATTCGTGGTTGGTGAGTCAGTTAAGGTAATTGACGGACCTTTCAATAATTTCAGCGGAGTCATTGATGATATCAACGAAGAAAAGAAAAAGTTGAAAGTGATGGTGAAGATTTTTGGAAGAAAAAACTTGCTTGAACTGAGTTACATGCAAGTGGAGAAAGAAAATTAAAGAGTGTATTAACCGTAGGAGTAACGAAAGCGAACAAAGCTTCCCGCGAGTACTTATGTTTGACTACATAAATTTGAATAGATGGCTAAAGAAGTAGCAGCTTTGATTAAATTGCAAATCAAAGGTGGTGCGGCGAACCCTTCGCCGCCCATTGGTCCCGCACTTGGGGCAAAAGGGGTTAACATCATGGAGTTCTGCAAACAGTTTAATGCAAGAACCCAAGATAAAACAGGAAAAGTTGTTCCGGTGGTAATTACGGTGTATGCAGACAAGTCGTTTGATTTTATTCTTAAGACGGCTCCTGCAGCGGTACAAATCATCGAGCAAACAAGAATCAAAAAAGGATCCGCGGAGCCCAATAAATCGAAAGTAGGAACCATATCTTGGGACCAAGTTCGGGTTATTGCTGAGGATAAATTACCGGATTTGAACTGTTTTACGGTGGATGCCGCAATGTCGATGGTGGCAGGGACTGCACGTAGCATGGGGGTTAATGTAAAAGGGGGCTCTGCTCCTAAAAAATAAATCGAAACGACATGAAAAGAATTTCTAAAAAAAGAAAAGAGGTCTTGTCTAAAGTAGATTTAGCAAAGACCTATCCGCTTGCAGAGGCTTGCGATTTAGTAAAAGTAATCTCAACAACTAAGTTTGATGCTTCCGTTGATATCGCTGTTCGTCTGGGTGTCGACCCTCGAAAAGCGAATCAAATGGTTCGTGGAACCGTTGCTCTTCCTCACGGAACTGGAAAAGACAAGCGGGTTTTAGTACTCTGTACTCCTGATAAGGAAGAAGAGGCCAAGTCTGCGGGTGCTGATTTCGTGGGTTTGGACGACTACATCGCGAAAATTAAGGAAGGTTGGACAGACGTTGATGTGATTATTACCATGCCCTCGGTCATGGGTAAGGTTGGAGCTTTAGGACGTGTTTTAGGTCCTAGAGGTTTAATGCCAAATCCAAAAACCGGAACGGTAACTACCGATGTAGGAAAAGCAGTTTTAGAGATAAAGGCTGGAAAAATTGATTTTAAGGTGGATAAATACGGAATTGTACATTCCGCTGTTGGCAAAGTTAGTTTCGACGGCTCCAAGCTCAAAGACAACGCAAACGAATTATTACAAACTTTAGTTCGTTTAAAGCCCTCAGCATCAAAAGGAACCTACATAAAGAGCATTGCCATAAGTTCTACCATGAGCGCCGGAATTCAAATTGATACCAAATCAGTAATTGCTTAAAATCTAAAGTATGAAGAAAGAAGAAAAAGCACAATACATTGATGATTTGGCCGCTGAATTATCAACAGCGAATGTCCTCTATTTAACCGATACAGCAGACTTAACAGTAGAATCCGTGAACGCCTTGCGAAGACGTTGTTTTCAAACGCAAATATCCTTAAAGGTGGTTAAAAACGCCTTGTTGAAAAAAGCGATGGACCGCGTTCAAGGCCGTAACTATGGCGAACTTGTTGGGTTGCTGAAAGGTTCTACGTCCATCATGATTAGCCAGGAGGCTAACGCCCCGGCTAGATTAATCCAGGAATTTAGAAAGAAAAACACCAAGCCAATTTTGAAAGGCGCTTATGTGGAAGAAGCTATTTTTATTGGAGATAATCAGCTGGTTACCTTGGAATTCATGAAGTCGAAAGATGAACTAATTGGTGAAATTATAGGTCTTCTTCAAAGTCCTGCCAAAAATGTGGTTTCAGGACTGAAAAGCGCTGGTGCGAAAATAGCGGGAGTTTTAAAAACCCTCGAAGAGAGATAATATTAACGTTTTAAATAATAAATAAAAATGGCTGAATTAAAGCAAATCGCAGAAACCCTAGTCAATCTTACGGTAAAAGAAGTTAACGAATTGGCTACAATTTTAAAAGAAGAATACGGAATCGAGCCCGCCGCTGCTGCTCCTGTTATGGTAGCAGGTGGAGGCCCAGTTGCTGGTGGGGGTGAGGCAAAAGGTGAAGAACAAACGGAATTCAATGTTTCTTTGAAAGCAGCAGGACCCAATAAGTTAGCGGTTGTTAAACTAGTTAAAGAGTTAACAGGTCTTGGACTTAAAGAAGCAAAAGATTTAGTTGACGCAGCTCCATCTAACCTTAAAGAAGCTGTATCTAAGGATGAGGCTGAAGGTTTGAAAAAGACTCTTGAAGAAGCAGGAGCTGAAGTTGAAGTTAAGTAATTTTTTGGTTTTAGCACAGGAAAGGCAACCGATTTATCGGGGGCCTTATCCTGTTTTTGTAGGTTTTATTTTAAACACATTTAATATCACACCCCTTGACAACTCAAAAAAATTTGAAAAGAATTAATTTTGCCTCCAGTACAAATAAAGTCGATTACCCTGACTTTTTGGAGGTTCAGTTGAAATCATTCCAAGAGTTTTTTCAGCTCGAAACGACTCCTGAAAATCGAGAAAGTGAAGGACTTTTCAAGGTCTTTTCAGAAAATTTTCCCATCACCGACACCCGTAACCAATTTGTACTTGAGTTCCTGGATTATTTCATTGATCCGCCGCGTTACTCCATTCAGGAGTGCATCGACAGAGGGCTTACCTACAGTTTGCCCCTCAAAGCAAAACTTAAATTATATTGTACCGACCCTGATCACGAGGATTTTGAGACAATTGTACAAGACGTTTATTTAGGAACCATTCCTTACATGACCCCCAAGGGCTCTTTTGTGGTCAATGGAGCAGAACGCGTCATTGTTTCTCAGTTGCACCGATCTCCGGGCGTGTTCTTTGGCCATTCCCGCCATGCCAACGGTACTAAATTGTACTCTGCGCGAATTATTCCGTTCAAAGGGTCGTGGATGGAATTCGCAACGGACATCAACAGCGTCATGTATGCGTACATCGATCGCAAGAAAAAGTTGCCTTTAACGACCCTTTTCCGGGCTATGGGCTATGAATCCGATAAGGATATTTTAGAGATTTTTGGGTTAGCAGACGAGGTGAAAATTTCAAAGGCGACCATTAAAAAATTAGTTGGCCGACGACTTGCTGCTCGCCTATTAAAAACATGGATTGAGGATTTTGTGGATGAAGACACAGGAGAAGTAGTTTCCATGGAACGCAACGAGGTTATTCTTGAACGAGAATTGCTCATTGGGGAAGAGCATTTAAACGCAATTTTAGATTGCGGAGCCAAATCCTTGATTTTACATCGGGAGAACGCAAATTCAACGGATTACACCATCATTTACCAAACGCTTCAAAAAGATTCTACCAATTCAGAAAAAGAAGCCATAGAGTATATTTATCGCCAGTTGAGAAATGCGGATGCTCCTGACTTTGAAACGGCAAAAGGTGTTTTTGAAAAACTATTTTTCTCCGACACTCGCTACGATTTAGGCGAGGTTGGGCGTTATCGAATTAACAAAAAACTCGGAATTAATCCAGATGAAAGTTCACGAGTTTTAACTAAAGAAGACATTATACAAATTGTCAAATATTTGATTGAATTAATCAATTCAAAGGCCGATATCGACGACATCGACCACTTATCGAACAGACGGGTAAGAACGGTAGGTGAACAGCTGTATGCGCAGTTCGGAGTGGGGCTAGCAAGAATGGCGCGTACGATTCGTGAGCGGATGAACGTCCGCGATAACGAAGTATTTACTCCCATTGATTTGATCAACGCCAAAACATTGAGTTCCGTAATAAATTCGTTTTTCGGAACAAATCAGCTTTCGCAATTCATGGATCAAACGAATCCGTTGGCTGAGGTTACCCATAAAAGAAGGTTATCCGCCCTTGGACCTGGCGGCCTTTCTCGAGAGCGTGCAGGCTTCGAAGTACGTGACGTACACTACACGCACTACGGAAGGTTGTGTACTATTGAAACCCCAGAAGGCCCAAACATTGGTCTGATTTCTTCGCTTTGCGTTTATGCCAAAGTGAATAAACTTGGATTCATTGAAACCCCCTATCGGAAAATCGAAAACGGAAAAGTCGATTTTAACGGTGAGCCCATTTATTTGGCTGCCGAGGAAGAGGATGGAAAAACCATCGCCCAAGCAAATGCTAAAATGGATCCTAAAGGAAATTTTCTTTCCGAGGTTGTTAAAGCGCGGTGCGAAGGAGATTTTCCGTTGGTAAGTCCGAAAGAATTGCAATTGATGGATGTTGGGGCCAACCAAATTGCCTCGATTGCAGCCTCATCCATTCCTTTTCTTGAGCACGATGATGCTAACCGAGCCCTCATGGGATCGAACATGCAGCGTCAGGCGGTTCCTCTTCTAAAACCGCATTCGCCAATTGTTGGAACAGGAATTGAGGAGTTGGTAGCGCGAGATTCAAGGGTTCTTATCAATGCCGAAGGCGATGGGGTCGTGGAATACGTTGACGCAAATGAAATAGTCATTCGTTACGATTGGAATGATGACGATAAATTGGTTTCCTTCGACAGCGAAGTAAAGACTTATCGCTTAATCAAGTTTACGAAAACCAATCAGAGCACCTGCATTAACCTAAAACCGATCGTCTCTAAAGGAGACCGTGTCATCAGAGGTCAAGTGCTGTGCGAAGGTTATGCAACACAAAATGGCGAATTAGCCCTCGGGCAAAATCTCAAGGTGGCATTTATGCCGTGGAAGGGATATAATTTTGAGGACGCTATCGTTATCTCTGAAAAAATTGTTCGGGACGACGTTTTTACCTCCATTCATGTCGACGAATATTCGTTGGAGGTCAGGGACACAAAACGCGGAATGGAAGAATTAACTTCGGATATTCCCAACGTGAGCGAAGAGGCAACGAAAGACCTTGATGAGAATGGCCTAATACGCATCGGAGCAGAAATCAGAGAAGGGGATATTTTAATCGGCAAAATAACACCCAAAGGCGAAACTGACCCATCCCCTGAGGAGCGCTTATTGCGCGCCATCTTCGGAGACAAGGCCGGCGACGTCAAAGATGCTTCACTAAAGGCAGGGCCTGCGTTGAGAGGTACAGTGATCGATAAAAGATTATTTGCACGTGCTACCAAAGACCGTAAATCGAAATCTCAAGACAAATCCATTCTTGATACCCTTGATTCAGAATACAATAAAGATTACAGTGAACTAAAAGAAAAATTGGTTGAAAAACTGATGGTTATTTTAGGAGAACAAAAGTCTGCAGGTGTCTTTAATAACTTCCGAGAGGAGCTCATCAAGAAAGGAACAAAGTTTGCCGCTAAATCGGTGATGGCTCTCGACTTTACCATAATAAATCCTTTGAACTGGACAGCGGATGATAAGGTAAACCAGATGGTAAGTAGGGTCCTTCACAACTTTAACATCAACGCCAACGATTTACTCGGAAACTACAAGCGCAAAAAATTTCATGTTTCCGTTGGAGACGAACTACCAGCCGGAATTTTGAAATTGGCGAAAGTTTATGTGGCCAAAAAACGAAAACTCCGTGTTGGAGATAAAATGGCAGGAAGACACGGTAACAAAGGAATTGTTGCCAACATCGTCCGACAAGAAGACATGCCTTTTTTAGCCGATGGAACACCTGTTGATATTGTTCTAAATCCGCTTGGGGTACCTTCACGGATGAACCTCGGCCAAATTTATGAAACCGTACTCGGTTGGGCAGGAGAAAAGTTAGGGCTAAAATTTGCTACGCCAATTTTTGACGGCGCTCACCCGGATGAAATCGACGCTTACTGCGAACAAGCGGGAGTACCTAGGTCCGGAAAAGTTTATTTACAAGACGGAGGTACTGGAGAAATGTTCGATCAACCTGCAACAGTTGGTGTGATTTATATGTTGAAATTATCGCACATGGTTGATGATAAAATGCACGCTCGATCTATTGGACCTTATTCGCTTATTACACAGCAACCACTCGGAGGTAAAGCTCAATTTGGTGGTCAACGCTTTGGAGAAATGGAGGTATGGGCCATCGAAGCTTTCGGTGCTGCTAATATTCTGCAAGAATTGCTTACTGTGAAGTCCGATGATGTCATGGGAAGAGCAAAAGCTTACGAGGCCATCGTTAAAGGGGATATCATTCCCGAACCGGGCATTCCCGAATCCTTTAACGTTCTCCTTCATGAATTAAAAGGATTGTGCTTAAATGTATCCATGGATTAATTAATCTAAGAAAAAAAAAATACAATGGCGTTTAAAAAAGAAGCCCCCAAAAAACAAAATAGTTTCAATAAAATAACCATCTCACTTGCTTCACCGGAAGTAATTTTGGAGCAATCAAGTGGCGAGGTATTAAAGCCCGAAACCATTAATTACCGAACCTATAAACCGGAACGGGACGGATTGTTTTGTGAGCGTATTTTCGGCCCTGTAAAAGATTACGAATGCCATTGCGGTAAATATAAGCGAATTCGCTACAAAGGAATCATATGCGATCGTTGTGGTGTGGAAGTTACCGAGAAAAAAGTTCGTAGAGAGCGTATGGGCCACATTGGCCTCGTAGTTCCGGTGGCCCATATCTGGTATTTTCGTTCTCTTCCAAATAAAATCGGTTATCTACTGGGAATTCCTACCAAAAAGTTGGATCAAATAATCTATTACGAACGCTATGTCGTAATTCAAGAAGGTTTGGCGAATACCATAGAAGGAGTCAACCTTAAAAAATATGACTTCTTATCGGAGGAGGACTATTTAGATCTCATTGATAACCCTGCATTAAAGGACAACCATTATTTAGAGGATTCGGATCCTAACAAATTCGTAGCGAAAATGGGAGCCGAAGCGTTGCACGACTTATTAAAGGTCCTTGATTTAAATAAGCTTTCCAATGATCTACGCATTTCTGCGGAGACCGAATCCTCAGTGCAACGCAAGAATGAGGCCCTTAAAAGGCTACAGGTTGTTGAAGCCATGCGTGAGTCTCAAACGCGGATCGACAACCGACCAGAATGGATGATTGTAAAAGTAGTTCCTGTAATTCCACCGGAATTGCGCCCTCTCGTCCCTCTTGATGGCGGCCGATTTGCCACTTCGGATTTGAACGATTTGTACCGACGCGTGATTATTCGAAATAACCGTTTAAAACGCCTAATTGAAATCAAAGCTCCGGAAGTGATTTTGCGAAACGAAAAGCGAATGCTTCAAGAAGCGGTCGACTCATTGTTTGATAACTCGCGAAAGTCCAGTGCTGTAAAAACGGAATCCAACCGTGCTTTGAAGTCACTTTCTGACTCTTTGAAAGGTAAACAAGGACGTTTTCGTCAAAACCTTCTCGGAAAAAGAGTTGATTACTCTGCCCGTTCCGTTATTGTCGTAGGACCCGATTTAAAATTACACGAATGCGGATTGCCCAAAGACATGGCTGCGGAACTTTACAAGCCCTTTATTATCCGTAAAATGATCGAACGAGGTATCGTGAAAACGGTGAAATCCGCCAAAAAAATCGTTGATAAAAAAGAACCGGTAGTTTGGGATATCTTGGAGAATGTCTTGAAAGGGCACCCCGTCCTTCTGAACAGGGCCCCAACGCTTCACCGTTTAGGTATTCAGGCCTTTCAACCGAAATTAATAGAAGGTAAAGCAATTAGGTTGCATCCCCTGGTTACAACAGCATTTAATGCTGACTTCGATGGTGACCAAATGGCGGTCCACCTCCCCTTGGGAAATGCTGCAATTTTAGAGGCTCAATTACTGATGTTGGCTTCGCACAACATATTGAACCCTGCGAATGGTGCTCCAATAGCGGTCCCTTCCCAAGATATGGTTCTTGGATTGTATTACATGACGAAGGGAAAAGTATCAACGGAAAACGAAAGAGTGCTTGGAGAAGGAAAAACGTTTTATTCCCCCGAGGAAGTCATCATAGCCTACAACGAGCGTAAATTGGATTTACACGCGCCCATCAAGGTTAAGGCATTTGACTTGAATGAGCAAGGTATTCCTACCTTAAAATTGATTGAAACAACCTGCGGTAGGGTGCTTTTTAACGAAAAAGTACCGCGTGAAGCAGGATTTATCAATGACGTGTTGACAAAAAAGGCTTTGCGAGACATTATCGGTGAAGTTCTGAAGGTCTCAGGAACGTCTCGAACGGCTCAGTTCTTGGATGATATTAAGAACCTGGGTTACGGAATGGCCTTCAAAGGAGGCTTGTCCTTTAACCTCGATAACATTATCATCCCGACACAAAAAGCTGAGTTGGTAGCAAAAGCCGAGGCGGAAGTCTTGGACGTGATGGACAATTACCGAAATGGATTTATCACCAACAACGAGCGATACAATCAAATCATCGATATCTGGACGCATACCAACTCCCGATTGACTCAAACATTAATGGATCAGCTTAAGTCCGATCGTCAAGGGTTCAATCCAATTTACATGATGTTCGATTCGGGCGCACGCGGTTCGAGGGAACAAATTCGACAGCTCTCAGGAATGCGAGGATTGATGGCTAAGCCGCAAAAATCAGGCGCCACCACCCAGGAAATTATCGAGAATCCCATCCTTTCCAATTTCAAAGAGGGCCTTTCCATCCTTGAGTACTTCATTTCTACGCACGGTGCTCGTAAGGGCCTTGCCGATACCGCACTTAAAACAGCGGATGCGGGTTATTTAACACGCCGTCTTGTGGACGTAGCTCAGGATGTAGTGATTAACTCAGAAGATTGTGGTACCCTTCGTGGTATTGTTGCCTCTGCGTTGAAAAAGAGCGATGAAGTTATTGAGCCACTGTACGATCGAATCTTGGGCAGAACCTCGGTACACGATGTATTCGTACCCGACTCCAATCGATTGATCGTTGGGAGCGGTGAGTTGATCACCGAGGACATAGCCAAGGAAATTGAGCTTAACGGCATTGAAGAGGTGGAAATCCGATCCGTATTAACCTGCGAAATGCGAAAAGGGGTTTGTGCAAAATGTTACGGCAGAAACTTGTCAACCCATCGTCCAACCCAGATTGGTGATGCAGTAGGGGTTATTGCGGCACAATCCATCGGTGAACCAGGTACGCAGTTAACCTTGAGAACCTTCCACGTCGGAGGTACAGCATCAAACATTGCTGACAGTTCCGATATTAAAGCGAAACATTCAGGTAAACTCGAGATTGAAGAATTAAGAACCATTGATTTTAAAGGAAGCGACGGAACCACGAAAACCATCGTTGTTGGTCGTTCAGGAGAAGTCAGGGTTATTGATGAAAAAACTGGAATTGTTTTAATGAATGTGAACATTCCTTACGGTTCAGATTTAATGATTAGTGGACAGAAATCCATCAAAAAAGGAGATGTGATTTGTAAGTGGGACCCGTACAATGCTTTGATCATTACGGAAGTCAAGGGTAAGGTGTTGTTCAAGGACATGGAACCAGGAATTACCTACCGTGAAGAAATGGATGAGCAAACCGGATTCGACCGAATTGTTATCATCGAATCACGAGACAAACGACGAAATCCGGCGATACACATTGTTGATCCTAAGTCACAAGAAACCATGAGGGAGTATTCGCTTCCCGTTGGTGCAAACGTAATCGTTAAAAACGGAGTCACGGTTGAAGCAGGTGAAACGTTGGTGAAAATCCCAAGAACCTCCGGTAAATCGGGAGATATCACCGGTGGTTTACCACGTGTTACCGAATTATTCGAAGCGCGCAACCCGTCCAATCCTGCGGTTGTTTCCGAAATCGATGGAACGGCATCTTTTGGTACGATCAAACGCGGAAACCGTGAGATAATCATTACGCCTAAGTCAGGAGACCCGAAAAAATATCTCGTTCCGCTTTCGAAACATATTTTGGTACAACAAAACGATTTCGTAAGAGCAGGGAGTCCACTTTCGGACGGTGCCATTACGCCGAATGATATCTTAAACATTGAAGGTCCGACTAAGGTCCAAGAGTATATCGTTAATGAAATTCAAGAAGTATACCGTTTGCAAGGGGTAAAAATCAACGACAAACATTTTGAAGTAATTGTTCGTCAGATGATGCTGAAAGCCGAAATCATTTATGCTGGTGACACCCGCTTTCTTGAAGGGCAGTCCATCCATAAAGCAGATATTATGGAAGCCAATGACGCTCTCTACGGTATGATGTTCGTGAGAGATGCCGGTGATTCGACGGAAGTGGAAGCCGGGCAAATCATTTCGGTGCGTAAGTTTCGCGATGAAAATTCCAAGCTAAAGCGAGAAGACAAACGTTTGATTGAAGCCCGAAAGGCGCGTCCAGCAACCTCTACTCCGCTGCTGCAAGGGATTACGAGAGCTTCATTGCAAACACAATCCTTCATTTCAGCAGCTTCTTTCCAAGAAACCACGAAAGTATTGAATGAGGCGGCTATTTCAGGTAAGGAAGATTATCTTCTGGGATTAAAAGAAAACGTGATTGTTGGTCATTTAATTCCGGCAGGAACTGGTGTAAGGTCGTTTCAGAAAATGATCGTCGGGTCTAAGGAGGTTATGGAGAAACTTAGCGAAGAACGAGACGACGAATAAACGCGTTAAGAATGGTTAAAATCCCGCTTTAAGCGGGATTTTTTTACCCGATTTTGTCCCATTGAGGTTTGTTCTTGAAGAGTTGTACCATTAAATTTCTCAAATTTTTCCGGGAAGGGGAAGCTAATTTTGGATCGCTCGAGTACAAGGCGATGGCATCTTCCCTCGCCTGAATCACCATGGCTTGGTCTTTGGAGAGGTCGGCTATCTTTAGATTTAGCGAGCCGCTTTGCTGCGTTCCCATTAGGTCTCCTGGGCCCCTCAACTTGAGGTCTACTTCGGCAATCTTGAAGCCGTCGTTGGTTTCGGTCATTGTATCCATGCGTTTTTTCGATTCTTTCGACAGTTCATAATCGGTCATCAAAATGCAGTAGGATTTGTCTGCTCCCCGACCAACTCTTCCGCGCAACTGGTGCAATTGCGAGAGGCCAAAGCGCTGAGCACTCTCGATAACCATGACTGAGGCATTGGGCACATTAACACCGACCTCAATTACTGTGGTTGCTACCATGATGTTGGTGGTCCCCTCGACGAATCGTTGCATTTCCCGATCTTTTTCCTCGGGGCGTAATTTTCCGTGAACCATGCTCACTTGATATTTTGGCAAAGGAAATGCTTCGGAAATCGTTTGAAAGCCGTCTTCGAGGTTTTTAAAATCCAACGTTTCGCTCTCCGCAATTAGAGGGTATACAATATAAATTTGCCTCCCGAGGGAAATTTGTTCTTGCATAAACTGGTACAATTGAGGGCGGTGCGACTCAAAACGATGCATTGTTTTAATGGGTTTTCTTCCAGGGGGTAATTCATCGATTACCGATACGTCCAAATCGCCGTAAAATGTCATGGCGAGGGTTCGAGGAATGGGAGTTGCGGTCATTACCAGAACATGCGGGGACAAGGAACTTTTACCTCGCATCTTTGCACGTTGTGCAACCCCGAAGCGGTGTTGCTCATCAATCACCACCAAACCTAAATTTGAAAATTGCACCTCGTCCTCCAAAAGTGCATGGGTACCAACTAAGAAATTAATTTCCCCATCTTGTAATCCTGAAAGAATTGGCTTTCTCAATGAACGTTTGACGGAGCCAGTCAATAATGCGACGTTAATTGGTAAATCGCTTAGTAACGCCGAAATGGTTTCAAAATGCTGATTGGCCAGAATTTCGGTGGGCGCCAACAAGGCAGATTGAAACCCGTTACCTTGCGCTATGAGCATCGTTATTAAAGCAACTAAGGTTTTACCTGATCCAACATCTCCTTGAAGCAAACGGTTCATGGGTTCCCCTGTTTTCATGTCTTGATGAATTTCCCGAATCACCTTTTTTTGAGCTTCTGTTAAATCGAAAGGTAATTTATGATGGTATAAATCCGCAAGATTTTTACCCGTTTTTGTGAATGTGTACCCTTGTTCGGTACGCTTTCGGAGTCCTTTTCTGAGCAACATTTCAAGCTGCAGAAGAAATAATTCTTCAAATACAAACCTTCGTTTTGCCTCAACAAAATCCTCCTCGGTATTTGGTGTGTGGATATTTCTGATAGCTGTTGCATATCCAACCAACTTGTTTTTTTCGCGCAGATCTTCGGGCAAACGGTCGGTAAGGTCATCTATGGCTACTTTAGCCAATATCGATTTGGTCATTTTCTCGATACCCCTTGAATGTAAGCCTTTTGCGCTTAATTTTTCTGTGCTTGGGTAAATGGGCTGGTACCCGGTTACCTGTTGCTCATCTGCCGTGCTGATTTCAGGATGAGCAATACTCCAAAAAGCACCGTTTAATTTTGGGCGCCCAAATATTCTGAATTTTTTACCTGGCACCAGCGTAGGTTTTATCCAACGCCAACCCTGAAACCAAATGAGTTGAATGCTCCCTGTATCGTCGCAAAATCGGCATTGCAGACGTTTGGCTCGGCCGGCTCCTAATTCTTGAAGCGAATCTACATATCCTTCCAACTGAATATGGCCGTCGCTCTCAGGGATTGACCGACAGGTAGCAACCATCGAGCGATCAATGTAACGGAAGGGAAAGTGGTTCAATAAATCCCAGTATGTGGCAACATTTAATTCTTTCTTGAGCAGTGCGGCTTTTTCAGGACCAATGCCTTTGAGGTAGGCAATGGGGGTGTGGATTGCTTCAGCCATTTGCCGCGGAAATTAGTTCCAAACCCCCATTTTATTAAATTTTTCTATCCGAAAGTTAATGCGGTCTTTGGGTGAGATAACGTCAAGTTCCTTTAAATAATTGAGAATAGACGCCTTTACAGAGGTAAATATTTCGTTGTGATTTCGATGGGCACCCGTAATTGGTTCTTTAATGATATCGTCTACCAGGCCAAATCCCTTCATATCTTGAGGGGTTAATTTGAGAGCGCTGGCGGCTTTTTCCTTATGTTCCCAGGAACGCCAAAGTATCGAAGAGCAACTTTCCGGCGAAATTACCGAGTACCATGTGTTTTCGAGCATGACCACCTTGTCCCCAACTCCGATGCCTAATGCTCCACCAGATGCCCCCTCACCTATAATAATGCAGATGACCGGAACGCTAAGGCGCATCATTTCGTATATGTTGCGTGCAATGGCCTCTCCTTGTCCACGTTCTTCCGCCTCTAAGCCGGGAAATGCACCGGGGGTATCGATAAAAGTTACAATGGGTTTATTGAATTTTTCTGCCAGTTTCATGAGGCGTAAAGCCTTTCGATAACCTTCTGGATTGGCCATCCCAAAATTGCGGTACTGACGCATTTTAGTATTAATCCCTTTTTGTTGTCCTACGAACATTACGGTACGGCCGTCCAGTAATCCAAATCCACCAATCATCGCCTTGTCATCTTTAACGTTGCGATCGCCGTGCAATTCCATAAAACTACCATCGGAAATGGCATTAATATAAGCCAAAGCGTATGGGCGGTCTGGATGCCGCGATAATTGCACCCGTTGCCAAGGACTCAGGTTGGCAAAAAGTTCTTGGGCGGTTTGCGCATATTTTTGCTGCAAGGCATCTATTTTATCGGACATATCCACCTCTGTGGATTTACCAATTTGTTGTGTTTGCTCTATTTGTTCCTGAAGTTCTTTCAGGGGTGCCTCAAAATCTAAGTAATGGCTCATATCCTTAATAACTAAACAACAAAAGTAAAAAATTAAACACGTTCTCGTATTTTTGTTCCACATGATCGTTTATCCTAATGCCAAAATAAACTTGGGATTGCGCGTTCTAAGAAAACGCAGCGATGGCTTTCACGACATTCAAAGCATTATGCTGCCAATACCCCTGTTCGATATTCTCGAAATTACGGCCTCTGAAGTTTTTGAGTACCATGCAACGGGTTTGTCCATTCCTCAAGGTGGTGCTGCGGCTCTGGTGGAAAAAGCCTATCAGTTGCTCCAAAAAGCCTATGGTATCGGTCCTGTAAGAATCCACCTGCGTAAACAAATTCCCATCGGTGCAGGATTAGGAGGCGGTTCATCCGATGCAGCCTTTACTCTTAAAGCGCTGAATGCATGGTTTTCCCTTCAACTCACAACGAGAGAGTTGCAAGAATTGGCGTCTGAGTTAGGCAGCGATTGTCCTTTTTTCATTGAGAACGTTTCGGCATTTTCCGAAGGTAGGGGGGAAGTGTTAAGTCCGATATCGTTGGACTTGAATAACCTGCATGTAGCCGTATACAACCCTGGAATCCATGTCAGCACCGCTAAGGCTTATGCGGCTGTAAAGCCCCGTCCAGTACCCGAATTATCCAGAAAAACGGGAACTTGCGATACTTGGCAAGAAAAATACATCAACGATTTCGAAATCCCCATCGGAGAAGTGCACCCCGAGATTGCTGAAGGAATCAGCGAATTGAAAAGGCAAGGTGCCATGTACGCCGCTATGTCGGGTAGCGGTTCTTCGTATTTTGGGTTGTTTTCGATAAAGCCAAAAAATTTAATATCAAACCATCAGGTTTACCTTGGTCCATTGGGCTTTATCGACTAGTTAACAATGCATTGACCAAAATATTGCTTAAATTCCAAATAAATTAAATTTTATTTTTAATTTTGAACTTGTCTAAATGACACTAAGTAAGTATTAACCGTTTAAATTTTTATCTATGAAAAAAGTGTTTACTTTAATTTCTGCCCTTTTTATTGGGGTTGCTGCTATGGCACAAGCCAAGGTAACGTTTCAAGTAGACGTAACCAATTACATCGCAGGTGGCGCAACCATTGATGGAACCGGAATGCGTATAGCCGGTAACTTTTCTGCTCGCCAAGGAACCGTAGGAGGCTCTCCCATGGCCGATTGGTCACCTACTGTTTCTACATCAGGAATGACAGCTCTTGCGAACAACATGTGGGAGCTTGCGGTTGACTTTCCTGCTGGAGTTGCTGGAGATACCCTTCTTTACAAGTTTGTTAACGGAAACTGGGGAATGAACGAAGGGGTTCCTGCATTGGAAGCTTGTGGTTTAGGTGACGGTTTTGGTGGGTTTAACCGTGTGTTGGTGATACCGGCTGCGAACCAAACTCAAAGCTATTGCTACGACTCTTGCTATTCATGTGCTGGAAGCGGTGTTGGTTTGAACGAGAGTGCAATTGCAAACCTTTCTGTTTCTCCAAACCCAAGCAGCGATGTAGTTACTTTTAGCTTTGGTACTTCTTCCAATGCTGCTGTTATTACCTTGTTTGATTTGTCCGGTAAAGTGGTTGCTTCACGCAAGGTAAATACAACTGCATTGAACGTAATCGACTTCTCCATTGCTAACCTAACTTCTGGTTCTTATATGTACCAAATTGAAGCGAACGGAAGCGTGGTTATGGGTAAATTGATGAAGAAATAATACCGCTCGAATTTTTGGAAAAGCCTATGTGAAAACGTAGGCTTTTTCTTTATCTTACACTTTTGAACATGATGTACCGTCTTTTATGCATCCTGGGGGTGGTGGCTATACCACTTCATGCTCAAATTTTAGAGATAACACCGGCCTTTCCAACGACCAATGATGCGGTTACCATCATTTACGATGCAACCAAAGGCAATGGCACTTTAACTGGGGTAAATCAAGTGTATTGCCACACAGGTTTAATTACCACCGCAAGTACCTCGCCCTCCAATTGGTTGTTCGTGCAAGGTAATTGGGGACAAGTGGATGCGAACGTTCAAATGACTCCGATAGGAAACAACAAGCATTCAATAACCATTGATATTGATGTCTTTTACGGTTTTCCGGTAAATACCGCGGTATTAAAGTTGGCTTTTGTGTTCCGCAATGCCAACGGTTCCATCGTAGGCCGTGAAGCGGACGGAAGCGATATCTTTTACGATGTATATCCTGTGAATGGAGGGTTGCAGGCAGCTATTTTTAACCCAACTCAAGTGCAGTTGGTTGGGCTCAATCAAACCTTTCCCTTCAAGGGACAATCGAACCAACCGTGCTTGCTTACTTTAAAAGAAGACGGCGTCTTACTTTCTTCTATCAACAATGCGACGCTTTTGAACTACACGGTTAACGCCGGTAGCCCGGGCACCCATACCTTGATGTTCGAAGCAGATAACGGATCCACCGCAGTTCAAGACAGCGTTATTTACACCGTGAATCCTCCCGTTACGTATCAAAATCCTCCTTTGGGAATCAAAAACGGAGTCAATCACGTCAACGATTCTACCGTTATTTTTCAGTTGTACGCCCCTGAAAAACAGCACGTTTATTTGCTCGGCGACTTCAATGGTTGGCTTCCTCTTTCCAACTACCACATGAATTGTTCGTTGGACTCTACCCGTTGGTGGCTTACCGTTGGTGGGCTTCAGGCTGGCCAAACCTATGCTTACCAATACCTTATTGAAGGTCAAGGCCGCTATGCGGATCCGGTAAGCACCTTGGTGTTAGATCCCAATAATGATCAATATATCGGTAATGCAACGTTCCCTAACCTGCATCCTTACCCAACGGGGTTAACTACCGGCGTGGTTTCCCTTTTTGAAACAGTTCCGCCTTCTTACGCTTGGCAAAATACCTCCTTCAATCCACCCGCTAAAAAGGACCTGGTGATTTATGAATTATTAATTCGAGATTTCGTAGCCGCACGAAATTACCAAACGCTCATCGATACAATAGCTTATTTAGATCGTTTAGGAATCAATGCCATCGAACTTATGCCCAATTCAGAGTTTGAAGGAAACGAAAGTTGGGGATATAATCCAGCGTATCACATGGCCTTAGACAAATACTACGGCACTCCCGAGAAATTTAAAGAATTCGTGGATACCTGCCACGGTCGTGGTATCGCGGTAATTGTTGATTTGGTGCTCAACCATGCTTTCGGCCAAAATCCTATGGTGAACATGTATTGGGATGCGGTCAACAACCGACCGGCGGCCAACAATCCTTGGTTTAACGCGATTTGCCCACACCCACCAAACTGCTGGGGTTATGACTTTAATCACAGCAGCAACGCCACCAAAGAATACATTGACCAAGTAAACCGCCATTGGGTGCAAGAATACAACATCGACGGGTTTCGATTCGATTTTACCAAAGGTTTCGCTAATACGAGCGCTAGTTACAGTCTAGAGCGGATCAATAATATCAAAAGGATGGCCGATACCATTTGGGCCTTGGACCCAAATCAATACATCATTCTTGAACATTGGTGCGACAACAACGAAGAAGAACTGTTGGCAGATTATGGTTGCATGCTTTGGGGGAATGTAACCCACGGCTATCAGAACTCTGGCAAAGGGTTTCCCGCAAATTCTAGCTTGTCCAATGGAATTTATACCAACCGTACTTGGAACCTTCCTCACCTCATAACCTACATGGAAAGCCATGACGAACAACGGCTCATGTACGAGGCAATCACTTTCGGTAATGCCAGCAACCCTGCGCACAATGCCAAAGATCCTTACACGGCCTTGGGGCGTATGCAAGGGTTGGCGGTTACCTTTTTTTCACAGCCCGGTCCGAGAATGGTTTGGCAATTTGGTGAATACGGCTACGACGTTAACATTGATTTTCCTTGTCGTGTGTGCAATAAACCGATTTTATGGAATTACTTGCAGCAAGGCCGTCGCCGCCAATTATTGGACGTCTACAAAGCCATGCTTTCCTTACGCAACAATTATGAAACCTTTAGATCGTTGGATTTTCAGGCGAGCCTAGGCGCAGGAGTTAAACGAATGATCATGAATCACCCAACCATGAACGGCTTGTCCTTGGTTAACATCGATGTGTTGTCCATTTCAGCTACCCCCGCCTTTCAACATACCGGTTGGTGGTACGAGTATTTTACCGGAGATAGCATCAATGTTACCAACGTGAACGGTGCCATCTTACTTCAACCTGGAGAGTACCGCGTTTATACCGATGTGCCTCTTCCCAAGCCTACTATTACATCAGTGGCCTCTTTGGAAGAATTGGAAAATCCTGGTTTTGAATTTTCGGTATATCCTGTGCCCTTGGAATCGACGTGTACCCTAAAGGTGCATTCCCGTGAGTTTCAGCCCATCGAAATTCAATGGTACGATGCTCAAGGTAGTCTGATACAACAACACAGAGGCTTGGCAAACGCTGGAGATAATCTCATTCTTTTCGACAATCTCAATCTGAATCCAGGTACTTATTTGGTAATGGTGCGACTTGGGAATTCTCTGGCCCATAAAACCGTGATAAAATGATGCGTTTAATGTCGCTTTTACTATGTATTGCTCCTTTGCATTTGCTTGCGCAATTGGTCCATCCATCGAATTCTCCGGCTTTCTTGCAAAACGAAGTTGCTAAGATCTACCTTTCGATGAATCCGCAAGATTTTGACACCATGGTCGGTGACAGTTTAGGTAGCAGTTATGAGTTTCCCGCAAATTTTATCTATGTAAGTTCGTCATTGGTGGATACCGTCAATAATGTGGGCATTCGTTTACGCGGAAACACCTCCTTGAATGCGGGTAAAAAATCTTTCAAAGTGGATTTCAACGTATTTCAACCCGGTTTTAAATGGAACGATTTGAAGTCTTTAAACCTCAATGGTGAGCACAACGACGTCTCGATCATGCGCAGCCGAACCTGTCAAGAAATGCTGCGTTGGTCGGGGTTGCCTGCACCTAGAACTTCTTACGTCGAAGTGTACATCAATGGAGAATACAAAGGACTTTACATCAATATTGAACATTTCGACGATCAATTTCTTGAAGCGCGTTTTATCAACGACGATACCGGTAATTTATACAAGGCAAATTGGGGTGCCGATATGACCTATCTTGGGCAATCCCAAGTCCCTTATTATCCTCTTTACGAACTAAAAACGAATGAAGACGTCAACGATTATGCTAATTTGATCCATTTTTTTGACGTGTTAAATAATTCCTCAAATGCTGCATTCCCTTGCGCTATTCAAGAGGTATTGGATGTGGAATCGTGTTTAAAATCCTTTGCGTTTCAAATTCTCGTCGGACATTGGGATGGATATATCGTTAATAAAAACAATTACTACCTGTATCAAAGGCCTTCGGATGGCAGGTTTGTTTATCTAGAATACGATTTAGATAATACTTTTGGGATTGACTGGTTTGGGGTTAGTTGGGCCACAAGGAATATTTACACTTGGGCGTCTAGTAATTCGCAACGCCCGCTGTATACCCGACTCATGCAGGTGCCTTATTTCAAGGATCGCTTTTCCTATTATGTGCAACAGCATCTTAACAATTATTTCAATTCGAATTACCTAATGCCTTTTTGGGAGAGCACACAAACCCTTATTACCCCTTCTGCGTTAGCTGACAATTACAAAGCGCTGGATTATGGATTTACAGATCAGGATTTTCTCTCTGCTATAAATACTGCTTGGGGTGAGCATATTCCGAGATCTTTACTAGGGTACACCATGAGTCGCAACAGCTCTGCGATGGCTCAGATGAGCTATGACGGCTTAATCAATCCCTGTAACCTTGGTGTTGATGCAGTTGATCCCGCCAGCATTGAATGGATTCTTCGAGTAGATTTAATGGGAAGAGTGCTGCATGAAATTCCAATAAATCAGGTATTCATTGAAATTTCTTCTACAGGCCAGACCAGAAAAAGAATCGTCCTGCCATGAAATTTTTGTTAATGCTATGCGCTTTCTTAATGGCGTTTGTTGGCTCTGCACAAGCGGTCGTTCTAGATCATGTGGAACCAGCCAATTGGTGGATAGGTATGAAACATCATCAAGTGCAAGTTTTGCTCCACGGCCCTCAAATTGCGAAATATACCGTGAAGGTTCAAGGCCTGGACGTCCTTGGAATCGTGAAAACGGAGAATCCGAACTACCTCTTCGTGACCGTGGAAACCCAAGATAGGAATGCCGGGAGCTATCCGATTACCTTAACCAATACCTCGAATAAGGAAGTTGGGCGCTTTGATTTTAAATTGGAGGAACGCATTTACCAATCAGCAGTTCGTCAAGGATTTTCAACGAAGGATGTGATTTACCTATTAATGCCAGACCGATTTGCTAACGTGGTTCAAGGTCAAGATACCTATCCCGGAATGACAGAGCCAGGAAATCGTTCCCTCCCCGGGGGGCGTCATGGGGGTGATATCGCAGGGATTATGGAGCATTTGGACTATATTAAAGAACTCGGCGCTACAACGATTTGGACCACGCCCTTGTTGGAGGACAACGAACCTATCTATTCCTATCACGGCTATGCCCAATCGGACTTGTACAAGGTAGATCCCCGCTACGGAACCAATGCTTGGTTTAAGGAATTGGTGCTGGAATCCCATCGACGAGGCCTCAAAGTGATTAAAGATGAAGTTCCCAACCATTGGTCGAGCAAGCATTGGATGGTTCAAGACCTCCCAACGAAAACGTGGATTCATCAGTTTGATCAATTTACGCGATCTTCCTACCGCACCAGCACCCAAATGGATCCGTATGCTGCCCCATCTGATCATGCTGCGTCTGCTGATGGTTGGTTTGATACCTCGATGCCGGATATGAATCAGTCTAATCCGTTGCTTTTAACCTACTTAATTCAAAATACCCTTTGGTGGGTGGAATATGCGTGTTTGGACGGCTTGCGGGTGGATACCTATTCCTACAACGACAAGGATGCGATTGCCATCTGGACTAAGGCGATTATGGAGGAATATCCTTTGCTCAATATGGTTGGTGAGGTCTGGTTGCATAATCAAGCGCAAATCTCTTACTGGCAAAAAGACAGTAAAATTGGCGCTATGGATTCGTACAACAGTGGGCTGCCCGCTGTCATGGATTTCACCTTACACGACGCAATCATGCAGGCGTTCAATGAACGCAATCAAGGGTGGGATCAAGGAATGGCTCGGATTTATGAAAATTTTGTGAACGACTTTGTCTACGAAAATCCCAACAATTTGCTGGTTTTTATGGAAAATCACGATACCAAGCGCTTCAATGAATATTGTCCGAACCTGGCCGATTATAAACTAGCACTTACTTTGATTGCCACTACGCGAGGAATTCCTCAAATCTATTACGGTTCCGAAATCGGAATGAAAGGTTCGAAAGATGCAGGGTACGCCGACATCCGCAGAGATTTTCCAGGGGGTTGGGATACCGACACCCTCACAGCATTTTACGCGCAAGACGATGTGCGAAAAGGCTCAAAAAGGGGCCGTACCATCGAACAAGAAGCGTATTTTCAATTCACCAAAAAGGTGCTCAATTGGCGTAAAAACCAAGCGGTTATTCATGAAGGAACTTTGGTGCAGTATGTCCCAGAGAACAATGTGTATGTGTATTTTAGAATTCTGGGAGAAAAGAAAATCATGGTTGTACTGAATAATTCATTGAATGCTCAATCCCTTGCAACGAGTCGTTTTGTAGATGTGTTGGATAAGTTTTCGATACGCGCCGTACCCCTAAAAAAAGAGGTATTATCCGACACCTTGATTGACATGTCGCAGCAATCGTTAACCATTCCAGGAAAAACAGCATGGATTATCGAATTGTAGGTAGGACTTTAGTCCTGGTTTTTTTTTCATGGATTAACGCTTACGTATGGAGTCAAAATCCGACACGTCAATATACAAGCATTGCAGCAATTCCTTCGGGAATAAAAGTCGTCGTTTCGGATGGGGAGTACATTTTTCGATCCTATGGCCCTAATATTATCGAAACTACGTTCATCCCGAACGGCCAAAAGCATGAAGCAAACTCTCACACTGTGGAGGAAAAACCGGATGAGAATTCATTTACTTGGGCAGCAACATCCAACGCCTTAATTCCTCCGTTCATACATATTTATCATAAGAAAGATCGGGATTGGAAAATGAATTCCGCTATTTTAATTCAAACAAATCCGTTTAAAATTTCCTATTGTTACAAGGGCAAATACTTGCTATCAGAACGTTGGGGTTATAGTGCGGATTCAAGCATGGAAAAGCTTCAGTTTAATTTAAGCCAGGATGAAAAGTTATTCGGAACGGGAAATCGGGTGCTAGGAATGGACCGAAGAGGGTATAGGTTGCCCCTTTACAATAAAGCGCACTACGGATATGAAACGCATTCAGAACAGATGAACTACAGCATGCCCTTGGTGATATCCGATCGACTTTATGCCTTGCATTTTGATAATTCGTATACCGGTTTTCTAGACCTCGATTCGAAAAAAGACAACAGCCTCACCTATGAAACCACCGGTGGAAGAAAAACCTATCAAGTGGTTGCAGCGGATAATTGGAAAGAATTGGTCACTGCCTACACGGATTTAACCGGAAGACAACCCCTGCCTCCTCGATGGACCTTGGGAAATTTTGCGAGCCGATTTGGGTATCATTCAGAACAAGAAGCCCGAAAAGTAGTGAATCAATTCAGAGCGGATAGCATTCCATTAGATGCCATTGTGTTCGATTTATATTGGTTTGGTACCACCATCCAAGGCACCTTGGGTAATTTCCAATTCCATAAAGATAGCTTTCCGAATCCAATACAAATGATTTCGAATTTTAAAAACAATGGGGTTAAAACGGTATTGATTACTGAGCCGTTTATTTTAACCTCGTCACGAACTTGGGAAGAGGCAAAAACCAAGAAATTGCTGTGTACCGACGTCACAGGCGAAAAGCCATTCACCTATGATTTTTATTTCGGAAACACGGGGCTGTTGGATATTTATAAGCCGGAAACTAAGCAGTGGTTTTGGAATATTTATAAAGATTTAATTTCGATGGGGGTGGCAGGAATTTGGGGAGACTTGGGCGAGCCCGAGGTGCATCCCGATGAACTGTACCACGTCAACGGTCGATCAAATCGCGTACACAATACGTATGGCCATGATTGGGCTCGATTGATTAGCGAGGGCCACAAGGCGGATTTTCCGAACCAACGGCCGTTCATTTTGATGAGGTCCGGATATTCTGGTTCACAACGGTTTGGTATGATTCCGTGGACGGGTGACGTGAACCGTACTTGGGGAGGATTAAAGCCACAAGTGGAATTAACCTTACAGGCAGGCTTGCAAGGAATTGGATACCTCCACTCCGACCTTGGGGGCTTTGGTGGGGCGAACGATGACCCCGAACTGTATGTTCGTTGGTTGCAATATGGTGTATTTCAACCGGTTTTTCGTCCGCATGCGCAACAGGAAGTGGCCAGTGAAGCGATTTTCAAGGACCCCAAAACCAAAGCCTTGGCCAAGCAAGCCATAGAGTGGCGCTATCGCTTACTTCCCTACAATTACACCCTAGCGTATGAAAATTCAACCACGGGAATGCCTTTAATGCGCCCGGTTTTTATGGAATATCCAGATCGTAAGGATTTCATGGACCGCACCGATGCCTTCATGTGGGGACCCGATTTATATGTGGTTCCTGTTACCGAAAAAGGACAGCGTATTGCTAAAATTGATTTTCCAGATGCGAATCCTTGGTTTAATTTATTCACCGATGAACGAGTGGTTCCAAAACAAAGCATTTCCTTCGCTCGCTGTTTTTGGGGGTCCCGCATGCGCATGGTTCGGAACGAACCGAGCATTGATACCCTTACTTTAGACCGTATCCCTGTTTATGTCAAGGCCGGAGCGTTTATTCCTATGGCGAAAAATGGCATTCAATCCACAGAGCAGTATCGTGACGATGAGGTGGAAATTCACTTTTATTACGATCCAAGCGTCACCTCCTCCTCGGGTCAATGGTTTTTGGACGATGGAAAAACGCCCCAAGATTTTACCAGTACATGTTACACAAACTACCTTTTTTCCTTCAGTAAGTCCTTTGGCAAGACCTCAATCATTGATGTAAAAGCGCTCAGTCCGAACTGTAAACCCTTCCCAACTAACGTAACCTTAGTAATTCATAATCTGGAAGAAATGCCTCGAGTTATTAGACGAAAAAACGATAAAGCGCTAGGATACCCATTTCTGATTTCGTTTGATAAGGCTTCAAAAACTCTGCGAATACCCTACGCCTTGGTTACGGATAACCCATTGAAAATCAAATTCCTGTAAATTTCTATGTGTCATAATGACATTTAGAAAAAAAAAGTATATTTGAAATCGTTAAATCTTAGCTAACCTTAAATTAACTTTTGATGAAAGTACTGCTACAAAAACTATTATTGCTGTTTGGGGGCTTGGTAATTTCTACTTCGTTGATGGCCCAAAAAGGAAGCATCAGTGGAACCGTATTGGATGCGGATGGCAACGCCTTGTTGGATGTGAAAATTCAAGTGGAAGGTCCCGTGAAAGCCTTTGCACTAACCGATGCGGCGGGGAAATATTCCGTTACCAACCTCATGGCGGGAAGTTATAAATTGACGTTTAAGTATACGAGCCTTTCCGAAAAAGTGGTGGACGTAGCGTTAGCCGAAGGTCAAAGCCTGACTCAAAATGTCACTATGAGCAACGATCAAGCCGAGGATGAGGTGGTGGTAATCGGCTATGGTACTACGCGCACCAAAGACCTTACGGGTTCTGCTACTGTGATTAATGAGAAGAACTTTTTAAAAGGTT
>VGMY01000013.1 GCA_016866255.1 Bacteroidota bacterium | reverse complement strand
GCTGCGAGCAGCATCTTGTTCACAAATTGCCCTTGCGGCGAACTGTTGGTTTTGTTTCTTCGAAGGTATTCCGATAAGTCATTCACATACGGGTCTTTGCGCTCAAATCCCAAGGTAAAACCCTTTGAAAGAATGAGTTCATGGACCTGGTTGAAATGCTCCATTTCTTCCTGGCATATTTCGGTCATGGCGGTGACTAAATCAGCGTACATAGGGTATTGAACGATAACGGAAATAGCGTGACTCGCCGCCTTTTGTTCGCAAAATGCGTGATCGGTAAGTATTTCCTTTATATTTTTAGAGACAGCGCTCACCCAACGGGGATCTGTTGCCATTTTTAAGCCCAACATTGAGACATTTTGGGGTAAAATTAGCGAATTGTGCCTTTGATCAAATGCAATAATTGTACTTTTGAAAGATGCCAAATCGAAGAGATTTTGTTCGTTGGAGCATGCTTGGGGCTTTTTTGCTCGGCAATTCGCGTTTTTCAGCGGACAAAGCCCCTGAGGTGCCTTCCCTAACTAAGGAACGCCTCCTTCCAGATCGCCTTAAAATCGGTGACAAGGTTGCTGTAGTTGGCTTGGCAGGAGCTGTTTGGAATAAGAAGGTAATTCCAAACTTTAAGCTTGTCCTAGAAAATTTGGGCTTACTGCCATGGTTTGCACCGTCTGTTTACCAACAATCGGGATACCTCTCTGGAACGGACGACGAACGTCTGGATGATTTGAAGCAAGCGCTTTTGGATCCTGAAATAAAAGCTGTTTTTTGCATTCGTGGAGGATGGGGTATTGCGCGAATTGTTGAGAACATGGATTGGGTATGGTTTGTGGAAAACCCAAAAATTATCATAGGGTTTAGCGATATCACATATTTGCTCAATGCCATTACGTTTCGTACGGGTTTGGTAACCTACCACGGACCTGTGGGCAATTCTGGTTGGAATTCCTTCACGGTTGATGCTTTGAAGAAAGCCCTTTTTTCATCGGAAGTATTACAACTTAGCACAGACGCTCTGCAACAAATTGATGCTAAAATCCAGAGACCAGGTAAAGCCAAGGGTGCCTTAATTGGGGGCAACCTTTGTGTTTTTGCTTCCATGCTCGGCAGTCCGTATTTTCCGGATTGCCAAGGTAAGATTCTGGTCCTAGAAGAAATAGGGGAGGAGCCTTACCGCATCGATCGCATGTTGACCTCCCTGCGTTTAGCGGGGGTCTTTTCGCAAATTAGCGGACTTATATTGGGCGAATTTGCCGATTGCTCTCCCGAATCACCCGAACATTCTTATTCCTTATCGGAAGTGCTTCAACAGCATTTTGGCGCTGCTGAGTTTCCTGTTCTTTCCAATGCGCCCATAGGTCATACGGAAAATAAATGGACCTTGCCATTTGGCGTGGAAGCAGTATTAGACGCTGATTTAGGAACATTGACCTACCAAAGCGCTGTAGTTAAATAGGTTCAAGCGTTGTATATTTGCTTCAGTTTTGAAAATAACTTTGCGGAAATGACCTCTACACTGTTAAAAGCATATTCCTTGATGTGCCAGGCTAAATACATCAGCGACCTTCTTGAGGCGAACAAAGAAGTTACTTCGAAATACGTTCACGCCACTTCACGCGGTCACGAAGCAGTACAATTAGCTTTAGGACTTCAATTAATGGCAAAGGATTGGGTTTCGCCATATTACCGAGACGACAGCATTTTACTCGGTATTGGTCTTTCTCCAAAGGAGCTTTTCATGCAGGGGTTAGCTAAAAAAAACGATCCCTTTTCCGGAGGCAGAACCTATTATGCACACCCCTCCCTGAACGATGCGGATAAACCTAAAATCATTCACCAGTCCTCGGCTACAGGCATGCAAGCAATACCAACCACCGGGATAGCGATGGGCCTGCAGTACAAGGAGAAAATGCAACTTCTTGAGGAGGGGGAACAACATTCGGTTGTCGTTTGCTCTTTAGGTGACGCATCTTGTACCGAAGGAGAAGTTTCAGAGGCAATGCAAATGGCGGTTTTGAAAAAATTACCCATTTTGTATTTCGTACAAGACAACGGTTGGGATATTTCTGCCAACGCTGTTGAAATCCGCGCTCAGAATATTGCGGAATTTGCCGCCGGTTTTAAAGGTATGGGTATTGTATCGGTTGATGGCTCCGATTTCGAGGCGAGTTATGAAGCATTGCACAACATCATTAAAACCATACGCGAAGAGCGCAGGCCTTTTGTGTTGCACGCAACAGTTCCCCTACTGAACCATCATACGTCTGGAGTGCGTATGGAGTGGTACCGCGATGACTTGGAAATCGCCGCCAAGAGCGATCCCCTTCCCAAGTTAAAAAATGCTTGCCTTCTCGCCAATATATCCCAGGCTACCTTGGATCAAATCGAACGAGAGTCTTTGCAGTTGGTGCAAGATGCTTACGAGAGCGCTTTAATGTCGCCTGATCCGGATCCCCAAAGTGTGAGGGACTTTATTTTTGCTCCGACACCCATTGAACGAGAAGAAGGCATTCGGACTCCAGAGGGCAAAAAGAAAACCGTAATGGTCGATTCTGCTTTATTTGCCGTGCGTGAAATCATGCAACAGCATCCCGAAGCTTTATTGTACGGACAGGACGTGGGCCGAAGGTTGGGGGGCGTATTTCGCGAAGCCGCAACCCTTGCAGAATCCTTTGGAGATCATCGAGTATTTAATACGCCGATTCAGGAGGCATTTATTATTGGGTCGACCGTGGGCATGTCAGCAGTAGGACTCAAGCCCATCGTTGAAGTACAGTTTGCCGATTACATTTGGCCGGGGCTCAATCAGTTGTTTACAGAGGTATCGCGAAGTTACTACCTTTCCAACGGAAAGTGGCCGGTGAGTGCTGTGATACGTGTGCCTATCGGCGCTTACGGTTCCGGAGGGCCCTACCATTCTTCGAGCGTCGAGTCTGTGTTGGTGAACATTCGAGGTATAAAAGTCGTCTATCCTTCGAACGGCGCCGACTTGAAAGGTCTTTTGAAAGCCGCTTATTACGACCCTAATCCGGTTGTAATCCTTGAGCATAAAGGCTTGTATTGGTCAAAAATTCCGGGTACCGAGGAAGCTATGTCGGTGGAACCGGACGAAAATTACCGCATTCCAATTGGCCTTGCACGCAGTGTTCTTCAAGCCGATGAGCGATCAATCCAGCAAGGAAAAACCATTGGGGTAGTTGCTTATGGAAGAGGCGTTTATTGGGCCTTGGAGGCGGCAAAGTCGTTCGATCAGCGCATCGAAATTCTCGACTTGCGTTCCTTGAATCCACTGGATGAAAAGTCGATGGTGGAACTGGCTAAGCGTCATGGAAAAATCCTGGTGGTCACCGAGGAATCTCAAGAATGCGCTTTTGGATTGAGCCTATTAGGCCGTATTCAGCAGCATGCTTTTGCAGGTTTAGATGCGCCCGTTGCCTTGGTGGGTTCAGTAGACACCCCCGCAATTCCCTTAAACTCCGCACTAGAGGCAGCGATTTTACCCAATGCTGAAAAGGTGCGAACAGCTATGGAAAACCTAATATCTTATTGACATGGAATTTAAAGAGATAATAAATCAAGTAAAAACTTTCCACGATGCTTTTGGTATCGAAAACCATTCCTCTCCAACCTCGCTCGATGAAACCGGGGCAAGGCTTCGTTACAACTTGATGAAGGAAGAAAACGAGGAATACATGGAGGCAGCAAAAAAAGGAGACATGGTCGAAATAGCCGATGCCCTTGGAGACCAATTATACATTCTGTGCGGAACCTTATTGCGTCACGGGCTGCAGGATAAAATTGAAGCGATTTTTTGCGAGATTCAACGCTCCAACATGAGCAAATTAGACGCCAACGGTAAACCCATTTACAGGGAGGATGGTAAAGTTCTTAAATCCAACTTATACTTTCGTCCGAACATAAGCCAGTTTTTGAAATAACAAGTTATTCACGTTCAGTTATGGAATAATTTTACAGTTACTCGGAGGCTGTCTCCGATAGAGGAGTATCTTCGACCACGATGTTGGATTTTTCACTTTTTTTAGTTCCCTTTGAAAAAGAGGAGTACCTGGAAGGTCAACTGGGTGAGCGCGTTTGTTTTGATGCGACTTCCACTGAAGAAGTGGAACGCAACTCTTTGTGCATAGTGCATGTAAAAGAATATCGTAACCACCCCCGGTTGACCGCGGGAAACTCTGAATTTAGAAAAGTACTTTACCGCCTCTACTTAACTCAAAATTGGAAAGTTAAACTTTATGATTTCGGAGATATTAATCCTGGCGAGAGCGTAGAGGATACGTATTTTGCCCTCCAAACCCTGGTTGCTGAGTTGGTTAAAATCAATTGCATTCCTCTTGTGGTGGGTGGAAGCATGGATTTGATGCATGCCTTATCGGTTGGATTTGAAATCACGGAGCAACTCATTAATTTATGCGCCGTTGATGAACGACTGAACCTCGGCAGACCAGAAGACCCTATTTCGAGCGATGGCTATTTGAGTTCCTTACTTTTACGTAGACCTTGTTTTTTATTTAATCACGCTACGATAGGGGTTCAACCCAATCGAAACCCCGGGCAAGAGATGGCGCTTTACGATAAATTATATTTTGATATGTGCAAATTGGGGGCCTTCTCAAGCGATTTCCGACTGGCTGAACCCCACCTCAGAAATGCCGATGTAATAGGCATGAATTTGGATGCGTTAAAAGCCTCTGAGCGACAAATAAAAGAGGGGAATCCGAACGGGTTTACCTTGGAGCAATTTTGTAGAATTGCCAAATATGCGGGAATTTCCGACAAATTGTCCTGCTTTGGGGTGTTCAATCTCCTCAATGAGGGTTCGTACGACTCCGCATTGGTCGCTCACTCACTTTGGTATTTTATAGAAGGTTTTGAGGAACGAAAAGGCGATTTTCCCGTTGGCAGCAAAAAAGATTACCTGCGATTCACGGTAGTTATGGAAAATGAATTCAAGGAGCTCGTTTTCTATAAAAGCAATAAAAGCGAGAGATGGTGGATGGAAGTCCCTTATCCTCCTACAGAATCCACAAAATATGAGCGCCACCACTTGGTTCCGTGCGATAAATTGGATTACGACAATGCCATGAATAACGAGATCCCCGATTTATGGTGGAGAACCTATCAAAAACTAGGTTAAGACACAAAATTTAGGTTTTTTTTTGGTTTTGAATTTTTTGCTTAACTTAGCAAGCATTTTAGTGGTATAGTTCCACCGCTGTGCGATACAAAATTTTGCAAGTTATTTGTATGAAACTGAGAATCAACTTTTTAACTACTGCTATAGTTTGCTTGGCCAGTTTTGCCTGTGCCCAGCAAGATAAACTGCTAACCCATTTTATGTACGATAAAATGTCGGTTAATCCCGGAGAAACGGGCATCGATGAAGGAATTTGTGCTACGAGCATTTACCGAAACCAGTGGGATATGGTTAACGGCGCTCCTAATTCCGCGATATTAAATATCGCAGCAAATATGAATCGCTTTTTTCCAGGTGGAATTGGCTTGAGTTTTTACCACGATGCCATTGGGTTTTCGCGTCAAAACAATTTGCTGTTAAATTATTCCTACCCTATTTCATTGGGCAACGTTGGTACTTTGGGAGCAGGTATTGGTGCAGGGATCATCTCGTATTCCATGAATCCTAATTGGATTCCACCACAAACAATGAATGACAATTCCCTTCCTGGAACAGACTTCAGCGCGATGAGTTTGGATTTGAACTTTGGGTTGTTTTTAAAAGGTAATAATTATTATGCAGGGGTGTCGTCAACCCACTTGAGCGAGTCCGAACTATTGGGTTCTTCCACTGGTGTTGGTCAGACCACCGGGTACAATACTGCACGTCATTATTACCTGATGGGGGGCTATAAAATGAAGAATATTGGCCCTGGCAATTTGGATTTTAATTTAATGGCGCGTACAGATTTAGTCAAATATTCTGTGGACATCAACACGCGGTATTTTATTAAGAAAGAAGGCGCTGAAATAGGCTACGCCGGTTTAACCTACCGCACTTCCGATGCCCTTGGTGTTTTGCTGGGATACAACGCTTTTAAGAATTTTACCGTTGGATATTCGTACGATTTAACCATAAATCAACTTTCCACCATATCAAGGGGTTCGCATGAGATGTTTGTGAAGTATTGTTATTACTTACCAATTCCTCCAAAGACTTATTCGACACATCCTCGATGGCTCGGAAATTAAATGTAACCATTTGGAATGTTCTCACGTTATATTCAAATTTAGTAACCTGTAGCAAGTGAAGTTTGGATAAAAGCTAAGAACCAAAAAAAGGAGAAAATGAGAAAATTATTAGTTTTAGCGTTAGCTGTTGTTTTGTTCGCTGCATGTGATCCGGTTGATGGCAACCTGGTTGGTGTTAAAAGTCGAACGAGTTGGTATCCCGATGTGCTAGGGCCGGGTAAAGTACCTTATGGTATGGTGTACATCGCATCCGGAGCTTTTCAGGCAGGTCAAAACGACAAGGACATTATGGGCCTGTACTCTACGCGCACGCGAACAGTTTCCCTCCAGGCCTTTTACATGGACGCCTCAGAAATCTCGAACAACGAGTACCGCCAGTTTGTGTATTGGGTGCGCGACTCCATCGCCCGCGAAAAATTATACCGTCGACAGTCCGCTGACGACGCGGAGCAATGGGTCAATGTCCCTGAAGAGTTTTTCCGCGATCCTTATCGAAGCATCATGGACTTGGGTTCGGATGTGCTAGGCGGTAACAATGCATTTGATCCTCTCAACTCGAAGGGTGTGGAGGATTTGGATAAAGCGTATTTGGCAATTTTAGGCTACAAGGGTGCTGGAGGTAAGACGGATATTTTTGGAATTGACAAAAGAAAATTCGCTGAATCAAGCAAGAAAAAGAGAAGTGAGATTGACATTACCATGAACACGGATGAGATTTCAGCAATTTTGAGTGGTTATGGAAATAACAAATCAGGAAAAACCGATGATGCAGACAGCAAGGATAAAACAGAGCAAGAGAAGGTATTAAAGACCGAAGGTGGACGTATTGAAAATCGTAAATATTTTCAATTGAATTGGGATACACCGATCGATTATTCTGATCCGGAAACCCAGTTAATGTTGTCAGACATGTATGTATCCAAAGAGGAAAGTTTTTACAAAAACACCCAAATTGATACCCGACTTTTATTTTACGATTATTATTGGGTGGATTACAAAGAAGCATCAAAACGTGGCAAGGTAATGACCTCTGATAATGGTTTCCGACGTAGTCTTGATGCAATGGACCCAAGCGCTAGAAGAAATCCGCTTTCTAAGGATGATAAGTCGAATGGTTTGCACCGTGCGACCCTAACGAATGATGGTTCCATGGTGATGTATGATGGAACTCTCAAACCTTTCGAAGACAATGGGGATACCATGGTAATTCCCCGTTCAAAAGGTGGGGAGCCGCTCATCAATGAATCCTTTTTGGAAAACCCTGGACTGGATTTAGACCTAGGGTACACGAATAGTAAAGGCCAACACAACGCCATTCGAGGGCACACAGACCGCAGCCGTTACATTATCAAGGAGCGCATCAATGTTTATCCTGACACGCTTTGCTGGGTTAGAGACTTTACCTACAGCTACCATGACCCTATGGCAGAAAACTATTTTTGGCATACGGCTTATGATAATTACCCGGTAGTTGGGGTTACTTGGTGCCAAGCAAAAGCCTTCTCTGTTTGGAGAACTCAACTTTACCATAGTTGGTTGTTGGCCGGAGGAGATTTGTACGTGAATGATTTCCGTTTGCCTTCTGAAATGGAATGGGAGCGAGCAGCTCGCGGCGATCTTGACTTATCGCAATATCCTTGGGGAGGACCGTACATTCGAAATGCCAACGGGTGTTTTCTCGCTAACTTCAAACCGATGCGGGGAAGGTATTTTGAAGACGGAGGCTTTCATACAGTCAAAGTCTATTCTTACAACCCAAATGCTTTCGGCTTATACTGTATGGCAGGAAATGTTGCCGAGTGGTGCAATAGTGCTTTCGATGAGTCCTCTTATGAGTTTACCCACGACCTGAACACAGAGTTCGTTTACGATGCAAAAGATGATGATCACCCTGTAAAAAAGCGGAAGGTCATCCGCGGGGGTTCATGGAAAGATATCGGTTATTATTTACAAAATGGAACAAGAACTTTTGAATATCAAGACACGGCCAAATGTTATATTGGATTTCGTAATGTAATGACTCACCTAGGAAGAGGAGGAAAAGACTTGGATGCTGAAAACGGTGAAGAAATTCAAATGGATATTCAACTTAAGTAATTATAAATTGAGGTTAAAAGTGTAACAAGTAAAATAATTAAAGTTTAACGTTTAAAAGTAGAAAATCATGGGAGCTAAAAAAGGAGGACTAGGTGCTTGGATGGCAACGCCGAAAGGAAGGAAAGTCATGGGATATTTGTTTGGTATTGGTGCTGCGATTGTAATTTTGGGAGCGCTCTTTAAAATTATGCACTGGCCATTTTGTAATCAGATGTTAATTGCTGGATTGGGTACTGAGGCGGTTTTATTTACGTTAACTTCGTTTCAAATTAGTCATCCTGAACCAGACTGGTCAATATACTATCCCTATGCCTATCCAGAAAATGAACGTCATAGAAACTACGTCGAGAAAGGTGGAAATGTAGTCAAATGGGATTCAGATGACAGCAACCCCCTTGCGATAAGCGGTGGCGGTAACGAAACTACAGATACCGCTGAGATCATTGCTAAAATGATGGAAAAAGCAAAAATTGATCAAGCGCTTCTTGAGCGTCTTGGTAACGCGATGCGGGATTTAAGTAAAAATGTTGAAGGCCTAAGCGATTCCACTTCGGTTATAGGAGCAAACCAACAGTACATCGACTCTTTACATCAGGCGGCAGCGAGTATTACGAAACTTTCTTCATCGTATGAAGTAGCTTCACAAAAAGTTTCGGATATCGTAGTTGATGCTCATGGAGTCCAAGACTTTGGAACACAAATGACCAATGCGGCTAACAATTTAAAGGAACTTAATGCGAGCTTAGCCGGAGTTGGATCTCTCCAAACTGTGATGACAAGCTTGGCAGAATCAGCTGAGGATACTAAATCCTATGCTAACAATATGAAAACATTGGCTAAAAATCTCGAAGATTTGAACAGTGTTTATGGCAACATGCTTCGTGCAATGGGTAAATAGTTCAGGTAGGAAAGTTTAAAATTTTAAAACAACACAGAAATGGGAGGAGCTAAGGAAACACCAAGGCAAAAGATGATCTCGATGATGTACATTGTACTCACAGCCCTTCTTGCCTTGAACGTATCGAAACAAATTTTGGATGCTTTTGTTGCCATCGAAGCCAATATTCAAAAGGGGGCGTTTACACAATTACAAAGAGGCGATGATTTACGGTCTGAGCTAACCGGAGAGTTGGCTACTTCTAAGAGCCCCGATGAAGCTGAAAAGCGAAAGAAAATTGAGGCGGCCTTGAAATCAATAAGGCAAATCGATAAGGAAACGCAGGTGATTATCAAAAATGTTGACGAGGCCAAATTGTTGATTCTCGAAAAGTTAGGGGAGCTGAATCCAAGTCCGGCGCCCAATGATAAAGAGAAGATTCTATGGGTAAAATATAGTCCAAATGAACCTTTGGTGCCTTCAAAGTTAAATTTAACAGCTCTGGAAGCAAAGGATGAATTTGACACACCAATGAGGGAACTTGGAATAGTTGAACTCGATGAAATTAAAGGCGAAGGCATTGGGATGAAAAAGATTTGGGAACCCTTCAAAAATTTTAGAAAAAGATTGATTGAAATTTGTGGTTCGTACTCAATTCCTGACAAGTCCTACAAGGTTGTGTTAAACGAATCTGTGGACCAGTTTAAAGACAATAGAGATCTGGAAACAAAAGTCGAAAAATTAATAAAAAAGGGCAACAAGGTAAATGATGCGGAACTCCCGGAGTTGGTAACAATTTATGCTGAGTTAACGAAAATGGAGCGGGATAAATACGGTCACGATGGAGATATTTCTGAGAACGTTCATTGGTTATCCAGAACCTTTTATCATGCCCCAATGATTGCTGCGCTGGCCTCTCTTTCCACGTTACAGTACGAAGCCCTGGCTGCAAGAGCCAAGGCAGTAGGATTAATCAAAAGTAGAATTTCTACGGGCGAATATTCGTTTAATAAGATCGAAGCTTTAGCGCGCCCATCAGTGGCTGTTGTAGAGTCTGGGGACAAGTTTGAGGTTTATGTATCGATGGCCGCATATGACACCGATAAGCCACCAAAATTAAAGGATTTTCAGGGGACTCTTAAGGAGATTAAAGACGGTGTGGCTACAGTTGAGGTAACCGCCGCCGGTTCGAATGAAATGAAAATTAAAGGTACTGTGGGTATTGCCAACAAAATGGGAACGATGAAGTGGATAAAATACGAAACAGAGGTGTTCATTGCCCAAAAAAGTGGAGGTTCAATTGGATTACCTCTTCAAACAGCGCTTTACGCTGAATGGGATAACAAAATAACCGCCTCTGCTGGAGGTGCGAATATTAAGTCGATGTCGGTTTCTTGCAACGGCCGTCCTTGTCCGAAAGTTGGAAATTATTATGTTGCCCGAGTAACTCCCTCGAAAGAAGGAGCAACTATAACCGTTAACGCTAAGGACAAAAACGATAAGGCGGTGACGTTCAAACAAAACTTTCCAATTAGGCCGTTTCCCGAGCCAACAGTCTTAACCGCTTCTCTACCCCTCAAAGGTGGACCTATTTACGTCGGACTTCCACCAGGAGCGGTTTTACAAGGAGTACAGTTTGTCATCACCAATATGACAGTTGGTTCCACTAAATTGCAAGGTAATATGATTCCCGCGAATGCTTTGCGTGCCTTTTCACCAGGATCTGTAGTTGGAATATATGGCAGCGCGAAGAGGGCGGATACGGGTAGACCGACAACATTCAAAGGATCAATAATTATCCAATAACCATGATTATGCGTAGATATGCTTTAACCGTTCTATTGGCGTTGAGTTTCGGAGTTTTTTCTCAAAACCCACTTGATATTCAACGCGGTCCGGTCAATATGCCGGCTGATGGTGTGATTGACGGGGTGGTCATAAAAGAAGAAGTCCCTGTTCGATCAAGAGTGGATTATGAATTCGTTCGAGAGGCGGATTATGTTTGGTCGAAAAGAATTTTTTCAAGGATTGATGCTCGTGAAAAAATGAACTACAACCTTTTCCTCCCGTACGATAAGTTTATTAAGGACTTCACAGTTAATGCGCCAAAGTCCCCGGCGGAAATGATGTCCCATAAGGGTTGGATCAGAAATCAATCGAGATTGAGCCTTTGGACAATCATTCTTCAACATCTGATGAATGGAGACTTGTCGATGTTTTATGTTGCGGATTCTTTGGATTTTAATTTTACGAAGGAAGATGGTTATGCCTTAAAATATCGACTAAACCGTTACAACTCCGACCAAGATAAAAATTCATATTACAGCTCAAATCCCTTTTACGCAAAAAACGTTGTAGAGCGTTGCGGCGGCTTTTTCCAAGGTTCACCAATAGATGGAATGTATCAAGGACAAAACAAGGTTTACATGACGGATTTCATGAATTTTAAAACTTTCAAGGATTGGACAGATAATTACATGAAAACGGATTATGATGCCAATAACATCGGAGCGCAATGGCAACCTGATATAAAATTTAAAATGACGGATCCGTTTTTTGAAAAGTCATGGAACAAAGCCATGAAAGCAGCAATTGCTGGTAATCTTGATGCTGCTTTACTTTCCGAAGATTTGACATTTTTCTTAACATCGGACTTAATAACCGCATACAACATCAAAGAAGATTGGTTTTTTGATAAGGAACGTTCTGTATTGGACAAAAGAATTATCGCGATTGCCCCAGTTTCCAGATATACCATCGATACAGCAAAAGCGTCGAACCGAGGAAGTTTGATCATGTACGACCCATTTACTAACCCACCGGCACTTGTTGCCAGTTTAGCGGGCTCAAAAACTCCGGTAAATTCGACAACCCCTACAGCCGAATATGAAATGTTTTGGCTATATTTCCCTCAGTTGAGGAACGTACTAGTTAATTACTTTGCCTATAACGAACAAAGTGATGCGCTGTGGATGTCTTATGATGATTTATTTTGGAAGCGATTGTTTTCTGCCCAAATCTATAAGGCATCGGATCAATTCGACCGCGACATCGAAGATTACCGTTATGGGGTAGATGCCTTGTACGAAGCGGCAAAAATCAAAGAAACGATGCGCACCTGGGAAACCGACTTGTGGCATTATTAATGAGCCATATTTAAGTTAAAGCCCTGACGAAAGTTGGGGTTTTTTGTTTGGTTATCTTCGGTTCTTTGAGTATTTTTATGCAAAATCTTCGGCATGAAAAACTTTACCCTAATCCTTTTATTCATCGGAATCTCGTGCAGTTTATTGGCTCAAAATGTTCCAACGCCTTCGTTTCATCCCGGAGTGTTAATGTTTCAACTCAAAGGCGAAATCCGTCCCAATGCCTTGAATCTTCAACAAACCGATGCAAATCAATTTGCCCTTTTGGACGACATCCATAACTATCCTTTTTTAGAAACCATCTTCCACCATGCCAACGTAACGAAATTGGAACGTCCTTCCTATTTTTCCTACAGACCCTCCCTGATGAATATTTATCGAATTTATTTCACGGATGACATCAACATTGGTGCCTACTTAAACCAATTGGAAAAAGTAGCTGAGGTGCTTTATGCAGAAAAAGAGCCCATTTATTCCACAGGTTTTATTCCCAATGACCCAAATCATACAGGAACCAATAAATGGTACCATACCCTTGTAGGCTCTGAAAATGCTTGGAATATTTCCCAAGGAAACAATTCGGTAAAAATTGCGATTGTTGATAATGCCGTTTACTCTACGCATACGGATTTAACCGCTTTCAAACAATACGATGTAGCGGATAACGACAATAACGCTGCTCCTCCCTCTACCCACTCTCAAGATGTCGGTTGGTCGCATGGTACCCACTGTGCTGGTTTGGCAACCGCCGACATTAATAATGCCATCGGTATTGCCGGTTTAGGAGGCAATGTCGAGCTAATTGGAGTGAAATGCACCCCGAACAATGCGTCTTCATCGGGTTCTGTATGGTACGGTTACGGCGGTGTACAGTGGGCTTGTGAAAACGGAGCCCATGTGGTGAGCATGTCTTTTGGTGGAACAAGTCCTTCACAGGCGTTTCAAAACTTGATCAACGCTTATCCTGAAATTGTGTTCATGGCCGCAGCTGGCAATAGCAATACGACAACTTTGCATTACCCTGGTGCCTACAACAATGTGATTTGTGTGGGATCGGTAGATGCCAATGACCAACGATCCAGTTTTTCAAATTACAACGGGGCTAATGCTTATGTGGATATTGCTGCACCCGGGGGGTATTCCAACGGTGGACTTTTAAGTACTGTGTACACTTCCAATGGCAATGGTTATGCCAAAATGGGGGGGACTTCTATGGCAACCCCTTTTGCTGCAGGTTTGGTGGGGCTAATGCTGAGCATTAATCCAACGCTTACCCCTGCCCAGGTGCTAAGTTGTTTGTTAAACAGCGGGGTCAACATCAATCAAAATATGGGTCCAAGGATCAATGCCTTAGCAGCCCTTCAGTGCGTTTCGCAAGGGTTGACAGCAGGTGCTCCCATTTCGAATTTTTTCGCAATACCCACCACAATTTTTGAAGGAGACTCCGTTCAGTGCTACCCGAATTGTGCCACAGGTGGAAATGCCATTACTACCTATCAGTGGAGTTTTCCGGGTGGAACTCCCTCGAGCTATTCAGGTGCAAATCCTCCCTACATTTCCTATGCTACCGCCGGTACGTATAATGTCAGTTTAACGGTCACCAATGCTCAAAGTTCTGATACCGAAACAAAGTCGGGATATATTACCGTGAATGTTCCTCCTTACGGAAATTGGCTTGTTCAAAATTCCGGGTTTTCCGCAGCGAATCGAGGCATCAATTGGATTTCAATCGTCGATCAAAACGTAGTATGGGCCACAGCTTACGACGGCAGCGGTGCCAATGCGAACGTACAGCAATTTACCAAAACCACCAACGGAGGAACAACATGGACTTCTGGGAATATTAGTGTAGGAAATGCAGGTCTGGGTATTTCCATGGTTCATGGTATTTCTTCTAACGTAGCGTGGTTAGCGGCTTATCCCAACGCCGCGGGTCAACTTGGGGGAATTTGGAAAACCACCAACGGAGGTTCGACCTGGACCAAACAAACCACTGCCTCGTTCAGTAATGCTGCGTCTTTTACCAACGTAGTTCATTTCTGGGATGCCAACGAAGGTTGGTGTATGGGGGACCCCATAAATGGAGAATTTGAAATCTATAGAACGGTTAACGGCGGAACGAATTGGACCTTGGTTGCGGGGGCCAATATTCCAAATCCTTTAGCCGGAGAATACGGGTACACCCGACAGATGGATGTAGTCGGAAACAATGTATGGTTTTCCACGAATAAAGGAAGGATTTTTCATTCGACTGACAAAGGGGCCACCTGGGCGGTTTATACCTCGCCTATACAAGACTTTGGCGGGGCGAATATCAGCGGGAATTTCTCTTACGCTTCTGCCACCGTCGGATACATTGTAACGAGTGGAGGAGCGGTGTATAAAACGACCAATGCGGGATCAACTTGGTTGCAATTAGCGACGAGCGGGCCGGTTTACACAAATGGTCTTTGTGCCATTGTTAACACCAATACGCTTTTTAGCACAGGTGCTGCCAATGGCGGTTCTGGGTCTTCCTACTCGTTAGATGGTGGGTTAACTTGGTCCCCAATCGACAATGTTCAACACCTTTATTGTGAATTCTTAACTCCGTCTATAGGTTGGTCGGGTTGGTTCAATACCAACGCTACCACCAATGGAATGTGGAAATGGAACAACCTATCGAGTCCGCTCAATGTTCAGTTTTCGGGGACGCCATCTACGGTTTGTGTGAACACTCCGGTTCAATTCAGCGACCAAACCACAGGGGGCACCATCAATTCCTGGAATTGGAGCTTTCCCGGTGGATCTCCTGCAACGTCTACCTTGGCAAATCCAACGGTTACGTATTTTCAACCTGGGGTTTATGCGGTTTCACTTACCGTAAGTGATGGCATTAATTTGAGCAGCTATCAAGATACTGCATTTATAACGGTTGAAACGCTTCCTGCCACCCCATCAGCGATCATTGGGAACGCCAACGCTTGTCCAAATGCGATGGAAAGTTATTCGGTTACCAACGATCCTTCTGCCTTTTATAATTGGACTTTTCCAGCCACCTGGTTGGGGATGTCTACGACCAACGCCATTTCGTTGACTTTTGATAATACCCCGGGTGTTTTGTCGGTAAGCGCGGATAACTCCTGTGGGTCAAGTGCCGCCTCTCTATTATATATAGGTCTCGGCACTGCTCCCGTGGCGGCATTTACCTTCAACTTGAACGGCGGGGCTTTAAGTACCACCAATACCTCTCAAAATGCCAATTCCTATGTGTGGGATTTTGGAGACGGTAATACTTCAACCCAACCTCAACCAACACATACCTACGTCGCTCCCGGAACCTATACGATTACCCTGATTGCCTCAAATGCTTGTGGTGGAGTGGATACAACTACACAAATTTTGGAAGTACTGGAAATTTCCTTACTGGAGGGTGTTGCCTTGTCTGTGTATCCCAATCCAAACGATGGCGCCTTTACTGTTGCAGGATTATCGGCTTCGCTAGGTCAAACAATCGAAATATTAGATGTATCTGGACGATTGCTTTCTGCTAAAATTATCACCGAACCCACCATGGTACTGGAAATAATCAACGCTGTGAGTGGCTTATATTTTGTGAGGATAGGAAACCTTACAGTTCCGATGAGATTACAGCGTTAATGCATGACATCAATAGGGGATCGAATCAGTTTTGTTGATCACGGACAGAAAATAACAATTGTCATTTTACCGAAAAAGCAGCCCATAGCGATAGCTTTAATGGGTTCGTGGTTAGCCATGTGGTTGACGATAGGTGTCGTGTGTATTTGGTCGTTGTTTATGTTACTCCTCAACGAGCAAGAACGCATTATTTTATGGGTGTTTTTAACGTTTTGGGGCTATTATGCGTTCCGAGTATCTCGTTCCTTCTTATGGCTTGTTTGGGGTCAGGAATTTCTAAAAATGGACAATTTAGGGATACACCTTAAAAAGTCGCTAAGAAATTATGGTCAAAGTATACCTTATTACTATGAGAATATAAAGGGCCTAACTTATGAAGTACCCGACGAACAATCGTTTCAATCTATATGGGAGTTGTCGCCATGGATACAAGGAGACGATCGGTTTCAGTTCGAGTATTTTGGGAAAATCGTTAAATTCGGCAAGAAATTATCGCTAAAAGAGGCCCAGTTATTATCAAAAGTTATAGAAAAAAAGATGCACAAACACGCTAAATAAAGACCATCATGTACGGAAAAATTCACGAACATTTATCGGAAGAATTAAGAACCATTGAATCCAATGGCCTCTTGAAACGTGAACGGATTATAACCACTCCTCAAGGTCCTCAAGTTCACGTGAGTTCGGGGGAAGATGTTGTCATCATGTGCGCAAACAATTATCTAGGACTTTCCTCCCATCCGGAAGTGGTTCAGGCGGCAAAAGATGCTTTGGATTCCCACGGATTCGGCATGTCTTCGGTGCGTTTTATTTGTGGAACCCAAGACATTCACAAAACATTGGAGCGCAAAATCGCAGAATTTTACGGTACCGAGGATACCATTTTATATGCCGCAGCATTTGATGCCAATGGAGGTGTTTTTGAACCGCTTTTTTCGGAGGAAGACGCCATCATTAGCGATGAATTAAATCACGCCTCCATCATCGATGGGGTTCGTTTGTGTAAGGCGCAGCGTTATCGTTATAAGCATTCGAATATGGAGGACTTGGAAGAACAGCTCCAAAAGGCTCAGGCGCAACGGTTCCGAATTATTGTTACGGATGGCGTTTTTTCAATGGACGGAGATTTGGCGAAAATGGATGAGATTTGCGCGCTTGCCGAGAAATACGATGCTTTAGTGATGACCGACGAGTGCCATTCGGCAGGGTTTATTGGAAAAACAGGTAGAGGAGTTCCTGAACATTTCGGGGTTATGGGTAAAGTGGATATTGTTACTGGTACCCTAGGTAAGGCTCTTGGTGGCGCCATGGGGGGATATACTACGGGCAAAAAGGAAATCATTGAAATGTTGCGACAGCGCTCTCGACCTTATTTATTCTCCAATTCTTTGGCTCCATCGATTGTGGGTGCGAGCATTAAAGTATTTGATTTATTGAGTAGTACCACAGAATTGAGAGATCGGTTAGAGGAAAACACATTATACTTTAAGAACCGCATCCTGGCAGCAGGGTTTGATATCAAACAGGGCGCATCTCCCATTGTTCCCATTATGCTGTACGACGCAGCGCTATCTCAACAATTTGCTAATGAACTGCTTAACGAAGGCGTTTATGCCATCGGATTCTTTTATCCTGTTGTCGCGAAGGGGCAAGCAAGAATCAGAACGCAGATATCTGCAGCTCACACCAAAGAAGACTTAGATAGGGCAATTGAAGCTTTTATCAAAGTTGGGAAGAAATTAAAAGTTATTGGGTAAGAGCTTTAATGGGAAATTTCTCCCACCTCTTCTGGATTGTGCTTATGTCTGAATAGCAGAGCAAATAATATAGCCACAGCGAGTGCATACCCTGCGAAACACAGCCAAATGGCTTCCCATTGTTGAACGAAAATTACCTTGGACAGTGTTCCATCACTAGAAATTGGGTTTTCCGCAAGTATTTTTTGTATTACCGGGTCCTTTGCTGATCCACCAAAGTGCTTGCAGACATCGGATACGTTATTTAAGGACTTCGTGAAATAAGCATCAATCAACCTACCGCTAATGGCACTTCCTAAAATAGCACCAAAGCCGTTGGTCATCATCATAAATAGTCCTTGAGCCGAACTTCTTCTCTCCGATGCTACGGAAGAGTTCACAAAGAGGGATCCGGATATATTGAAAAAGTCAAAAGCCATTCCGTAAACAACGCACGAAAGAACGATCATCCAAAGCAAATCTCCCGGATTTCCGTAAGCAAATAATCCAAATCGCAATACCCAAGCAAACATGCTCATGAGCATGACATTTTTAATTCCAAAACGGCGCAGAAAAAAAGGAATAGCTAAAATAAATAAGGTTTCAGAAATTTGAGAAATGGACATAATGACGGTAGAGTGTTTAACCGCAAAAGTTTCGGCATATTCTGGGAACGATTCGAAGGTACTTAAATACGTATCCCCGTACATATTAGTAAGTTGGAGGGCGCAACCAAGCATTAACGAAAACAAAAAGAACAACAATATTTTATAGTTGAGCATGAGCTTGAAAGCGTCCAAACCCAGCATTTGAATAAAGGATTTCGCTTCTGAAGCATCTTTTTTCGGAGGGCATTTGGGAAGAAAAAAGGAAAATAACCCAAGTCCTATGGAACATATGGCGCTAATGTAGAATTGATTTTCAGAAGCACTATTTCCTGTTAGATCAGTAACCCACATCGCTATAATAAATCCCACCGTGCCAAAAACGCGTATGGGAGGAAAGGTCTTTATAGGATCCATACGGAATTGTCCAAGAATACTGTAGGAAACCGAATTTGACAGGGCAATAGTAGGCATGTAGAAAATCATAGCTAGAAGCGTTACCCAAAAAAACATCGACGGATCTTTGACCAGGGGTAAACAAGCAACAGAAATACCACTAAGTGCGTGTAATATTCCCAATAAACGTTCGGCATTCAACCATTTATCCGCCACAATCCCCATTAAACTAGGCATAAAGACCGAAGAAATACCCATGGTAGTAAAGATGGCACCAAAATCGGTAAAGGACCATTTCATGGTAATGGTGCAATATTTACCAACGGTAATTAACCAGGCACCCCAAACAAAGTATTGGAGAAAACTTAGAGCAGTGAGTTGAGACTGAATTGAGCTGTTGTTAGAGGGTAAGCCATGATTTTCCATGGTTTGAAGGTACTATTTTTTTCGCTTGTTAATTTCGTCACGAAGCCGTGTCGCTTTTTCGTAATCTTCGTTTTCCAGCGCTTCGCTTAATAGATACTCCAATTCCTCGAGAGGAACTTCTTTCATATCATTTTCATCAGAGTCTGAATCTTCCAAATCCTCTTCATCGAAATCAACCCCGTCAGACTCATCTTCACGTCGTTCGCTGATATGACTAACTTCTTGAAGGACCTTTTCGGTGGTGTAGATGGGGGCATTAAAACGAACAGCGATGGCCACGGCATCCGAGGAGCGCGCATCAATATCGACTTCAATGCCTTCATGAACGACGACAATATTGGCTTTGAACAATCCTTCATTAAATTCGTGGATGATGATTTCTTTTACTTGAGCATTAACTATCACAAAAACCGATACAAAAAGGTCATGCGTCATCGGTCGATTTGGTGTCATTTTTTCCAAGGCCAATGCAATGGCCTGCGCTTCGAAACCACCAATTAGGATGGGCATACGGCGTCTTCCTCCTACTTCTTTAAGGTCCAATACATAAGAGCCGGATTGTGTTTGGCTGTATTCGATTCCTCTTATTTCCAACAGAATTTTACTCATGAAAAGAACTAGTTAGCACGGAAATTTTTCACAGCATCAATTAATTTTGGAACCACTTCAAAGGCGTCACCAATAACTCCGTAGTCAGCCGCTTTAAAGAAGGGAGCTTCAGCATCTGGGTTGATAACGACAATCACCTTAGATCCATTGACACCGGCTAAGTGTTGAATCGCGCCAGAAATGCCCACGGCAATGTATAGATTTGGTCGAATCGCCACGCCGGTTTGTCCGACGTGTTCGTGATGCGGTCTCCAACCAATGTCAGCAACGGGTCGTGAACATGCTGTAGCGGCTCCTAATGCGTTGGCAAGGTCTTCAATCATACCCCAGTTCTCGGGCCCCTTCAAACCTCTTCCAGCAGAAACCACTCGCTCAGCTTCGGGAAGGGGAATCGATCCTTCAGGTTTTTTAACCGAAAGCACTTTTACTTTTATTTCTCCAAATGTTTCTTCAACTTCTGTAACTCCGCAGGCATTTCCCGACATTTCCGGAGCTACGCTGTTGGGGAGCAATGAAATGATTTTTTGCGTTGTATTACACTTCATGAATCCGAAGGCTTTTCCTGAGTAAACATTTACCTTTATGGAACCATCGTTTTCAGGTAGGGCAATCGCTCCTGATATAAATCCTGCTTTTAGTTTAACGGATAACCGCGGTGCGATGGCTTTACCATTAAAATCGTGGCTGAAAACAATGTTATTGGCCTCTTTGCAATAGTTAGCAAGCCACATGGTGATTTGTTGGTCGTCATTGGCTACTAGGCTGCGGTTTACGATTACCTCATCCGCGCCGTAGGTTCCCAGAACGCTTAAATCCTGCGACGGAAGCTTTCCTGCGGCTAAGACAGTAACCGTTCCACCCAGGTTACGGGCATAGCTTACCACTTCAAAAGAAGCCTTGGTTAAGGGGGAATTGGCTGGAATGAAGACAATATTTTTCATAGCTAGATTACTTTTGCTTCGTTGTGTAATAATGACACGAGTTCGTCCATATTGCTGGGATCAATCAACTTAACGCCTGACTTGGCAGCTGGGTTTGCGAAAGCAACATAGCTTGTGAGTTGATCGCTGTTTTTTGGGGGGATTACTTGTAACGGTTTGGTGCGAGCGGCCATGATTCCACGCATATTAGGTATTCGTTGTTCTGCCATGCCTTTGGCACAAGATACAACAACCGGTAGATTTACTTGAACCACCTCAACGCCTCCTGCTATCTCCCGTTCAAGGGTTAGGGAGCTACCCGCAACATCTAGCTTGGAAGCAATAGATATGTACGGTAAATCAAGTGCTTCAGCAACCATTCCTCCGATTTGAGATCCATTATAATTAATGGTTTCTTTGCCGGTTAATATAAGGTCAAAGTTTTTTTCTTGAGCGAAGTCAGCGATAGCTTTTGCAACGAAGTAAGCGTCGGTTGGTTCTGCATCGATTCGAACGGCCTCGTCTGCCCCAATGGCTAATGCCTTTCGCATAATCGCCTCATCAGAGGCATTTCCTACTGTAACAATGGTGATATCTGCACTTGAGGCCTCTTTGATTTCCAAAGCCCTAACCAAAGCATACCACTCGTCATAAGGGTTTACAATGTATTGTACTCCGTTTTCGTCAAAACGGCTGTTCCCTTCCGTAAAAGCAATTTTTGATGTAGTGTCAGGCGCTTTGCTTATACAAACTAGGATTTTCATACGTGAATATTTTGCGCGATAAAGTTAAGGAATTATTAGACACTTAAGGGAACTTTTAACAATAAATCCTGTGCTCAAAGATGGCTTAATCCGAAAAATAATACGGATGCCAAAAAAGTACTCATGGCTACTTTTTTTAGTTCCGGATCAAAGGTTTTTGCCTCCTTGATTTTCATTACTTGGGTGGTATGTTTTACAAAAAGCAATAAGGGCATTAAAGCCAATAATAGGAACGGATTTTTTGTTTCAATAGAATGTTTGTAGACTAGAATAACCCAGCAACTGCTTCCAAGAATGGCAAGTATATGATGATATCGCAGAGCGTTTTTTAACCCCAAAAAAACAACCATGGTCTTTTTTTGGGCTTCGGCATCATTATCAATATCTCGCAGGTTATTCAGATTGAGTACCATGGTGCTCCAGGCTCCAATGGCTATTGCGGCCAAAACTTCTTCCACGGAAAAGTTAGGGGTGAACAGATGGCGCGTACCGAGTACTGCTACCCCACCAAAAAAAAGAAAAACCATGAGGTCGCCTCCCCCGTGGTAACCGTAAGCTTTTTTCCCGACGGTGTAGGTAATGGCTGCTAATACACACAGCAAGGCAAGGATGAGGTAAAAAATCAATGCTTTCATGGTGAGATTGGGTACGGCAGCGTTTAATAAAAGACCCGCCGACAGCAGACTCAAAAAACTCAGGAAAACAACGGCTTTTTTCATGGATGAAACCGAGATTTTTCCCGATTGAACGGCCCGTTCCGGACCAATTCTTTGAGCATTATCCGTCCCTTTTATTCCGTCACCGAGGTCGTTGGCAAAATTGGAGAGCACTTGAAACAATACCGTTGTCAAAAGACAACCAAGCATTATCCAAGGGTTGCTAAATCCTGAGCTCGGGCTCAATGCCAAGCCCATTACAATTCCTGAAAGGGAAAGAGGAAGGGTTCGAGGGCGAGCAGCCTGAACCCAGATCGCAAACTTATTCATGGGATAAAGATAGGTCATTCCCCTGCAAGAATTAGGAATTAACGGTAAGCTTAACTACATTTCTTCGGGGAATAAGCGTCTTTTAATCGTGTTTTGTGCTGTCACATGGGGTCAATTTCCTCGGTGAGCAGTCAAGTTCCTTCTAGAAGCACGCTTTTACGACGCTGTACAAAAGAAAACCCATTGCATCGCAATGGGTTTAGGAGGGTTTGGTCGGGATGACAGGATTCGAACCTGCGACCACACGCCCCCCAGACGTGTACGCTACCGGACTGCGCTACATCCCGTTTTGGCTAAATTAAGGATTTCTTTGGACTAACAAAAAGTTGCTGAGTCGGTGTAACGATTCAGGGCATCGTCATTAAGATGGTATGAAGCTGTTATCAGTCATATGCATTTTATTCAGCGGTTTTATGCTAAATGCCCAACAAAAAATTGATTTTGTTGCGATTGATACTACGTGGTGGTCCATTACGAATCTTAACCTTACGCATTTTAGAAACGGCGATAAACTGCGTAATGCGAAAACTCGTGAAGATTGGATTGAATGTTTACAGGCAGGAATACCGGCTTACTGCGTCTTTAGAAATGATACGTCTATGGCGCGCAAATATGGGCTTATCTATAATTGGTTTGCCATTGCTGATCCTCGGGGTTTGGCCCCCAAGAATAGCCGGGTTGCAAATAACGGCGATTTCAAAAAATTGGTAGAGCATATCAATCAAGGCATTTTCAGTTACCCCGGAAAAGGGGTTGCAGGCCAACGTTTAAGAGATTCCCTAGGTTGGGATATCGGCAAACTTGGCGCAAATATCTATGATTTTGGAATTCTTCCTGGAGGGTACCGAAACGAAAATGGCGAGTTTGTGGGGCAGGGAAAAGAAACCTCGCTGTGGGTAAGAGATACCCTATCCTACGGTGTCGTTACCCTTGGCAATGCCATCACTTCTCCCTATGCCTTGATTCATGGATTGAAAGAAGATATGGTGTTTCAAAGCGATGGAAAAAGAACCGGTTCTTATGTTCGTATTGTAATAGGAGAAGAGGTCTTTACAAAAAGAAGGAAGGCTGAATAAAGAGCCCGACAATTGGGAGAACCAAGCCCAACACCAAATCATAAAAAATAAAGGCGGAAAAAGGAATTAAGTAACCTGTTAAAGGCTTACCTTTACGTATGCGTATGGGGCGTTTTTTTTCTACATCAATGGTGCTGCTCTTAGTTGCGGCGGTAAGTTGTACCAGTTCTGCGAAAAAGGAGGCTAAGAAGAACAACGATACGACAGGGCAAACAAAAAAAATTGATCAACCAACAAAGCCTTTACCTACTGGTCTAGGGTGGAAAAAACAGACCTTTAAAGCGGAAAACTGCGATATCCAAGCTACCGATGAAATGGACTACGTTGAAGATTGGTGTTCGCAACGAACGGTTGAACTTCTTACCGTACGCCTGAACGATGTTGCTGTTGCCCACAAAATCAATCAACGGATAACAAAAGCCATCACAGGAAATTCATCAGGAATCGATGCAATTAGCAAATATGTCAATAAAGTCAAAGAAACCAATGCGACAGATTTAGAAGAAAATTTATTTCAAGAAACCATAACTTGTTGGGTTCGGGATACCAATGACAGGTTTTTAAGCTTGGGAATTGCGTCTGATTATTATGCCCTCGGCGCGGCACACGGTGTTTTTTCCCTCCAAGTTCTCAACATAGACCTTTCTACAGGCAACAAGATCTCTTTGGATAATTTATTTGAGCCATCCGGTTTTCGTGCACTTACGGCATTGGCTAAGAAAAAGTTTTTACAACAGAATGAAGATCTAGGGTGGTGGTTCACCACCGATGACCAACCGTTTGAACTGGCCGAAGTTTTTGCTTTAGAGCGAAAGGGCATTCGTTTTATTTATCAACAATACGAAATCGGACCTTATTGCGCCGGTTTACCAGAAGTCTTTCTTTCCAAAGAGGAAGTTACAAGCCTTCTAAAAGACAATCCCTACTGGCCTAAATAAGTTCAATTAGTAACTGCTGGTGGCACCGCCAATGCTCTCAATGGGGTGCCAGGTAGTTTTTACTTCTTGTAAGTCTGTAATAAAGTTCAAACCCTGACGGTTCGGGTCCGTGTAAATGAAATTGCGCTTGAGGTTTTCTACACACGAAAGAGCCAAAGAGGTTTGAAGTTCCCCTAAAGGACACGAAACCAAAGCATTAATGTCCATGTGGCCTGCTAAAGCAGGAGCAAGTTCTGCGACTTTTCCTGTTAAAATATTCACTACCCCACCCGGTACGTCCGAAGAATGAAGAACTTCGGCAAAGGTAATTGAACATAAAGGGTAGGATTCGGAGGCAACTACCACAGCCGTATTACCCCCGCAAATAGCGGGAATGGCCAATTCGATAAGGCCAAGTAAGGAGTTTTCTTGCGGGGCAATAATTCCAATAATCCCCATGGGCTCTAAGGCTGAAAAATTAAAATGCGATGAGCTCACAGGATTTACGCTGCTCGCTACTTGCTGGTATTTATCGGCCCATCCCGCATAGTATACCACACGATCAACGGATTGTTCAACCTCTTTTTCGGCTTTGGATTTGCTTATTCCTTGATCCATCAGCTCATCGATAAACTGTCCCTTGCGGCCGTCCAACATTTCTGCAATTCGGTAAAGGATTTGCCCTCGGTTAAAGGCGGTTTTTTCCGACCATCCACCAAAAGCTTTTCGGGCGGCCACCACGGCATTGCGCACATCCTTTCGCGACGAAAGACAAACGTTTGCCAAAGTCTTTCCTGTCGCATCTGCGATGGGGTAATATCTACCTGATTCCGTTCTTGGGAAGGACCCTCCGATATATATTTTATAGGTTTTCAAAATATCCATGGTTAATCTTCTTTATATTTCAATGGTAAGGAGTTGAACTTTATTTGAGGTACGCGCTCAATCCGTGAATTCCTCCCTCCCTACCAAATCCGCTTTCCTTGTAACCCCCGAAAGGCGAAACAGGGTCAAATTTGTTGTACGTATTTGCCCAAACTACTCCAGCCCGCAATTTGGTGGTTAGGTTAAAAATTCTTGAACCTTTATCTGTCCATACTCCAGCGGCAAGTCCATAGGGGGAGTTGTTGGCTTTTTGAATCACTTCGTCAAGGGTTCTAAAGGTTTGAATCGTCAATACGGGACCGAAAATTTCCTCTTGCGCAATAACGTGGGATTGCGAAACACCGGTAAATAAAGTGGGCCTGCAGAAATAACCCTTAGAGGGTAGGGTACATCCACTTTGATAAATTTCGGCTCCTTCTTCCTTTCCGATTCGAATGTACTTTTGAATCGTTTGCAATTGCTCTTTAGAGTTGATGGCCCCAATGTCCGTATTCTTATCTAGCGGATCGCCTACGTACAAACTTTCCATTCGAGACTTTAATTTTTGAATCACGCGTTCAGCTACGTTTTCTTGAACAAACAAACGCGATCCCGCGCAACAAACGTGACCTTGGTTAAAGAAGATTCCGTTAACAATTCCTTCCACAGCTTGATCAATTGGAGCATCATCGAAAATGATGTTAGCAGATTTTCCACCGAGTTCGAGGGTGGATTTTTTGCGAGTGCCAATAATTGCACGCTGAATAATTTTACCCACATTCGTGGACCCTGTAAAGGCGATTTTATCCACATCGGGATGATTCACAATCGCTGCTCCGGTATCACCATGCCCCGTAACAATATTCACCACACCGGCAGGCAATCCGGCATCTTGAATTATTTCCGCCAATTTTAAAGCAGTTAGGGAAGTGGTTTCGGCCGGTTTTAAAACCACCGTATTGCCTGCTGCCAGGGCAGGAGCAATTTTCCATGCAGCCATCAATAAGGGGAAATTCCACGGGATGATTTGTCCGGCTACGCCGAGAGACTCGGGGTTTTTTGCCGGTGAAGCATACTCCAATTTATCTGCCCAGCCCGCATAATAGAAAAAGTGATTGCACGCCAAAGGAATATCAACATCCCGGGATTCTCGAATGGGCTTACCACTATCCAGGGACTCAATTACAGCGAATTCTCGAGCGCGTTCTTGCATCATGCGTGCAATGCGATAGATGTACCTGCCTTTTTCTGCCCCTGAAAGTTTTGACCACACTTCGCGGTAGGCTTTACGCGCCGCTTTAACCGCCTTGTCAACGTCGGCATCATTGGCCCATGCAATTTCAGCGAGCACTTCCTCGGTAGCAGGATTTGTAGTTGGGAAATATTTTTTTGAGCTCGGTGCTACCCATTCGTTATTGATGAAAAGCTGGTACTTTTTTTCCAGGCGAATGTGATGTGTATTTTCGGGAGCTGGAGAGTAATTCCATTCCGGAGCAATCTTTGAGGAATTGGTATTTGCCATTTTTAGTCGATTGAAAAATAATCTGTTGACTGATACAGGCCTGTTTCAGTTTTAATAATTTGCATAAGAACATCGTTGGCAAGGCTGCTTGCGCCAAAACGAAACCAATCGTTGCTTAACCAAGCATTCCCAAGTACTTCTTTCACCATAACGAGGTTATGCAACGCAAGTTTTGATGTTGAAATTCCTCCCGCCGGTTTCATCCCAACCATGATTCCCGTTTTATCAAAGTAATCTTTGATGGCCATTAACATGGTGTAGGTAACTTGCATCGTGGCAGCAGGTTGAATTTTTCCGGTGGAGGTTTTGATAAAGTCGGCACCGGCATGAATTGCTATATCGCTCGCTAAACGAACGTTATCTAAGGTGCTTAATTCGCCGGTTTCTAAAATTACTTTTAACCTTGCCTTACCACATGCTTCTTTGATAGCGGCAATTTCGTCAAAAACAAAGGAGTGCTCTCCAGCTAGAAATTTTCCACGCGAAATCACCATATCGATCTCATCAGCCCCTTCGTCTGCAGCAAATTTGGTATCGGAAATTTTGATTTCTCGGGTTGACTGGCCAGACGGAAACGCTGTGGATACTGAAGCAATTTTAACAGAGGAGTTGCTAAGTGCTTTTTTTGCTGTCCCGACCATGGAAGGATATACGCAAACCGCCGCTACGCATGGAAGCCCAGGATGAACATCGTGCAAGTGCTGAGCCTTATAACACATTTGTTGCACTTTACCTGGCGTGTCTTTCCCTTCCAGCGTCGTGAGGTCAATCATATTAAGAACCATTTTCAAGCCTTGCAACTTGGACTCGCTCTTTATACTTCGGGTTTGAAATCGGGCAACACGCTCTTCAACCCCAACTTTATCTACCGTGATGTGTGAAAGCATGGTGGTTGGGTCGAACGACTTTCTCATGTCCTTTGATCAATTTAATTACGCATTAAAGGTAATAAAATTCAAGGAATTATTTATGATATTCAATCATCATCGTCATCATCGTCGTCATCGTCATTGTCCTCTTCGTCGTCAGGTTTATCGTATTCGTCCTCCTCTTCTTCTTCGCCCATTTCATCGTCGTCGTTGATGTCGGGAACCTTGTCAAAATCGTCGTCTAAATCTTCTTCATCCTCCTCGATAACCGGTTTTGCTTTGGGTAAAGTCTTGGTTATTTTTACCAAATAGATTACCTCATCAGTCTCCCAAATCAAAGCATCCAATACATCTCCAGTTGGAGTTTTTACCGTAGACAAATGATTAATATAGCCATCGGGAAAATCTCGAAGAATTTGCTTTTTTTGCTCAATGGTGAGTTTGTCGTAACTGATAATGGACCTTCGTTTAGACATATAATTAACTGTTCAACGGGCAAATTTAATTTTTTTGTACTATTCAAGACATTTTTAAAAATAAATTTTTTTAACCCAAGATTTATTTTCAAGGGTTAATGCCATTTGATGTACTTTTGCTCAATGGCCAAAGTGAAATCCGCTTTTTTTTGTCAGTCTTGTGGGCATGAGTCTCCAAAGTGGCTTGGACAATGTCCCTCCTGCAAATCATGGAATACTATGGTTGAAGAAACGCTGGTTAGGTCAAACCCAAAAGCGCTCATCTTTTCTCGTCAGCGCACCGAAAACACTCCAATCTTACTGACTGAAATTCAAAAAACCGCAACCGCCCGAATTCAGTTGAAGGATACTGAGTTAAATAGGGTATTAGGTGGGGGATTGGTTCTGGGCGAAATTATTTTGATTGGGGGAGATCCGGGTATTGGAAAGTCAACTCTGCTTTTGCAAATGGCCATCAAAGAGCAAATGAACGTCCTATACGTCTCAGGCGAAGAAAGCGACCAGCAAATTAAAATGCGCGCTGAACGCCTTGGTATCACGAACCCTGATTGCCATCTGTTGATCGAAACCGATGTTACTCAGATCATTAACCATGCATCCAAATTGCTTCCTAAGGTGCTCATCGTTGACTCGGTTCAAACGTTATTTTATCCCGAAATAGAGAGTGCTCCCGGAAGTGTAAGTCAGGTACGTGAATGCACTGCGCTCTTGTTGCGCTTTGCGAAAGAATCCAATGTTCCCGTCTTTCTCATTGGACATATTACCAAAGAGGGAAGCATTGCAGGTCCCAAAGTTTTGGAGCATATGGTGGACGCAGTGCTGCAATTTGAAGGAGATCGAAATCATTTTTATCGCTTATTAAGGACGGTTAAAAATCGATTTGGGTCAACCAACGAATTAGGAATTTACGAGATGCAAGGTACAGGCCTACGCATGGTTGAGAATCCGTCTGAAATTTTAATTTCGAATACGGACGGAACGCTGAGCGGTTCTTGCATAGCGACAACCCTAGAGGGCTTACGGCCGTTACAGGTCGAAGTGCAAGCCTTGGTTAGTACCGCTGCCTATGGTACTCCACAGAGATCATCTAACGGTTTTGATCCCAAGCGCTTGAACATGTTACTGGCCGTCTTGGAAAAACGTTGTGGCTTTCGACTCGCTAGCAAAGATGTTTTTTTAAACATCGCCGGAGGAATAAAAGTTGACGATCCGGCAGTTGATTTGGCGGTCCTAATGGCTGTACTTTCTTCAAACGCTGACATTCCGGTAAACCGCGCTTTTACCTTCGCTGCTGAAGTGGGTTTATCGGGAGAGATACGACCCATCAATAGGATTGAAACCCGGATCACCGAAGCGCAAAAACTTGGGTATACGCATGTATTTATTTCCGAATATAATAAGGGATTAAAACCCGAAACCCATGCAATCAAATTGGTAGCGTGCAAAAAACTTGAAGAGGTGGTTAAAAAAGTTTTTGGCTGAATTTAAATCCTCCCGTATGCCTAAATTATTCATAATACCAACTCCAATAGGCAACTTAGAGGATATTACCTTGCGCGCCATTCGTATGCTGAAAGAAAGCACCCTGATTCTCGCCGAGGATACTCGGGTAACCCGCGTTTTGTTAAGCCATTTGGACCTTCATAAGAGGATGATTTCATACCATGTAAATAATGAGCACGCGCAATTAGAGGAAACCATTCGTCAAATTCAAACACATGAACAAGTAGCGTTGGTTTCAGATGCGGGCACTCCCGGCATTTCCGATCCTGGTTTTCTTTTGGTGCGAGCCTGCATTGAGCGCGGAATTGAGGTTGAATGTTTACCGGGCCCAACTGCATTTGTTCCTGCACTGGTGGTTTCCGGGTTACCTGCAGACCGATTCTTTTTCGAAGGATTTCTTCCCCATAAAAAAGGACGTCAGTCGCGTTTGGAGTATTTGGCTACCTTGGACCATACGGTAATCTTTTACGAATCTCCTTATCGTTTGGTTAAAACGCTCGAGCAAATTGCTCAAGTTATGGGTGCTCACAGAAAAGTTTCCGTTTCAAAAGAAATTTCAAAAATGCATGAAATGCATTTTCGTGGTACGATCGAGGAGGCGGTCGTTTATTTTTCCAATCTCGTCGTAAAAGGAGAGTTTGTAATCGTTGTTGGAAAGGCAAATTTTGCTAACAGCGAACCCGATAATTCCTAAATTTGGGCTATGTTCTTTAAAGATATTGTTGGTCAAAAAACAATTATTGCCGATTTAATCAAAGAAAGTGCCTCGGGCAAAACAGCCCACGCTAAAACTTTTGTTGGTTCTCCGGGTTTTGGAACCCTTCCTGTGGCTTTAGCTTACTCAAGGTATTTATTGTGTGAACAACCCGGACCTACCGATGCTTGCGGTATATGCAGTTCCTGTGTCCAGATGAACGATTTGCAACATCCCGATTTACACTGCGTATTTCCGGTAGTGCAGTCCATTTCCAAGACCTCGGATGGACTGATAAACGAGTGGCGAGATTTGGTAAAGCAAAGCCCTTATTTTTCCTCATTTGATTGGTTGAAAGTGATGGATGAAAAGGAACGAAATCCAATTATTGGCGTTGAGGAAAGCAAGGAGATTATTAAGAAAATCAACTTAAAGTCGTTTCAAGGCGGATTCAAAGTAGTCATTATTTTTGGATCAGAACAAATGAACGCTGAATGCTCAAATAAACTGTTGAAAGTGTTGGAGGAGCCGCCCTTAAAAACCCTGTTTTTACTCTTAGCGGAACAACAGCTTGAAGTGCTTCCTACCGTGCAATCTCGTACTCAAATCACCATATTTCCGAGGTTGCAGTCTATCGAAATCGCAGGATATTTAATGGAAAAATATTCAATAGACAGACAAACTGCGGATGGACTCGCATCCTTCTCGGATGGAGATTTAAGTACGGCTACAAATCTTCTCAAGAACGGGGAAATGATGGACGGGTATCGCGAATCGTTTATACAATTGATGCGCAGTTGCTTTAAAAAAAACGTCAACGAAATGATGTCTTGGGCTGAGGAGATGTCCACCTTCTCAAAAGAGCGTCAAAAGCTCTTCCTCTCCTACGCCTTACACATGCTTCGTCAGTGCAATGTTCTCAATTACTTGGGCGTTGAACATGTAACATTAACTCCGAAAGAATTTGCTTTCTCAGAGAAATTCTCGCCTTATATTACCGGCAACAACATTCGGCAGTTTATCGAAACAATGGATACCGCATATTTTGGCCTCGAGCGCAATGCGAGTGCTAAAATGCTTTTTACGGAACTTAGTTTTCAAGTTATGAGGCATATTCATCGTGCTTAATTCATTATTTTTACAAAAAAAAGATCCATGGGTTGTGCATCATGCGGTAAAGGAGAATCACCAAGAGGGTGTAAGAACAATGGATTATGCAGCAGTGGAGAATGCGAAAGGTTAGAAGTGCGCGATTGGTTGGCCAACTTATCGTTACCCGAAAATCAAAAACCTTATGAAATTGTGGAGGTGCGCTTCAAAAACGGGCGTAAATCTTTTTACCGAAACACGAATGTATTCGCTTTACAAACGGGTGATTTGGTGGTGGTTGAGGCCTCATCCGGATACGATATTGGAATCGTTTCCGTGGTTGGAGAACTTGCCCGTATACAGGTTCGAAAAAAAGCTCCTGCCTTCAAGCATGCTGAGGCAAGAAAGATTTTGCGCATTGCCAATCAAGAGGAAATTAACCGATGGATTGAAGGGCGGTCCTTGGAAAAAGACCTTATGTTCAAATCTCGGACTTTAGCCGTAAACTTAAAATTGGAGATGAAGATTTCCGATGTGGAGTACCAAGCGGATTTATCGAGGGCAACCTTCTATTACACTGCTGAGGGACGAGTGGATTTTCGTCAACTAATAAAAGACATGGCCGACCAATTCAAGGTGCGTGTTGAAATGCGACAGATTGGATCTCGGCAAGAGGCCTCTCGTTTAGGGGGCATTGGCGTCTGTGGTCGCGAGTTGTGCTGTTCAACGTGGCTTTCAGACTTTCGTTCCGTTTCTACCAGCGCGGCAAGGTATCAACAATTGGCCTTAAATACCCAAAAATTGGCGGGTCAGTGCGGCAAATTAAAATGCTGCTTAAATTACGAGCTTGACATGTACACGGAGTCGTTAAAATCCTTCCCAAAGACGGAAGTGAAACTTAAGACGGAGAAAGGTGAGGCGTATCACATTAAAACCGACGTATTTAAACGCATGTTGTGGTATGCTTATGCCGGAGAAAGTGCCTGGATCATTTTAAGTCCTGAACAGGTTAACGAGATTCAAGAGAAAAATAAAAAAGGAATAGTTCCAAAGGATCTTAAACCCTTCAACATCGAAGGCGAAAAACCGTTAGAGATCGGGTTTGATAACGTTGTTGGACAAGACAGCATTGCTCGTTTTGCTAGCAACAAGAAAAAGAAAAAAAAGAAGCCCAAACACAGTACCCAAGCACCTGGAAATGAATAAGCGACACTTCCTCATCTTTGGATTTATTATTGTCGCTGGGTTTTTATTGTTGGGGTGTTCGGATGCACTGCATTCAGAGTCCAAGTCAATTCCCGGACAAAAATGGCGACAGGGAGCTAAATCCCTTTTTAAACTTCCGATAGGGGATACCTCGCTGTTGTACGATGTCATATTAACAGTAAGAACCACAGCCAACTATCCATACAGTAATTTGTGGATGTATCTCACCGTTGAAGGTCCGCTCGGAAAATCGAAACGGTTTCCTTTAGAAATTGTAACAGCCAACGTTCAGGGAAAATGGATGGGAGAAAAAAGCGGCTCAACGGTTGTTTTTTCCAAAGTAATTACTCATGCTCGATTTCCCAAAAAAGGAACTTATTTTTTTAGTTTTGAACAGGCCTCTACCGATAAGGTTTTACCAGAGATCATGGATTTAACCCTTGAACTTTATGCGAACGAAAATTGAGCCATGAACTATCCTTCATTATCCCGTGAACAACTGGTTAGTTTAGAAAAAGAACTGGTTTCCTTTCTAATAGTCCATGGAATCGATGGGGAGACTTGGAAGTGTATGAATGCGGATGAGCCTGAAAAAGCTGAGAAGTTGGTGGGATTGTTTTCAAAAACGGTATGGGATAAAATTGCCGATGAAACAGAAACCATGAGTCGTATCACGGAAAAGGAAGCCGTTTATATTAAAATGGGACCAACAGAAGGATTTTTATTGAGTATACAAACCATCAATGGGCAGCTTTCGGTGCATACCGGGACAAAAAAAATTTCCCAAAACCGCCGCCAAGAAATGATGGATCTTTTTTCTCAGGGTTTCCAGCGAACTTCTCAAGAAGAATATTCGAAGGCGTTAGAAAACTACGTTAACCATAAATCTTTTGAACCATGAAATGCTTTTTTTTCAGCGTTTATCTCCTCTCCACAGGGGTTTTATTATCGCAAGTTACAGCTCCTAAGGCAAGCCCTCCGTGCCGCCTTGAGCAGCGCATAGGTCTTACCGACATTGTTGTTTCCTACTCAAGGCCCTCCGTGAATGGTCGTGTAATCTTTGGGGATCTTGTCCCTTACAACGAGTATTGGAGATTTGGAGCGAATGAAAGCACTAAGTTGACGTGCTCTGATGCGTTGATTTTTGGAAGCGATACGCTGAAGGCAGGCACTTATGCGCTATATGTTAAACCAAGCCCAACAGATTGGCAATTGGTGTTCTACACCGAATATGGCAGTTGGGGTGTACCCGCAAAATGGGATGAAACGAAAGTGGCGCTCAATCTAACAAGGCCGGTAATGAACCGTCAAGAAAGCGTTGAAAATTTAACCATAGATATTAATAATATGCGGAACAACGCGGGAGATTTAATAATTACTTGGGATAAAGTAAAAATCCAAGTCCCGTTTTCGGTAATGGTTAAAGATAAAGTTTTGGCATCCATAAAAAAAGTAATGGCTGGCCCAACAGCCAACGACTATCACACGGCTGCCAAGTTCTATTTCGATGAAAAAATCGATGATAAGCAAGCGCTCGAGTGGGTGGAAAAGGCCATAATCCTGCGCCCTGAAGCTTATTGGATGCTTCGAACAAAATCGTTGATACAAGCTTCGCTTGGATTTTATACAGAGGCTATAAAGACTGCTGAACAATGCCAAAAACTCGCCGAAGCAGATGGCGACACGGCTTATGTGAGCCAATGTAAGAATTCCATTGCACAATGGAAAAAGTTGAGGTAACAAGTGGCAAAAGGTAAGGCGATTCTTTTACTGCATGGAATCGTTTTTCTGTGGGGATTTACCGGTATTATTGGGAAATTATTGGACCAAAATCCTATTATTTTGGTTTGGTACCGACTTTTAATTGCATCAATTGGCCTTCTGCTTTACATTGCCTACCGGCGCGAATCCTTGCGCATTCCGAAAACACGTTGGCTTCCTGTAATATTTACCGGACTGATTGTGGCGTTGCATTGGATCACTTTTTACTTTTCCATTCAATTATCCACGGCCTCACTTGGGATTTTGTGTTTAGCCACCACCACCTTTCACGTAGTTTGGTTGGAACCACTCCTGTTAAAATTACCTTTTAACTGGTCGAAACTTTTGCTTAGTGTGGTTGTGGTTTTAGGGGTGGCATTTATTGCTCGAGATTTTGAGGGGGATGTGCTAATTGCTTTGTTACTTGGGTTGTTAAGCGCCTTGTTAGCCGCTATATTTTCCGTTTCCAATGCAAAATTGTCCCGTTCGGTTGAGCCCCCCGTTCTTTCCCTCTTTGAATTGGCTACGGGTTGGGTAGGAATTAGTTTAGTGCTTATTTGGCAGGATTCACCTCATTTCTCATTTCAACTAACTTGGGAGGCTTTAATTTGGTTACTTTTTCTTGGATTGGTATGTACCTCATTTGCTTTTATGGCGGCTATTTATTTGGTTAAAAAGCTGGGTGCCTACACCGTTTCTTTGACAATTAACCTCGAACCGGTATACACGATGTTGCTTGCGGCGGTTTTGTTAAAAGAGCACGAGATACTCTCAACGGAATTTTACGTAGGGGCGGCCTTAATTATTACCGTATTGTTAGTGAACGCGCGGTTTAATCCGATAAGGTCCGATGTTTAAAAGCTCAAGTTTTACGATTTTACTTATTTTATTTATTTTTGATAGGAGAGTTCCTGTGAAATATTTTATCGCCATTTTTTACCTTCTTGGGTTTTCCTCTTTTAATTTTAGTTACGGGCAAGTTCGCGGGTATATTCGAGGTGTTCGATTAACGGATACCATCCCACTGAACGGGGTAAAAGTAAAATTGCTTCGGTCGAAGAAAGCGGTTTTTACAAATGCCAACGGTAAATTTGAGATTTTTCCAGGAAGGCAATCGCCGGATACCTTAGTCGCATCTCTTTCCGGGTACATTTCGGATACGCTCATTATCCAACAGCAAGATCGATTTTCAGCACTTTCTTTCGTCTTATTCAGCGACAAACTTAAGCCGGAAGTAATTGTGCAACGCAAGGCCAATAACGGAATGGTTAAGTTAAGCATTGTCCAGTTGGAACGCATTGGGTTTTCGGAATTGAGGAGGGCTGCCTGCTGTAATTTATCGGAGTCATTTGAGACCAATGCTTCAATAGACGTTAACCTCACGGATGCAGTTTCGGGGGCAAAAAAAATACACCTTTTAGGTTTAGATGGAATTTACACGCAATTTCAGCTTGAAAACGTGCCTTTTTTACGCGGCTTAGAAGCGTCAAGTGGGCTGCAGTCTTTTTCGGGAATTTGGCTTGATGGCATTCAAATCTCGAAAGGAACCGGGTCGGTAGTTAACGGCCATGAGTCCATGGCGGGCTTAATCAACCTCAGCCTAAAAAGTCCATTGGAATCGGATCGCTTGTTGCTAAATGCATATGGCAACCGATTTGGCCGTGCTGAAGCAAATGCGATGGTAAGCCATAAGTTCAACGATCAATGGGGGACTTCTGTTCTGCTGAACGGTTCTTTCAATAAAACGAACATCGATGAAAACCACGACGGGTTTTTGGATTTACCCCTTTATCAAAACATTTCTGCGATGAATCGTTGGCAATATAACGGACGGAGAATGGAGGCGCAGTTCGCCATTTACGGATATTCTGACCACCGTTTTGGCGGTCAATCCCCTAATTCACCGCTTCTTTTTCCTTTTCACATGGAGTTCGCCAACCGGCACTTGGAGCTAACTGCTAAGACGGGTTTCTTTGGCAAGCGAGAAGGCGAATCGTTGGGGATAATTCAGCAACTCAAAAGCCACAATGCACAGGGATATTTTGGCGGGAACGCCTTGGGAGGCCAACGGAAGATTTTTGGCAACGAAAAACGTTACGTTATTTCCCTTATTTATGAACGTTCGAGCGAGGATGGAGTACATCAAGTAAAGTCGGGTATTGCATCTAATTTTCTAGCCATCGATCAGACGGTGGACACCCATGTCTTGAATCGCTCGGAAATCAGTACGGGAGTTTTTACGGAATACGCGCTAAAACTAAACCGCCTTTCATGCCAGACGGGTGTAAGGTGGGATTACCATTCGCTTTTCGGGGCTATTTTCATACCGAGGATGCACTTGAAGTATGCATTGACGCCTAAAACCGACCTTCGTGCCACCTGCGGAAAAGGTTGGAGGTCACCTAATTATTTGATGGAAAATAATGCCTTGATGGCCAGTAACAAGTATTGGATAATTCCCGATAAATTACTTCCTGAAATATCTTGGAATTTTGGGGGTTCCATCGCCACAGAATGGCAACTTTTCAATCGAAAACTAACCTACACCACCGATTTGTATTATACCTGGTTCGAACGTCAGTTGATCCTTGACAGGGACGTATCAGATCAATTCATCGTTCTCAGTTTTATGGATCGTTCCTCTTCGTCCTTGGCATTCCAGTCTGAGTTTGAGGGGAGTTTTTCGAAACAATTTAGTTTTCGTGGTGCCTATAAATACGTGCTCGTGACGGGGGTATTAAACGGGGTGCGGCAACAACAAACCATGGTTCCTATGCATCGTATTTTAGTAACGGCCTCGTGGGTTTCGCTGAATAAACGGTGGCAAGCTGATCTAACAGGGAATTTTGTAGGTCCGATGAGAATGCCAAATGGATACCAGGTTTCAGGTAATTCGGACTCATATTCTCCATGGTATCCCTACGTTTTTGGTCAAGTTGCCTATCAAATCAATAAAATAAGGGTTTATTTAGGCGTGGAAAATTTATTGAATTTCAAACAACCAAACCCCATTATCTTTGCAAACGATCCTCAAAACCCGGGATTCGACGCTACGATGGTTTGGGGACCAATTCCAGGCATCAATGTTTATGCCGGAATAACATATAATTTAAAAACAAAAAAACGATGAGATGCCTGTTTTTTATCCTTCTCGCAAGTTCGTGCAGCCTGGGATACTGCCAAAAAAATAAGTTTGACACCTTGTTTATTCAAACCTCGGCGCTTTGCCAAGATTGTAAGCAACGAATTGAATCGTCCTTAAATAACCAGCGAGGTGTAAAGTATGCTGAACTGGACTTGGACACTAAAGTTGCTATTTGCGTATACAGACCAGCGAAAAATACAGCGAGTTGTTTGCGTTTGGCAGTAGCCAAGGTTGGCTACGATGCGGATGATGTGAAGGCTTATCCTGAAGCTGTTTTGCTCCTGCCTAAATGTTGCCAACCGGGAGGGCATTAAGTTATGAACGATTTAGCCTTTTAATTAACAATAAAGGCCGCCATGGGAGACCTTTAACTATTTTCGCGTTGCCATGAGCGACGCCATTAAACATGAATGCGGAATCGCATTTTTACGCCTTAAAAAAGACCTGGGTTTTTACCTTGAAAAGTATGGCACAGCATTTTATGGTTTGCATAAAATGCAATTGCTCATGGAAAAACAGCACAACCGCGGTCAAGACGGAGCTGGTTTGGCCAATATTAAATTAAATGTTGCTCCTGGAGAAAGGTACATCAGCAGAGCTAGGTCTGTAAAACCGAATCCTATTCAAGATCTTTTTGAACAAGTGTTTGAGCGCTTTCAAACAATTGAGCGCAAGAGTCCTGAGAAGCTAAAGGATGTCGACTATTTGAAACGGAATGCAGGGTTTACCGGAGAAGTGTTTCTTGGGCATTTACGCTACGGGACCTTCGGTCAAAATGCCATCGAAAATTGCCACCCATTTTTGCGCCAAAATAATTGGATGACCAAGAATTTGGTATTGGCGGGCAATTTTAATTTAACCAACGTTGATGAACTTTTTGATTCCTTAGTGGCCTTGGGGCAACACCCTAAAGAAATGTCAGATACCGTAACGGTATTGGAGCGAATCGGTCATTTTTTAGATGAAGAGAACGAACGAATCTATAACGAATATAAGCAACTGGGGTACGATAAATCGCAAATATCAAATCATATTCGCGACAAAATGGATATTGGTCGGGTTTTGGAAAGAGCCGCGAAAAAGTGGGATGGGGGTTATGTAATGGCAGGATTATTCGGCCATGGCGCAGCATTTGTGCTTCGCGATCCTTCTGGAATTCGTCCCGCATTTTATTTCGAGAACGATGAAGTAGTGGTCGTGGCCTCGGAAAGACCGGTAATTCAAACGGCGTTCAACCTGAGGGATGAACAGGTAAAAGAACTTACACCAGGAAATGCGTTGATCGTTCAATCCGATGGGAGATTGGAAGAAAAACCTATATTATCGCAGAAATTAATAAAAAAATGCGTTTTTGAGCGTATTTATTTTTCGAGAGGATCGGACAAGGATATCTATAAGGAACGTAAAATGTTGGGGCATCTCGTGGCTCCTCAAGTGGTAGAAGCTATCAATGGAGAGATTGAACGCAGTGTATTCTCGTACATTCCGAATACGGCCGAAGTTTCTTTTTATGGGATGATTAAAGCGATTGAAGGCTTGCATAATTTAGAGAAAGCTGAGCTTATTTTAGCCTTAGGAAATGACGCAAGTAAAGAAGCAATCTCCGAAATTCTGGAAGCACGAACACGCATTGAAAAAATAGCCATCAAAGATGCCAAATTGCGTACGTTCATCACCCAAGATTCGGAGAGAGATGATTTGGTTACCCATGTTTATGACGTGACCTACGGTTCAATTCAACGAGGGAAGGATCACTTGGTAGTGGTTGACGACAGCATTGTTCGAGGAACTACTTTGAGGAAAAGCATACTGCGAATGTTGGACAGGTTGGAGCCGAAGAGCATCGTGGTGGTATCTTCAGCCCCACAAATTCGATATCCGGATTGTTACGGAATAGATATGGCAAAAATTGGCGATTTTGTTGCTTTTAACGCTGCGATTTCACTACTCCGAGAACGCGGCTTGGAAAACATCATTCAGGAGGTATATGATTCGTGTAAAAAACAAATAACGCTGCCAAAAGAGCAAGTTACTAATGCGGTTAAAGCCATTTACAATCCGTTTACCGATGAGGAAATTGCTGACAGAATTGCTCATCTTCTTAAACCTGAGGATATGAGTGCTTCCCTAAAAATAGTGTTTCAATCAGTTGAAAACGTTCATAAGGCCTGTCCAGGGCACCTCGGCGATTGGTATTTTTCCGGTGATTATCCCACGCCGGGAGGAAATAAAGTTGTGAATAAATCCTTCATCAATTGGATGGAGCGGCGCGATAAGCGGGCCTACTCTTGAGGGCATGCATGATTTTTTGAGTTGCCCCACATTGTTCTAACATCAAGTTTGTTGCTCTTGACTTGCGTTCCTCCAAAGATACCAGCAAACCTTGTATGGCCGAAAGCAGTTCCTCTTCGTTGGAAAAAGTCTTTGCGATTCCTTGTTCAATAAAAAGTTTAGCCTCCGGAACATGTCCGATTTTCGGGCCGAATACCACGGGCAGGCCATAAGCAGCAGGTTCTAAAATATTGTGCAATCTTCCCGTAAAACCGCCCCCTACCAGAGCCATACTTCCTAAACGGTATAGTTGGTGTAGTAAACCGATTGAATCCACCAAAATGATTGGCTCCTGCTGATAGTCCTTGATATGACTTAAACGGCAACAATTTGGGCCAAATAAGGTTTCAATTTCGCTCAAATGAGCGTCACTTACATTGTGCGGCGCAAGGATGATTGTATCGAAGGGTAAAGGGTCGAGTACCTCGCACAAGATTTCTTCTTCCTTTTTCCAACTGCTGCCAACGATTAATACGCGTTGATTTTCACATATTTTGTGCAATTCGGAAAGATTTTCATCGGAATTTTCCTGCTGCTCGTGGTGCCGTTTTTGTCCGACAACATTGTCAAATCGTGGATCTCCTACAACGCTCACTTGATGGATTCCAATTCCCTTTAGCAACGTCTTAGAATCCTCATTTTGCACAAAAAAGAAAGAGAATTTGCGCAGGCCCCTTCGAAAAATCCCGCCCCAAGGCTTGAAGGCGGGGTGGTTTTGTTGAAACAATGCTGCAGCTGCATAGATCGGGATGTTTTTTTTATGAATGGCGAAAATAAAATTTAACCAGTATTCGTATTTCACAAAGAGCGCCATTTTGGGTTGCGTTTTTTCCAAAAAATAAACGGCGTTATTTCGTGTATCTAAAGGTAGAATGCAAGCGTAATCAACGCAATGATTTCTTTTGTGGTAGTGTTCATAGCCCGAAGGCGAAAAGAAACTCACCATTATCTTGGCTGCTGGAAAATCGTTACGATATGCCCACATTATCGGGAGACCTTGGTCAAATTCTCCTAAGGAAGCACAATGTACCCATAAATCGACGGGTTCTTTCGGCAGGTGGTTTTTCCAATTCTTTTGAAGTTTCCATCTTTTTCGGGTTTTTTCATGAAATAAGCCACCCATGAATAGGATTATTCCAAGCAGTTGAATGGCTATATCGTACAGAAGGCGCGTCAATATTCGTAGTAATAGTCCTTTTGGGTTGCATAGAAGGGGATAAACCAACCCACTTTGAGGCCTACAAGAATATCCAAGCGGTTTTTGGTAGAAACAGGTTGGTTGGGTTGATCAAAATAAACAGTTCTGCGTTCTTTTGTAATTCCTTGAATGCAATAAATGCCGGCGTAAAAATTATAAAAACTGTAGCGCGGTATGTAAGCGTACCCAATAAATTGCATCATTCCAATTCCCGTTGTCAAGCGGTCATATCCTTTTTTATAATCCAATTCAATCATTGGAACAACTTGGTCTTGCGTTTCGATTTTAATGCGGTGGTTCAGGTATCCGGCCCCCAGGTGAACCATCAACCCAGCGTTTCGTTGAAACGCTGAAAGCGGAATGATTTTTCCTGCCTGAATGTTAGCCGAAACCCCCCGGCAAAGAACGCTAACCGTCGCTGGACTGCCGTTTACGTCGGTAATGTTTCCATAGCTATCGGTAATTCCGCTCAAAAGGCCCGGAACCTTGACTTGAGAACCAAAAAGAAAAGAGGCATCTGTTTGCATAAACCAATTATTGCGCATTTTGTACCCAACACCAAAACCCACCAGATTTATGTAACCGTAACGGTTTACCAGATCCCCTCCTGTCCAACCCGTTCCGTAGTGTACAGAGACCAATACTTTTGACTCTGCAGCGGTATCTATTGATAAAGTTTGTGCGGAAGCCTGCACAACTCCATACAGCATTAGGACCATTGAAATTCGCACGGTTAAAAGTACATACTTTTTACCGCACTTCCATTTTCGGGCGTATTTGCTTTTCATGGCTCATTCAAAATCCTTAATTTTGTTCATAATTCCAGGAATGAAAAAAATTCAAATGGTGGATTTAGTATCCCAATATGAGAAGATTAAACCTTCCATCGATGCCGCCATACAAGACGTAATCACCAAAGCACAATTCATCAACGGCCCCGAGGTTCAGGGGTTTCAAGAAGAGTTAGAGAATTATCTGCAAGTTAAACACGTAATACCATGCGCTAACGGCACGGATGCACTACAAATGGCGATGATGGGGCTTGGATTGCAACCCGGTGATGAGGTCATTACTCCTTCTTTTACCTACATCGCTACCACCGAGGTCATTGCTTTACTTGGATTAACTCCAATTTTTGTGGAGGTCGATCCTTTGTCCTTTTGCATCGACCCAAACGCAGTTAAAGCTGCGATTACCCCGAAAACAAAAGCCATTGTTCCGGTTCATTTATACGGTCAAGCGGCCAATATGGAGGCGATCATGAGCATTGCCGATGAACATGAACTTTTTGTAATTGAAGACAATGCGCAGGCTATCGGTTGCGATTATAGGTACACCACAGGAGCAAGGGTCAAGACGGGGACTATCGGCCATGTTGGGTGCACTTCTTTTTTCCCGAGTAAAAATTTGGGTTGCTATGGCGACGGAGGCGCTATGATGACCAACGATGATCAACTCGCGCAAACCTTACGTAGAATTGCGAACCACGGTCAAACCAAACGTTATTATCACGATACAGTCGGGTGTAATTCCCGTTTAGACTCCCTTCAAGCCGCAGTATTAAGGGTAAAATTACGTCAATTGGATTCCTACATTGACGCACGACAAAATTTAGCCAATGCTTACGACGAGGCCTTTGCTGGCTTAGCTGGCGTGAGTATACCGGTACGTTCCAACCATTCGAATCATGTATTTCACCAATATACGCTCCAAGTTCCTCCTCAATCCCGCGATGCCTTGCAAACCTTTCTAAACGATAAAGAAATTCCAAGCATGATTTACTATCCAATACCCGCACATCGTCAAAAGATGTTTGCATCCTTTGACTTGGCGTCAACAAACCTTTCGGTTACGGATTTTTTGACCGAGCGGGTTATCAGTCTTCCCATGCACACCGAAATGCAGCCTGATCAGCTGGCTTATATTTGTTCAACAGTTCAATCTTTTTTTTAACGATGAAAGTTGCCATAATCGGAACCGGTTACGTGGGCTTAGTTACGGGGACGTGTTTAGCTGAGTTGGGTAACGCTGTGACGTGTATCGATATCGATGAGCAGAAGATTACTGCCTTGCAAAAGGGTGTAATGCCCATTTTTGAACCAAACTTGGAGAGTCTCCTAGAACGGAATTTGAAGGAGCAACGCTTATCCTTTACGTCAAAGTTGAAAGAGGGTATTCAGGGTGCCGAGGTTATTTTCTTAGCCTTACCCACACCACCGGATGCTGATGGTCAGGCCGACTTAAAGCACATTTTAAAAGTCGCGAACGATCTTGGTCCTTTGCTTGAATCTTATACGGTAATCGTTGATAAAAGTACGGTGCCGGTGGGAACGGCCGAAAAAGTCCGCGAATGCATCAGTAAACGCACTTCGCATTCGTTCAGCGTGGTTTCCAATCCTGAGTTTCTGCGTGAGGGGTTTGCCGTAAATGACTTCATGAAACCCGATCGAATTGTCATCGGTTCAACCGATGAGCGAGCCATTAAGGCGATTGAAAATTTATTTAAGCCTTTGGTTCGGCAAGGAAATCCCATCATTGTTATGGATGAAAAATCCGCAGAATTAACCAAATATGCCGCCAACGCTTTTTTAGCCACGAAAATTACCTTCATGAATGAAATCGCTAATTTTTGCGAAAGAGTTGGTGCAGATGTAGATGCGGTAAGGCTGGGTATAGGTTCCGATGATCGAATAGGTAAGCGCTTTTTGTTTCCCGGTATGGGATATGGCGGATCCTGTTTCCCAAAAGACATTCAGGCATTGCACTACAGCGGTATTTCGGGTGGGTATCGTTTTAAAATTTTGGAGGCTGTAATGCAGGTCAATGAACAGCAACGTCTTGCCCTGCTTCCCAAGTTGAAAACATATTTCAATAACGATTTATCGGGAAAAAAAATGGCAGTATGGGGCTTGAGTTTTAAACCTGACACCGATGACATCCGGGAGGCACCAGCACTGTATCTTTTGCGCGAGCTTTTGTCTTTGGGGGTTCGGATAAAGGCTTACGATCCAAAAGCCATGGATAATAGTAAAGTAGAACTGGGCGATGCGATAGAATATTGTGAGAGTCCCTACGACGCTTTAGAAATGGCTGATGCCCTGATTATTTGCACTGAATGGGCGGTTTTTCACAAACCTGATTTTGCGCTAATGAAGTCTAAGATGGCAAGCCCTGCGATTTTTGATGGACGGAACATCTTTGATCTGGAAGAGGTAAAAGCCTTAGGTTTTGATTATTTTAGCATAGGCAGATGACGCAAAGAAAGAAAGTTCTTGTTACAGGTGCAGCGGGTTTTCTTGGTTCGCACCTTTGTGACCGATTTATTCAGGAGGGCTTTCATGTTGTTGCCATGGATAATTTGATTACGGGAAAGATGAGCAATGTTGAACATTTGCTACCCCTTGAGCAGTTTGACTTTTACCGACAAGACATTTCAAAATTCATCCACATACCCGGAGATTTGCATTTCATTCTGCATTTCGCCTCACCGGCTAGCCCTATTGACTACTTAAAAATTCCTATTCAAACGCTTAAAGTTGGCTCCTTGGGAGTGCACCATTGTTTGGGTTTAGCAAAGGAAAAGCGGGCAAGAATACTAATTGCTTCTACTTCTGAGGTCTACGGCGATCCGGAGGTTCATCCACAAAAAGAAACCTATTGGGGAAATGTAAATCCTATAGGCCCCAGGGGAGTTTATGATGAAGCAAAACGCTTTCAAGAAGCGATGACTATGGCTTATCATACTTTTCACGGCCTCGAAACTCGTATTGCCAGAATTTTCAATACCTACGGACCTCGAATGCGACTTAACGATGGCAGGGCTTTGCCGGCATTCATTGGTCAGGCACTGAGGGGCGAGGATCTGACCGTTTTTGGAGATGGCTCCCAAACTCGTTCTTTTTGTTATGTTGATGACATGATTGAAGGCATTTATCGCCTTTTGATGAGCGATTATGCACTTCCTGTTAATTTGGGAAATCCTGATGAAATAACTATACTTGATTTTGCTAAGGAAATCATGATGCTTACAAATACTGAACAAAAAATAAGCTTTGGGTCTTTACCCGCCGATGATCCAAAGCAGCGTCGTCCTGATATTGCCTTGGCCAAGTCCCTTTTGGATTGGCAGCCCCGCATTGCACGAGAGGAAGGCTTGAGAAGAACTTATGCTTATTTCAAGGGTTTTTCGCTGGAAGAACTGCATCGAATGGAGCACAAAAATTTTGACCAATACATTGTAAAATGATGGAATATTTCGCCCATGAAACTGCGATCATCGATGAAGGATGTACCATAGGCAAGGGCTGCAAAATATGGCATTTTTCGCACCTCATGTCGGGAAGCGTTTTAGGCGATGGGTGTAATCTGGGTCAAAATGTGGTGGTTTCGCCGGGAGTTATTTTGGGAAAAAATGTCAAGGTGCAAAATAATGTTTCCATCTACGCCGGAGTGATTTGTGAGGACCATGTTTTTCTCGGTCCTTCCATGGTATTTACCAATATTATTAATCCGCGAAGTCATGTGGTTCGCCGTGACCAATATGTTGCTACATTGGTTAAGGAGGGCGCAAGTATCGGGGCAAATGCCACGGTTATCTGCGGTAATACCATCGGTCGGTTTGCGCTCGTTGGCGCAGGTGCAGTGATTACTAAATCTGTTGATAATTATGCCTTGGTCGTTGGAAACCCGGCTAAACGAATAGGTTGGGTGAGTGAATACGGTCATCGCTTAGATTTTAATGCCGAAAATCGGGCTTTTTGTGCGGAATCTGGACAGGAATATCAATTAGTTAATAATCAGGTCATACGAATTTCCTAATGAATGAAACCATAAAATTCGCCATTGTTGGCGCCGGGCATATTGGTAAACGTCATGCGGAAATGATTTCGCGAGATGCTGAAGCAACCCTTGTTGCCTTTTGCGATGTTCGCACCGAGGAGGACTGTCAAACAGCTGAGTTTAATGTTCCCCACCTAGGTTCTATTGAACAACTATTGGCTTGCGATCTTGAATTCGATGTGGTTTCTATTTGTTCCCCCAATGGCCTACATGCGGAACAAGCCATCATGGCGTTGAAAGCGGGAAAACATGTTGTAGTCGAAAAACCCATGGGGCTCACCAAAGAAAGCTGCGAAAAGATTATTTATACAGCATTGCAGATGAACCGACAGGTATTTTGCGTAATGCAGAATCGTTATTCCCCCCCATCGGAGTGGTTCAAAGAGGTCGTAAGTAAGGGGATTCTCGGAGAAATTTACATGGTTCAAGTTAATTGTTATTGGAATCGCGACGAACGTTACTATAAACAAGGAGGTTGGAAGGGAACGCCCGACCTTGATGGAGGAACCTTATTTACGCAATTTTCCCATTTTATTGACATTATGTATTGGCTATTTGGCGACATTGACAAAATTTATGGCAAATTTGCTGACTTCAATCATCAAAATAGTACAGCATTTGAAGACTCGGGTTTTGTGAGTTTTGAATTCTTAAACGGCGGTTTGGGAACCATCAATTATTCAACATCGGTCGCACTACAAAACCTGGAAAGTTCGCTTACTGTAATTGGGAGCAAAGGCAGCGTTAAAATTGGAGGCCAATACATGAATGAAGTAGAAGTATGCAACATTCAAGGTTATACGATGCCCGAGTTAAAACCGTCCAATCCTGCCAACGACTATGGACCGTACAAAGGTTCCGCATCAAATCACAATTTTGTTATTAAAAATGTAATTGATACCTTAAAAGGAAGGACCATAGCCACTACGAATGCCTTAGAAGGTTTGAAAGTGGTTGATATCATAGAGCGCATTTACAAGATTCGCGACGAACAAGCACCTATCAAAATTAAGACATGAACCAAGATTTTTTTAACCGACTCGTAAGGGAAGAGGAAACGCTCGCAGTAATCGGTTTAGGTTATGTTGGCCTACCCATTGCACTGGCTTTCGCGCGAAAAGTCAAAGTTGTGGGTTTTGATATCAGCCAAGAACGCATTGAAATGATGAAAAAAGGCATCGATCCAAGTAATGAACTTGGCGAGAATGCTTTTAAGAATTGCAACGTTCAATTTACGAGCAATATTGACGATTTAAAGGACGCGGGTTTTTATATCATTGCCGTGCCAACCCCCATAGATGAGGCCAACCTTCCCGACCTTGGTCCTTTACTTTCGGCAACTCGAGGTGTGGCAACCACTTTGAGCCAGGGCAATTTTGTGGTTTTTGAGTCCACAGTTTATCCGGGCTGTACCGAGGAAGAATGCATCCCTATTTTGGAAGAATTATCGGGATTAAAGTTTAATACCGATTTTTGTGTGGGATATTCTCCCGAGCGCATCAATCCAGGAGACAGGGTACACACTTTGGAAAATGTGGTTAAAGTCGTTTCCGGGTCAACGCCTGAAGCTTTAGCAACTATTTCGGCAGTATACGAGTTGGTCGTAGTCGCTGGTGTACACCGAGCACCAAGCATCAAAGTAGCCGAGGCGGCTAAAATTATTGAAAATACCCAACGTGACGTCAACATTGCGCTGATCAATGAGTTGTCCATTATTTTTAACAAGCTAAAGATTAACACGTATGATGTCTTAGAGGCCGCGGGCACCAAATGGAATTTCCTCAAATTTACTCCCGGTTTGGTTGGAGGACACTGCATTGGAGTAGACCCTTATTATTTAACGCACCGCGCCTTACAGGCGGGCTATCATTCCAAAGTAATTACGAGCGGTAGGTATGTTAACGATTCCATGGGTTTCTACATTGCCAAGCAAACGGTAAAAAAAGTGATCGCCCAGGGGAAAGTGATTCAACAATCCAAGGCATTGATCATGGGAGTAACTTTTAAGGAGGATGTAAGCGATATCCGAAATTCCAAGGTCATCGATATTGTCCATGAATTAAAATCGTATCAAATGGCGGTGGACCTCGTTGACCCTCACGCCTGCACGGAGCAAATGCAGATGGAATATGGCATGCCTTTGATTCCTAAACCAGCAGGTAATTACGACGCCATTATCGTAGCCGTTAACCACCGTGAGTATGCCGAGTTGAGCGAGCCTTATTTTTCCTCGCAAATGACCAACGGGCATGGAGTGTTTATTGATGTAAAAGGGATTTATAAAGGCAAAATTAACCGTTTAGAATACTGGAGTTTGTAATGGAATTTCAAAAACGTATCCTTGTAACAGGAGGTGCTGGATTTATCGGATCTCATTTGGTTCGCAGGTTGGTAAAGCATTATCCCGCTTACCTTATTGTTAACCTTGATAAGCTTACTTATGCCGGCAATTTAGAGAATTTGTCCGATGTAAAAGAGGCATCCAATTACCGCTTTGAAAAAATTGATGTTCAATCCTTGGAGGGCATCAGAAACGTATTTCAACGCCATGCGATTACCGACGTGATTCATTTAGCCGCGGAGTCGCATGTAGACCGCTCCATCGATGGTCCTTTGGAATTTGTGTTTACCAATGTGGTGGGAACGGTCAACTTATTAGAGGTCGCGCGGTCCTTTTGGTTGGATTCCTTTGAAAACCGAGTCTTTCATCATGTTTCTACCGATGAAGTATACGGCAGTTTAGGAGACACGGGATTTTTCACCGAGGCCACGCCCTACGATCCGAGAAGTCCGTATTCCGCTTCCAAGGCCAGTTCTGATCATTTTGTTAGGGCATATTATCATACCTATGGCCTCCCCGTAAAAATATCGAATTGTTCGAACAATTACGGAAGTCATCATTTTCCGGAAAAACTCATTCCATTAATGATTCACAACCTATTGAACGAAAAACCCTTACCTGTTTACGGCAATGGGAGCAATATCCGGGATTGGTTATGGGTAGAAGACCATGCATCGGCCATTGATGTTATTTTCCACAAAGGAAAATTAGGAGAATCTTACAATGTGGGCGGATTGAACGAATGGACCAACCTCGATTTAGTCCATTATTTGTGCGACCTCATGGATCGAAAACTCGGAAAACCAGAGGGTTCATCGCGGGCTTTAATTCATTTTGTCAAAGACCGTGCGGGTCATGATTACCGTTATGCCATCGATGCTCGAAAATTAACGGAGGAATTGGGCTGGAAGCCATCGCTTCGTTTTGAGGAGGGTTTGGAGAGGACGGTAGAGTGGTATTTAAGGCACCCTGAATGGGTTGAACAGGTTACCTCAGGTGCCTATCAGGCCTATTATCAAAAGTTTTACAAGTAATGTCGTGGTTTTCGGGGTTATTTGCCAAGGATAAAAAAGGAAGGGACCGCGAATTTTTGCAACTTGGCGTTTTCCATTGCGATATGCACAGCCATTTTCTTCCTGGAGTAGATGACGGTGCCCAAACCTTGGACGACAGCCTTCAGTTGTTGCAAAAAATGCAAGCCTTAGGCTACAAGAAGTGCATCACCACGCCTCATATCAAAATGGACATTTATCCGAACTCAGAGGAAAAGCTTCGTCAGGTTTTCGACCACTTGCAGGAAGAAAAAGAGCGTTCGAATATAGGCATCGAAGTGGAGTTAGGGGCAGAGTACTTTTTGGACGATACTTTTTTGGAGCGCCTTCAACAACGGGAACTGCTTTGTTTTGGTCAAGAGAGGCACGTATTGATGGAGTTTAGTTTTACCACTCCACCCGTGTTTGAAGAAGAGGCCTTTAAACGGGTATTGGACAAGGGTTATGTACCGGTATTGGCCCATTTTGAACGCTATGTGTACTTTCACGGTAGGCCCGAAATAGCCGACCAGTACCGTAAAATAGGTGTAAACGTTCAAATGAATTTACTTTCTCTAACGGGGCATTACGGTCCGGAGATTCGAAAACAAGCGGAGCGTATGGTGGACGATTGCCTCTTTGATTTTGTGGGCACCGATGCGCACCGAATCCAGCATTTACAGCTCTTGGAAGACCATCTTTCGATGCCTTATTTAGCTGAATTAGGGAAACGTTTGGTGAAAAATCAAGGGCTGTGAGGTGGTATTTTTTGAGGCATGCGAAAACGGAAAAAGTTTCGGCCAGTGGAAAGGACTTTGACCGGGAACTTGCGCCTCGCGGGTTACGCCAATGTGCCTCGTTGAACGAATATTTGAAAAATCTAAGCATAGCATCGGTGGTATGCTCTTCGGCTTTACGCACCCGTCAAACCTGTGAATTTTCCATGAAAGGCTTCGGGGTGGAAACGGTATTTTTAGATTCGTTGTACCTGGCGGATCTATCGGAATGGAAATCAATCCTTGAGCACCATGGAAAACACGACACCTTGTTCATTGGCCACAACGAAGGGATATCCGAAACGGTGAGTTGGTTAACCGAACAGGAAATTACTCTTCCAACGGCGGCGCTGGTGATGGTGGAGTTTCTGGGGTCGGATCTGAGCCTCCTTGCTCCGGGGACGGCCCTGTGGAAGGGTTATTTTCGACCTCAGGACTAGCTTGTTCAGTAGTGTTTTTTGGTAGAAAATGGTAATTGATAATGAGGGGGTTTTGATTTTCTTCCATCGCTTGCATTTTTTTCAACCATTCCCCTTCCAAATCCGGGGGTTCGATGCCCATTTCTTGTTCGATTTCGTACTGGTATTTGGGCCTTTGAGGCGAACGGTTTCTAAAAGCGAAGGCTAAAACGATACCGCTGAGAAAACCGGAAAGGTGTCCTTCCCACGAGATTTTAGGTTCTATCGGAAAGATCCCCCATAGGGTACTTCCATACAAAAAAACAACAAGCAGAGCGATTGCTTGAAGCGGTAGGTATCTACGAAAGACCCCCGAAAAAAAAAGAAAGGAAATCAAGGCGTATATTAAACTGCTCAATCCAATGTGAAAAGCGCCGTGGTTTTCAGCGAACAACCATAATAAAAAACCGCTAAGAAGCCAACTGATTAAGAGCACCAATAAGGCCAAACCTCTGTAGGCGTAAATGAGCAGCGTTGAAAGCAGCAAAAAGGCGATTGAATTATTGATCAGGTGGAACAGATCGTATTTATCGTGGATAAAAGGCATCAGAAAAATTCCTTTTAAGCCCTCAAATGTTTGAGGTAAAATTCCAAGCCGATGAAAGGGATAACTAAACAGTTGTTGAGCCCATTGAATCAGCCACAAAAGCACTACGAACAAGAAACCCGGAAGAGCGGAAGGCCACAGGGCGCTATCAAATCCATGTTTTTTCACGCTGGGTGGCGTCAATTTTTATGCCCAAGAAGAAAGCGTGACAATTTGTCGTTGAAAGGGAAGGGGGTGCTTCAAAGTAACCCTTAACGTTTTGCGGCTTTGCGAAGAAGCGGATTTCGGAGCACAAAACTTTCATTTAACCAAAAAAGTTGATGCGAGGTAGAATGTTCAATTAACCACGTCACTCGCCATTGAGCCAAACGCCTGTTATAGGGCGTTTTTATTTCTGTTTTCATTGTTCTTGCTCGCATTTCTTCTTAAAGTCTGTCAATGTTTTGTTGCATTTATTCAAACATATTTAATATTCCTGTAAAATCAATTTCAATCTTGTCTTCTTTGTAAATTGGTTTTTTTGAATCTGTCCCATTTGAAAATACTATTCCCGCAAGTAGCAGTTTAACATTTCTTTTTTGGCAACTCCAAACGTAGCCTTGTATTTCATCATTAGAGAAAATGTCATTTAATTCATAAGGGCTTCTTTTAACTTTGATATATAGAAAAAATGTTTCGTTGTTCTTTTCAAGAATATATTGCGGAACAAAAGGTGGCTCTTGATATTGAATTATTTGAAAATTTTCTTGAAGTGCCTTCTGTTTAATGTAGTATATCCCCATTTCAAATAATTCATTGTCGTCAATTTCAGTTTTATTAAATGTTGGCTTCATTTATTGTCTTTTTAAAATGTCCCATAACGTTTTGCGTGTATGTGCAGTAGCGGATTAAAAGCACCTACTTGTCAATTTAGCACAAAGTTTTTTAGAAGCACAGGCTTTCGATTTCCCACTTCACCCGCTATTGCCACATACACGCTGTTATGGGCTGGTTTTAAATTAATTTTCAACACTTTAGCAGTTCTACATTAAAACAAAAACCCTATCTCTAACTGCATTAATAGCTCTAGTGGTTTTTTTATGAGGTTTGTATTTGGTTACTTTGTTTTGGTTATAAATAGTTATTTCCCACGTATCATTGTTAAATATTTCTTTTATTTCGTTTAATCTGAACCTCGTTGAATATCTTGATGTAAATCCTGTTTTGCTTTTTTCGTTGAATAATAGTACAAGTTGGTCGCTTTCTATTTTATTATCCTTGTTTGAAATATCTAAGCTGTCAATGGTTTTGTATAAGGTTGAGCTCTTAATGCTAAAGTTTACCGTGGCGGAATCTTTTATTTCGTTTCTGTACCTAAATGTTATATCTAAAATCAAGTTTTCGCTTGATTTTTCATCCATAAATAAAATAGGCTTAATGAAGTATTGTGTTCCTTCTTCCCCAACGAAAAACGTCTCAAAATAATTTTTTCCTGACTTTGTAGTTGATGGTTTAATTGATAAACAACTACTTAAAAGTAGAAGCATTAAAATTAATGGAACAAAATAAAATTTTAAAGTTTCCAATTTTCTAATCAAAATTTTTTTCATATATTACTGTTTAAATCGATTTGAAAGTTCTTTTGTACTGAATAAAGAATCAGATAATTCTGTCGAATTTGTAACAGTTAAAACATACACCAGATTATTGCTAAAGTTTCTGGCGTAGGTTGTTATTTGCTCTTTTTCATTACTGTATGTTTTATAAAAGTAACTGGTAGAATCGCCCTCGAAAAATGTTTGATTTAAAGATTGTGATAAACTATAATCAGTCAATTCTTTTAGGGTTGTATTAAATGGAATACCGATAAAAATTAAATACCTATCGGACTTTATGCACCTAAATAATGGTATTTGAACATCGTTTGTATCAAAATACGATTTGAAAATCTCTTTTTTCTTAGTGTCAATTTTCACAACTTCTTCAGCATTATTTAACTTAAAGGAAATCTTGTTGAACAAAAGTACACTTTCATCTTGTTTAGAGGTACAACATAGAAGTGTTATACTAATTAATAAATAAAGTATTAGATTTTTCATATGTTAAATTTAAAATTAGTCAAGGGGTAAAAACCCCTTGACTTTCAGGGTAAATTACTCACCCGTTACAATTGTTGTATAGGTAACAATTAAATTAAGCATATTTGTTTGCTTAATGTCTACTGTTGAAATTTTAGTAATTCCTCCATTTTTAGCTGCGGTTCTAATACTTGCATCCGCATCAAAAAATAGAACTCCTAAATAACCTGTTGCTTTTGCTTCACCAACTTTGTTTCCAACAGGATTGCTTGTAGCATTAACGGGTAATGTCAATGCACAGCTAGACATCATTGCAACAACTGCAAGTAAAGCAAAAATCGTTTTTACTTTTTTCATTTTATTTAAATTTAATTTTTCCTACTCATAAGGCTTTTCGGAATACGCCCCGTTTTTTTGAGTGGGTTCTGGTCTCCACTTTTTAAACTTTATTTTTTGTCACATAGGGTGGTCAGCCCGTTGGCTTTCGCAGACCATCTTGGTTTTTTGCTTGTTAAACTTGCCCATAACGGTTCTGGGCTTTGCGTTCGGGCGGGATTTCGAAGTACAAAGCTTCAATTTATTATTAAAGTTCATTAGAAGCACAAAGCTCCCAGTTTATACGTCACCCCGCCTGACGCAAAACCCGTGTTACCAGCAGTAATTCTATTTGGTCGTCCCACTGTTAATGCTGTCTGTTGTTGTTTCTGTTTGAATTAAAGTATGCTCGTCTACTTTTGTTGTCTTTATAATTTTGCGGTTAATGAGGTCGGATAAATTTCTAAATTTAAAAGCATTTTTATGGGTTCGGCTTTTAATTTTGAAACCTTTGGTTCTGAACTCTTGATTGTCTATGCAACAAGATTTTCCAACGCTCCAAAATGAAGTCGGATTAAAACCTACCAATAAACTGTCAAGATTATTTCCATCTTGGTCAATAACGATAGGTCTAGTATATGTTTTGTCAAAAGTCCACTGGTTAATATAGCCAATACCATTTGTGTCAAGAGTCAGGATATTGTCCGATACATTTGATAAAACCAAGTCCACTTCTCCCGAATAATTGGTCGGTACTATAATTGTCAAGATCGGTGAGTATAGTTTGTAATGAAAGTATGTGAAGCCAATTGTTGTCGTCAGAAATAAAATTGTCAAAAATGATTGGGTCTTGAATATGCGGTTTAAAATAGCTGTCAAGATTAAACAAGCTAATACAGTAATGATAATCCACATTATTCCTAATGCAAGTCCTGAAAGAAACATACCGCCTGGAACATTTGTCAACCGGATAATCAGAGTTGTCAAAAGTCCAACAGAAAGAATGCCTGTCAATATGGTTGCTGTTCGTCTGGTCATTATTGCTGGTAACGTTTTGCGTGCAGGCGCTCGTAGCCCTGTGTTGCGCCTGCGGCAGGGCTATGGCGATTGCACGCTGTTATGTGTGGTTAAATAAAGTAATAGCATCTTGCATGATTAATTTGAGCAACAAAGAGAGCAGGATTTGCAGGTGCAGACGGAAAAGCAAAAACTTGTGTTCCGGTAAGAAAATTATTCATAATCTTATCTGCTATTAATGGGTACAAGTGGTGAGCAGCTAATGAAGTAATTACAGGTACACTATTATTGGTCAAAAACATAATATTATGGGGATTGATAAGTAATATTGTTTTCAGTAAATTATCAATTTCAATAGGGGTCAATACAGCGGGACGAATTGCGGGAACAAGATCTTGTTGAGCATCGATAAGTAGAAAACCACATTCAAGAAATTTATTCAAACGTTCAAATTCTGTCAAGACTCCTCCGGCTAAATTCAAGTGAGGCACTAAAAGTCTATTGCACAAATTGGTGAAAAATGCTGGTGGATTTCCCACGGCTGGTCCTCCTGGGCAGCCTGGAATACTTCGGTAAAAGTAAGTTGCTGCATAATTTCCTCCCGGATAATTTTCGCCGATTATTAGTGTCCTCGTTTTACCAATGTGATTATAAATAATTAAATGGTTGAAGACAAAGTCTGGAATTTTTATCATATGTATTGTTTTTGATATTTGATTATTTTAATCACACATAACGGTTTGCGGCTTTGCGAAGAAGCGGATTACGGAGCTCAAAACTGTCAACATAGCACAAAAGTTGATGCGAGGTAGAATGTTCAATTAACCACTGAACCCGCTTTTTTGCAAAACCGCTGTTACCGGTTCGTGCTTCTTTTATGTCGTGTCTGTTCGTTGTCATTTCGTGTTTTTCTTGGTGCGTTGGCTTGGTGGCTCTTTTGCAAAACTTGGCTTTAGCTTGGGCTTGTGCGGTTTTGCAAATGTGCCACCATAAGCGTTGGCTATACTTCTTCGTATTTGTTCTTTATTTTTTCTTGTAAGTCATTCGGGTCAAATGAAACAACCCATTTCCATTTACCAAAGCCACCGTGTTCGTTTACTGCTCTGCACCATTCATCCAAGTAGGCTCGTTTTGTTTTGTTCTGTTCGTTGTCTTGTCCTTTTGTTTCGATGATAAGGTTCACACCATTTTTCATTTTACATATGAAGTCAGGAAAGTAGCGTCTTACCACTCCTTGATAATTGTAATAAACAACAAAGTTTAAATGGTCATTTTTTACAAAGGATTTAATGTGTTGTGATTCATCAATGGTTTTGGCTTCTAAATATTCCCACTTGCTGTCGCAAACAACAAAATTGATGTGTGTTCTTTCAAATGGTTCGCATGGTTTACTTGTCCACCAAGTTCTTATGTCGCATGAAGAACGAATTGGATTTTCCTTATCGAATACTGGTGCTAATGCGTCTGTGTTTACTGCTCTTATTTCATTCCAAATGTGCTGAACAACCTTGTTCATGTTTAGCATTATCAAAATTCGTTTCCTCGATTCGTCTTGATTGAATAAAGGATTTTTGATTACGATTTTGTTTGAGTAGATAAACTTCTCAATAATGCCAATCAATTGAATCAAGAATGTTTCTTTGCTTCCTTTCCAATCAGGTTTTTTCTCTGAATTGTAAATAGTAGAAGCTATTCTGAAAATGATAGATTGCAGTCTGAATCTTTCTGCAATTTCTTTTAAGTCAATTTCTGAAAGTGCTGCCGGATTTGGTTTCCCTGCAATGATTGCAGCCAATTCTGCTTCTGTAATGGATTCGTAAGGATCAAGTTCAAGTGTTTTTACATTTACAATATCTAAGGTCAATATTGGCTTGTAGATATGGTCAATCCTTACCACATTCGGGAAAATGATTTCATGTTCTGCTTTCTCTTTAACGGGTTTTATTTCTGTCTTTGGTTTTGGTGGTGGCGGTGGTGGACCATCTGTTCCACCCTCATGCGGAAGGAATGTAAACGGAACTCCGAAAATGTTTACATACTCAGCTTCAAATAATCCATCTTCTGCCACATCATACGAAGTTCTCCGCAATCCTCTACCAACAACTTGTTCGCAAAGTAGCTGACTGCTGAATGCTCGTAAACCCATAATATGAGTTACGGTTTTTGCATCCCAACCTTCACTCAACATTCCAACGGAAATTACATTTTGAATCTGTTCTCCGGGTTCTCCAATTTTTCCAACGGTGTCAACCGTTCTTCTTAAAAGTTCGGCCTGTTGTTTTTTAGTAAGCTTCTTTTCTTTTGGTGCATCTTCCGAATCGTCTTCGGTTTCTTCTACTTCTGCAAGTTCTACTTCTTCGGTTTCGGCTTCTGCTTTTTGTAATATGCTGCTGTCAATCTGTAATGTCTTTTCAGGATTGCATAAATCACCTAAACCTGCAACTGAAAGATTGAAAGCATCTTTATCGAATGAGTATTTTATTCTTCCTGATGTGAAAGTTGTATTAGCAACTGTAATCATCACAGGCGGAATTTTATATCCTGCCTTTTGCCAATCGTCTTTGGTAGCTTGCCAGTCTTTACCCAAAAGTAAATAGGCATTTCTTATAAGGTCGGGTAGTGGTGTAGATTCATCAACTTTTTGGTTGATGTCGTCTTTCACCGTTTCGTCCATGTAGATATGATACAACCGTGAACGTAAATCTTTATCTACGTTTCCATCGTCACGAACTACAACTCTTGGCGTTTTTACCAAACCTGCTTCAATGGCATCATTCAAACCAAAATCTGAAACTATCCAAGGAAACAAGGCTTCTTCACTTGCTTTTTTACCACTTGGTGCAAATGGTGTTGCCGATAAATCGAAGCAACGTAAAATTCCTCTTGCTCTGTTGATGCGGTCTAAGCCACCAACCCAAACGGTGCTTTCTTCAATATCTTCTTTCTTTACTCCTTTGATTTTACTTTCGGCAGGAACACGCCAAGCATGGTGGGCTTCATCGTTTATTACAATAATATTTGTGGCGTTTGCCATGTCGCCTAAAACTTCTTTTACATAGGCTTCATCACTTTTTGCTCCACGCTTGTCAACCGATTTTTTCTTGGCAATTTTTTCTTCTGTTTGCCAAGCCAAACCATGCCAATTGATGATTTTTATTTTGCCTTGTCGCAAAGAATCCATTAAACCCGAAGGCACAATGTTGAATTCTTCGTAATAGTTTTCAGGGTCGGTTGGATTGAGAACTGAAAGGCGATTGCGAACCGTTAAGCCCGGTGCAACTATCAACACGTTTTTAGAAAATCGTGTGTCTTTTCCGTTGGCAATTTTGTTCAATACGTTCCATGCAATGAGTTTAGCCATTACAATGGTTTTGCCCGAACCTGTCGCCATTTTATTGCACCAACGGCTAAACTCACCGCCATCACTCGGAATGTCAATGCCTGTTTTATCTGCTTCGGGTGCTTCGGTTAACCAAATTAGTGTTTCAATGGCTTCTAATTGGCAAAAGAAAAACCTACGGTCTTTGCGTTCTTCGGGGTCTTGCCAATGTTGTAAAAGTCGTTTGGTTATTCCTGTAACTCCGGGATAACCTGCTTCACGCCATTTTGATATTCTTGGACGAATGGTATTTACAAGGTCAATTTCAATAAATGTTCCCGGGTCATCAAACGATTTTGAACTTTCGGAAGCCACTACATAACCTGCTGGTCTGCGACCAGTTTGTAAAACAAATTCTCTTGTATCTCTGATATATTCCCAATACTGTTGCGGTTCAACGTAAGGGGAATTAATTATCAGCTTATTTATATTCTTCATATCGAATTACAGTCTGATAATTTTTAATGATTCTATTCCTCTTGCGTCAATGATTTTTACTGCAACATTTTTTCCTGCGGTGAATGGAAGTGAAACCGTTCCGCCAAAGGCTTCAATTTTTTCTTCATCAATTTCTGCTTTCAGATTTTTGGCTAAAGTTGCCCAACCTTCTTTTGCTCCTGCCATTGGGAAAAATACTTGTGATGGAAATAAACTTCTTCCATCATAGTCGTGGTCAAGCATCCACATGGCAATATCGCCTTTACCACCACTGTCAACTGTTCCTGTTTTGGGGTTATAGTAATCAAAGCCGTTTACTTCAACGGTGTATTTGCCTTTGTCGTCTCCTGATTTTATTTCTTTTAACTGAACATCGGGCTGACCAATCAACCAAAAACTTTCATTGCTGCTACGTTTCTTTTTCAAATCATCTGTCAGCAAATCGGCATTCATTTGGGCTTCCAAAAGCGTAATTCCCGGCCAGTTGGTTTCTTCAATATCCTTTCGTGCCTCTGAATCGAAATGAAAAGCACAGAATAAAACAATTTCAGGTTTAGGTTTTAGAGTTCTTGCTTCTTCCAAAGCCATCTCAACTGTTCTTTGCTCTAATGGAGCATGTTCGGGGCCAAAACAAACTACAACCCGTTTCGGGTTGTCTTCTTTTGTTTCGCCATGTGCTTGTAAAAATCTTGTACCACTTAAAGATTCCATTCTTGTGAATGAAATCTGTCCTCCGCTTTTCCCTCTTACTCCTGATTTTAATAATTCATCAATCCAATTGTTTTGTCTTAATGTTTCGCCACTTCGTGAAATTGAATTGTCTGCTTCAATTGTAGTATCTGCTTCAATTTCTTCAAATGATTTGGCGACAGGAGCTGGAACCGCTTCAACTGTAAATGGTCCTGTTACTCTTGATTTTTTGGCATCTATAATTGGCTTATCATATAAAACCTCATTAGATGACTGTTCATTATTCGCAAGTGATTTTAACGTTATATGAGGAACACTTTCATATTTTAAACCACTACCAACCCCTTCATTTGGATGTGCCAATTCAAAATAATCAAAATTGGTTGTCATTAATCTCCTTTTAGCTAGAGATAGAGCAACACGTGAAGTATCACATGTCATCCATCTTCTACCCCAATTTTCTGCAACATGTGCAGTAGTCCCACTTCCACATGTAATGTCAAAAACAATATCACTTGGGTCTGTTGTCATTAGAATGCACCTTTGAATAGTTTTTGAACCTGTTTGTACAACATATATTTTATCGTCAGTAAAACTTCCTGTTGCTGTATCATCCCACAAGTTTGATATTGGTGTTACGGGATAGTCATCTAAAAATCTTACAAAATTTGGGAAGCCGGCAGAAAGCATTATTCTATTCTTTTTTACTAACGATTGAAGGCCTTCAACGCTTGTTGACCAATGCGTGCCCTTTCTAGGTAGGTAAACATTTCCTTCAAATTCAAATCTTTGGTCAGAATTAGTTTCGCCTTGTGAACAAATATCACTTAATCTAAATCTTTTTGAGTTTAATGGAATTTTAGATTCATCTTTCCTTTCTTCTTTAGTAAGTTTTCTTCTTTCACCGTTCTCCAGTTCAATCCATTGATAAACAGCATATCCTTTACCTTCTGTTTTATCTTTAAACAGCTGGCGATATTTTAGTTTTGATTTATCCTTTGAATACCAGATTAAGTAATCGCATACATTAGATAGATAGTTTGGAGAAAATCCACTTGTTTTAGCAAAGGGTATTTGACTTACAAAATTGTCCTTGCCGAATACCTCTTCTAATAACTCTTTTACATGATGAACATTCTCATCACTAATTTGAACGAATATACTACCACTCTCATGCAATAATTCTTTGGATAATAGTAACCTATCCCTCATGTATGTTAAGTAGGAGTGTATTCCTAATTCCCAAGTATCACGGAACGCTTTCAACATTTCAGGCTCAGATGTCAAATCACCATCATTGCCATCTTTCACATCCTTTTTATTAACGAAAGGTTGAAAATTGCTTCCGTATTTAATTCCATAAGGCGGGTCAAAATATATCATTTGCACTTTGCCACCCATGCCTTCTTTTTCTAAAAGGCTGTTCATTACAAGTAAACTGTCTCCTGCAATCAGTCGGTTACTCCAATTTTCTTTGTGCTTGTAAAATTCAATGGCTTCACGCAAAGGTTTTTTTTGTTCTTCAAACAAACTCATTTGCGTTGGGGCTTCTTCTTCCTTTTTAACGGTTTCAATAATGCGTCTTGGGTCAATGCGTTCATGCACATGCAAACTCACAGTCGGCACATCAAAACTGGTATGCTCGGCTTTACCTGCCCAATATAGTTGTGGATCAAGGTGTGGGTCGTATTGGTAGGTTTTCTTTTTATAACCACCCTTGTCGGTATGTGCATCTACCAGTCCAACAGGTGGGTTGTTAACCCGTTGCTTGTCCTTATGTTCATACTGCTCAATTGGTTTTTGAGTATTAGCCTTTGTCGCTTTATTTATTCTTTTTGCCATGTATGTTAATTCAAATTCAATTCATTAAAATAGGTCGTAAAGTTAATTTTTAAAACCCTGTTATTGTCAAAAGTTGCAGTCAAAGTGTCAACCGTCCAATTGTCGGGTGGTGGGTGGGCTTTGGGTGCGGTTGGGCAAAATTAAATGTGCTGCAAAAGCGTTGGCTTGTGTGTCGGCTTGCAGCTCTTTTAATTTTGCGAAGGGTTTGCATTTTGTCTGTCGTTTTACTGTTCGTTTTTATTTGTTGAGTCGTCTTTTAGCATGACCGGTAACGGTTTCGGGCTTTACGTTGGTGGGCTTTTGAAACCGTAAACTGTCTGCCAGCACCAACGTTTATTAGTTGCTCAAATGTTTGTATTCGCACTGCCCGCCCACTAACGCAAAACCCGTGTTACC
>VGMY01000012.1 GCA_016866255.1 Bacteroidota bacterium | reverse complement strand
CTTGAATATCTCCTGGCCGGCTGGTTGTTTCCGTATTAAATACGTTGTTGGCGATGAAGGATGCTTTCAATTTCTCCGTGCACTGGTAGCTGATTCTGGCATCGAAAGTAATGTTTCCTTTGTTGTACACTTGACGGTATTCCTTTAAACCAGGAAGAATAAAAGTGTTAACAGCAATTGCATCTTCGAATACCTTATCGATATTTCGCATATAACTATTATAACGGTTTGATAATCCAAAACCCCATTTTTTATAAACAGCCTCAATATCGGCTCGAACTAAATGCCGGAATCGGTATTTTAAAATATTGGTGCTGTCAGAGTTGTAAATGGTATATTTCGGGTCAGCATTCAACGAAACAGGGTTCATGTTGGTATATCCAATGAGTGAAACAACCTCTACGTCGCCAATTTTCCCCATGCTATTGAAAGACAACTCAACTCCTGTAATTCTTGCTTTTTCTACGTTTTGAGCACCAAACCCAATTATTTGCTGAATCGTGTAGCCATAGGTTTGTTGTATATAAGATAATTCAGCTTGTCCTTCTGGGGTGTAAATGTCAATAAAATTACCATTTTGCGGATTGTAAAACCCAAAGGAAAATTCAATCATATTGCTATAATTGTTGATGAAACCTGCAAGATCAATCATTCCTTTCCAATCGCCCATTTTTACCCCTTGCTTAATTCCGAGCTCTGCAGCCCAACCGGTTTCCGGGATTAGATTCGGATTCGGGAAAATATTTAACGCTCCTACTGAGGTGCTGGTAAATCGCTCTCCAACCGAAGGATACCGAATTCCTTGTCCAACAGATGCGCGTAGGTGCGTATACTTTTTCAATTCGTAGTGCGCCCCAGCCCTGAAAACCGGATAAAAAGGCAAGGTAACTGCTCCTAGTTTAAAATCGGAATCACCCCGTTTTTTGTCCATCGTAAAATACTCTGCCCTCATTCCAGCCGTTAGATCGAATTTTCCAAAATGTTGCTCAAATTGTGTATACACTGCTGCATTCGAGGATACGTGGTCTCCAAACAGGTTTGAAAACACGACGTTGTAGGAGTAAAACGCACCGGATATGAGGGTTCCGCCGGTTGTAAAGTTGTGTTGAAATCCATAATCTCCCGTGTAAACTATGGCACCATTGCTTTGTTGGCTGTTGTTGATGTTTTGGTTGGTAGTTAAGTAGGCCCTTGATTTGAACGTGTGTTTATTTTTGAACCGATCAATGTACTTGATGTAAGGATCAATGAACAAACGGTTTGCGATGTTATAGGTTAACGTTGACGCAGGATTCGCCGTATCCGCACCCCCACTCGGTGTATACCCTAAGGCATCACTCTGCCAAATAATAAAAGTACCTGTTTTTTGGAATTGATAATTGAGTCCTACCCCGGCTTTCAATCGTTCATTTTTAACCGGACGCAAGTATAGGGTTCCGCTAATTCTTCCACGGGTTTCAGTCTCCCCTTGTCGAAACCCTTGATCGTTGTAAAAAACGGTCGAAATCGTGTACCCAGTGCGTTTAAACATTTGACTGCGAAAAACCTCTACTTGTTGATTCATTGGGTTAAATCGCTGAGCACTATCCTTACCCCACCATTGCATTGATTTTCTTCTGGGGTTGTCATAAATTCCAGCTTGAACGCGTATTTTGGTTTCGGGAACTAAACCGGGTTCTTTTTCCGATAAAGCAATAACCCCGTTTAAGGCTCCGCTTCCATAAAGGACGGATGAAGCTCCTTTAATCACCTCAACCTGCGACGCTTGTTCTATTGGAATGGCATTCCATTGGACATCGCCGACATATCCCGAAAGTAAGGGCATTCCATTCCATAACATCATGACTCGGCTACCAGCCCCATAAGCAAAACCGGCACCTCCTCGTATACTAACTTGTCCATCCATGGTGAACACCCCTGGGGTTTGCTCTACGGCTTGCTCCAGGTTCACCATTCCTTTGTTTTCGATAAGTCTTGGTTTAATGACCTCCAAGGAAATGGGAATTTCTTCGATGGCTTGCGCCCGTTTATTGGCGGATACCACAACGGTCTGTTCGGTTTTTTCATTAACCCTCATAGCAAGTGGATAGGTTCCTGCAGCAGCAATCAATAAGGTATCGGTTTTGTACTCAAGCAATGAAAAAATTAGGGTAACGGGGTAGGAGCTAGCGGTAATTTGAAAATTCCCTTGAACATCCGTTAGGGTTCGCTGGCCATTGGAAGCGTAAATTTTTACATTGAGTAAGGGAGTGCCGTCCGATTTGTCGGTGACAACTCCGGAAATTTGACCAACAGCATCGAATCCGATTAAAAATAGGAGGGATAAAAGGAATGTTTTTTTCATGAAGTTAGGGAGGTGAAAATAATTAGAAATTTACAAGCTCATTTGCATTTGAAGTATTAAGGTCCGAGGAGGTTGAACAGTACCCGGGCGGCTTACGTATTCAACGTTGAACAAATTATCCATAATGAAATTGACTTTAAATTCTTCACTAATCCGATAACCTATGCGAGCATCCATAACCGTCACACCTTGATTGTAAATAGCCCGGTATTTGTCCATTCCAACCAGTAATTCTTGCCCTAGGATACCGTCCTCAAATACGGCATCAATGTTTTTCATGAAACTGTTGTAACGCGCTGAAATCCCTAGACTTATGCCTTTGTAGGTTGCCTGAACATCTGCTTTGGCCATGTGGTTGAATCGGTATTTAAGCATGTTCGTTGTGGCATCAGAAAACGATAAGCGGTAGATGGAATCATTGTTAAGACTGATCGGATTCATGTAGGTATATCCCAACAAGGAGGTCAGTTCTACGTCTTTAATCTTTCCTTCGCTGTTCAAGGAAATTTCGAACCCGCCAATAAAGGCTTCTTCGGCATTTTGAGCTTGAAACCCTACCCAGTTGTAAAAATAATCAATGGCATTTGGATCCGTCGTTTGAAGCGTTACGATGCTGTCGGGTTTGTAGAGCCCAAAAGTAAACTCAGTCATGTTGGAATAATAATTTGCAAATCCAGCGATATCCGCCATAGCTTTCCAGTCTCCCAGTAAGAAAACTTGTTTTACCCCTAGTTCACCTGCATATCCCGTTTCGGGGCGTAAATTCGGATTTTTGAAAATCACGACTCCCCCCACAGAAGTAGAAACAAACCGTTCCGCTACGGAAGGAAAACGAATGCCTTGACCCAAAGAACCCCTTAGATGCGTTCCTTTTCGAGGTTCATAATGAATGCCTGCACGCGCAATGGGATATACGGGAGAATTCACGCCTAATATCTCTACCTGTGAGTCAGGAATAAGGGTGTCTAGTTGACAGTATTCTAGGCGCAAGCCGCCTGTGAAATCCCACTTGTTCGATTTTAATTCCCATTGACCATAAGCAGCGCTGTTGATGGACAGATGGTCTCCGAAAACCCAACTTTTGATACGGTTGTGGGTATTGGTGATTCCGAAAATCAGGTTTCCTTTTTCGCTAATTTTTTGCTGATATTGATAGTCCAAATAGTACATTTGTGCAAAGGATGCATCCACCACATTTCCTTCATTGCCCGTGGTTACAAGGTAATACCGAGTACGAACATGGTGGCGACCCTTTTTTCCATCAATGAATCGAAAATAAGGGTCAATATTGAAGCGTATAGCACGTTGTCGAGAAAGAGAATTATCCATGGCTTGATATCCCATACTGTCGTTTTTCCACAATACAAATATCCCAACATCTTGCCATTGAAAGTTATAACTTAACCCTGCTTTAAAGCGGGCATTTTCCTTAAGCGGACGGTAGAAGAAACTGCCGTTAATTCTGCCTCGTTTTTCCATTTCTCCTTGCCGATAAGCCTCCGTGTAAAATCCGTTGGCGCCTAGGGTGAACCCGATATTTCTTAGAGATTTCCCGTAATAAACATCGGCCAAATGAAACATAGGGTTAAACGCTTGTTCTTTGCCTGCTCCCCACCATTGCATGGATTTTCTTCTTGGATTGGTGTATAAGCCACTTTGCACCCTTGCTTGCATAATTCCTTCGGGTCCCGGTTCTCGCTCATTTAAGGCAATGATCCCATTGAGTGCCCCACTTCCATACAGTACTGAGGACGCACCTTTGAGAACCTCAATTTGCGAGGCTTGTTCCATTGGAATGGCATTCCATTTCGCATCACCAACATCGGGAGATAACATGGGAATTCCATTCCACAATAACATTACACGGCTGCCCGCTCCGTAAGCGTAACCTCCCCCGCCGCGTATACTAACCTGCCCGTCCATGACGTACACTCCCGGACTTTGGTCAACAGCTTGCGCTAAATTGGTTAACCCTTTATTGACAATCAACGAGGGTTTTATTATGTCGATAGATATAGGTATCTCCTCAATTTTTTGATCTCGTCGTCCTGCACTCACAACCACCGTATTCATGGTGCGCTGTTTCGTTTCAAGAGAAAAAACCTTGAATTCCTCCGAGCTGATAACCTGCTCTTGACGTTCAAACCCATCGGCAGTTAGGGTTATTCCAACAGGAAGACTCGTACACTCAATGGTGAAATTTCCCGATGAATCAGTTTTTGTAAGTGCCTTGTTTTGGTTATTGCGAATTAAAGCTCCTAATATCGTTTTACCGGTTTCTGAGGATTGAACTTTTCCGGTAACTAAAAATCCCTGACTAAAATGACTTAGGGACAAAATAAGCGAAATGTTAAAAATGAAACTCCGTAACATGCAATGCATTTATTTTGTTAAATTCATTTGGGTTAAATATAGTAACAAATTTTTATTGAGATGTTGGAAAAGGTTGCGTTGAGTTTTTTGAAGGGGATGGGACCGGTGAGAATTAATACCGCTTTGTCTAAGTTAGCAACTGCTGAGGCGTTTTTTAAGGAATCTTTAAGCGATTTACAACGGTTGACTGGGTTAACTGTACGTCAATTGTCGACGATGGATCGGCAGAGTGCGTTGATTTCGGCAGAAAAGGAATTGGAAGCTTGCGATAAAAAAGGCATCACGCCTCTTTTTTTCTTGGACGAAAGGTATCCACGACGCCTACGCCAATGTCCGGACGCACCCATTGTGATTTATCAGAAGGGCCCTGCCGATTTGAACGCAAGAAGGCTCGTAGCAGTGGTTGGAACAAGGAGCTGCACAGAGTATGGCAGAGAAATCGTCAAAGAGTTCATATCCGATTTGGTGGGTGCTACACCGGTTGTGGTTTCTGGCCTTGCGCTAGGCATAGATGCACTTGCACATGAGGCAAGTTTGAAAAGCAAGCTGTCTACCGTGGCGGTACTAGGGCATGGTTTGAACGATGTTTTTCCAACCAAGAATTGGTCTTTAGCGCAAAACATTTTGGAAAATCAGGGGGCAATGGTCAGTGAGTACTCTCTTTTTTCGAAACCCACAAGGGGTAATTTTCCTGTGCGCAATCGCATCATCGCAGGACTTAGCGATGCTATCGTTGTAGTGGAAAGTAAGGATCGAGGAGGATCGCTAATAACGGCTGAATTAGGCAACGATTATTACCGCGATGTATTTGCTTTTCCCGGTTCTGTAAAACAACGCCATTCTGCGGGATGTAATGCCCTGATTCGCCAACAAAAAGCGCACCTAGTTACTGGTGCTAAGGATTTTTTGAATATCATGGGCTGGGGTGGTTTGCATAAAACCACCCAACGGGCAATAATGGCCGAATTTACCATCGAGGAAAAGGAAGTTTTGGAGGTCCTAAAGGGCTATGAACATTTGTATTTGGATGAATTAGCCGAACAATGTTGTAAACCTACCTCTCAATTGATGGGCATCTTATTAGGTCTCGAATTAAAGGGAAGCGTTGTGAGTCTAGGGGGTAATAAATACGCGGTTCATTGAAAAAAGAGGATCCAAAGTTTTGGAATGAAAATGATGAGCCCCGCAATAAACGCTCCGATTGAAAACAAGAGCACGGCACCTGCCGCAAAATCTTTTGTTGTTTTTATGCCTTTATTTTGCTCCGTGGTTATCGTATCGCACAAAGCCTCTAGGGAGCTATTGAACGTTTCGAGTGAGAGCACTCCTGAGGTAAATAACAAAATGACGAACCACTCGGTAGCATTTATTTTTAATAATATTCCTAAGCCTAAAGCCATAAAACCCAGGGCTACTTGAATTTTAAAATTACCTCCTTGTTTCCATGCGGCCTGTATGCCCGATAGGGCATTACCAATACTTTGAATGAAGCGTTTCACTGCTTAAAAAAACGTAGATTTTGCCTCCTGCCGTTCGGAAAAGATCCCTCAATAAAATATATCCCTGGAGCTAAATCCCCAATCCAGCACATCTGTGGTGTATTCATGGATTTTAGCATTTTTCCTTCAGCATCCAAAATGCCAAAAACACCGTTGTCAACCTCGCTTATTAGGTGTATCCATTCATGAGCAGGATTTGGAAAACAACGAAAGACGAAGTCTGTTTGGGTTTCTGGTAAACCCGCATTGCACATTCCAGGGATATTAATATCCAACCAGGTCGCCCGCTGGCTGATATAATCTTTCATATAGTTGATATCCTCTTGGTAAGTAGTGCCAACGAAAGCGTTCCAGTTTACATATTGCCCAATAATTGGCCATTTTTGAAAATTCCGAACCCTAGCATTTTGGAGGTGATTTGCCATGGAATCAATCCACTGATGCAAGGAGTCGGTGTGCAAAGGGCCTTCCCGCAATTCATTCCAACGACAACGCAATCCGTTGCGATAACTTGGCGCATCGAGTAACCGTTTCCACCAAAAAGGAATTTGGGTCGTAAAATTGCAAATTTGGTCAAAGTTGTACTGCCAACCGGTAGTCTCAAACGCTTCGCAGTAATCGGCATTTCCATACGATAGGTTAAAATCCCACATAGGCCCTGCAACCAAGCGTCCTTGAAAATCGCCTGAGTTTTTGTCTTTATACAAGAACGAGCTGGAACGATAACCGTCAACAGTCCTACCAAGTTCTTGCAAAATAAAAAAGTCATAAAATGAAATAGGCTCAATCCATTGGGGGTAGTTAATTTCGGGATTGGATTGAATGGCATTTTCGAAATCAGAAATATAACTTTGAAGGTAGGTAACTTGTGCGGGTTGAAGTTCATCAGATTCTGGGTCGTGGAATTGGAAAACCACTTCATTGCTGAAATTTGAATTCCAAGTGGTTCCTGTCTCCCCCGTCAGTTTATCTACCTTAATGATATATCCCCCCGTTAACGAGTCTCCCGCAAGGTCGTCTTGATCCAAGCGGGCGATATCCACACGATCATTATCTCTTTTAATGCGCTCAAGAAGAAGGTAAACCCCCAGGTATTGGTTGTTTATAAGCAATTCACAAAACCTAAACCGAGACGCATAATGTCCCATTTTCCGCGATAATTCATACGTCATGGCATTTCTTAATAGGGTTTTATCCGGATAAGGACCATAAAATATCCAATCGTTCTCTTTGGGCAATCCCATCAACGAAACGTTGTTATTGGTACCCAACGTTGTTTGTGTTTCAAATCCGTAACTTTTCTTGGGATATTGCTGCGAAGTGGAGCCACGAATTTCAATCGAAATTTTACCATTGTAATTATTAAATGGATCGTTAATTAGGTTAATATTATTTGGATTGTCTATTACTCCCATGTCGCATACAATCCTCGCATTATCATTAATTTGTTGCCCAGGTGGCGTAACGATTTTAACGATGGGTAAATTTGAATTGCTTAGAGTTACTTGACCGAAGGCAATTAAAGGAAATACCATCAATAATATCAGCAGCGTTTTCATGACTACAAAATTAAAAACACTTTGAAGAAACTTACATATTTAGAAATAACTTCCTATTTTTGCAGCAGTTCTTTGCAGTATTAACTTATGAAGAAAGGTGGAGGGACTGGCCCTATGATACCTTGGCAACCTGTTGAAAAATAAGGTGCCAATTCCTATTCCGAAAGGAAAAAGATAAGTTCAGGCGCCGCCTTTTCTTCCCTAAAAAACAACATGGAAATAACGAGTTTACTCCAAGATCGCATTTTGATTTTGGATGGCGCAATGGGTACTATGATACAGCGCTATCATTTAGTTGAGGAGGATTTTCGCGGAGAAGTGTTCAAAGATCGCAAAGGTTTCTTGCAAGGGAACAACGATTTATTGAACATAACCCGCCCTGATATTATTTTAGAAATCCACAAGGCTTACCTTGAGGCGGGTGCCGACATTATTGAAACCAATACGTTTTCTGGAACCAGCATTGCGCAAGCAGATTATCATTTGGAGGATGCCGTATACGGCATTAACTTTGAAGGTGCTCGTTTAGCAAAAGAAGCGGTCAGTTCGTTTTCCGGCCGCACGTGTTTTGTAGCCGGATCAATAGGGCCTACTAACCGCACCGCTTCGATTTCTCCGGATGTGAATAACCCCGGTTTTCGGGCCGTGACTTTTGATGATTTATCCCAGGCCTATACTGAGCAAATTAACGCGTTGATCGATGGCGGGGTCGATATTCTGCTCATAGAAACCGTCTTTGATACCCTAAATGCAAAGGCGGCGCTTTTCGCTGCCGAACAGGTGTTTAATGAGCGCAATATTACCTTACCTATTATGGTTTCAGGGACAATTACGGATTTGAGTGGAAGAACGTTATCGGGTCAAACTCCCGAGGCCTTTATGATTTCTTTAGAACATATACCATTGCTTAGTATTGGATTAAATTGTGCTTTGGGTTCAGAAATGATGGAGCCCTATCTGAAAATTCTGGCCGAAAGAGCGCCTTTTGCTGTAAGTGCACACCCGAATGCAGGCTTGCCGAACGCTTTTGGAAAATACGATGAAAGTGCCCAATGCATGCGGGATAAAATGGTTTCTTTTTTTGAAAAGAAACTCGTGAACATCATAGGCGGATGCTGCGGTACAACTCCTGAGCACATTCGTGTTATTGCTGAGCTAGCGAGGCAATATGAGCCTAGAAAGTGGAAGAATTGATGGATAGAATATTGCGTTTATCGGGACTCGAGCCCTTGGTGGCCAACAAACAAACCAACTTTGTGAACGTTGGAGAGCGGACCAACGTTACGGGTTCTAAGGCTTTTTTGCGGTTAATTCGCGAGGACCGATTCGATGAGGCGCTTGCCGTTGCTCGTGAGCAAGTAGAGGGAGGTGCACAAATTTTGGATGTCAATATGGATGAGGCCATGATCGATGGAAAAACCGCGATGGTAACCTTCATGAACCTCATTGCATCCGAGCCGGAAATTGCCAAAATTCCCATCATGATCGACAGTTCAAAATGGGAAATTATTCAAGCAGGCTTGAAATGTTTGCAAGGAAAAGGTGTGGTGAATTCCATTTCTCTGAAGGAAGGAGAAGAGGTATTTCTTCAACAAGCTAAATACATCAAAAGCATGGGAGCTGCGATGGTTGTGATGGCTTTTGATGAGATGGGGCAGGCAGACACTTATGAACGCAGGATAGAAATATGTTCTCGCTCCTATCGCCTTTTAGTTGATAACGCAGGGGTTCATCCCAACGATATCATATTCGATCCCAACATTTTTCCCGTTGCAACGGGAATGGACGAACATGCCCTAAATGCCCTCGATTTTTTTCGGGCAACCGCTTGGATTACCGAAAATCTTCCTGGCTGTCATGTAAGTGGAGGAGTTTCGAATGTTTCTTTTTCTTTCCGCGGCAACCATGCCGTTCGAGAAGCGATGCATGCGGTTTTTCTCTACCATGCCATTCAAAACGGCATGGATATGGGCATCGTAAATCCGACAATGCTGGCGGTTTACACCGACATAGAGCCTGCCCTTTTAGAACACATTGAAGATGTATTTTTCAATCGCAGAGCAGATGCCACGGAGCGCCTTTTAGCTTTGGCAGATACTGTTCAGCAAGGTGAGAAAGAGGTCGCTACGGAGGAAAGTTGGCGTGGCTATGACTTAGTTCGGCGAATTGAACATTCGTTGATTAAAGGAATTGACAAATACATTGAAGAGGATATCGCAGCGTGTTTACCCTTGTACGAGAGACCCTTAGAAATCATTGAAGGCCCTTTAATGGCTGGGATGAATGTAGTTGGGGATTTGTTTGGGGAAGGGAAAATGTTTCTCCCACAAGTCGTTAAATCTGCTCGTGTAATGAAAAAGGCAGTGGCCTTTCTTCAGCCCTATATCGAAGCGGATAGTCAAGGGGAAATTCAAAAAGCAGGAAAAATACTCATGGCTACCGTGAAAGGAGACGTTCACGATATCGGCAAAAACATTGTGGGAGTCGTTCTTGCGTGCAATAATTATGAAATTATTGACATGGGGGTAATGGTTCCCGGAAATGAAATTGTTCAAAAAGCAGCTTTAGAGGGATGCGATATTATCGGGTTAAGTGGTTTAATAACCCCCTCTTTGGATGAAATGGTGAAGGTCGCCTCTGCTTTAGAGGAACAAAATTTAAAGATACCCTTGCTCATCGGTGGAGCAACAACTTCAAAGGTTCATACAGCCGTTAAAATTGCACCAAGTTATAATGGGCCAGTGATTTATGTCCCGGATGCATCGAGGGCTGTTACGGTGGCAGAGAAAATAATGGGGCGGGATAAGATACGTTATCACCGGGAGATTCAGGCAGAATACGAAAGGGTACGCGATCATCACGAACAACATGCAGCTGCAAAGCGCCTTATTTCCTTGGATTCAGCACGACGTAATAGGTTGAAATTGCCCTTTGATGACCTAAAGGTGACGGAACCAAAGAAGCTTGGGATATTCAGCGGTAAGGTAGCATGTTTATCGGAAATAATACCCTATATCGATTGGTCGCCATTTTTTCGTAGTTGGGACCTCCACGGTAAATTTCCCGATATTTTGCAGGACAAAATAGTAGGATTGGAGGCAAGAAAATTGTTCGAAGATGCTCAAATGTGCTTGCACGAAGGTCAGCAAAAGGGCTGGTTCTCACCGCGGTATGTTTTGGGGATTTTTCCTGCTCATTCTGAGGGAGATGACATCTACATTCTTGACCCTAAAAAAAATCATGTGCTTCATCGGCAAGTAGGACTTCGTCAGCAAACTCAGAAAGTGGAAGGCCAGCCAAATCTGTGCCTCAGCGATTTCATTGCCCCAAAGGACTCTGGGGTAAAGGATTTTTTGGGTTGTTTTGTGGTTACTGCAGGAGATGTTAGGGAACTTTGTCAACAGTTTGAAGGTGAAAACGATGACTATACCAGTATTTTACTCAAGGCTGTTGCCGATCGCATTGCCGAGGCAATGGCCGAATGGTTGCACGAACGCGTTCGGCAAGATTACTGGGGGTACGAGCAAGAACCTTTATCCAACGAAGATTTAATTGCGGAGCGTTATCGTGGAATTCGTCCCGCCCCAGGATACCCTGCATGCCCTGATCATTTCGAAAAGTTGGGGATATTCTCCTTGCTGAATGCCACAAAAATTTTGGGGGTTTCCTTAACCGAAAGCCTTGCGATGAATCCTGCTTCGTCTGTGTCAGGTTGGTATTTTGCTCACCCGGAAGCAAAATATTTTGGGATTACCGGTATTTTGTCCGATCAGTTTCAATCAGTTTGCGAACGTAGAGGCTTAAATCCATCGGAACACCGAAGTTGGTTTAGCTCGATTTTGAAGTAATGTAGGCAACCATAAACTATTATTCTCCATCTTTAAAGTAACTTAGTCGTGCAGGCGTAATTGAAGGCGTTAAAAATCATAGGGTTAGCTGGACTGCTACTAGCAGGAGAAAGTTCGCTTGCCCAACAGATTAGCGGCGTTGTTAATCAGTATGTGGCCGTAACAGCCGTAAATGTAAACAGTGTTAATGTAGTCTCCACTCAAGGTTTTTCGGTGGGCGACCGGGTTTTATTGATACAAATGAAAGGGGCAACCATTTCAGCAACCAACAACGCTAATTTTGGTCAGATTCAGAATTACGGAGATGCAGGAAACTTTGAGTTTACCAACATTGCTTCCATCAATGGCAACACCATAACATTTGTTCAACATTTGTGCAAGTCATTTACGATTAGCGCTTTGGTGCAGTTAATCAAGGTTCCTGTTTACAATCAAGCAACCATCGTGAATACCATTACTGCTCAAACATGGAATGGAACAGTGGGAGGAGTTGTAGCCATTGAAGCAACTTCCAATATTGCCTTTAACGCGAACATCGATGTGGGAGGACAGGGTTTTGCCGGTGGAACATGGACTAGTAATTTTTTTGCTTGTGGAGATGTGAACTACGCCAATTCAGGAAATGTTGCAGGTAAAAAAGGCGAAGGAATCGCAACAGCCCCGTTCAATATGGATGGCAATCGAGCACCTCTGGCCAGTGGCGGGGGCGGTTCGAACTCCGGTAATCCGGGGGCTGGAGGAGGAAGTAATGGCGGCTTCGGAGGACGCGGTGGAAATGAGTTTTTTGGTTGGTGTACCCTCAACGCTTCATTCGGTATGGGAGGTTATGCCTTGAACTATTCAAATTACAGGGCCTTTTTGGGCGGCGGTGGCGGTGGCGGGTATCGCGACAATGGTTTAACGGTTACTAACGGCTCTAGGGGTGGAGGAATTGTATTTTTGATAGCGCCATCCATTCAGGGCAATAATGCGCAAATAGTTGCGTCCGGTGCCAACGTTGCCGGAAACACAGATTCAGAAGGAGCCGGCGGTGGCGGTGCAGGGGGCTGTGTTTATTTGCTCACACAGAGCGTGGTCACGCCCCTTTCAGTGGACGTTCAGGGAGGGAATGGGGGAAATATTTTTAGCACACTTTGGTCTTCTGCCTGTCACGGGCCCGGTGGGGGCGGCGGCGGTGGTGCAATCGTTTTTCAACAAGGGGCTTTGCCTGCCAATGTGAATCCCTTGTTAAGTGGGGGACAATCCGGTTCTGTTTTGCATAATGGTCCGGCCTGTGCAGGCACTCCGCACGGGGCTCAACCCGGTGCCAGCGGTATTTTACAACCCAATTATTTGCCACCTGGGCCTTCGGGGGGCGTAAATTTAGGGCCAGATACACTTATGTGTCCGGGTTCGTCAGTGACCCTGCAGCCCGATAGTATCTACGCGTCCTATACCTGGAGCAATGGCTCATCGGGAGGTAGTTTAGCGGTAACGGTTCCAGGAACGTACTGGTTAGATGTCCCAAGCGGGTGCGGCATTGCTCGCGATTCAATCGTTGTATCGATGGTCCCAGATACTTTCAGCCTGGGTTCAGATCTATTTCATTGTTTGGGGGATTCCTCACTACTTACGGCTTCTTTAAATTACCAAAGTTACACGTGGTCCAACGGTAACCAGGGCGTTGTGGATTGGATTCAGAATGCAGGAATTGTTGCTGTGAGTGTTGTGGATGGAAACGGGTGTACATTTACAGATAGTGTCAATGTGGTTATTTTTCAACCCGATACAACCCAATTAAGCGCCCAAATTTGCTCCGACTCCGCAATCGTCTTTAATGGTCAAGCATTGTCCAGTACCGGAGTGTATTCCCAACTTTTACAGAACGTTAATGGGTGCGACTCGCTGTTGATTTTAACTTTACAAGTCGATCCCATTCCGATCATAACCTCCATTGATACCTCAATTTGTTCGGGAGAATGTGTATCCTTGTATGCCAACGGAGCTCAACATTATATTTGGCAAGACGCCCTAACTTTTGGCGTGCAAAATACCGTTTGTCCTACGAGCAGTGCTTCATATTCGGTCATTGGTATTGATGCATCGGGGTGCGCTTCTCTTCCGATAGTTGGACAGGTTACCGTAGAACCGTTGGTTCCACCAAATTTTGCGATTGAACCGTTGCAAATAGAAATTAGTGACCCAACTGTTATTGTTACCAACAATGTCAATCCCAATCAAACCTATCATTGGGTTATCAATGGAGAAAGTTTTGTCAACAATTCTTCGGAGTTTTCATGGGATTTACCCATGGTTGAAGGAATTTACACCGTTGAATTGACAACACTCAATATGTTGGGCTGCAGTTTAACCGTTGAACGTACGGTGGAAATAACCAACACTGTTTCGCTATACATTCCCAATTCGTTCACTCCAGACGGAGAAGAGGAAAACGCAACTTTTTATCCGGTTTTTTCTCCAGGTTTCACGCCCGAGAATTATTGGTTAGCCATTTATAACCGCTGGGGCGAAATCGTTTTTGAAAGCTATGATGTAGGTTATGGATGGGATGGGTCTTTGACACCTGGGATCGAATGCCCTGTTGGTGTATATACGTATGTTGTCCGGTATGGAGGTCAAGAGGACAGTCAGTGGAATCAGTTTTATGGTTTTGTAAATTTAATTCGATAGATAATTTATTAATAACAAGCTTCTAGATGCAACTTTTCAATTATTTTTGGTATCCATGAGGGCGATGTTAAAGGTTTTACAAATTTGTTGTGCTCTCGTTGGTTGTACTCACGCGTTTTCTCAATCGCCGACTGCCAATTTTACTGCCTTGCCATTGAGTGCGTGCGTGGGAACAGCCATAAATTTTACCTCCACCTCGGTCACCAATGGAGGCCCGGCAATTACGCAATATTCATGGAATTTTGGAGACGGTGTAACGGTGACGACGCAAAACCCATCGCATACCTATTCTACCCCTGGAACTTTTACGGTTACCTTAGTAATTACCAACGCTAACGGTGCAGTCGACTCGGAAATTAAAAACAACTACATCACTGTTTTACCTGCACCGAACGTCGGTTTTAATATTAGTGGATTTGGATGTACTGTTCCTTTAACGGTAGGGTTTACCAACACTTCTTCCAGCGGGGCGAATTTTACCTACGCATGGACTTTTGGCAATGGGCAAAATTCTAACCAGCAAAACCCTTTAAATGTTACCTACAATTCTGCGGGAATCTACGGGGTACAACTAACGGTTACCAATACCACTACTGGATGTGTTGGAACCTTAACAGATTCTATAGTAGTAAGCAATTTTCAAGCGGGAATTACTGCTCCTTCTACGGGGTGTGTTGGTAGCCCTGTTAATTTTCAGGATAACTCCACGGCGGGGGCCAATCAATGGAGTTGGAATTTTTCCGGTCAAGGGAATAGCCAACAACAAAATCCTAGTTTTACCTTTAACTCACCAGGGGTCTATAACGTAACCTTGCAGGCGCAAAATACTGCTTCAGGATGCTCGGGAAATGCGCAACATCAAATCACGATACAAAACAACCTCGTTCCGACGTTTACAGCCAGTCCTTTGATAAATTGTGCTCCGTCGAATGTAACTTTTAATAACACAACTGGAGTCGCAGGAAATTACACATGGACTTTTGGCAATGGGCAAACCTATAACGGGACCAATCCTCCACCTCAGGTGTACAATGCTGCCGGTCAATATTCGGTAACTCTTTCGGTAACTACGGCTTCAGGTTGTACCGGATCCACCACGCAATCGAACTACATCAATATCGTAAACATTCAAGCAGGATTTGAGGCCGATGAACCTGGAGGCTGTAACCCTCACACGGTGCAATTTACGGACACTTCGTCCACCCCCAATCCGGCGAATCCTATCGTAAATTGGCAGTGGAATTTTGGTAATGGGCAAACGTTTGTTGGTCAAAATCCCCCCCCTCAAACGTATAGCGTCACTCCGGGTTTGTACGATATCACCCTTGTTGTAACCTCTCAATCGGGGTGTACAGACACCCTGACCATGAACGACTATGTCACTGTGGGTGAAATCGATTTGGTCGATTTTACGGTGAGCCCTCTCGTGACTTGTGCGAAAGAAGATGTTAATTTCACCAATGGAACAATCATTTCGGTCCCGCATCAGCCTAACGAAGTGAGTTATTTTTGGGATTTTAGCGACGGAACTTCTACCCAAGAAAACCCAACGCACCAATTTACGCAAGATACGGGGTACATCTCCGTTCAGTTGATTGTTGATTTTAGAGGCTGTAAAGATTCCATCACCATTGATTCTGCGGTTTATGTCCTTGCTCCCATTGCAAAGTTCAATCCATCGACCCAATTGGTTTGCAACCCTGCTGCATTTCCGGTAAATATCAATTTCACCGACAATGCCATTCATGGAGAACTCCCCGATAACGTGAGCATGACGTGGGAATGGGGCGATGGAACCCCAAACACGAATATCGGTAATGCTGTTCTCGACGGAGTGAATAATGGAAATACTTCCCACAGTTTTTCGGGTTACGGTTCCTACACGGTGGAACAAGTTATTCACAATTATACAACGGGATGCTCCGATAGCATAACAAAAGTCATTCATATTTCTCAAATAACCGCTCAATTTACCCGTTCGAACGACTCGGTATGTAAAAACGACACCTTGTTCCTTTTTGACGGAAGCAGCTCTTGGAGTACTCCCCCAAGCCCACATCCACTGACGAATTGGTCCTATGCCATGGGCAATGGGCAAACAGTTAATGCAGGCCCTAACCCCTATTATGTTTACACAACACAGGGATTTTATAACATTACGCTCACGGTTACCAACAGCGTAGGTTGTACTGCTCAGATGTCGCTTCCTGTTCGCGTTTTGAACCTTCCGTTTCCCATCATTACCGCTCAGGATGTCGTAGGATGTTCGCCGTTTCTGGTGACCTTTACCAATGCCTCCATGTCGGTGGGTAATGGCATGCCCCTTTCGTATTTTGTGACCACTTTTTCGGATGACAATACTTCGGTTACTACCAACAGTGTAAACCAGCCGATCAACCATACTTTTAACGGCAATGGAGTATATTTTGCTACCATGATAGCTTACGATGTGTTTGGTTGCGAATCTACCCCTGCCACCGTACCGATAACCATTACCAAACCCACTGCGACCTTCACCTTTCCGAGCGTGGTTTGTTTCCCTGATACCAACCTAACGGTCAACACATCAACGGGGGTAGGAAACCTTAGTTATGAATGGTATGTAAATAATCAACAAGTTGCCAATACAACAAATCCCAATATCGCTTCGGTCATTCCGGCCAACTTACCAGCAGGCCAAATCAGTTCGATTTTCAATTTATCTTTAGTGGCTATTGACTCCAATGGGTGTGAGGATACGTTAACTCAAGCCGTAATGGTTTCGCTTCCAAATGCTATACCCACTTATGGTTTCACGGGCGCGGTTCTAAACGCCAATGGTGAGTACGATTGTCCACCCCTTTTTGGGAATTTTGAGGATTCTTCTCAATCCGTTGGAAACATTACGTCATGGAATTGGCAGTTTGGTGACGGAAACAACTCCATCCTCGAAGACCCAAGCAATACTTTTGTGGTGAACGGTGATTTTGATTTATACCTTCAGATAACCGATCAATACGGTTGTTCGGATGATACGACGGTTTTGGACTATGTTGCCATCGGAGGTCCACAGGGAGATGTTTTCTCTTTGCAAAATGGCAACATTTGTGCCCAGGGAGCCGCATTTTATGCGCAAAATTTGTTTGATGTGGATAGCATTGTTTGGGACATGGGCGATGGCACCTTCGTTTACAACGAAACCAATTTCGTCTACAATTATGAAAATCCTGGTACCTATGTGACGACGGTAACCATTTCAAATAATCAGGGGTGTCAAATTACTACTGTGCTAGATTCTGTAACGGTATTTGACGATGGTTTGGATGCCAATTTTACCGCCTCACCCCTGTCGGTTGAACAAAGTGATACGATTACCTTGGATGACCTTTCCACGTTTATAACCAACCCCATTGCGACCTGGTCTTGGTATGTTGGAAACGATACCTTGAACATTTCCAATAATGGATCAAACCAAACTTTTGCCTCGGATTTGAGTGGGAACTTTGTTATCACCCTTATCGTTCAGGACGTGCTTGGTTGTCAGGACGAATATTCGTTGCTGGTCACGGTAATTGATCCGATTCTGGTCATCCCAAATGTTATTACCCCGAACGGAGATGGGGTCAACGATGCCTTGGTCTTTTCAGAAATATATTTTAAAAATTACAATGTGGAAATTTTCAACCGCTGGGGGCATTTAATCTACACCCTGCAGGACCAAACAGGAATTGCTATTTGGGATGCCAATACGCAAGATGGAATGCCTGTTACGGACGGGGTATATTTCTATCACATTGTCGGGGAAATGCTTGCAGGTACGCCCGTCGATTCTCATGGTTTTGTCACTGTGGTAGGTTCAAAATAATCCATTTGTTGAAGAGGTTTCATATCCTTCATCGATTTCTAAATTACCGGAGGTAGCGGCAGCAACCGCCAATTGATCGCAACGCTCATTTTCAGGATGTCCAGCATGTCCTTTTATCCAATGAAAGGTTAGGTTAAAGGAAGGGTGTAGCTCTAAATATTTCCTCCATAAATCTTGATTTTTCTTTCCTTTGAATCCTTTTTTTTGCCAATTCCAAACCCATTTTTTCTGAATAGCCTCGACAACATATTTTGAATCTGAAAAAATATGGACGGGGTGCTTATGGGTTTTGAGCAATGCTAATGCGTTGATAACCGCCCACAATTCCATGCGGTTGTTGGTGGTCAAGCGAAATCCTCGGGAAAAGATTTTTTCGTTATTCCCAAATTTCATAACAATCCCAAAACCTCCCGGACCCGGATTTCCTCGAGCGGAACCATCGGTATAAATGAGAATCGCCTGATTCATGGTTTTTTAATGCGATGCGATTGATCTTTCACGAAAGCGTTCCAACCTCCTGCTTTGGTTTTATTGTGTGCACCCACTCCTTTCGAAAAATGGTGGCAAACGGCCACAGCAAGGCCGTCCGTTGCGTCCAAGTATTTGGGCAAATGGTCGAAATTTAGAACTTTTTGTAACATGGCAGCCACTTGTTCTTTTGAGGCATTGCCATTTCCTGTTATGCTTTGTTTTATGCGCCTGGGCGAATATTCTTCGAATGGGATATTGCGGTTTAAGCATGCGGCAATTGCCACCCCTTGGGCACGGCCTAATTTCAGCATAGATTGCACATTTTTACCAAAAAAAGGCGCTTCTATCGCCATTTCATCGGGTTTGAATTCTTCCATCAGCCCATTTAAACGCTCCAGAATCCGCTTAAGTTTGTCTGGGTGGTTATTGAATTTGTGCAACTGCAATACCCCGAAATTGACCAAACTCAAGTTACCATCCTTTATGTGAACCAGCCCATATCCGAGTACCGTTGTTCCAGGATCAATTCCAAGAATTATTTTATCTTCAGCCATCCATTATGCAAACTAACGATAAAACTACGCATTTAAAGTCCTGGTTGAGCGCCTCATTTCGAATAGTTTTATTGATAACACTTTGTTGTGTTCTGTATCGAGTTCAACTTAAATGGCTCGATTTTACGGAGATTCGTTTCGTTTTTCCTGCATTTTTTCTGATAGCTATTTTGTTGGTCCCTTTCAATCTTGCATTAGACTGGCTTCGTTTCAAAAAAAGCCTTGAATGCGCCAAAATGGCGGGCGATTACCTGAGCAATTCTTTTTTTCAAGGCTTAATTGTATCGTTTTTTACGCCGGCAATTCTGGCGGCTACAGTTGGAAGAATGCACCCTCTGCACAAAGAGAAAAATGCTTCAATGCTATTTTCGGGTTTTTATTGCGGCCTCAGCCAATTTGGGATTACGATGGGTTTTGCCTGTTTCGGGGCATTTTTTTTACGGGATGACGTCCCGATGTACACCATCTGGTGTTTCTTTGGAACCTTCGTTTTTTCTGTGGCAGCGATGTTTTTATCTCCAAAATACCTTAAAAAGCCTTTGAGAATAACCGGGGAAACAGTTGAGATTACACCGCGGAGAAAACTTAGTTTGGTTGGCTTAAGTTTGCTTCGCTATGGTGTTTTTTCGGTGCAGTTCCATGTTTTGTTACAGAGTTTGGGTCAAGAATTTTCCATTCATCAGGCGCTCGTTTTGATGATTAGCTACGGGTTAATCACCTTGACACCAAGTATTTTATTTGGAAAAATCGTAGTACGAGAAGCCCTAGCTGTGGCTGTATTTTCGGCATTCCTATATGCGAAAGAACCCGTATTTATTGCGGCATTTCTCACTTGGTTGTTCAATGTGATTTTCCCGCTTATATTTGCGACGATACGATTAATGTTCACATGGAAATCCCAATATTCCTAGGAGTTTATACCATACTATTGGTGGGGATAGTACTTTACGGAGGGTTGAAGCACCGTCCGAAAGCACGGGGTTCCGTTACTATCCCCGAAACATTAATAGCTCTTAGTGAAGTCACCGTAATTGTCGCTTTTAGAAATGAGTCCAAGCAATTACCGTTGTTATTGAATTGTCTTCAGCGATCACACACGCTTCCCGCAAGATGGATTTTTGTGAATGACCATTCCGACGACAACAGCGTGGCAGTTTTTGGGGATAAATCCTGGGGCATTTCAGTGGAATTGCTTCATTTACCACGAGGAAAACAGGGTAAAAAAGAAGCTCTGCGTGTTGGAATGGCTCAGGTAACTACAAAATGGGTGCTAACTATGGACGCGGATGTTGTTTTTGACCACTCCTTTTTTACCCACATTCAAAAACTTCCTGAGGCTGATTTATGGATACTCCCCGTTATTTTAGTGGCTGAAAATCCGCTGAATCAGTGGCAAGAGGTAGATTTACATATCACAAATGCTGTAAATGTTGGCCTGTACGGGGTTCATCGGCCAGTAATTTGCAGCGGCGCTAACTTATTGTTCAAGACAGAGGTGTTCAGGCAAGTCGAGGACTGGGAGGCGCATCAAAGCATTTCTAGCGGCGACGATATGTTTACGTTGCGGGCCTTTCGTCAGGCTAAGCGGGATATTCGACTGCTTTCCGATTCACAAGTAGCCGTTTACACACCTGCTACCAGGGGATTTTTGAACTTTATGAGTCAACGGCTGCGATGGGTGGGGAAGACCCTTCATGTAAAAGATCACCTTGCAACTTTTCTTGGGCTTGTTCAGGCCTTGTTTTCGCTCACTTTCTATGGCTGTTTGGCAAACCTCGTATTGGAACAAAAATTTGAGCAAATGCTGATCTTTCTTGGCTTCAAGTCCCTTGTTGAAATGGTCGTGTTTGCCCCCTATTTTTTTCGGTTCCAACGATTTGGACCGTGGTTACTTCTTCCTCTCATGCAATTGTTGAATCCGCTTTATCACTTTTTGTTATTGGTACTAGCCCCTTTTGTAAGACCACGCTGGAAAGGGAGATTAGTAAACGCTTAAACCTAAGCCGTTGATTTATTGTATTTTTACCCATGCGAATTTTAATGGTATGTCTGGGAAATATTTGCCGTTCACCGCTCGCAGATGGAGTGCTGCGTCAAAAGGTGGAGCAACGCGGGTTACTCTGGGAGGTGGACTCTGCAGGGACTGCCAACTACCACATTGGGGAACCGCCTGACGAGCGAATGATCAAAACGGCCCAAGGCAGGGGAGTCGATATCAGTTGGCTTCGCGCAAGACAGTTTTCGCAACAAGACTTTAAAGGGTTTGATAGAATTTATGTTATGGACAGAAGCAACCGCTCCAACGTACTGAAATTGACGAACGAAGAGGATGATCGACAGAAAGTTTATCTCTTACTAGATCATTTGTACCCAGGAGAGGCTGCCGAAGTTCCAGACCCATATTACGGAAATTCAGAGGATTTCGACCGCGTTTATACGTTGATTGACGAGGCTACCAATGCTCTTATAAAAGATTTATCCTATGAGCCATAAAAGAGGCCAGGTTTACCTCATTCCCAACACGCTCGGAGGCGAGAGTATCCACGATATTTTACCACCGCAAGTAGCTGAAATTGCCTCAGAATTGCGTTTTTTTGCTGTGGAAGAGGTAAAGTCAGCACGGCGTTTATTGCGTAAACTGGACCGTACCTTTCCCATCGATGACGCTGTTTTTTTTCTTCTGAATAAGCGCACTTCGAAAGACGACCTAATGTCCATATTACTTGAGGTTTTGAAAGGGAATGACCTCGGAATCATTTCGGAGGCGGGTTGTCCGGGTGTCGCTGATCCTGGGGCCGAGCTTGTTGCACTTTGCCATGCACAAGGCATTCAGGTGTACCCCATGGTTGGGCCTTCTTCATTTCTTTTGGCCTTGATGGCTTCCGGGTTTTCCGGGCAATCCTTTCGATTTCACGGCTATCTTCCAAAGGAGCGAAAAGAACGCGTTCGCGCGATCAAGGATATGGAGGCTGAAACGAGGCGTTTTGGTCTGACGCACTTGTTCATGGATACGCCTTTCAGAAACATGAATGTTTTGGAAGACCTGCTTAATGAATTAGCAGACAACACGCAGTTATGTATAGCATCTAATCTTACGCTGCCACAGCAAAAAACTCAAACCATGTCGGTAGCAGATTGGCGTGAAAATGCCTGGGATTTATCCAAATCCCCTGTAGTTTTTTTAATTGGTAACTCACATGGATTATGACATTTAAAGAACAAATTTTAAAAGGAATTCCCTCCGATTTACCCGTGCATCCTGGTTACGACACGGCTGTGAATCATGCACCTAACCGAAAAGACATTCTTTCATTAGACGAAAAAAAATTAGCTGTGCGAAATGCCCTCAGGTATTTTCCCGAGAACCTTCATGCGCAGTTAGCTCCGGAATTTATTCAAGAGTTGAAGGATTTTGGCAGGATTTACATGCATAGGTTTCGGCCCTCTTATCCCATGAAGGCACGTCCACTAGACGAATATCCAGGTAACAGCGATGAGGCTAAGGCCATCATGCTAATGGTACAAAATAATTTAGATTCGGCTGTTGCGCAGCATCCTCACGAACTAATTACCTATGGGGGCAATGGAGCCGTTTTTCAAAATTGGGCACAGTATTTATTAACGATGAAATACCTTGCCGAAATGACGGATGAACAAACCTTGGTGATGTATTCAGGTCATCCTTTGGGTCTTTTTCCTTCGCACAGAAACGCACCGCGCGTCGTGATAACAAATGGCATGATGATACCCAATTATAGCCGGCCCGATGATTGGGAAAAATTCAACGCACTTGGAGTTACCCAATACGGGCAGATGACGGCGGGTTCTTACATGTACATTGGCCCTCAAGGAATCGTTCACGGCACCACCATTACTGTTTTAAATGCCCTTAGAAGATTTGCCAAAAGCTCCAAAAATTCGGGGGTGAAGCTATTCGTAACGGCAGGCTTAGGAGGAATGAGCGGTGCGCAGCCCAAAGCGGGAAATATTGCTGGGGTTGTGAGTGTAACCGCAGAAATGAATCCAAAAGCCGTAGCAACCCGACATTCCCAAGGTTGGGTTGATGAGGTGCTATCCGACATTGACGCACTTGCTGCGCGAGTTAGGCGCGCTTTATCCCATAACGAAGTGGTTTCTATTGCTTACCTTGGAAATGTTGTTGAGGTGTGGGAGGGGTTTGAAAAAGAGGGGATTTTTGTTGATTTAGGATCCGACCAAACGTCGCTACACAATCCTTTTGCCGGAGGTTATTATCCAGCTGGCTTATCGTACGAAGAGTCCAACGAAATGATGGTTATCACACCCCAAGAATTTAAGGAAAAAGTCTATGATTCTTTACGTCGTCATGTTGCTAGTGTAAATCGACACACACAACAAGGAACTTATTTCTTTGATTATGGGAATGCTTTTTTGTTAGAAGCTTCTAGGGCGGGCGCTGAAATCATGAATGAAAAGGGAACGGATTTTAGATACCCTTCCTATGTGCAAGACATTCTGGGTCCGTTTTGTTTTGATTTCGGTTTTGGTCCTTTTCGTTGGGTCTGCACTTCCGGCAAATCAACGGATTTAGAAGCAACGGATCGTATTGCGAAGGAAGTCATGGAAGAAATGGCGCGCGAAGTTCCAGAAGAAATACAATTGCAGTTGATGGATAATTTGCAGTGGATTGAAAAAGCCCAAGAAAACAAATTAGTTGTGGGATCTCAGGCAAGAATTTTATACGCCGATGCTGAAGGTCGAATGCGAATTGCTGCTGCCTTTAATGCTGCAATTGCTCGAGGAGAAATAGGACCGGTCATTCTTGGAAGAGACCACCATGACGTTTCGGGAACAGATTCGCCATACCGAGAAACGAGCAATATTTACGACGGTTCGCAATTTACAGCGGATATGGCTATCCAAAACGTAATTGGAGATAGTTTCCGGGGCGCTACTTGGGTTTCCATCCACAACGGCGGTGGAGTGGGTTGGGGCGAGGTAATCAATGGGGGATTTGGCATGCTGTTGGACGGCTCCGAGAGGGCCCGAACAAACCTAACCATGATGCTTCATTGGGACGTAAATAATGGGATTGCTCGAAGAAATTGGGCAAGAAATCCGAACGCAAAATTTGCTATTTTGAGGGCTATGGAGCAAGAGCCGTTGCTCCAGGTAACGCTGCCTACTGTGGTTTCTGATGAATTGATGCAGCGCCTTTTTTAGGGGCAATTCGTGTGCCTACCATGATCCTCAAGGTGTAGAAATACTGATTGTAGCCTAATTTTTGAAAATAAATCGATTTGTTGTCGAAGTGGGCAGCGAGGAATAAAAAATATTTTTCCGTTGAATAGCCTCCAACAAAGCGAATATCGTATCGTGGCGCAAGCCCGATGAATCCGCCGAGTTTATCGGATAATGCAAAAAATTTTGTTTGAATGACAGGTCCCAATCCCATCCACCCTGAAAATTGCCAATTTTTGAAGCGGTTTGCGTAGGCGTAGCCGGGGATCACGCCAAAGTCCAAGGATGAAAAAACCGAGGATTTTGTCTTGGAATTTTCTATGTCATGCAGCATTTGAGGAATCAAAGGATCAACTCCGTTGGATATCCCAAAGAAATTTATGGTTCCTTTCAGGTACCACGTTCGGACTTCTCCAATAAAATGTGCCCGTTTGCCCTGAAGTGCATTCATCTCAAAGTCCTCGCGGTTAAAATACCATAAATTGGCAGAAAGATTAACGGATCCCAAGGTTGGAATTAACGCGTTGGGGTATTCGTCGTTCAAGGTGGTGTCAAATAAGACGGCATCTTTTAAGGCATACCCGACATTCAATCTAAAATCAAAGTCCGAATATAAGTGTTGGAAGGCATAGTCGAATCCAAGAGAAAAATGCTCTGTGGTTCCATAACGAGCCTTGTTACGAAAAGCCGACATAACGGGAAATGCCAGACGAAAATTAACCCATCTATAGGCATAAGCGATTCCAAGAATGGGCTTAAAATTATTTTTATAGCGAAGGATGTCGACCTCCTCGGTAAATGGATAACGAATGTTGAATGGGGCCGGGCTAATTCCGAGATCCAGGCTTAAAACGTGATGGCGATTAAAATCCACAGTACGATCTGTTTTTTGAGCCCAACTGCTTTTCAGTGAAAAGACGAATCCAATAAATAGGAGTTTAAATCGCACGATAACTTAGAACGACGAAAACAAGGGTTTGGTTGCAGTTCGACGCCCAATTTCTTGGCCGATTTATCGTAAATTTGTTTTGTGAAAAAACTTTACAAATACCTGCTCAATTCCCTCCCACGTCCCTGGCTAATACGATTGAGTTATGTATTTAGAATTTTTGCTCCTTTAATTTATCGTGGCAATAAGGTAGAATGCCCAGTATGCGGTAAATCCTTTTCCAAGTTTTTATCTTATGGTTCTAACGTTGCACACAGAGAAAACGTGCTTTGTCCCTACGATTTAACCTTAGAACGACACCGCCTGATGTGGTTGTACTTACGAGACCACAGTTCATTTTTTATTAAACCAGCCCTTTCTGTCCTTCATATGGCTCCCGAGCAGTGTTTTCTTCCATTGTTTAAAAAGCAAAAAAATCTAAACTACCTTACGGCAGATATTGAGTCCCCCATTGCCGATATGCATTTTGATTTGCACAGCATCCCTTTGGAGGACGAACTTTTTGACGTGGTTTTTTGTAACCATGTTATGGAGCACGTTGAAAACCCACGGCAATGTATGAAAGAGATTTATCGTGTCATGAAACGAGGAGGTTGGGCAATCATGCAGGTTCCTCAGGATATGACTCGCGAGAAAACATTGGAAGATCCTGCCATAGTAACGGCAGAGGAAAGAGAGAAACATTACTGGCAGAAAGATCACTTGCGATTATTCGGCAGGGATTACCCCGATTTTTTAAGGGAAGCAGGCTTTGAGGTGGTTGAATTTTGGTTGAATCAGCATCTGGCACCCAAGGTATTCGAACGGTTTAGTATTTCATCGGAGGAAGTGTTGTATATTGCCAATAAAACATAGCTTAATGAAACGATTTATTGCTCTATATTTTTTAGCAATGTTTGGGATTGTCCGGGCCCAATCCGATTTTTTTTTTCACATTCAAACAACTTGCGGTAACCAAGAAGTTCTCTTACAAACGAACATTAACGGGCTCAACGGTCAGGTATTGAATGTCGATCATTTCAATTATTATATTGCTGATATTGTGCTTTACCACGATGGGGGTATCGCCACGTCTGTGAGTCCAAGTATTTTTATTTTTACGCCGGATATACAAGGTCATTATTTAGGAAATTATGGCATTCAACAATTGGATAGCCTCCAATTTATGGTGGGGGTGCCTACAAGGTTCAATACTCAAGAAGGTTTAGAGGCTCAGGACATTTCGGGTTATCCTTTAACCCATCCATTGAGTTTTCAATCTCCAAGCATGTATTGGGGTTGGCAGTTTGGTTATATGCATATGATTGTAGGGGGAAGTGCAGACTCCAACAATGACCAAGAAGTGGATGCCTATTTTGAACTTCACAATTTAGGAAACCATAACCAAAAAATCGTTCATATGCCAATACAGTCGACGCAAACATCAGGTAATCAGCAAGATATTTACTTGGACTGTCGCTTGGATCAATGGCTGAGGAACATCCCGTTGGAGACCGTGGGAGTGCTTCACGGAGAAAATGGTTTTAACGGTTCCGTAATGACGAATGTGAATCAGTTCACGGTATTCACCCAATCACCAAGCGCAGGTCTTTCTGTGTTTAGCCCCTCGAAATTCCATGTTTATGAAAACACCCTGATAATCGAAAATATTGAGGCGGAACGACTCGAGGTATACGATCTTATGGGCAGAAAAGTTAAAGCAATGGAGCTTTTTGATGCCACTGGCAATGTGCCTCTTTCGCTCAGTGAAGGCATTTACATTTTTATTCTCTACGGTGCAAATCACACGGCCATCGCTATGAAAAAATGCAGGGTTAGCCAACTATGAAACGAAGCATCTGGTATTTGTTCTTTCTCGTAATTATGCTGCATTCGTGCGAGACTCCGGAGGAGCTTACATCCTACGTGCCTTTTTCGGCTGAAAATCCGACCACGAAAGAAAAAATTTCTTTAGGAAGGGCTTTGTTTTTTGATAAAAGACTTTCGAAAGACGGCAGTGTATCGTGTGCAACCTGCCACCGTCCTGAATATGCCTTTACTGACCGAAAACCTTTTGCCCAAGGCATTGAGGGAAGATTTGCGGAACGTAACGCTTCTACCTTATTGAACAGTGCTTTTTTGGAGACAGTGATGTTCGATGCACATCTCAAAAACCTCGAACTGCAGGTGCTGGTTCCTATTCAAGAGCCAACCGAGATGGGCCACAATATGAAAGCATTAATTCCTAAATTGCGGGAAATACCGGAATACCAGCAATCGGCAAGAACCGTATTCAAACGAGATTTTGACGCATGGGTGTTAACCCGAAGCATTGCTGCCTTTGAACGCAGTCTGCTATCCTTGAACAGCCGATACGACCAGTACATGAAGGGACACAAAAAAGCGTTGAACGAACAAGAAGTAGCAGGTTTGAAATTGTTCAATTCTTTGTACTGCGTGCAATGCCATCCGGCACCTTTCTTTACCAATTTCAAAGCAGCGAATAATGGACTTTATCATGACTATGGAAAAGATAAAGGCAGGTTTCGAATCAATTTAGACAGTGCGGACATAGGGTTCTTCAAGACCCCCACTTTGCGCAACGTTGCGCTAACCTTTCCGTACATGCACGATGGCTCATTCCATACTTTGGGGGAAGTGATAAATCATTACGCCAGAGGCGGCAATCATCCAAAAGGTCAGAACGAACAAATTCAAGCCATGAATTTAACAAGCCAACAAAAGCAACAATTAATAGCTTTTTTAGGAACCCTTACCGACACGAGTTACATGAAAAAATTTCGTAAGCGTGCGCGTTGAATCCATCCGTCAGTTGTTCAAGGCTGAGGTAAAGCGCATTGAATGGAAAGGAGAAGAATTGGGGCTTCTTGCCTTCGGCGAAGGAAAAGGGCAATTGCTGTTCACGACTAATTTTGCCAATTATCCGATGCCAGTCCCAGAGAAATACGCCGAATTTGCCCGAATAGAACTTTATTTTCTCTTGCCCAACTACTGGAAAACCGAGGTGGAAGACGTGCTTTTTCAGTGGGCTATGGAAACGTTAATCGGTATAAAAAATTATTTGTTACAAAATAGATGGGCTATCAGTGGGCATACGTTCTCGCTACAGAACCTTCCGGAGAGCAGGTTTAAGGAATCCGGTTTCGAAGCCTTGATGTTGGCCGACCCGTTGTCGCTCGAAGCGTTAAAGAATCCCATTGATTCCAACAATGGAGCCCTTTATTTTAAGGCCTTGATTCCTATTTTTAAGAGAGAAAAAGAACTTAAAGTGGCACGGGGAATTCAATATTTGATTGGAAAATTCGCAGATAAAGGGGTCAATGAAATGGTAGATGAGTTCCGAATTTCAACAGTTAAATCTCGGTTTTTGTTTTGGAGGTAAGTGGTTTGAAAGAACGTTGGGCTGCAGGCGCTCTCCTTTTAGTCAACATGATTTACGGAGCAAGTCATGTCTTGGCGAAGGGGGTAATGCCCATTTACCTTTCTCCGACGGTATTCATTGCATTCCGCATTTTTGGGGCCTTGTTGCTGTTTTGGTGTGTAATGAGTTTTAGCAAAAATTTGCCCGTAGCGCGCAGCGATGTGTTTCGCTTTATGATCTGTGGACTGTTTGGAATTACTATTAATCAATTGCTTTTTTTTCACGGGTTAAATGCTTCATCTCCCATGAATGCAGGAATAATCATGGCTGTAAATCCCATTATGGTGGCCGTATTATCTTTTGTAGGATTGGGCGAACGCTTGATATTAAGGCAGTGGCTTGGAATTTGCCTAGGTTCCATAGGAGCCATAGCACTTACCTTATACGGTTCAACTACGGTTCAAGCTCAAATGGGGGATTGGCTCCTTCTTGGAAACTCTTTCAGTTACGCGATATATTTGGTGTTGGTTAAATCCTTGATGGCCAAATATCCTCCCTTACAAGTAATAACTTGGGTATTTACTTTTGGCAGCTTATGGCTGTTACTGTTTCCCCCGCTGTATCCAGCATTAGCCAAAACGAATCTTCGCATTATACCTTCCGAGGTGTGGCTAAAAATTATTTTCGTAATTGTTGCAGTAACTTTTTTAACCTACCTGTTAACGGTGGTGGGTTTAAAATACGTGAGCCCCACCGTTGCTTCCGTTTTTATTTACATACAACCGATTTTCGTGATTAGTTTTTCTTACTTTTTTGCTGAAATAGGTTGGTCTGACGATTATACAAAAGCCATAAATTATCCGACAATTGGGGTAATGATGGTTGTTTTTGTAGGAGTGTATTTAACTTCACATCCGATAAATAAAAAGAATATATGAGATTTTTACTCGGGTTTTTATGCAGTTTTATTATCGTACAGGCTTATTGCCAGAAAGCAATCCTTGACCATCAGGCCTATTTTCGCTGGAATAAAATCGAAAAAGTTAAGTTATCCCATCAAGGTCTGTGGTTGGCTTTTGAAGTTCAACCTCTTCGAGGAGACGGATACTTACATTGGCAGCACCTTCCCACGGGATTTAAAGATTCGATGTATGCGGCTAAAGAGCTTCAGATGACAGAATCGGGTTCGTTAATGGCATGGAAAAGAACCCCTGGATTTGATACGTTGCGAATTTGCGAATTGCATAAATTGGATAAAAAAAAGTGGCCGAAAGATACGTTGGTTGTATGGAAAAGCTCAGGTAAAAGGCAACGTAAAATACCGCAAGTTAAGCGATTTCAAGTTTCGGAAGCAGCAGACTGTATTGCCTATTTGAAAGAGCAAAATGACCCTTTTCAAAATTTAGTTCCAGCGCGCAACAAGAAACGTTGGTTTCCCTGCAAAAAGGAAGCTCTTTCAACCTCAAAGGAAATTAAATCCGATGGAACAACTCTCGCAATGGAGAATTTGGATTCGGTGATATTTAAGGTGAATCATGCAAGCGATTTTTTGTTATCAAGGCATGGCGGTTTGGCTTACATCACCCAGGAAAAGGGAAAGCAAGACACTTTTCGGTTATGGGTTAAAGCTCCTGAAAAGCGAGAGCCGAGGATGATTGGAACGCCCAACATGAGCATTAAATCGCTTCAATGGAATAAAGAGGGAACCCTCTTAGCTTTTCTGTATTCTCTGGATACCAATAAAACAAAACAGTATGAACTGGGTATTTTTTCCTTAAAAATTGATTCTTTGATAACGTTTGGCGATTCATCTTCCACAAAAGTTTTTGATTTCAAAGGCATTAACGATAAGGTTCAGCCAATCTTTTTGGATTATCTGCCTTATTTAAAATTTACCATAGCTGAACGCTTGGTGCACAAAAAAGATACTTTGCTTGAGTCAGAGAAAGTTCGATTGGATCTTTGGTCTCCCCATGACCTTACACTTCAACCTAAGCAACTATTAGAAATCAAAGACGGAGATAAAAAGGGAGAGATCGTTGCTTTGAACCTCAACGATTTTTCGCTTCAGTCGTGGTGTCCTGACTCCTTGCGTTGTACCGTGAATACCCACACTCAAAGCAATTATGCTTTGGCGTTTAATGAGCGTCCGTACGCTATTCAGGCCCAGTGGAAAACTCCGTCATTGAGCGATATTTATCGTTTAGATTTACGGACGGGAACCCTGCTGTTAATCAAAAAAGCGGTGGCCTATGAAGGACACCTGTCCAATGATGGGGGGTTGTTCACTTACTTTGACCCCAAAAGTAAAAACCATTATTTACTTAAACTGGAGCAAAGTTTTCAAGAAGTTTGTATGAGTTGTACGGTAAAGGAGGCTTGGGAAGAAGATGTAAATGGACAACCCATGGATCCTGGGCCACAAGCCGCTTACGGGTTTAATAATAAGGGAGATGCTTATTATTACATGTCGCGGGATAATTTCTATGAATTTACCATACCGACCGCTCAAAATCGTTGCCTGACTTGCCCTACCAAAAATACCGATTGGGAGTGGATAAAATGGCAAAGCGACTCCATAAATATGGCTTGGAATAACGGATATTTACAGGGTCGAAATCGCATCACCAAAGGGATTTCGCTGTGGGAACCCAACCCTACCTTTGATTTCGAGCAGAAATTGGAGGGAGATTTCAAAATTTTTTCGCTCGCTAAAGCAAAGGATACGTCGCAATATCTTTTGCGTCGAATGACCGTGAATCAATATCCAGATTTGGAAGTGGGTTCCTTCAACGCATTTGAAAAGGTTTCCTCCGCGAACCCTCAACAGAAAGAGTACAACTGGGCTAAGGTCGAATTGATTCGTTGGAAAAGCTATCAAGGAATTAATTTAGAGGGCCTAGTCTACCAACCTGAAAATTACGACGCAACCAAAAAATATCCTTTGTTGATATATTATTATGAACTGAACGCAGAAAATTTACATACCTACCGAGGGCCAGCTCCCTCAGCAAGCACGATAAATCCTACCGAGTACGCCTCTTCAGGTTACCTCGTGCTAGTGCCGGATATTCGGTATAAAGCTGGTTATCCCGCAAAAGGGGCTTACGATTGCATCATGAGCGGAACAGACTACATGCTCAAAAATTTTGCAGTCGATTCAATGCGAATGGGCTTACAAGGCCAGAGTTGGGGGGGATACCAAACCGCACAACTCATCACCATGACCAATCGCTACAAGGCAGCAATGGCAGGCGCCCCAGTAAGTAATATGTTTTCAGCCTACGGGGGGATTCGTTGGGGAAGTGGGTTAAACCGCCAGTTTCAATACGAATCAACGCAAAGTCGCATAGGCGCAACCATTTGGGAGCGCCCGGAATTGTACGTTGAAAATTCCCCTATTTTTCATCTTCCCAGGGTTAACACACCATTGCTCATTATGGCCAACGATAAAGATGGAGCGGTGCCATGGTATCAGGGCATAGAATTATATACCGGACTGCGAAGGCTGGGAAAACCATGTTGGATGTTAAATTACAACGACGATGATCATAACTTGACCCGATTACCGAATAAATTGGATTTAAGCATACGAATGCGGCAATTTTTTGATTTTTACCTCAATAATTGCCCTCAACCCCTTTGGATGAAGGAAGGAATTGAAGCGCGGGAAAAAGGAAAAGAATTCAAGTATTAATGGAAGAATCATTAACTTCAACCTCATGGAATTTATAGCAAATTTTATTGATGGGAAGTACCAGGCACCCGATTCAGGGTTGTACTTGGATAATGTAAATCCTTCGAACGGCCAAGTTTATGCGAAAATTCCACGTTCCGGAGAGCAAGATTTAACCCGAGCTGTTCAAGCCGCTGAAGGTGCCTTTCCCCTTTGGTCCAACTTGTCGTCAGGCGAGCGAGGCGCTGTACTGCTCAAATTTGCACGGGGGATTGAGGCAAGAATGCAAGAGTTTATTAAGGCGGAATCTCAAGACAATGGAAAGCCGGAAAAATTGTCGGCACACGTCGATATACCCCGAGCTATTTCGAACTTTCATTTTTTTGCTACAGCTATTGAGCATTTTTCTTCGGAGTCCCATTACATGGAACAGGTAGGAATTAATTTTACTACTCGGCGCCCAATCGGAATAGTGGGGTGTATTTCTCCATGGAATTTGCCGCTGTATTTATTCTCGTGGAAAATTGCACCTGCGCTTGCCACAGGGAACTGTGTGATTGCAAAACCGAGTGAAATTACTCCCTACACGGCATCGCTCCTCGGACAAATTGCTAACGAATCAGGATTACCTGCTGGCGTTTTGAATATCCTGCACGGTACCGGTCCAGAGATCGGTAATGCTATTGTAGCTCACCCGAAAATTAAAGCCATCTCTTTTACAGGTGGAACAGCTACCGGACAGCATATCGCCCGAATAGCGGCGCCTATGTTCAAAAAGTTAAGTTTGGAGTTGGGGGGGAAGAACCCTACTATTGTTTTTGCAGACGTCGATATTGAACAAACTGCAAAAGAAGTATTTAAGTCGTCCTTTTCGAATCAAGGTCAAATTTGCTTGTGCGGCTCTCGAATTTTCATACACGAAAGCATTTACGAAGCGTTCAAAAGAGCTTTCGTTCATTGGACTGCTTCGGCGAAAGTTAGTTTCCCTTCGGATCCAAAAGCTCAACTTAGCGCTGTAGTTTCTCAAGGGCACATGGAAAAAATATTAAGGTATATCGAGTTGGCGAAAGAAGAGGGCGGTACTATCCTAACCGGCGGTGAGCGCCTGCGTTTGAAGCCACCTTATGAAGAAGGATTTTATATTTCGCCGACCGTTATCGAAGGGCTGAGCAACGATTGCCGAACGAATCAGGAAGAAATTTTTGGTCCGGTGGTTACGCTGATGCCCTTTGCTCATGAAACCGAAGTTTTGGAAAAGGCAAACGATTCTAAATACGGACTAGCAGCTTCGGTTTGGACGAAAGATTTAAATACTGCCCATCGTATGGCCGACAAACTCGAAACGGGAATAGTATGGGTTAATTCGTGGTTAGTTCGCGATCTTAGAACTCCTTTTGGTGGCGTAAAAGATTCTGGCATAGGGAGAGAGGGAGGCCTGGAGGCATTGCGTTTTTTTACCGAACCTAAAAATATTTTTGTGAAGTATGAATAGGATATGTTTATGGATTTTTTGGGGATTATTCATTCCTGTTTCCGCGCAATTGCCCCATGGATTCTCGTTGCAACCCGGCGGAAAAATAGTGAGCAATGGGGTGTTTGAAACCGAGATCAGAAGTTCGGGACAACATCTTTGTTTCGAAACGGACTTGTTGATTTTACGGGATTTAAAAGGAACATTGGAATCTTCTCTTGCAGGCATTATTCCTCACGCACTTATTCCTAACTTATACATTTACCGTTCAAAAGCTACGACGTTTGAAGAATTGGTAGCCGAGAAAGAGTACCTGGAAAGCACGTTTGAGATAGCGGTATTTTACAATCAGGTATTCACCTTAAACCCCTCAACCAACGATCCCAATTTTAACCGACAATGGGCCATTCAAAACCTAGGGGGCCCCCTTCATTACAATGGTACGGTAGGTGCGGATATGGAGGTAATTCCGGCATGGAGTGCCTCCAAGGGTCTGGGAGTAAAGGTTGCGGTTTTAGATAGCGGGGTAGATACGCTTCACCCTGATTTAATGTCCAATTTATTACCCGGCTTCGACGGATACGCTGATAGCATCACCGACACACAGGGTTATCCAACGCCTAATTTTGGTTCGGATGGCCATGGGACAGCATGTGCAGGGATTATAGCGGCGGTTCAAGACAACTCCATCGGAACCTCGGGCATTGCGCCAGAAGCCAAAATCATTCCGGTTAGAATATTTTATTACATGCAATTTGCTGGCAACATTGGCGTACAGCCCTTCACCAGTACGCTCGGGTTATTGAACGGTGCAGCCTATGCCTGGAGAATCGCTGATTGCGATATCATGAGCACTTCTGCCGGACTGAACCCTGTATTTATTCAAGCCCTACAGATTAATACGCAATTGATAAATGATGAAATAGATAGTGCCTATCAACAGGGCAGAAATGGTTTGGGGGTGGTCATGTTTTTTTCTGCCGGAAACGACGATATCAACGATGTTTTATGGCCAGCCAACCTGGATAACACCATAGCCGTTGGGGCAAGCGATATGTGCGACCAACGAAAAAAGCCGGGAGATTGTTCCGGGGAAAATTGGGGTAGCACTTTTGGTGATCATTTAGATTTTATGGCACCGGGGGTCAAAATCGCTACCACAGACATGGTTGGCACCAACGGATATTCGAACAACGGTCTAACACTTACCTTTAACGGAACCAGTGCTGCTTGTCCGAATGCTGCGGGCGTTGGTGCTCTTTTATTGTCGGCGAATCCGAACTTAACTCAAGAACAAATACGTCAAATATTATCTTGGACCGCAGAGAAAGTGACCTACGATTACGACAGTATGGCAACGTTAGGTTCATGGGATTTTGAGGCAGGTTATGGGAGAATTAATGCCCACTTGGCCGTGCTTCTGGCTCTCAATACCTCAAACTATCCAATGGTCGATGCGGTGAATTCCCCGATAGTTGCTCCTAATCCTGCTCCGTGGATTGAATTTAAAAATGTGGGTCTCGAAACCCTCGATGTTGAGGTAGTCAATTCACTGGGTCAAAGTTTCACGGTTGTGTTGGGGGCTAATGAGGGATTCATCAAAAGCACAAGCCCCGGGTTTTACACCTTACGCTTCCAAGGAGGAGTTCGTAAAATCATCGTGCTTTAGTCCTCCACAGCGATTACTGCTTTGATCTCGGGTACAGCTTTTCGTATCGTTTCCTCAATTCCCCCTCGCAAGGTAGACTGTTTCATGGAACAATCCCGGCACGAGCCTGTGAGACGGACTTTTACCTCTCCGTTTCGAGTGATTTCAACAAGCTCAACATCCCCACCGTCCTCATTGAGGAACGGCCTTATGAGCGCAATCGCTGACATAACTTTGGTGGCAAGTTCTTCCATGAACCTTTTTTTAGGACTTTAATTTATGCATTCGTTGTACAAAATTATGAACTAAATCTTCAAAAGCCAAGCCTGATACCGAACCTTTTTGTAAGACGGCAGGGCGACCTACGTCTCCTGCTTCGCGAATGCTTTGAACTAACGGAATGGCCCCAAGAAATTCAATGCCCATTCCATTTGCCAAATTTTTTACACCGTCTCTTCCGAAAAGGTAGTATTTGTTTTCTGGCAACTCTTCTGGGGTGAACCAAGACATGTTTTCTACCATACCGACAATTGGAACTTTCAACCCCTCCATGCTAAACATGTTAATGCCTCGACGAGCATCTGCGAGAGCCACCTCTTGGGGCGTACTGATGATTACCACACCGTCTAAGGGCAAGATTTGTAGCAACGAAAGGTGAATATCTCCAGTTCCTGGGGGTAAATCGATGAGCAAATAATCGAGTTCTCCCCAATTTGCCTCTGTAATCATTTGAGTGAGCGCCTTGGAAGCCATGGGGCCTCGCCACACAACCGCATTTTCTTGGTCGGTAAAAAAACCAATGGAAAGCAATTTTACGCGGTGATGTTCAATGGGCTCAATAAGGGATTTTCCATTAAGTTCTACCATTTTGGGTCGTTCTCCTACAACGTCAAACATGGTTGGCATGCTTGGCCCGTAAATGTCGGCATCAATTAATCCAACTTTATGCCCTGCTTGAGCCAAACCAACTGCTAGATTGGCGGTAAGCGTAGACTTTCCCACGCCTCCTTTTCCAGAGGCAATAGCCACAACATTCTTGACATCCGGCAATATCGAACGCCGACTTTTACGTTCAGCACCGCTCACGGCAACCACCTGAACGCTTAACCTCACCGCTTGTCCAAATTCCTTTTCAAGGTGAAATCGAACGGCATCTTCCATCCTTTTTCGGGCATGCATTGCAGGATTTAAACTATGGATTTGAAGATCGATCACTTGTCCACTTATGGTTAAGTTTGCTACAAGGTTGGCGCTCACAATGTCTTGTTTGGTTTCAGGATCATGGACGGCCGATAGCAGTTCCAATATCCTTTCGCGCGTTACATCAGAGGACACGGCTTGAAAGATTTTAGGGTCGTTAACATCAATTTGGCCGTTTTTAACGCATCTCCGCTCGGCTTGTTCCGAATTTCATAATACACTCCGTCAATAGGGATTAGAGCGTAAATGTGGTAAGAAATGTGTTTGTACTCTTCCACCTTAATAGGATCAATGAGTTCGCGCTTGTACAGGAGGCGGTTTTCTTTTCGTTCAATGATGGTTGAGGCAAACACTTTACTTGCTTTCAATTTCTGATGAAATTCTTCCATTCGCTTCGCGTTTTCTCCCCAATCTTCGATGAACAATTCAAAATTCGGCCCCGCAGAAATATACCACTTAAAGTCTTCTTCGTGCACTATACTGGTTTTGAAAGAGGCGCCAATACCTGCTGTTTCATCGGGGATATAAATTGTAGCTGGAATATCGAAGGGCCTTAAATCGATTTTTTTGAACTGATATAAATCATCCGTTTTCGGCGTAGCGCTGCCTTTCTGGTTTGAACACGAAAACAAAAGTGCCACTGCGGTGGGAATCAAAATTGCCCTGGTTTTTAACAACATTAAACGAAGATATATACTTTTGAGGAAAACAAAACAATGAATAGAAAGTTGGGTGTTTTAGCATTATTTACCTTGGCTTTTACAATTTGTTTAGGAGCTTTTGGTGCCCACGCGCTGAAAGAAATGGTGGACGTTTCCGCTCAACAATCCTTTGAAACAGGCGTTCGCTATCAATTTTACGGATCCATTTTGCAGTTAGTATTATCGTTTCGCCCTGAATTCTCTTCTAACAGGTTTGCTTTATGGTTGCGGTTATTTGTGGTAGGAATGTGGCTTTTTTCCGGTTCAATTTATGGCTTAGTGTTGGGAAAAATGATGGATTTACAGGTGAGTTTTTTGGGTCCAATTACTCCTGTAGGGGGCATCCTAATGATTTTTTCTTTGATGATGATTGCCCTTTTGTTTCAAAGAAATCCTCCCCAAGAATAGGGGATTTAAGCCTAATTTGGTACTTTTGTTCTCCGTATACGGCGTTAATTTAACATGGAGAAAATCTCATACATTGCAAATGCTGACCCAACGGCGATAGAAAATCTCTACAGCTCCTATCAATCAGATCCTGATTCGGTAGATGTTGGTTGGAGAAAATTTTTCGAAGGGTTTGAATTTGCTCACATCAATTATGAGGGTCCTTCTGGGATTCCTGAGGAATTGGAAAAGGAATTCCGTGTAATTAATTTGATCAACGCTTACCGTCAGAGGGGGCACCTGTTCACCAAAACAAATCCAGTTAGGGAACGAAGAAAGTACAATCCCACCTTGGATATTGAAAATTTTGGACTGGAGGAAGCAGATTTAACAAAATTATATCAAGCGGGAACGGAGGTCGGAATTGGTCCAGCAACGCTACAGGATATATTAAACCATCTTGATGCTACGTATTGCCAATCTATTGGAATAGAGCACGCCTACATGCGAGATCCCGATAGAATAGCTTGGATTCGCAACAACATTGAGTTGGTAAATCGCCCCAAATTGGATGATAAGCGCAAACGGAGTATTTACAGTAAACTGTGCGAAGCATCGACCTTTGAAGCATTTTTGGCCAAAAAGTTTGTGGGCCAAAAGCGTTTTTCTATTGAAGGAGGAGAAGCACTCATACCCGCCTTGGATGCTTTAGTATCGAAAGGAGCTGATTTAGGTATTGAATATTTTGTAATGGGGATGGCGCACCGTGGCAGGCTCAACACTCTGGCTAATATTTTTAAGAAGCAGCCGCGCGATATTTTTTCGGAATTTGAAGGAAAAGAGTTTGATTTCGATACAAGTTTTGACGGCGATGTTAAATACCATCAGGGATTTACCTCACAAATCACCCTCCCCAATGGCAAGGAGGTGGGCTTAACGCTCGCTCCCAATCCTTCACACTTAGAAGCTGTAAATACGGTTGTAGGCGGAATATCAAGGGCGAAAATCGATCAAACATTCCATTCAGAGGGTAAGGTTTGTTCGGTCTTAATTCACGGAGATGCTGCGATTGCAGGTCAAGGAATTGTCTACGAAGCTATCCAGATGGCTCAGCTCGATGGGTATAGGGTTGGGGGTACTGTGCACATTGTGGTTAACAATCAAGTTGGCTTTACCACCAATTACATAGATGGCAGATCATCAACCTACTGCACAGATGTTGCGAAAACGACCCTCTGTCCGGTATTTCACGTGAATGGCGATGATATTGAAGCCGTGATACAATCTGTGGAAATAGCCGTTGCCTACCGTCAAGAATTTAAACGGGATGTGTTTATTGATCTATTGTGCTACCGAAAATACGGACATAACGAAGGCGATGAACCTAAATTTACGCAGCCGAAACTCTACGATATCATTCTTAAACATCCTAACCCGAGAGCCATCTATCAACGACAGTTGGAAGCCGAAGGAGTTCTAACGCAGCAACAGGCAAGCCAAATCGAGGAATCTTACGCAAGTTTTTTGGATAAGGAGTTCGATGCCGCACAACAAAACGAAAAAGCGCAAGTTTTTGATTTTTTAAGTGCAACATGGGCGAATTTTCGCCATGCCACAATCGAGGATTTTTACACCTCTCCGGATACGTCGGTGGACTTGAAAATGTTGAAACAACTAGGGGTAAAGTTGTCATCGCTTCCGGATAATAAAAAGTATTTCCGTAAGATTTCGAAAATTTATGAGGACCGATTTTCCGCCATCGAAAACGATAAATTGGATTGGGGTACGGCAGAAATGTTAGCCTACGCGACCTTATTAAACGAAGGCCACGGAGTTAGAATTTCCGGACAAGATGTGGAACGTGGTACTTTTTCACACCGTCATGCCGTTGTCATTACCGAAGATACGGAGGAGGAAATCCTTCCCCTGAATCATTTGAGTGACCAACAGGCAAGGTTCTTCGTTTACAATTCGTTGTTATCGGAGTACGGGGTATTGGGTTTTGAATATGGCTATTCCCTCGCATATCCAAACGGACTAACCATATGGGAAGCCCAATTTGGAGATTTCTTTAACGGGGCTCAAATTATGGTAGATCAGTTTATTTCCGCAGGGGAGGATAAATGGGCTACTCAGTCGGGTTTAGTTATGCTATTACCTCACGGCTACGAAGGCCAGGGTGCAGAACATTCGAGTGGAAGGATGGAGCGGTTTTTACAACAATCAGCTGATTTGAACATGCAAATTGTAAATACCTCGACTCCAGCGAATCACTTTCACGTTTTGAGGCGTCAATTAAAACGCGATTTTCGAAAACCACTAGTGGTTTTTTCCCCAAAATTGTTGTTGCGTTATCCCGCTGCCACGTCGCGGCTGGAGGAACTTGCAAACGGGGTTTTTCAAGAAGTGATCGACGATCCGGAGGCGACTCCCGCTTCAGTCGATACGGTTGTACTGTGCACGGGGAAATTTTACTACGAAATGAAAGTTAAGGCGACTGAACTCGGGGTTAAGAACATGGCTTTCGTGCGAATAGAACAACTTTATCCGCTTCCTGAGCAACAAATTCAAGCGGTGGTTTCAAAATACAATCCCAAGCGGATTATCTGGGCCCAAGAGGAGCCTGCCAATATGGGAGCATGGATTTACATGGCGATGAGTCTTCGGGATTTAACATTGCTCGGCGTTCATCGATCAGCAAGTGCAGCAGCGGCTGAGGGATCGAAAAAATTGCATGAAAAACGCCTTGAAAAATTATACAACGACCTTTTCCAATACGCTAACCTAACCCAAGAAAAATAAGATTATGGCAATAATTGAAATGAAAGTACCTTCGCCGGGAGAATCGATTTCGGAAGTGGAAATTGCTCAATGGCTTGTTGCTGACGGAGATTACGTCGAAAAGGATCAAGCAATTGCCGAAGTTGATTCCGACAAGGCTACTCTGGAGTTGCCTGCTGAGCAAAGCGGTGTGATTACGCTTAGAGCAGAATCAGGAGATACGGTAAAGGTGGGACAAGTTGTTTGCCTGATTGATACGAGTGCCGTTAGGCCGGAGGGCAGTGCGCCCATTGCGGTTGTGCCGGCAACTACACCTGCAGCAAATCCTGTTCCTGAAAAGGCGGAGCCTGCTCCTTTGGTTGAAAAGTCGCCCTCGTATGCCTCGGGAACACCGTCTCCGGCAGCATCGAAATTAATGGCAGAAAACAACCTCCAAGTCCAGCAAATCTTACCCTCTGGCAAGGATGGGCGAATCACGAAAAACGATGTTTTAAGCGCAATGTCTTCGGGATTGGAAAACAATCCGAGGCAGGGGTTGGCGGGTTCAAGGAATACGCATCGCGAGAAAATGTCGATGCTGCGCAGAAAAATTGCCGAACGATTGGTCTCGGTAAAAAACCAAACAGCCATGCTGACGACGTTTAACGAAGTGGATATGAAGCCTGTTATGGACTTGAGAGCCAAGTACAAGGATGCCTTCGCCCAACGTCATGCCGTTAACTTAGGGTTCATGTCGTTTTTCACGAAGGCGGTTACCGAGGCCTTGAAATTATTTCCTGCTGTAAATGGACAAATTGATGGAAACGAAATCGTGCTCTTCGATTATGCGGATGTCGGGATTGCAGTTTCTTCGCCAAGAGGATTGATGGTTCCAATTCTTAGAAATGCAGAGCAAATGTCCTTTGCGCAAATAGAGCACGAAATAAAACGTTTGGCGGTCAAAGCGCGCGACGGAAAGATTACGCCCGAGGATATGACTGGGGGTACCTTCACCATTACCAACGGGGGTGTTTTTGGATCGATGCTTTCCACCCCGATTATTAACCCACCTCAATCTGCGATCCTCGGAATGCATAACATCGTTGAACGACCGGTTGCGGTGAACGGTAAGGTAGAGATTCGCCCTATAATGTACGTTGCCTTGTCGTACGATCATCGAATTATCGATGGAAAAGAATCTGTTGGGTTCTTGGTAAAAGTGAAAGAAATGTTAGAAAATCCTGAGCAAATGTTATTGGGGGCAAAAGATCCCGAAGCAACGTTATTAGGAGCATAATTTATTGAGACCATGGCAAAAATTAGAAAACAGGACGCGTTAGATTATCATGCCTTAGGTAGACCCGGTAAAATCCAAATTGTACCGACAAAACCCTACTCTTCTCAACGCGACTTATCCCTTGCATACTCTCCGGGAGTGGCAGAGCCTTGTTTAAAGATTGCGGAGAATAAGGAGGATGTTTACCGGTACACGGGGAAATCTAATTTGGTAGCGGTGATTTCCAATGGAACTGCCGTTCTCGGACTCGGAGATATCGGTCCAGAGGCTTCAAAGCCGGTCATGGAAGGCAAGGGCCTACTGTTCAAAATTTTTGCGGATATTGATGTTTTTGACATCGAAATTGATGCGAAAGATCCTGAATTATTTATTCAAACAGTTAAGGCGATTGCTCCGACGTTCGGGGGCATCAATTTAGAGGACATCAAGGCTCCGGAGGCTTTCGAAATAGAACGTAGGTTAAAAGAAGAGTTAGATATCCCGGTCATGCACGATGATCAACACGGTACTGCGATTATTTCTTCTGCAGCACTGATAAATTCGTTGGAACTTGCCCGCAAAAGAATCGACCGCGTTAAAGTGGTTATTTCCGGAGCTGGGGCATCGGCGCTTTCCTGTGCGCAACTGTACATAGCTTTAGGGGTTAAGGTTTCAAATATTTTTATGTTTGACTCCCAAGGATTAATTGGATCACATCGCAAGGACCTCGACGATATGAAATTATCTTTTGCGGTGCACCATAAAGAGGTTCCCTTCGAACTAGCTTTTAAAGGGGCCGATGTTTTCTTGGGCTTGTCACGGGGAGGTTTGGTAACCAAAGAGATGATCAAGAAAATGGCAAGAGATCCAATTGTTTTTGCCTTGGCAAATCCGGATCCTGAAATTTCGTATAAAGACGCCACCTCTGTTCGTAAGGATATTATTATGGCTACAGGAAGATCAGACCATCCAAATCAAGTGAATAATGTCTTGGGATTTCCCTTTATTTTTCGGGGGGCAATGGACGTTAGGGCTACAACCATCAACGAGTCGATGAAGTTGGCCGCAGTGTATGCTATCGCTGCCTTGGCAAAGGAGCCCATCCCTGAAGAAGTCATACAGGCTTATGGCGAAAAAAACATTTCGTTTGGAAGGGAACAAATTATTCCCAAACCTTTGGACCCTCGGTTAATATATTCGGTGGCTCCGGCAGTGGCGAAAGCCGCAATTGAGTCGGGTGTCGCGAAAAATCCGATAAAAGATTGGCAACGCTACGATACAGAGTTGAAGGCGCGACTCGGATTGGATAATGAGTTGCTTCGCAATATGACATCCAAGGCGCAAAGCAGCCCAAAGAAAGTGGTTTTTGCGGAGGCGGATAACATTAAAATCCTTAAGGCTGCTCAGGTAGTGTATGATGAAGGCATTGCTTATCCTATTTTATTAGGCGAACGAAGAGCCATAGAACAACTCATGGAAGAGTACGGTGTTGAACTGCCGGAAACCGCCATTATAGACCCTAAATCCGACGAGGAAGCGAACCAAAGGTCTGTTTTTGGAATGGAGTTTTTTAAGCGTCGCAAGCGCAAAGGGGTAACGGAGTTTGAAGCCGTTAAATTGATGCGAGAGCGAAATCATTACGGTGCGATGATGGTGGATTTTGGCCTTGCCGATGCAATGGTAACGGGGTTGACGCGCTCTTACCGATCGTCGGTTCGCCCACTCATTCAGATTATCGGTTTGGAAGAAAATGTAAAAACCTTAGCAGGCATGTACATTCTTAATACAAAACGAGGCCCGCTGTTTTTGGCAGACACCACGGTTAATCAAAATCCGAGTTCCGAGCAAATAGCCGAAATCACGGTAAATGTGGCAAAAACAATTCAGAAATTAAGGGTAAGGCCAGTCATAGCGGCGTTGAGTTATTCCAATTTTGGTTCCTCACCCGGTCCCGACTCTCTTAAAATGAAAGAGGCGGTGGAAATCCTACATAATGCGCATCCTAACCTACTTGTTGATGGGGAAATTCAAGCCAATTTTGCACTCAATGCAGAAATGTTGATGGAGAAATTTCCTTTCTCCAACCTGGCAAATAAGGAGGTGAATACCCTTATCTTTCCAAATTTATCTTCGGGGAATATATGTTATAAACTGCTGCAGCAAATGACGGATAGCGACTCGATTGGCCCCATTTTAATTGGTTTAAGAAAATCCATTCATGTGGTCCAATTTGGGGCATCGGTTCGAGAAATAATCAATGTGGTTAAAGTGGCCGTTATTGATGCACAAAAAAAATAGCTCATGATATCACAACTCAACGGACGTTTTATTGAAAAATATGCTACGCAATTAGTGATTGAGTGCGGCGGTGTTGGCTACGAGGTAAAAATTTCGTTGAATACCTTCACCTCCCTAGGAGATAGGGACTCAGGCGTGGTTTTTACGAGATTAATTGTTCGGGAAGATGCCCACATTATTTACGGCTTTCACGCCAAGGAGGAACGTGAAATGTTTAACCATTTGATCAGCGTTTCAGGTATTGGGCCTAACACGGCAATTATTATGCTTTCATCGATGTTGCCCGAGGATATTGCGCGCGCTATTCAAACAGAAGATGTTATGACCATTCAAAAAATTAAAGGAATTGGTGCCAAAACAGCCCAAAGAGTTATCCTTGACCTAAAAGGAAAAGTGATTAAATTATCGGAGCAAGCACAGAATATCTTCTCCACAAACAATACAAATCGACTTGATGCGTTAACAGCTTTAGTTTCTTTAGGATTTGATAAGAAAGCTGCAGAAAAAGCGCTGGAAAGAATTGATACGGGTTCGGAGCCAGTTGAGGGATTGATTAAAGAGGCTTTAAAAATTTTGTAGTGAATTTTTGTAAACGGTATTCGCGGTTTATCAGTCGTGTATTGGGTCTTCTTTTGACGCTATCGCCGTTTATGAGCTTTTCACAAGGCCTGCCTTTCCCAATCAATCCAATTTGGAATAGTTACGACAACAATCATCAATCTTTTGATCTTGGCGATCCTTCCAGCTTGCAACAAACGATTGAATTTGACCCTGAAACGGGAAGCTACGTGTTCAAGCAAACATTGGGAAATGGTCTCTTATTTAGGAATTCCACCGAAATGTCTATGGAGGATTACCTGAACTATAAAAATAAAAAATTTGAGGAACAAAGTTGGGAACAGCAAATCGAAGAGGATGCCGTGCTTGGCCGTTCCTTTGAATTGCCCATAAAAATAGGCAGTAAAGTTTTCGAAAGCATTTTCGGTTCTGGGGACATTGTCATCAGACCTCAAGGAAATGTTGAGGTGCAATTAGGAGTTAATCATTCCCGGTATGAAAATCCCATATTACCTTTACGGCAGCGGCGTATCACGCGTTTTGATTTCCAGCAAAACATTAACATGGATATCGTTGGGCAAATCGGTACCCGGTTAAAAATTGGTGCAAAATACAACACTCAGGCCGCTTTCGACTTTGAAAATATTTCGAAGTTGGAACATACGGGTGATGAGGACCAAATTGTGCAGAAAGTAGCTTTGGGAATGGTTAGTTTAGACCTTCCCACTTCATTAATTCAAGGTTCCCAAACGCTTTTCGGAGTGAAAACCCAGCTGAAATTCGGTCGCTCTACCTTTGACCTCATTTTGGCGCAGTCTAAAGGAAAACGACAGGAAATAAACATCACGGGAAAGTCGCAGGTTCAGAAATTTGAAATTACGTCGGATAATTATGAGGCGAACCGACACTATTTCTTGAACATGTTTTACCATGACGATTACGACTCAGCCATGGCGAGTCTTCCCAACGTCAATGCAACACGCTACATTACCCGAATAGAGGTTTGGGTTACCAACCGCTCAAACATCACAGAGAATACCCGTAACATTCTCGCTTTTTCGGATTTGGGGGAAGGCAAACAATACAATTGTCAAGGTAATCCCGGAGGTTATACCACAGGAGTAGAACCTGATAACGAAGCGAACAACCTGTACCAATGGGCATCGAATCAACCCCTGATCCGAAATTTTTTAACGGCGGTTCCTGCGTTGAACAGTCAGGTAACAGCACCTGGCCCGTTTCAACAAGCCATCGATTACGAAAAGGTGGAAAACGCCCGAAAACTAACTGAACAAGAGTTCTCTTACAATGCCTTACTTGGTTATATTTCTCTCAATAATCCCTTAAATAACGATGAGGTGTTGGGGGTATCCTATGAATATACCTATCGAGGACAAACCTATCAGGTAGGGGAGTTTTCAACCGATGGGTCTTCTGGTCAAGAGGCACTTATTCTGAAATTATTGAAGCCAACCATCACCAGTCCTAAAAATAAAATCTGGGATTTGATGATGAAAAACGTTTATTCTATAGGCGCTTATCAAGTGGATCAAACGGGATTTAAGGTAGATATTTATTACAACAATCCGTCAACTAGCGTTCCTCTTCCTGTTTTTCCTATGGCGGGCTTAGACGACAAACAGTTGGTCACGCTCTTGGAGATGGACCGACTTAATCAAAACAACCAACCTTTTTCTGACGGGGTTTTCGATTATGTTCCTTTTACGGTTACAGGGTCTAAAATTGAAAATGGCGGAACCATCAATCGAAAGAATGGACGAATCTTTTTTTCAACGGTAGAACCATTTGGCAAAACGCTCGCCAAAAAATTACAAGACATCGGCGTCGCTCAAAATGTCATTAATACTATTGCTTATAATGAATTGTACGATTCTACAAAAACGGCCGCCCAGCAAATTCCGAGTAAAAACCGATTTTTATTCAAGGGCGAATACCAATCATCGATCAGTTCAGACATTCCTTTAAATGCGCTAAATGTGCCTCAAGGTGCCGTTACCGTAACTGCGGGAGGGATTAATTTAACCGAAGGAACGGATTACACGGTGGATTATAACCTTGGCCGAGTGAAAATACTGAATACGGGTATTTTAGAGTCCAACACGCCGATAAAAATTTCAATCGAAAGCAATTCGGTTTTTGGATTTCAAGCAAGGACTTTGATGGGGGGGCACTACCAATACCGACTGAGCGATAAAATGAAATTTGGAGCAACATGGGTGCGAATGACAGAACGCCCCGTAACCCAGAAAGTAGATTTTGGAAGCGAGCCTTTCAAGAACAATGTGGTGGGCCTTAATTTTAGCATCCGAACCGAGGTGCCTTTCCTAACGCGGCTGGTAGATTTACTTCCTGTAATTTCCACCAACCAAATGTCAACTTTATCCGTTAACGGCGAGGCGGCTTATTTGATACCTGGTCAACCGAAGGTTATTGATAGGGCGGGAACTTCTTACGTTGATGATTTTGAAGCGAGCCAGAGCACCATAGACCTCAAGTCTGCCACCGCGTGGCGTTTGGCGTCGATTCCGCAAGGGCAACCGGATATGTTTCCAGAAGCGGCCTCGCAATCGTTGTCGGCGGGGTTCAAACGTGCAAAAATGGCCTGGTACACGATCGACCCCGTGTTTTACCAGAGCAATAACCTCACCCCCAATCACATAAAGCAAGATGCTTCCATGTTGGCCGATAGCCGAATGCGCCTGGTCAATTTCACCGACATTTTTCCGAACCAACAGTTGCAGTATGGATCCATTCCAAACATAACCGTATTCGATGTGTGCTATTATCCGAAAGAACGGGGAATGTACAACTACGATACCACCAATACGGTGGATAGTGTCGGGTATTTTATAAATCCCGAAAATCGTTGGGCAGGGATCATGCGTGGTTTATCGACCAATGACTTTGAATTATCCAATGTCCAATTCATTCAGTTTTGGATGTTAGACCCTTTTAATGACGATGCCGAAAACCAAAGTCCAAATACGTTCATGAATGGGGGCGATCTATATTTCAACCTCGGAAACATATCGGAAGATGTGTTGCCCGACTCCCGTAAAGAATATGAAAACGGCATTCCTCCTTTTGGAACCAGCATCACAGACAACGTGGATACAACGGTTTGGGCTCGGGTTTCCAATGAACAGGTCATTGTCAATGCTTTTGATACCGATCCCACCTCGAGGCTAAACCAAGACATTGGGTTGGATGGTTGGAATAGTTCGGAAGAACAGCTTGCCTATTCTTCGTATGTGAGTTGGGTTCAAAACAATGCAACCATTACGCCGGCAGCCAAGGCGCGCATGTTACAAGACCCATCGAACGATGATTATAATTATTACCTGGATGATAACTTTGACAACCAACAGTTCGATATTCTTGAGCGTTACAAACGCTACAACGGCATGGAGGGAAATGCCCCAACTACTAATATGTCCGACACGGCTAACGCAGCAGGTTATCCTACTCAAGCAACCAACTTACCCGATCTTGAAGACATCAATCAAGACAACAACTTGTCGGAGTCGGAAGCATATTTTCAGTACAAGATGAGCATTCGGCCGGGAGATATGCAAGTGGGAAAAAACTTTATAACCAACATTCAATTATACCAGAACGGCAATAAAACCGAAAAATGGTATCAAGTACGAATTCCACTGACTTCCTACGAGAAGAAGATCAATGGGATTCAAGACTTCCGGTCCATCCGATTTATGCGCTTGTTTATGAAGAACTTTGATGAGCAGGTGCAATTGCGTTTTGCTAAAATGGAGTTCATGCGAGGCGAATGGAGGCCTTACTTATTGGATTTAACGCAACCCGGGATAAGCGTACAACCTGATCCCAACCTCACCTCCTTCAACATCTCTGCGGTGAACGTGGAAGAAAATGACCAACGCTCTCCGGTTAAATATGAAGTTCCTCCGGGAATTATTCGAGAAATTGACCCTTCACAAACGTATCAACGTCAAATGAACGAGCAGTCCCTCTTAATGGACGTTTGCAATTTACAAGACGGCGATGCACGGGCGGCATATAAAAATGTAGTATTCGATGTTCGGACCTATAAGAAATTAAAAATGTTTGCTCACGCGGAAGAAATAGACCCTTTAATTCCCTTTGAAGATAAAGAGGTAAGTTTATTTGTGAGGCTCGGAACGGACTTTATCGAGAATTATTACGAGTACGAGCTGCCCCTGTATAAAACAGAATGGGGAGCAAACTCTCCGGAAGATATATGGCCAGAGCTTAACAACATTGAAATCGTCTTCGAAGATTTATTGAGTTTGAAAAAAGAACGAAATCAAAAAGTAGAGGACGGCGTGCCGGGTGTGTCAAGCATGTTTGAGTATAGCAAAGACGATCCCGCCAGTAGCGACCGAAAAATTAAGGTAAAAGGCTCTCCCAACTTACAGTCGATAAAGACCATTATGATCGGAGTTCGGAATCCTCTTCAATCAGATCCCAGCAATAACTGGCCCGACGACGGACAGCCTGAATGCGTAAATGTTTGGGTTAATGAATTGCGTTTGACAGACTTTGTTAGCGATGGAGGCGGTGCAGCAGTAGGACAAGCTCAATTGCAGGTTGCAGATTTCGCGACGGTTTCTGCCTCAGGGAATTACTCGGGCATTAATTGGGGATCTGTTGAAAGCCGCGTTCAAGACCGTCAGCGAAATGAAAAAATCGGGCTCGATATGAATACCACCGTACAGCTTGGCCAGTTTTTTGGAAAGCAAGCGAAAGTATCCCTTCCCTTCTTTTACGGTTATTCCTGGAGCGTGATCAACCCTGAATTTGATCCATTTAATCCCGATATCAAGTTGTCAGATTATGACCTGGCCACCCGAAAAGAACGCGCACGGCTCGGACAAGATTTTAACGAGCGCCGCTCCTTTAACTTTACGAACGTTCGCAAAGAAGCAAAAGCAGGCGCCAAGCCGGCATTCTGGAGAATTTCCAACTGGTCTGCGAGTTATTCTTATGCAGAAAATTTAAAACGAGATTTCAACACCAATTACGACAGAACCAGAAATTATACCTCGGCGCTTAACTATAATTATACGTTTACAGGTAAAGCTTTGGAACCTTTCAAGAAATGGCAACCGGTGCAAAAATCGAAATGGTTAGTGATGATTCGTGATTTCAACCTTTTCTTGATGCCGAAGAATATTACGTTCACCAACGACTTCTTGAGGATGTACAACGAACGCCAGGTGCGTAACAATTTGGTGCCAAATTATCAATTCAATCCGGTTTTCCTCAAGAAGTTTGACTGGAATAGAAATTACAACGTTGGATACGATATTACCAAAAATTTAAAGGCTTCGTTTGCTGCGACTAACAGGGCCATTTTTGTCGAAGGTAACAACCGAGTGGATCGTAAGAATGATCCATCGGGTTTTCAAGAATTCAAGGATTCTATTAAATCTCAACTACCTACTTTCGGTAAAACCATGGATTATACCCACAACTTCGGCCTAAATTATGCGGTTCCTTTTGACAAGTTTCCGTTAACAAATTGGCTTACTGCAAATATAAAATACAACGGCACCTACAATTGGCAACGCGCCCCCCTTGCCCAGCCAGAATTTGGGAATACCATTCAAAATAACCGTTCAGTTAACCTGACCTCTCAAGCTAATTTTGTGACCCTCTATAATAAAGTACCCTTGTTTAAGAAAGTGCTTTCTGGTGGAAGGAATAACCGTGGCCCACTTAACGCCAAAAACAACGAGGGAGCCAACAGAGGAAACAATGAAGGAAATAAAAAAGTGGAAACGGAACCGCCTAAGCCCCCCAAGCCGGTTGAAGAAATGACCAAGAAGGAGCGCAGAAAATGGGCGAAGGTTTTGCGCAAATACGAGCGCCAAAAGAAAAAACAAGAACGCGAAAAGAAAAAGGTAAATCCAATTATCGAGACAGGAGCACGCTTGCTTATGGTAGTTCGCAACATATCAGGCACCTATTCCATCGATGATGGAACCCAACTTCCCGGCTCTAATCAGGAATCCCGTATTTTGGGCATGAATTCTAACAATTTTGGGATGAGTGCCTTTGTTTTTGGAAAACAAGGCTATGACCTCTGGGGACGCGAAAACGGATACAGCATTGCGAATTTATCAGCATCCAACGATTGGTTAGTACAAAATGAGAATTTGAATAAGCAATTTTCGATTACCCACAGCACTAAATTGAATCTTCGTGCTACCTTGGAGCCGCTTAAAGATCTGAACATTGAAATGAAGCTCAACCGAAATTACGGCAGAAATAGCGGAGAATTTTTCCGTTGGAACGAAACAAGCCAGCAATTTGAGGGACAGAGCCGTTTCGAGTCCGCTACGTTAACCTATTCCACCATTACGTGGGGAACTGCCTTTATGAAAGATAACAAAGACCGTTCTTCTGAAATTTTTAACCGCTTGCTGGCCAACCGTGAAGCAGTATCGCAAATTGTTGGGGCAGCAAATCCATATTCTTCCTCCCTTCCTTCAGGTTACTTCGATGGATATTCCGGAAATCAGCAAGAAGTAGTTATTGGGGCCTTTTTAACGGCTTATGGTAATAAGGAAGTCAATGAGAAAAACATCAATCCGATAAAAAACATTCCGCTACCAAATTGGAGCATTACCTACAACGGTTTATCGAAATTTAATTTTGCTAAGAAAGTGGTTAAATCCTTTGTACTCCGGCATGCTTATAATTCTACGGTAACGGTCAATGGTATGCAATCGAACATGGGCGCCACCACGGATGCTAACGGAAATCCAACGGCCTTGGATTTGAACAATAATTTCATATCTCCGCTTCAAGTTCAAAACATTACCCTCAGCGAGCAATTTTCACCTTTGATAGGGATGGATGCCACATGGATTATTTTGGATCAATCGGTAACGACCAAGTTTGAGTACAAAAAAGATCGAATGGCCACACTTTCCCTCAACAACAATCAAGTTACGGAAATAAAATCGGATGAGATAGTTATCGGGATGCAGACGAAAATAGCTAAAGTTAAATTGGTAAAACGCATTCCTGCCAACGATTTGAATGCCGGAATCAATTTTTCATTCAGAGATAATTCTACCCTAATTCGAAAAGTAGTCGAAAACACCAACCAAGCAACAGCGGGCCAATCGGTTGTTTCCTTTAAATTAAACATCGATTACAACGTATCGCAAAACCTGACCGTTTCGTATTATTACGATCAAAATTTGAATACGCCGAAAGTTGCAACGAGCTATCCAACCGGGAATATGAGTACGGGGTTAAAATTGAGGTTTAACCTAGCAGGAGTTCAATAATGCAAGTCCGATTTGCTCAACCATCTGATGTGGCGGCAATCCACGGGTTAATTGAAGAACTGGCAAATTATGAACGGGCACCGGATGCGGTCATTAATACCCCGAATGCTTTGGCCGAAGATCTTTTTCAGCATAATCGATGTAAGGCTTTGGTCGTTGAACAACAAGGACAAGTTGTAGCATTTGCACTTTATTATTTTGGATATTCCTCTTGGAAAGGGAGAATCTTGTATTTAGAGGATATTTATGTTAAGGAGCCTTTTCGCAATGGGGGGATTGGTCAGCTTCTTTTTGATCGAGTGGTGGCTGAAGCTAAGATAGAAAAGGTACGACGTATGGATTGGCAAGTACTTTTCTGGAACGAACCAGCTCTTGCCTTTTATCGAAAAAATAAGGCGATTTTGGACGATGAATGGGTCAATGGCCGCCTGTTCTTTCATAATGGAGATTCTTAAACACACCCAATAACTCTCGCTAAGGCCAAGTATTGGCACTAAAATCGAATATTCGGGTAAAGTTTTCGGTTGTCCACTACTTCTGCTGATTTGCGGAGCGAGTTCATGAGTGAGGCCTGCAGGTTACTTTTTACCATTGCCGTGAGTTGATCTTTTTCTTCCTTATATATTGCGGTTGACGGGGCTTTCTGGGACGAAACAATTTTAACGATATAGACGCCGGATTTCCCTTTCAAGGGAAGAGTAGTCTGACCATCTTTCACAAGCCCTGAGAACAATGCTCCTACGATTTCGGGCTCGAATCCGCTGTTTCCCATGGATGGGTTTGCAAAGGTTACCTGAGCTTGTTCTACAACAGCATTAAATTTACTGGCTACGGCATTTAGACCTTTTATTTTCGTCATTTCATTGATGAGTCGTTTCGCTTTTTTATCTTCGATAAGCTCTGTTTTCATTCGTTCCTTGACCTCATGGAACTGCGGTTCTCCTTTTTGAGTAACCAAAGACAGCATAGCAATAATGTATTTATCTTCATCCCTAATGGGTGCTTGCATTAGGTCACCGGCCTCGGCCTCGTTGTTAAATGCCAATTCTAAAACCCGATCTTGGGCGATTTTGGTACTAATACCGTACATCGTGGGGTTATTGTCCTCCAATTTAATCGGACGAATGAAATAGCCGTTGCGGTTTCCAAGTGTGTCAAACGCCGCAGTTTTCTTGGAAATATCGGATAGGCCTGATAACTTTCGATTGATTTTACCGAGCAACATGTTCGCTTCAGATTCCGAGTTTGCCACAGTTTCCTCAGAGGCCTTGAACGATTTTACGATAGTAACTAAAATGGGAAACCGGTTAGCATCGCGTTCCAATACTTCAATAATGTGGTATCCAAAATCGGTTTTAACCATGCCAATTTTACCGATGGGAGCAGTAGCACAATATCCACCGAATTCTTTCACCATATCCCCTTCCAAGAAGTCTGCGTATTCGCCACCTTTGTCTTTCGATCCGGGATCATCGCTGTATTTTTTAACGAGCTCCGCAAAATTGGTTTTGTTGATGGCGGCGAGAAGGCTGTCGGCGGTTTTTTTCTTACTGGCAAGCAGTTTCGAATCGGTTGAATTGTTGGTAGCAATTAATAAATGCCGCGCTTTTATTTTTGCAGGGGAGAATCCCAACAGTTTGGATAGGTAAAATGCATCGCTGACGCGGTAAGGACCCACTAATTGCCCAATCGCTGTTCGTTTAATGATGGTATCGTAATCCATGGGGTAGGTCATGTACTGATTGGCCTTTGGATGACCAACAGGTACAGCTATAGCTCTTGCTCCTGGGAGATAATTTCGCATTTCGCTTTCTTTCATGACCAGGGCGGAATCATTACTCGAAGCTAGAAAATCTTGGCGCAGTTTAGCAATCTTTTTATCAAAAGCAAGCGTATCTGCTTTGGAAGGCTTAATGGAAATATCAAACAGTCTTATTTCGCGATTATTGCTTCGATTCCAGTACTTTTTATCGGCTTTGTGTTCCTCGTAAAAAGAAAGCAATTCGTCGTCGCTGATTTTTATTTCAGCATTATTGATTTCGGAATAGCGCCTTGTAACAAATTGAATATTTTTGGCTTCTTTTTTGGATAAATATTCTTCCCGCGCTTCAACTTTTGTTATATAAATACCCTGAGCTATTAAGGAAAAGTACTTCTCATTTTTTCTTCGATCCGTGAAATACTTCTTCGTCCCTTCCCATTGGGCTTTTTCTTCGGCTTTTTTTGCGGCTTTTAATTTGGTTAATGTATTTTGCAACTGCACCCTTCCACTTTTGATGGATTGTTCGGAAATAACCCCCGTGGCCTTGTCCACAAAAAATTGGTTGAGGTCCTGTAGCACACTAAATCCCTCTGTTGCCATAAGGTAGGCAGTAAATTCTCGATCACTTACTGCAATGTTTAATGAATGGTATTCCTTTTGTAGCAAGGTGGAATCTACCATGAAACTAAATGCTTTGTCATTCGCCGCTTCTAGGTCTTCGTCGGTAAAGGGCTTGTTTTCCTGTTGCTTTTGGTTTCGCTCTTGGTTTTGAACACGTTCGGTTAAGGCGTTATAATCTTCGATATCAATTTTTTCTCCGGCAACTAGACCGATTCCGTAACTTCCTTCCCCCAAACCGAACATGCGGTTGTAATCCCCCAAAATGAATGCGATCATCGCGATACCTACAAAACCAACAATTAACCAGGATTTGTCACGTATTTTACCAATTATTGCCATGGAATCTGAATTAAGAGTGCGAATTTACAAATTAGTATTCACTATTAAAACCCCTCCATCTAAATGGCAATCATTTTCCCCCGCCTTTTTCAGGTTTTTTTTCTTCCGGTTTAGTCTCCTTGGGTTCAGGTTGTGAGGGCTTGGGTTTAATCACGGGCTTTTCAGGTGTTACCGGAGTTACGGGCTTAACGTCTTTGGGCGGATCTTTTTTGGCCGGAGCAGGTGTCGGAGTTGCGGGCTTAACGTCATTGGGCGGATCTTTTTTGGCCGGAGCAGGTGCCGGAGTTACGGGCTTAACGTCTTTGGGCGGATCTTTTTTGGCCGGGGCAGGTGCCGGAGTTACGGGCTTAACGTCTTTAGGTGGATCTTTTTTGGCCGGGGCAGGTGCCGGAGTTACGGGCTTAACGTCTTTAGGTGGGTTTTGTTTTTCGGCATTATTATTGGGTGAACCTTGACTTCCTGAATTATTTTCGGGCCTTCCTCCATTGTTGCTGTTGCCGTTTGGCGTGTAATTTATGGTGAAAGAATTTTGATCAACTCCACAAACATTATTTGCATTTACCTGGAAGGTGTTCATTCCTGACTGTAAGGCTACAGGAAGCGTAACCGATGTTCCTGCTAAGCTAATGCCCATTAAGGCGGTACCATTCTGGGTGAGATTTACCTCTGCTGCGCTGCTGATATTTTGAACATCCAGGGCTATGGTATATGCCGCAACTGTCACATTCGAAGACGCCGAGGAGGGATTTACCAGGACTATTATCGGAAGATTGCAATTGGCAAAATTCACGTTGGTAGTTTCCGTATCGGTTCCACAATTATTTCCGGCACTGATGTAAAAAGTGTTGGCTCCTTGATTCAAGGTGACCGTTGCCGTAAATTGACCGTTATTATAGTTAAATGGAACGTTTTGACCGTTGAAAGTGAAATAAACTCCTTCGATATCGTAGACATGTTGAAGGGTTGCTTCAAAATAGTATAAACCATCGCTAGCTTGTAAGGCTGACGTCACCGTTATGATCGGTACTTGACAGTGGTCGTAATAAACATGTTGGGTGTTGCTGGCGTTTCCGCAGGCATTGTTCGCGGTTAACACGATTGTGTTGTCCCCGTTCGCAAGGTTTAGGTTGGCTATAAGCACTCCGTTCACGTACGAATAGTTGGAAACACTTTGTCCGTTAAGCGTTAACCCAATACCCTGAACCGAAGGCATGTTGGTGAGGCTCGCAGCGTAGGTAAGAATCCCTTGCGCAACCGTATCGCTCATGGATCCAACGTTAATTTGAGGTGTGGTACAATTTTCATAAATCACGTTCAAATCTCCGCGGTCAAATCCGCAGTTGTTTTGAGCAACAAGTACAACGTGGTTTGATCCCGGGCTAAGGGTTAGGGTCGCACTCAGGTTACTGCCATTGAGCGTAAAATTATTGACGGGATTTCCGTTCAAAGTAATTGATACCTCGGCTGAAATAACACCGGTTACGGTGGCATTTAAGACGTAGGTCGCTGAAGTAACGGTCGCGTTGTTCGTATTTTGAACGCTAATCGAAGGGGTTGTGCAAGGAATAAAATTTACTTGTATCGCCTTGGTGTCCGTTCCACAAGCATTCGTTGCTGAAAGCATCAAGGTATTTTGACCGTTTTGAAGTGTTACTGAGGCGGTTGCGGTATTTCCAACCAGGGAAATAGGGGTAATTTGTCCATTGACCATGAATGTTAACCCTTGAACATTGGTTATTTGGAATACTTGGGCGGTGAAGGGGAACAATGTATTGGAAACCGTCTGGCCGTTCGCCGTTTGAATGTTCACAGAGGGAGAGTTGCACGTGCTTAAGGTGAGGGTTGTTGTTTGCTGAGCCGCACCACAACCGTTGTTTGCACTCAACACGATGGTATTGACGCCATTGTTGAGCGAAAGGGTTGCGCTTAATTGACCGCTCACTAGTTGAAAGTTGGTGATTGCGTTACCGTTCAAACTGAGGATAACTTGATTGCTCAGACTGACGTTCTCCAAGGTTGCGTTAAAGGCAAATGTGGCGTTCGATACCGTAGAGCCTGAAGTTACGGGCTGATTTATGGTTACCGTAGGCGCTTTACAAGGATTGAAAACGATGTTGTTCGTTTCAACGTCCGTTCCACAAGAATTTGTAGCAGAAATTACCACGGTGTTATTACCTGCTTGAAGCGTTGCACTGGCCGTCAATGTACCTGAAGTCAACGTAAACGGCACACCAATTCCATTAACCAATAAAATGACCTGTGACGCATTGGCAATGTTTTGAAGTGCTGCTGAAATGGCCAAGGTGGCATTGGAAGTAGCACCGAAAATGGGGGAGTTCAGCGATATCAGTGGCGCTAGACAATTGTCATAGGTCACGTTGAGCTGTCCAATGTCATTTCCACAGTCGTTGGTGGCTTTGATGACAAAGGTGTTTAGTCCCGGAGTAAGAGTCGGATTCAAGGTTATTTTTCCGTTCGTAAATGAGAATGGAACAGCGGTTCCGTTTCGCATTACCGTAATTTGTGCTGCGCTGTTGCAATTCACTGCGTCAACATCAATATTTATTGAATTTTGGTTGGTGGTGGTACTCAATTGGTTTGGGGAGTTCATAACAACCGATGGTACCAAACACTGTTTAAACGAAATTTGCAGGCTTTTGCTATCGCTGCCGCACGCGTTTTTCACGGAAACGACGACGTTGTTGATGTCTGCATTCAAAACTACACTGGCACTTACTATTCCGTTCAACCATTGAAATGGGGTTGCCTTGCCATTCACTTTTAAGGTGATTTCAGAGGCATTATTCACATTAGCGGTGGTAAACTGAAGTTCGTAGGCGTTCTGATTTACCGTTATTCCACTTGCAATCGGTTGCAACAAGCCAACACTTGGAGTCAAACAGTTATTGTAGGTGACCGTTTGTGTTTGACTTTGCGTTCCACAGAGATTGGTAAGGGTAACGGTGAAGGTGTTGGTACCCGGATTTAATAAAGAAATCGCTTGAACTATGCCCGAAGAAAATGTAAAGGGAATAGCGTTTCCGTTCTGCGTTACTTTAATTTCTTGTATTGAATTTATGCCATTCGTTGTGGCAGAAAACACGTAACCCGAGGCGCTTACCGTTCCTCCAGAAGAGGTTAGGCTTGCGTTGGGCGAGGTACAGGTTAGGTAAGTAATGTTGACGGTTTCCATATCAACCCCGCAGGCGCTGCTGCTCGTAAGGGTTACGATATTTAGGCCTGGGGTAAGCAAAAAAGAATATTCAAGCATACCTGTTGTTGCGTTGTAGGTGTAATTCTTGACCGGCAAATTGTTAACCAAAAGGCTAATACTGCTTTGGTTTTGTGTTTTGAACTTCACCGTGTAAGGTGCCTTGGAAACAGAAACGTTAACACTGGCAGGATTTTGCAAGGTAATAACAGGCGCTTGGCATTGTTGGTAGTTCAAGCTGATTACCAAAGATTCCGAACCGCAGCGGTTGGTTCCGTTGACCGTCAGGGTGTTGTTGCCGTTGACTAAAGTTACCGGAACAGTTAATACAGCGTTCGCCCAAGAAAAATTGTTCATGTTCTGACCGTTAAGTAAAACGCTGAATTCATTTTTACCGCTAAAACCCAAAGTTGACACCGTAACCACTTGCGAGGCCGAACTAACGGTTGTGCCGCTATTGGACGGAGACATCATGCTCAAGGAAGGAATAACGCAGTTATCGTAGATAATTTCGGTAGCTGCGAAGGAACTTCCGCACAGGTTGCTAGCCTCTACTTTGATTAGGTTCTTACCCGGTTGTAAAGAGAGGGTGGATTGGAAAACGTCGTTTAAAAAGTTGTAACTGAATTGGGTTCTTGAAACTCCATTGACATAGAGGGCAATGTTGGAGGCCATGGTGTTTTCAATGATTGCACTCAGGTTTAAGGTAGATTGTTGCACCGTGGTAGATCCGTTCTTTACTAAATTGCTGAAAGTAATGTTGGGTAGGCGGCAATCATTGTAATTAACCTCGAGGGTTTGGGTAGCGCTCCCGCAATCGTTTTGCACGAACAAGGTAAATCGGTTGATGCCAGGCTTGAGAACCACTCTGGAACTTACGGAGTTGGTGGTTGGATCAAAGGTAAAAGGAACAGTCAGCCCTCCCGCATCCCTGATCATAATGGTGTTTTTAGCAGTAATCTCGGTAGTATTAAATCGAATGTAATAGTTCTCGGTGTTGGTGGTAACCGAAGTTTCTGTTGCACTGATGGTCGGTTTAATGCAGTTGATGTTGTAGTTATTGATGTTATTGATGTTATTTTGCTCCTCTTGGTGCGGTTCTTTTTCTTGGGTTCTAAAACGGAACTGCAGATACCCTGATGTGTAGTTATACCAGTCTTTTTTAAGACGGTTTGAGGAAACCACTCCATCCCAATCGTCGATTCCCGTAAAGGTGGTTTTGTGCTCAATGCCGATTGAAAATCTTGGGCCAACGATATATCCGATTCCAATTCCTAGACTCGGCATCCATTTAGCCTTCCAACGATCGTTTTGGTTTTCATTTAAGGGCGTTTCGTAGGTGTTGTCCATATCGGTGCTAATGGCATTGGAAATACCACCGCTAGCCAACATGTCCGGATAATTGTATAAAACGGCGTCGTTGTATAGATTTCCCCATGTTTTGCGCCAAGTAATGCCAATTCCTCCAAAAATGTAAGGGTCCCAGTTGGTGCGCTCTGTAAAGCGGTTTGCGTGAAGGACTAATTCAAAGGCCAAACGGTGCTGCTCATTGAGAAAATTGTGAACAGTCATGTTGAAAGTATCCTTGTACGGGGAGAGTGGACCGCTGACGTAAGCGCTCAAGTTGCTGGTATCGTTGTCTTGACCGTACCAATCTCCATACAGGTAGCGTCCTCTGAGATCAAAACTGATACGCCTTCCCGTTTTCCAGTTGTAGGATTTCCCTAAGGTAAAACCCCAACCGCCATCGTTTTCATTTCGAACGTCGGTACAGCTCCAAGTGGCTCCCGCATTGATACCAAAAAACCATTTCGAGGAATGGTCGTAATCCAAGCGCTGACTGAAGGCGCTCAAGGAAATCAACAAGGTCAAGAGGGAGGAAAAGGTAATTTTTTGCATGATGTAGGTATTAAAAATTATTGCTTCGCGTCGACAATAATGCCAAAATTCGTAAAAAATTCGGTAGTTTGCGTACAATTTGGGTAAAGCAGTCTGCTCCTGTTGGATGTTTCTCCCGAAAAACCTTAGGTATCGTAATCTGTGCAACGGCTTGTTATTCTTTTGTTAATGGTGCATCTTGGTTCTCTTGTCAGGGCTCAGGTGCAACTTTTTCCAGTCAGTGATACGCTTTGTCCGGGCGAAAGCCTCACCTTTACAGCGACCTCTGGTTGTGCAGGGAATGCGACCTATTCCTTTTGGGTAAACGGTGACTCGGTGTTGTCGAATGCATCGGGAACTTTTGTGTTTTTGCCCACCCAAAACATCCATCAAATTCAAGCAGTGTGCGCGTGCGAGGTGAATGGATCAGTGACCTTGGATACGGCGATTTCCTCGGTATCGGTACTCGATGCTAACTTATCCGCTGGCCTAGATCAAACCGTTGATTCTGGGACCGTGGTGACCTTACAGGCTACTGGAAATTATGACTCGTTGATGTGGAGTCCTTCTTATCTGTTCAATTATCCCACACTACCGAGCGTTCAAACCACTCCTTTTCAAACCACGACTTACATGTTAATGGGCTATTACGCGGGTTGTGTGTTTTTTGACTATGTCACGGTTTTCTTGAGCAATGTGTTCAATATTCCCAACACCTTTTCGCCGAACAACGATGGCAACAACGATGTGTGGATCATTCCAGGCATTGAGAATTACCCCGATAACCGCATGGTTATTATGAACCGTTTCGGTGATGTGTTGTACGAATCGGCTTCTTATGGATCGGCGAATGCTTGGGCGGGAACGCGCAACGGAAAGGTATTGCCCGATGGGGTTTATTACTTTCTTTTGGATTTGGGCAACGGGGTTGTCAAAAAAGGAACCATAAGCATTGTTCGATGAGGTGGAAAGGGCTTGTTTTGATGTTGTTTTTAAGTCTATCCGTTGGCGCTCAGCAAGCACCCAACCGGGTATGGTACGGCATGAATTGGGCGAGCATCAACCCATCCCATCATGGCTTGAATGAATATGTAGAAGCGGCCCTGGGGGTAAAGCAGCAATGGGTGGGATTTGACGGAGCACCCAAGACCATCAATGCAACCCTGTCTTTTCCCTTCAGCGGCAGCAAAAGCGACGGAGCGATGTTTGGGGCGGGCACGAACCTTTTGGTTGAGCGCAACGGAGCGTTTACCTTTTCAACAGCTACCTTAGAAGGGGCTGTAAACATCAAAACGAATAAAGAAAATCGGTTGAGTCTGGGAATAGGAGGCGGCTTTGTGCAAGTTGGGTATAACCCGGAATACGTAACCACGAACCAACAGGATGTGGTGGTCAGCCGTTTTTCCACCTACAACTACCCAACCTATAAAATGGGGTTAAGCTACCGTACCCGAAATTCGCTTTCCGGAATTTACGCGAACGATCTGGGTCCTGCGAAGTGGAAAGAAATTGGCACCTTGGCCCAGCTCAGAACGGAATGGGGGGTTTATTACCGGCATTTGGTGGTATTGAACGAGGATTGGTTTTTGTTGCCTTCGGTAAAAATCACCCCGGTGCGCTATGCCCCGTTTAATTACGAATTGGCGGTAAGAGTGAATTACGCCTACCGCTTTCAAGTATGGGGAGGCACGCAAAATTTGAACAATGTCCAAGTGGGCTTGGGTTGCAGAATCAAGGACATTTTGACGATCAATTATCTATTCGATCGAACGAGGTCTAGCGTTCAGGGCATTAACCTCCATTCGCATGCAATAGGCTTAAAATGCATCATTGAAAAACACGGGGCTATCAACCGAAAGCAGCAATTGTTACTCGATTGATTTGGTGGATAACGAAAAACCTTTTATCTTTACCTTCCTCGATGAAAGAATCGGGCAAAATTGAAATAAAGCAATGAAAAGATACATTGCGGGGTGGAGCAGTTGGGAGCTCGTCGGGCTCATAACCCGAAGGTCACAGGTTCGAGTCCTGTCCCCGCTACAAGGAAAACCTGAGTCATTTGGCTCAGGTTTTTTTATGCCGTAAATCGAATCAAGCCGAAGGTTTGAATGAAGGATTAAGGCATAAAAAAAGAGTTGTGAAACAACTTGGTTTTACCTTGTTA
>VGMY01000011.1 GCA_016866255.1 Bacteroidota bacterium | reverse complement strand
GCCGTTCGGGTCTTTTTCCCTTGTACCTTATTCAAGCAAGCTTGCAACGGATCAAAATGAAAAAAGCCCCGCATTACATGCCAGGCTTTGGTTTGGTGCCCACGACTGGATTACTCCGTGAACCATAAAAGGTTTTTTCGCTATACAAACCAAACCCTGACGGCTTCACCGTTCGGGTCTTTTTCCCTTGTACCTTATTCAAGCAAGCTTGCAACGGATCAAAATGAAAAAAGCCCCGCATTGCATGCCAGGCTTTGGTTTGGTGCCCACGACTGGATTCGAACCAGCACACCTGTTGGCACCACCCCCTCAAGATGGCGTGTCTACCAATTTCACCACGTGGGCAATGATGCGTAAAGATACAAGAAGATTGGGGATTAAGCAATACCTACTCGTGGTAATTTAAATCCTTGGAAAAGGTTTCTCGTAAGCTGAATATTCCCCAAAATGCCAGGGCTAAACAGGTCAATCCAACCAATAAAGCAGCGTAAGCTGTAGGGAGTAAAACATTCATCATTAAAAAGAGGGAAACAATCAGGAAGACACTGCCGCGAACAAAATTCGGAATAGTATTGGCCGCCGTAGAACGGATGTTTGTACCAAATTGTTCAGCCGCTATTGTTACAAATATAGCCCAGTATCCGGTTGATGTACCGAGCAAAAAACAAAAGAAGTAGTACGTCTCAAGCGTCATAAGATGGTAAGCGAATAGAAAGCTGATGGTGACAATTAGGGTGAGAAATAAAAAAATGAAAACAACTTTTCTACGGCTTTTCAACCATTGACTTAAAAAACCAGCGACCAAATCGCCTATGGACAATCCAATGTAGGCGTACATTACGGCGTAACCATTATTAACGGTGTTGAGACCGTGGAGCGGTCCGAAATCGTCCTTGGAATTCATTATCAACAGGCCGACAACAAACCAAATAGGAACACCCACCAAAATACAATGGAAGTATTTTTTTAAGTTTTTTTTGTTGCTAAAGATGAGTTTTAAATCGCCGCGGCGGATCCCTTTTTCGTGCATTGTATTAAACATATCCGATTCAAGCGTTCGCATGCGCAATAGCAGTAAAATTAATCCCAAAAAACCACCCACCAAGTAAGCCACTTGCCAATTGTGAACAGAAGCCCCAAAGACGCTTTCTATCCATTGGCCAAGTGCATCGCCCCTTGTACCTATGAGCGTTGCAAAAACAGCTCCCATCGCTCCAAAACAAACGATGATCATGGTGCCGTATCCTCGTTTTTCTCGAGGCATTAATTCTGAAACCAACGTAATACCTGCACCTAATTCGCCAGCTAACCCAACTCCTGCGATAAAACGAATAACGCTGTAACTAGGAATGTTGGTTACAAAAGCATTGGCAATGTTGGCAAGGGAGTACAGCAAAATCGAACCAAATAACACCTTTATACGGCCCTTTTTATCGCCTAACACCCCCCACAACAAACCGCCAACAAACATACCGATCATCTGTAGGTTGAACAACATTTTACCAGTTGAAGCCCTCAAACTGTCCGTAGCACCAGGCATAATGGTGGTTAAACTTTCCGCTTTCACCACACCAAACAAGACTAAATCGTAAATGTCGACAAAATATCCCAAGGAAGCGATGATTACTAAAATCATGGACTTTCGGTTGAAAACAGCAGGTTCCATAATTTTCGAAATTAGGTAATTTATGATAAAAGATTTGTGATTTCATGTCGGTTATTTAAAGAATGCTTAATTTTCGTCATGGATATTTATCGTCATGGAAATTAAAACGCAAGAACCTGATACGCCGAAGAAACCTTGGTATAGACAGTTATACGTCCAGGTAATTTTTGCCATTGCATTGGGTATTTTATTGGGTAAATTTTGGCCGCAACCTGCTATTGAGCTAAAAATTTTGGGCGACGGCTTTATTGCGTTGGTTAAAATGATCATAGCCCCAGTGATTTTTATTACGGTATCCACTGGGCTAGCAGCTATGAATAACTTAAGTGCTGTGGGGCGGGTCACGGGCAAGGCCATGCTTTATTTCATAACATTTTCATCTTTAGCCTTGGTAATCGGTATGGTTTCGGCCAACCTCGTTCAACCCGGTTATGGAATGAACATCGATCCGGGCAATCTAGATCCAAAGTCGATTCAAGATTATGTGGATGCCTCCAAAGAACACTCCTTAACCGCCTTTATTTTAGGGATTATTCCAACTTCCCTAATGAGCTCTTTAACGGGCGACAGCATTCTTCAAGTGCTTTTCGTGGCCATCATCTTCGGTGTTGGCTTGTCCATGACCCAAGATAAAAGCAAGCCTGTTATTGACTTTTTAAATGCTTTAGCACACCCCATCTTTAAAATCGTTGAGTTGCTCATGAAATTGGCGCCAATAGGTGCTTTTGGTGCAATGGCTTTTACGGTTGGCAAATATGGACTGGATGTTTTGTGGAATCTGATGGGATTGGTGGGGACTTTCTACCTTACAGCTTCGCTTTTTATCGTGGTCATTTTAGGGGCGGTTTCCTGGTACAATAAGTTCAACATTTTTAAATTATTGAGGTATATTAAAGAAGAATTGGTGCTCGTTTTAGCAACGAGTTCCTCGGAGTCGGCACTCCCGAATTTGATGAAGAAACTCGAGCGATTAGGTTGTTCCAAACAAGTAGTGGGCTTGGTTGTACCAACCGGTTATTCCTTTAATTTGGACGGCACGAACATCTACATGACGCTCGCAGCGCTGTTCATTGCCCAGGCATGTAACTTCCCGTTAAGTTTGAGCGATCAATTGCTGTTGCTGCTTATCGCAATGTTGAGCTCCAAAGGTTCCGCAGGCGTTGCTGGTGCCGGTTTTATTACGCTTGCAGCAACCCTTGCTGTTGTCAAAGGATTTCCTGTTGCGGGCATTGCATTAATTCTTGGCATTGACAAGTTCATGTCCGAATGCCGCGCCCTTACCAACTTCATTGGAAATGCCGTAGCGACTATTGTGGTTGCTCGTTGGGATAAACAATTAGATGAAGAAATCTTACAACGTGAATTGCGCTAATTTCTGCAATTTTAATGGAAAATCTTACCTTCGCAAAAACCGAATTTTATGATTTACAACTTATCGGAGGGGAATTCTCTTCTTGGAAATTACATGGCGGAATTAAGAGACGTTGAAACACAACGCGACCCTATGCGTTTTCGGCTCAACATGGAAAGAATTGCAGAAATTATCGGGTATGAAATTTCTAAATCGTTGCCGTACAAGTCGGTTAAAGTAGAAACCCCATTAGGCATTTCCGAGGAGAGGGTTCTAAAGGAACAGCCTGTTTTAGTCACAATTTTACGGGCAGGGCTTGCCATGCACTCCGGGTTAATGCGGTGCTATGACAGGGCTGAAAGTGCCTTTGTATCAGCCTATCGCAAACACCTTACACCTGAAGAATTTGAGATTTATGTTGAATATATGGCAGCCCCTAATTTAGATGGAAGAATATGGATTCTTAGCGACCCCATGCTGGCTACGGGGAATTCTATGAATACCGTTTACGATGCCCTGGTGAAGGTAGGTATTCCAAAAAAAATATACGTTGTCACGGCCCTATCAACATACCAGGCGATTGAGCGCGTTAAAAATCATTTTCCACCGAATACGGTTATTTATACCGCTGCAATAGACGAAGAATTAACGGCACAAGCGTACATTGTACCTGGGTTGGGCGATGCAGGTGACCTGGCGTTTGGCGTTAAAGTTTAGCATGCATGATGATGAATAGTAAGGTTCTGTGGAGTATCTTTCTTCTAGGAACTTTTAAGTTTTTGCTTTCTGCAGCTCCCGGGGCCTTGTTGGCAATACCTGTTTGGCAAACATGCTTAGCTTCTGCAGCAGGTGCTACACTGAGTTCTGCACTTTCTTTCTATTTAGGGGGCTTTATTTTTAATTGGTTGCGCCTGAGGAAACTTGGTAAAGAACCTTTTCTCCATCCTCGGAAAATTGCCTTTACTCGGAAAATTGTTAAAGTCAAGGCTCGCATTGGATTTATTGGTTTTTGCCTGCTGTCCTCGGTAATCTTTCCTGTTCCTTTTGGAGCAGTGATTTGTGCACGATTATTCAGGAAGCGCAAACAAGCATTTCTGTTGATAACTCTCGGTATTCACATTAATGCGATTCTACTAACGGGGATTTGGTATGTCTTATTCTAATCGCCACATTTTTTTTGACCTGGATCGTACCCTTTGGGATTTCGAAACCAACTCACGAAAAGCCTTGCTTATTTTGTTCGATCAGATTGGATTGTTAAAAGGCAAGTGTTCGTTCGAACAATTTCATAAAATTTATTTAAGAAATAATCACTTGCTTTGGCATTTGTATTCCGTTGGACAGCTGGACAAGGAGGTGCTTCGTTATGAACGGTTTCGTGCCACGCTAAAGCATTTTAGTGTAATGGATGAGGCAATAACCCGTCAACTTGGTGATGGGTATGTGGATTTATCGCCCAAACAAACAGCCTTGCTCCCGCACGCTCAATCGGTATTGGAAGACCTCAGCGAAATGGGGTTTAACCTGCATATAATTACTAATGGTTTTCTCGAGGTACAACATATTAAGTTGGAATACGCAAAATTACATCACCATTTTCAAGTCATTTTATGCAGCGAAGAAGTGGGGGTAAATAAGCCGCAACCAAAAATTTTTATTCAAGCAATGGCGCAGGCAAACGCATTAGCCAAGCAAAGTTTGATGGTTGGAGACGACTACCGAGCAGACGTGCTCGGAGCCATGAGGGTGGGAATGCAAGCTGTATGGTTTCAAAGGGATAGAAAACACCGATCAAAGTTTGAAAATAGAATCGACTGTTTGTCGCATCTTCCGCAACTCGCTGCGAAATTGCTGGCCTAATTATTCATGGCGTTCTTGCCTTAATTTTTCGAACATAGCGATGCCGGCAGCGACACCGACGTTTAACGAATTTGTGGCGCCAAGCATTGGAATCGAAACGCGCAAATCTGCCATATTCAGTAAGTCCTGGGTTATTCCATCCTCCTCAGAACCTAACAAGAGCACAATTGCCCCTTTTAAATTTGCGCCATCCATCGAAACCTTGGTTTTTTCGGTAACAGCAGCCAGTCGTATACCCATTTGTTGAAGATGAAACAAGGTGTTTTTAAATTGGTCTGATTTACAAACAGCAATGCGGTTGAGCGCTCCCGAGGAAGCTTTTACTGCATCGGCCGTGACCAAGGCGGACCCTTTTGTTGGGATTAAAATGCCGTTAACGCCAAAGCACTCTGCAGTACGTGCAATGGCGCCAAAATTCCGAACGTCCGTAATTCTATCCAGCGCTAAAATGAAGGGTTTTACACCGCCCTCCACCCATTGCTCGGCTAAAATTTCCATTGTTTGGTATTCAATCGGAGAAACGTAAGCCACAATACCTTGGTGGTTTCCTGTAGTTAATTGATTGAGTTTTTGTATCGGGACATATTGAACGGAGTAATTATTCCCCGTCAAAAACTTTCGAATTTCCTCGAAGCCCTCCTTGGAAATTCCTTTTTGAATCAAAATTTTGTTGATTTCTCTTTTGGATTCAACGGCTTCTTTCACGCTGTGAATACCATATATAATATCCGATTTTTCCTTTCTCGGATAGTGGGCTAGGTTTTTTGGGGTCATTTAAATGCGTATTCTATCGTTACTTGATTGCCCAAGGTAGCCGCAACCGGACAAGTTTTACCTACAGCAATGATTTTTTTTCGAGTGGGTTCATCCCATAAATTATCCATCAAGTCGATGAGAAGATTTATTTGAGCAATCCTTCGAGGATTACTTGCCATTATTTTTTCAACATCAATGCAAATCTTGGATAATGGAATTTCTCGTTCCTTGCAATAGATTCCGACGATTGTCAGGAAGCACGACGCCAAGGACGTTGCTACCAGATCGGTAGGAGAAAAGTAGGCACCAAGTCCTTGGTTATCTTTCGGTGCATCCGTGGTAATTTGTTCCCCAGAAGGGTGAATTCCAAGGGTTCGCAAATCGCCTAGATAAGTAACGGTTACCTTCATTGTGTGTAAAGTTAGCCAATGTTTTAGTCAAAACGTTAAAGAATGCGAAAACGATTACGGGTTTAATATATTTTACCGAAATTTGTGCTCGAATATGGAGAGTACACTTCGCATTAAGAAGCCGCATTGGCTTCGCGTTAAACTACCGACGGGAGAAAATTATAAAAAAGTTCGTGGCTTGGTTGACCAACATAAGCTCCACACGATTTGCGAGAGCGGTAGCTGTCCTAACATGGGGGAGTGTTGGGGAGAGGGCACAGCAACCTTTATGATTTTAGGTAATATTTGTACGCGATCTTGTGGTTTTTGTGGCGTAAAAACCGGAAAACCTTCTGAGGTTGATGTTTTTGAACCAGGAAAAGTTGCCCACAGCGTGAAAACCATGCAAATTAAGCATGCGGTTATTACCTCTGTTGATCGCGATGATTTAAAGGATGGCGGTGCTGAAATTTGGGTGCAAACCATTCGTGCCATTCGGCGGCAGTCGCCAGGTACCACCCTTGAAACACTCATTCCCGATTTTGCGGGTAAATGGGAAAATTTACAAAAAATCATCGATGTTTCACCCGAGGTAGTGTCCCATAATATGGAAACGGTTAGGCGACTTACCAAGCAAGTTCGAATTCAAGCAAAGTATGACCGTTCGTTAGAATTGCTTTTTCGATTAAAAAAGGGGGGTATGAAAACCAAGTCTGGAGTCATGTTAGGTTTAGGAGAATCCGAAGAAGAGGTCCTGGAAACCTTGGAGGATTTAAAGAAAGTAAACGTTGATATCATTACCCTTGGTCAGTACTTACAACCTACCTTAAATCACTTGCCAGTGGCTGAATTTATTACACCAGAGCAATTCAATTACTACCGTGAAATTGGGTTGAAAATGGGGTTTCGTCATGTTGAGAGTGGACCGCTTGTTCGGTCCTCATATCATGCTGAGAAACATATTTTGTAGTTTATTGAACACAAGTGTCATAATTGTGTTATGAAAAGAATTTTTTATGTTATTTTTGAGGACCAATTAAACAAATTTTAAAACATCAGCAATGAACAAAAAATTTTATGTTTTTAGTTTTATTTTTTTAGGATTGAGCGCTGGCATTTTTATGCTTGCCTACATGACGAGCAATCGCATTGGCTTGTACAAAACAGATCTGTTAAGTCAATTTGAGGATCAATCGAAAACCCAGCGAGCGGACGAAGCTTTAGAATGGTTGAAAGCAAGGTACATTGACGTACAAACCGGACAACCCATATCCCAAGAAAAACTTTTGGCAATCCGCAAGAAAATTAGTTTAATGGACCGTTCTAAAAGTATCGTATTCACCGAGGAAGGTCCTGACAACATCGGAGGTCGAACCAGAGCAATTCAAATCGATAGGACGAATCTGAACCGTGTTTGGGCTGGTGGCGTTTCAGGAGGGCTATTTGTATCCCTCAACAAAGGTAATGTTTGGAACCGAGTTGATGCTTATTTTGCAGACGGTGCCAATCCGTTCATCTCCTCGATGACTCAAACCGTTGACGGAACATTCTTCGTTGCTACCGGTTCTAATCAAGAGGGTTGGAACGGAAATGGCGTTTGGTATACGCTAGATTTTGGTGCGACGTGGGACAATATTCCAGGCACAAATAGCTGTACGCAAATCGTCAGTTCAGATGCAGACAATTATGTTTGGTTGGCCACTTCTGGAGGATTGAAAAAATGGAAGGTAAATGACGCGTCGCTAACTTCAGTGCCAGCAACTGCAGGTTCTTGTACGGCTTTGGAAATTTCGAAAGATGGACAGGTGATTGTCGCAGCCTTCGGCGCCAATAAAACGTATGTTTCAACCAATGGTGGGCAAAGTTTTTCCGATAAATCGGGAACGGCGGCCAACAATTTAGTGCCTTCAAGTTCGCCAAGAATCGAATATGCTGTTTCTGCTATTAAGAATAGTTCAAACAATTACTCACTCTACGCTGTTCGTACAAATTCTAGCCTAATGAGTATGCACGTTTCTCACGATAACGGTCAAACGTGGTCACAATTCGTAGGTGCTTCTGGCCCTCCCAGCGAGTTCGATATCTACCGCGATCAAGGAACCTATAACTCTATTGTATCGGTTGTTCCTAACGACCCACAACAAATTTTGATTGGAGGAATTGACATTTGGCGTTGGAAGCAAACCGTAAATAATCCACCTTCAGGAGGATTTGAAAAAATTTCATTGTGGTCTGTGGCTCCGCAGTCATCCATCTACGTGCATGCGGACAATCACGAAATGAAATGGGATGCCAATAATCGTTTTTACGCGGGCAACGATGGTGGTGTAAGCATTACCAACGACTATGGATCAACGTGGTTTGTTGCTAACCGTGGGTATAATGTTACGCAATTTTACGGTATCGCTTTTGACCGTGATGGAGCAGTAATGGGAGGAGCACAAGATAATGGCACCTTGTACAACGATCATTCCTTGTCTACCTATAAGGAATTCCGCGAAGTTGGTGGTGGTGACGGATTTGAATGTGAAATATCGTATTTCAACCCCGCAGTGATGATATCAACCATTTATTACAACAGCATTTCACGTTCAGGTGATAAAGGAAATACATGGACGTCTTTTGAACCCACCTTACCGGGGGCATACGATCCTCCGGGTACAGACGGAAGCCCAAATCACCCATTTCATACCGAGGTATTCCTCGCAGAGTATTTCGATCTAAATTCTGAAGATTCCGTTTCGTACGTCGCAACCAAAAATTATGAAGTAGGGGATTTAATCAGAATTCCTTCGATGGCTTCCGGTGATTCTATAAGTTTCTTCGCTACTGCGAATTATTACTTCGACGACACGCTTAATTATAACCCTGCATTAACGGTTGGTGACGTGAATTACGGTCAAAATGCAATTACTGGAGAACTAGTTGCCATGGGTGGTGATACAGTCATTTACAATGTTGCTTGGGACACGTTGCGCCTAGCCGACCCATTTCAATCGTGGTTTTTGATGTTTGTTAACGCCAACGGCGGCGAACTTTGGGGAACCAGAAATGCGATGCGGTTGTCGGTAACCAATGAACAATGGGTCTGTGTTGCACGGAATATTGGAACGGGTAACGGTTCTGTAGATGTGGAATTTTCGAGCGACTTAGAACATTGTTACGTTTCAGCATCCAATGGAATATGGCGCATAGATGGATTAGGAAGTGTTTATTCAAGTGATCCTAACTTCATCCAAAAGGTTGGCTATGTTGGTACTGGACCTCAGGCCACTACACCGACGTTTACTTCGGCCACTAAAATTGCAACAACCAGTTATGAGGGAATCGCCGTGAATCCATCGGACGCAGATGATATTGTTGTTTTTGCTGGTTTTAACGGAGTTAACAGACGTTCTCTTAATGCAACTTCTGGAGCACCAACATTTACCGCATTACCAGCCATTGTCCAAGGTGGGCAACCAGGATGTTACGACGGAATCATTGATCGTGATGATCCAAACATTCTTGTTGTCGGTACCTCGGAAGGAGTGTTTGTAACAGAAAATGGAGGCGCGTCATGGGAGATGGCTTCAGATGGATTCGAAGGAACTCCGGTGACTGAGGTCCGTCAGAGTTGGAGAACTTTTGAAGAGGGCAATAATCGTCCGGGAGAAATTTATGTCGGGACCTATGGAAGAGGTATTTGGAAAACGGCGGCCTATCTTGGAATTGGCGATAACAATCCGAGCACCCAGAGTGTTTTAGCCAAGATGATTACCTACCCGAATCCTTCAAGGGGAAATACTACGCTTTCTTTCGAGTTGGGCAAATCAGCCAATGTTCAAGTTGGTGTTTATTCCATAACAGGGCGTTTGGTGAAAGAAATCAACAAAGCCAATCTGGCAGCAGGGAAAAACGAGTTATACATTGACTCTGAAGACCTTCCGGTAGGAACGTACATTATCAAACTGGTTGCTGGCAAAGAAAGCCAGTCCGTGAAGTTTATTAAATTTTAAAGACCTATTCTAATAATGAAAGGGCCATTCTTACGAGTGGCCTTTTTTATTTAATCAGCGAATCGTCAACAGAGGCTGACAAAGTTCTCGAAGATTATTGCTCCGTAACTCCCAGAAACCTCAGGGTGGAACTGCACACCATAAAGTGCTTTACTTTCGTGCTGCATCACCTCGTTGATGCATTCGTCAGAATTTGCTACGAGCACAAATTCGTCAGGTATTGAGATGCTTTCGCAGTGGTCTTCTTGCATTTCAAAAACTTGAGGCAAACGGTTTAATATGGGACACTCTTCGAATTGTTCAATTTCATTCATGGAGCGGCATTCTTTCATGCGAGCTGCGGATGCATTGAACAACAATCCTAGGATTTGGTGTCCAAAACAGATGCCTAGTACCGGTTTTACCGTAGTTTTTAACCAGGTTAATTTTTCCAGGTAAGGGGCGATATTCTGCTCTGTGATTAAAATGGGTGCCCCACTTAAAATTATTCCATCAAAATTTGATGGGGTTGTTTCATCAGTTTCATCGAAAGGTAAGGTTATATAATCGGCGAATTCATAGAGCATTTCCTCAAGGTGAGTTATTTTATTGCTGCCAAAATTGATGATTAATAATTTTTTCAAAGAGCTTAGTTATGTAACTCCAAATGGCACGAAATGGGCCGATGGTCGGAATAGGAAACTCTATGAACTTTAAAGTTAGTGCAGTTAAGTTCTTCCGAGTTAAAAATATAATCAATACGTCCCGCTGGAATTTTTCCAATGTAGGTGCTTCCCAATCCCCAGTCAGATGAAAGGAAAGCATCGCGCAGTAATTTGTTAAATTGATGATACGTGTAAGAGATTGGAGTGTCGTTAAAGTCGCCGCACAAGACAACCGGGTAGGGTGAACTTTTCATGTGTTCAATGACTTTACGCGCTTGGTCAGCTCTTTTAGTATACGCCGTGCTCATTTTGCGAATCCCTAATTTTAGGGTCGAAAGGATTCCTTGGTCAATTTTTTTTCCTGGTTCACTGAGTCGAATCGATTGAAGATGTACGTTGTATACTCTGAATGTGTCTTTTTTAGCAACGATGTCCGCAAAAATACAGAAGTTAAAATCTTGCGGACCTTGATTGTCAAAAATAACATCTCCACGCGCAATCATGGGGTACTTGGTAAAAATGGAAATGCCAAAATTTCGGTGTCCGTTCTTGTTGTGCGCGCTTCGCTCATGGTAATCAACGGCTTGTAGAATGGCATTCAATGAGTCATAGGTTTCGAAGTTGGTTGGTTTATCCTGGCGATAATACTCCTGAAAAAAAGCGATGTCGGGTTTCTCTGTACGAATGAACTGAAATATTTTGTCGCGTGTTGCAGTGGAACTGTCGTCGTATAAACCAAAAAGACGAACATTGTAGCTCAGTAGCTTTACCGTTTTTTTCTCATTCGAGAGTTGAAAAAACACGACTCCCATGATTTTAAGGTGGTACGAAAAACTGATAGCGAGTGCAAATATCCCCCAATACTGCCACCTACTTTTTTTTAAGCAGGCAACGAATGTTAATATCAAGGTGAAAAGAACCCATAGAGGGAAAAGTAATCCGAGAAAGGGGAGAAAGGGAAGGGTTTGGGGATGGAAGTATGGAGCCCCCATGGACGCCAGTAATAGTGACGAAAACAACAGCAGCAGGTATAGTACAATACGGTTCATTTCTGGCCCTGTTTGAATAAAAATTCTTTTTCCTGACGACTGAGAGAGTCGTAACCGGATTTTGCAATTTTGTCTAAAATTTTATCGGTTTTTTCCTGATGGTTCATTTTTTCCTGATTATATTCCTCATCAGTTTTAAAACGCTTTTGCTGAGAACGTTTCGATGGATCTCTGCTACCTAAATTGCTAAGGCGACTCAGTAAATTGTGTTTACTGCTCGCAGGCAATTGCGAAAGAAAGCCCATCAACGCGCCACCAAGATGTGCAAAATGAGCAATTTCATCTTTGCTGCCTAACCCGACAAGGTCTTTGACTAAAAAAAATAATGCGAGGATGTAAATTGGGATAGGGACAATTCCTAGAAGAAGCACCGGGGTTTTGGGGCGGTAAATGGCAATTGCGGTAAAAATCGCCATAATTGAACCGCTTGCACCTACTACATAATGCGATGGAAACCTATCAGGCATCACCAGAGTTGACAAAAGTTCCAGAAGATTGCCAACTATTCCGCCCAATAGGTATAAATAAATCAATTTTCTGCCGCCAAATAATTGCTCGAACATAAGGCCTGAGAAAAACAAAAAAAGCATATTGAAAAAAAAGTGGTTTAAACTGAAATGAGTAAAAATAGCGCAAAGAAGGGTCCAGGGCTTGAACCCTAACTCCGCTAAATTCGTTGGGAATCGAAAAGCATTTATTAGATTGAATTCAAATACATTCAATTTATTCAGGATAAAAGATAACATCAACAAGATAAATACGGCCAGATTAATTAAAATCAAGCGGACTGTTACCTTTCCGTTGGTAATTTGAAATTTCAATTCATCCAAAAGGTTCCTTGATTGCATCGATTAATAGAATTGATTGCGGTCAGTTTTACGCCAATAAATAACAATTAGCGCTCCCATTATCGCTCCTCCCACATGCGCAAGGTGGGCTACCCGATCGCTCGGATTGTTTTGTAATGCCATGTACAATTCGAAGACAAAATACGCTCCAACCAAATATTTTGCTTTTACCGGAAGGGCAAAATACAGCAGAAATTCTTGATTTGGAAACAGTACAGCAAAAGCAGCAAGAACTCCAAATACAGCTCCTGAAGCGCCGAGCATGGTTGAGTAGGAGTTAGCAACATAATACGCTAAATCGTCGGGTATCGTGAGCAATTGATAATGTTTGGCAATCTCCGTGAAACAAGACTCCATATCGGACGAATTTTTTATGTAATAGTTAACGGTTGATACGTCATACCCGGAGGCGGATAATTTACCCTTGAGGCTAAAAATATCGAAGGCTGTGATGGTATTTTGAAGCAGGAATGCCGCAAATCCGCAAAGTAGAAAGAAAATGAAAAATCGTTTTGGTCCCCAAAGCCTTTCCAAATACCCCCCTAACATAACGAATAACCACATATTCATCAGGATATGCCAGAATCCGTCGTGAGCAAACATATGGGTGATTACTTGAAATGGTTGAAAAAGCGGTGAACCTATATAATGTGTACCGAGCAGTCCCTTTAAATCAAGGCCTTTTGCTCCCAACAGATAGGTTAGGATAAAGACCAAAATGTTGATAATGAGCAGGTTTTTGGTAACCTGTGGTACGTTGTTAAGCATAATTTATTTCAAAAATTGTGTTAAGTCTTCATTTCGGACAATGGAAATTATTTTTTCGTGGCTAGGACTTAAGTGGTGGTCCGAACAACGGAACAATTGATCGACAAGTTGCTGCATTTCACTTTTATTGCCGATTTGATAATACTTCGCGGAAGTCTTCGCCATATCCGCCAAAAGAATGTGGGCCAAATCTTGTTGTTGTTGATCTTCCATTTCCAATCGGTTCATAAACGCTTCGAAACAGGTTAGGATTCCTTCATCATGCAATATTTCGGGAGCGCCACTAATCGTTAATAAGGTATCTTGAATTTCAAATTTAAATCCAAACTGTTCCAATAAAGCAGTGTGAGGTTGGATTAAACGAAGCTCGTGTTTTTCGAGCGACTTTTCAATCGGAAACAAAAGCATTTGGCTATTTAACGGATGTTTCACAAAAGCTTCAATGCTCTCATCGTATAAGATTCGCTCTAAAGCCCTTTTTGTGTCGATGAGTAAGAGGCCGGAGGAAATTTTAGCCAGCAGGTATTTACCGGAACCTATAAATTCAGTAGCAACATGGGTGTTTAATTCGGGGATGGGGTTGGAAGTGACAGGCTCTTCGGTAACCTGATAAAATTCTTTCCAATCTGATGTGTTAGGAACGCCCGAACCAAAACCTTCCTTTTTGATGGCTGGGCTGAACGTTTTTTCTCTTGATTTTTTTTCCGAGTTAAACGGGTTAAACGATGGATCAACGAGAATTGTAGGTTCTTGTACGGGGTGTTGACGAAAACTTGAAGGCAAATCAAAGGCAGTTTCTAGTTCGAAATCCAAACTTGGCATCAAATTATATTTCCCCAAAGATTGACGAATGGTGCTAAGTAACAACGAATAGATAGATCTTTCTTCTTCAAATTTGATTTCCGTTTTGGTAGGATGAATATTTACATCCATTTTTTCAGGTTTGATGTCGAAAAATATAAAATAAACTGGGTGTGTTTTATCGGGTATGAGGTTTTCAAAGGCACGTTGAACAGCATGATTCAGGTAGCTGTTTTTAAAGAATCTCCGATTGGCAAAAAAGAATTGGTTGCCTCGAGTTTTTTTAGCCGTTTCCGGTTTTCCGAGAAACCCATGAATGGAGACAATATCCGTATCGGAGGAAATGGGAAATATTTTGTCAGCCCCTCCCTTTCCGAGTATTTCTGAAATACGGCGTTTAAAGTTGGAGGCGTCTAAATTGTATACCGGCTGATTATTGTTGTGCAAGACCAATGAAACTTCTGGGTGGGCTAGAGCAACGCATAGGAAGGCATCCTCAATGTGGTTAAATTCAATGGAGTCCGATTTAAGAAAATTTCTGCGCGCAGGAATGTTGAAAAATAAGTTTTTTACCTCCATTAGGGTGCCTTTTGCACAGATCAGTTCTTCTTGGGATATGAGGTTTCCTCCTTCAAAACGCACATGGATTCCTGTTGCAGCACCCTGAATTCTTGTCTTTAAATCAACTTGGGAAACTGCGGCAATAGAGGCCAGAGCTTCTCCGCGAAATCCCATAGTTCTCAGTTGAAACAAATCATCGATAGAACTCAGCTTGCTTGTCGCATACCTTTCAAAACATACTAAGGCGTCTTGTTCATTCATACCCGTCCCGTTATCGGAAATCGAGATTAAGGTTCTGCCCCCATCTTTTATCGACACAACAATTTCCGTAGATCCCGCATCGATGGAATTTTCCAGCAGTTCCTTGACGACCGAGGCGGGACGTTGAACTACTTCACCGGCAGCAATTTGGTTCGATAAATGGATAGGAAGGCGCTTAATTACCTGCATGTAAACTATGTCTCTGAACAAAAATAAGGATAATTCCGAGGAATTATCCTTACATTTTTATATTCTGGAGAGGGATTTCTTACATTCTGACTATCGTTCCCATATAGTCTACTTTTTCGCCTGGTTCAGGCTTTGATAAGCTGACTTTCCAAACGTAAGCTTTGTTGGTGTCAGCTAATTTTCCGTTTCGTTTATCAATACCGTCCCATGGCAGTAAGGCATCTGAAGTTTCATAAACAATACCACCATCACTGGGATCAACAATGATCATCCTAAATGGAGTATTGCGCTGTGTTAGGGCAAAAGGAATGAAATTGCTTTTGCGCAAGTCTTGCGACAAGGGTTCAAACGCATTGACCGCCAACAAGTTATAATCCTCGGCAACGTAAAACGTTTCAATCGACTTTCCACGACAACCCTGTTCGTTGGTGGTTTCGACACTCAGCGTGTAGGAGCCTTTATTGAAAGTTAACATGTCCATTTCTTTGCTGCAGCATGAAACGCGCGTGCCTTGCGCAGAAATATCTGTCACCGCGTTGTCGCTTTTGACGGATGCGTGACGTAACGGCAGTCCGGCGGTGTAGTAAAGTTCTCCGATCACGATTTCACTGTTGGATACTCCAACCACAACGTGGTTTTGAAGGGTTAACCCTGAAACGGAGTGAACGATTTCATAGGCGCCTTCCGTTAATTTGATTTTGCTCGAGGAGTTGGCGGTTATTTTCACTTCCTGCTCTTTGGTTCGAATAATGACCGCAAAGGCGTTCCCGTTGTGAACCTCCATTGGCTGGTTTTCACAGGTGGGAAGGACCAAAGAAGCAAAGTTATTTACGATTTCTTCTCCCTCTTTGGTTGAAGTAACTGGGGCGTTGTTTATTTCATCAGAGCTTTGAAGAGACGTTGGTTCGTTGGATGTTTTGTCGTTTGCGCCGCTTGATTGACGAAAGGTCGGTTGTGCGTCAGAGAACGCTATTGCCGTCGGATCGTAGTTGTTCGTTTCAACCTGTATGAACTTGTCTTGTTCCTGAGGTTTGGGGGTTTGCATGTCCAGGTTGTTGGGAGCCTGTTTCGCATTTTCCGGTTTTTGAACATCGGTTTCCTTTCTAACAGTTTTGTTCTTGTCAGCAACTTGAACTTTCTCCACCTCGCTTCCCGAAGTAAAATACCATGTGGCTACAGCCCCAACTAACACAGCCAGACTCGGCAGTCCCCATTTGAGAAACGGATTGGTTCTCGGTGGAACTGCAGCGTCGAGTCGTTTGGATAAATTTTCCCAAGCTGCGGGGTTGTAGGGCTCGCTTTGGGATTCTAGGGTCTTTTTAAATAGGTCGTCTAAACTACTCATGTTTCAATAGACTTTATTTACATTTTTCTTTTCTAACATTTTCTGCAAGTTAATGCGAGCCTTGGCCAAATTGGACTTGGAAGTACCTTCACTTATTCCGAGGATTTCCGCAATTTCTTTGTGGGAATACTCTTCAAATACGTAAAGGTTAAAAACCGTTCGATAGGCGGGTGAGAGATGGTTAACGCAATCCATTGCTTTTTGATAGGACAGTTGAAGCATTTCCAAATCTTCCGTTTCCTCTATTTGATTTACTCCGGGATCCTTAAAATCGTTATCGTTTTCCGATAAAAAAGGATTGCGCTTTGCTTTACGAATTGCATCAATTGCTGTATTCGAAAATATTCTGCGCATCCATCCTTCTATAGAGCCGCGAAAATCAAATAAATCCAATTTGTCAAAGACCTTTATAAACCCGTCTTGAAGTACCTCTTGTGCGCTATCTCTATCCTTGATGTACCGTAAGCATACCGACATCATTTTACCGTAGTACAACTCAAAGAATCGGTGTTGGGCTTTTCGCTCTTTTCTGATACAGCCCTCAACTAGATCTTTAAGATTCTCCAAGACTTTAAATACTTTACGTTAGGTTATAATTTGTAGTTGCTTGTCAAGAAATAAATTCTACTAATCTTTTTCGATTTTGGTTAAAATTAAACTTCTTGTAGTAATTTCGCAAAACGATTAGAAAACTAATAAAACTTCTCAACTTATGAAAATTACCGTTGTTGGTGCCGGAAATGTTGGAGCCACTTGCGCAGATGTATTGGCCTCAAGAGAAGTGGCTAATGAAATAATCTTGCTCGATATTAAGGAGGGTTTTGCGGAAGGGAAGGCTCTCGACATTTGGCAAACAGCTCCTATTAACCAATACGACTCTCGAACAATTGGCTCTACCAATGACTACACAACGACCAAAGATTCGGATGTTGTGGTAATTACCTCTGGTTTACCTCGTAAGCCCGGCATGTCACGCGATGATTTAATTGCCACCAATGCGGGTATTGTGAAGACCGTAACCGAAAACATTGTTGCACAATCACCTAATGCCATTATTATCGTAGTTTCCAATCCGTTGGATGTTATGACGTATTGCGCTTACCTCAATGCAAAAACGGATTCAAAAAAAGTTTTTGGAATGGCTGGTATTTTGGATACTGCTAGATATCGAGCTTTTTTGGCCACAGAACTCAACGTTTCGCCAAAAGACATTCAAGCAGTACTAATGGGAGGTCACGGGGATACCATGGTTCCGCTTCCGAGATATACCACCGTATCGGGAATTCCTGTTACGGAACTTATTGCGGAAGATAAATTGAACGAAATCATCGAGCGCACCAAGTTTGGAGGAGGCGAGATTGTGAAATTGTTGGGTACTTCCGCATGGTATGCCCCTGGAGCGGCTGCTGCGCAAATGGTGGAAGCTATTGTACGCGATCAAAAACGAATTTTCCCAGTATGCGCCTGGTTACAAGGTGAATATGGGTTGAACGATATTTACCTCGGAGTTCCTGTTGTTCTCGGTAAAAACGGTATCGAGAAAATCATTGAACTTCAGTTGAACGATGCAGAAAAAGCCTTACTGACAGAATCTGCCGAGGCCGTTAAAAGCGTAATGGATGTTCTCGACAACATGAACGCGAACGCTTAAGCCGGCATCTCATGACCCATTGAAAGGCTGCAGAAATGCGGCTTTTTTTATAATTCTACGGCTCCAATGTCCGGAGGATTCTGTCTTGGATTTCCCAAAATATCAAGGCTTAGCCCAGTATTAAAACCATTTCCGTTTAAGGGAGAATTTGGTAAATAGAGAAAATCACCCTGAGCCGTATTTTCGAATAAGGGGTTTTGGTTCCAAAGAACGTTGGTGTAAAAAGGATCCGAGAAAACCGAGTCGCTGCGAATTAAACAATGTGAAAATTGAAAGTTTAAGTTCACTCCGTTCATTGGAAGGGTGTCGATGGCCAAATTAAAGTCGTCGTTTCCATAAATGATACAGTTGGTCATAGTCCCTTCATGGATGGATCCAACATTGGTAATTCCCGAGATGGGATTTGCGTAATAGTTGCTAATTCCAACCGCAGATGCTTTGGCAGAACCGAATCCTAATAAATTACAATGGTTGAAATTAAAATCGCCTCCTTCGAGTACCAGTAATGCGTGCGTTTCATTGCTATGAATGATGCAGTTCTCAGCCCGTACTTTGGCTCCTGAATAAATAAAAACACCGTACCGCGACATGTTGAAAATCCGGGTATTGTTCAATTGGAGCGTGTAGCCCGTGTTAGAAGGGTCTTCATGAAAGAGGTGTATGCCTGACGTTCCGTTTTTAATAATGGCGTAATTGATGCTTGACGGTAAGGCTTCGTGAAAGTAAACACCATAGTATTGACCGGGAATTTCGTCGTACATGGCTTCTAAACGATCGCCTTGAAAAACTACTTCTTGGTTCAATGCACCTTGAACCTGAAGAGAGCCTTTGTAGACATATAAAAGTGCATTTTTATGGAGGTAAATGTTTGTTCCAGCGGGAATGGTTAAGGTTTTTGAAGAGTCCACGGCCGCATATCCGTAAATCACATGAGGTTTATCGTTTGGCCAAGTTCCTTCGTTTAAATCTTTGTAGTGGAAATATGCGTCTTGACCCCAAACGGCCAGTTTCACATATTGGTCTTTACCGTTCGTTCTAAATCTGATGGAGTCTTCAATAATCAGGGGTAAATTTTGACCGTTGACCGCTAACGTAACTTCTACAAAGGCAAACAAACTGTCTTTTCCCTCTAAGGTCATTTCTCCAAGATTGGTGCCTTTTACTCCATCAACATTGATTCTAAAAGGAGAACCAGCCCCTCCCATCAATTCAATTTCTTCAATTTTTACGGATTTATTGGAGGGATTGTAAATTTTAAATTGTTGGGTTGTAGAACCAACAGTCGTGAAAATCGTGTCAAATACGACGGTGTCTTTAGAAAAATAAATATTTTCTTGGGAAAAGGGCTTTAGTTTTTTACAACTGGTAAGCGCCTTGCTGAAGATAAGAGCAAGGATGACGCAATAAAGGAAATAGAACACTTTCATTAGCTGGGGTAACGCACAAACTTACGGAATATTCTATGGTCTAATTGTACTAAATTTACCGAATGAACCTTTTTCTTGAACAGATGTAATGATCGGCATGAAATACTCGACTTTTTACCTGCAATTTTCATGGTCTCTTCTCTTGCCAGGGTTGTTATTTGCTCAAGTTCCTCAAAGCAATAACAGCAATGGAAATTTACCACCACAGGAAGAATCCATCATTCCCGCTTTTGAGACCGACTCCGTTTTTACATACGGAGGTGCGGAGGACATGAACGTGAGAGGAGCCCGACAGGAATTCAATGCCTACGATGCAGAGGTCCATAAATTCAAGGCTGCCAAATCTGCGGTGAGGATGAATACCCGCTCCCGTTCCGCAGACCCAACTCAAGAGCAGGAATTGGACCGATTGTACATGAACGCCAATTCAATCAACCCATCAGAGCCGACCAACGGCGCCTTGTTTTATGAACTGGGTAATTACGATGCCTCTAGGGCCTATTGGCTAGAAAGGGCAGTAAAGGCAAAACCGAACGATGCTTCAATTTTGGAATTATGGTGCGCTGATGCCGTAGTTACGGGGGATAGCGTCAGTTTAAGTACAAGGTTAAATCGATTGGATAGCTTGGGTTCTTTTCCTCAAAATTTACGATGTTATGGACAGGATTTGTTCGCCTCAACACCTCTCGATGCAGTTTTAGTAAGCCACGGTCGATGGGACACGTTTGGTTTTTTGTTCGAACAACTTCAACACAAGAATTCTAAAATTATCAATGCCTCCTTGGAGTTCTTGCAAAGCCCACAATACCGTATGTTGTTGCAAAATAAGGGCTTAAAAATACCTTCTCAAAAGTCCGTAGATGTGGCTTTTTTTAAGGATCTGGTCCTATTGAATCCAGAGAAAACCTTTGCTTTTTCCATGACCATTCCCAGTGCCTATTTGGAGTCCTTTCAGAATGATATGGTTCCCGTTGGCTTGGTTTTCGTGTACCCCAACGAGTCTTCTGACGCAACAATTCTCCAACAAAATCGAAAATTAATGAAATCGTTGAGTTATTTAGATTGTGGGAAAGCTGCGTCGGTAGAATATGAAACGCTAAAAGATAATTACCTTCCCATGGTTGAAACGGTAGAACAACTCACCGATCATGCGACGAAAGAACAGGTTAAAGAAATTCAGGATAAGAAAAGCGTTATAAAAAAACGCAAAGCCCCGAAAAAATGAAGATCGTTAAAAACGGATTTAGCGATTACAGCGACGAGGAACTTATGCTGGCCATACAGCACGGAGAAAAGCCTGCGTTCAATGAATTGTACGCGCGATATTCCAATAAACTTTACGGTTACCTGCTTAAAATGCTTTGGTACAATGAGGTACGTGCTCAAGATCTATTGCAGGATTTGTTTGCAAAAATCATTACTCAACCTCACTTGTTCGATCCTCAGCGCAGTTTTAAAACATGGGTTTATACCATTGCCGCAAATTTGTGTAAAAATGAATTTAAACGCAATGATGTCCGGAAGGGAACGTTAAATGGAGTAGACCAATTCCATTCGCTTTCTTCGAATGAAAATCTTGAAAAGAACTTTTCAGAAAGCCAATTTCGAGAAGCTCTATCGCAGGAATTAAAACGTTTAGATGAAAAACATCGAGAAGTTTTTGTCCTAAAGCACATTGATGGTTTATCCATTAAGGAAATATCGGAGATTACCGGAGCGAATGAGGGAACGGTAAAATCGAGGTTGTTTTATGCCATCAAGAAATTGGCAGATTCGTTAAAAATGTTTGAATACGCACTAATTTAAAGCTATGGATTGGATAAAAAATAAATCGAATTATGCCAGTTTAAATGAAGAAGAAAGAGCAGAATTGAACCCGTTATGCAACGATGAAGCTTCGTTTGAGCGTGTAAAATCTCTTATTTTGGAGAGTGAAAAAATGCTACTGCAAGAAGCGCCTCAACGTGTCCTCACAAACTTGGACAGTTTGTTCGATGAGACGTATGCAACTCCAAAATCGAACAAGGGTACGACTTTTACTGCCTTTCACTATGGACTATTAGCAGTCGCGGCTGTTGTGGTAACGGTTTTAATGATTTACCCCGTAATTAACGAAGAACCCCCTTCTAAGCCGCTTGCAGACCAAAAAACCAATAAAGTCAACGTAAAAAGTCCGGTTAAAGTCGACTCCAACAACGAAAAGCACAACAAACAAATCGCAGAACAACAACCCATGTTGGCAAACCTCGATGAAAAAGATACCCAAGGAGGGTTTGTGGGGAATAGTCAGGCATCAACAGCGTCGAAGGAGGAACTTCTTGAGGCAGAGACGGTTTTAGCAGAAGAAGCTGAAACCTCAGGAAGCTATTCGCCGTCCGAATCGTCGACCTACAAGAAAGACGATCAACTTCTAAAAACGATAGATCATGAACCTAAAAGCGCATTTTGGACTATGACAGAGGACCTAATTCAAGATAAAAACGAAGAGCGAACGGATCAATTAATGGAAGTATCGTTATCAAAGGGGAAATCCAAGGTGAGCTTGAAGAAGATAAATACCGGTTCCATGTTGAAGAAAATTAAACCATTATTTTAAGTTTTTAAAATAAAATGTTCTTTATGTTGGGATGTTCGTTTCATGAGCATTCCTATTCGGAAAAAGTCGATGCTTAAGTGGAACTTTTCGGAGGCATAAAGCGTTTTCCATGCGTTGAACATGGATTCGCTCCAACGAATATCATCGAGCAGAAGCAGGGAGTTTTCGTGAAGGTAATTTTCCAATGCGGCACAATATTTTTCCAAGGCAATTCCATCGTGGTGCCCATCAATATAGATTAGATCGAAAGTCGCTGATGGTAAAGCATTGATAAAGTCTGAGAAAGGCTCGTTTACAAGGGTAATTTGCTTCGGATTTGGCGCATATTGTTGAAAATTGTTTCGGGCGATTTCTGCAACAGCTTTACACCCTTCAACGGTGGTGATTTTCGCTTCAGGGTGCCCTAAATGCATGGCTAAGGCGCCTCGGCCCAAAGAGGTTCCGAGTTCGAGGATGCTATTGGGTTGGTAATGTTGAACAAGTCGATAAAGTAAATGGCCTATTTTATGGGAAGAGCTGATCCGGTGAATTTCGCTTACTTTACGCGCGGCATTCAAGTTTTTTGAGCCAGCTCCGAAATCTTTAAATTCAATAATTTGTGGGTTACTGCGTTGTGCTTCGTCGAATTGCGACAAACACATTTTGATGGAAAAGGGCAATTGTCCACCTAAGGCATTCGTGGAAAGATCGTACACAAAAGGGGAGTGGATTCCGTGCCTTTTTTGGGCTTGTAGTTGATATTTTATACCTTCGAAGAGTAAATTCATAGAATAGAGAACCCCAAACTTACTTGATGGATTCCGATAAAGATACCCTAATTTCTCAACAGCGCGAGCGATTATTCTCTTCCCTTTCGGTTCCCCCTATTGTGAAGCCTTGTAAAATTGGGGAAGGAATCCTTGTTGTCAATCCTGCAGAATGCCAAAGGTACCGAGAAGCTTTCCTTTCCGATAAATCGAGCATCGTATTTTTTATTCCGTCCTCTGGTACCGGATCGCGTATGTTCGATTTTCTCCAACAATTTTTGGGTTCTTCAGGACAGGAGCAGGCCGAGGAGGCAAAATTATTTTTATCCAAACTTTCCTCTTTTGCCTTTTATGCAAATATTTCGGAGGAGTGGAGACGCAATATCGAATTGAAGGATTTTGATCTTTTGTCCTTTTGCGATTATTTGTTAGGTTCCAAGGGACTTCATTTTTCCGCTTTACCAAAGGCACTTTTTCCTTTTCACCGGGTAGATAACAGGAATTATTCACCGATGGAAAGGCATCTGTGTCAAGGACGTCTGTTTTCAGGGCGGATTCAAAGTTATCACTTTACACTCCAGCAAGAGCATTTTAGCTTGCTTCAAAATTTTGCAATGGAATTGAACGAAGATTTTCCGTTTGAAGTGGATTTTTCCGTTCAGTCTTCCAAGAGTGATTCTTACGTTTTTGATGAGTTTCAACGGGTATTATTCCATTCTTCAGGCGAATATTTAAAGCGCCCCTCTGGGCATGGCGCACTCATAGAAAATTTGAATAACCTTCATTCATCGTTAATTTTTATTAAGAATATTGACAATGTTCAGTGCCCTAAGCAAGATAATGAGGTGGTTGCATGTTGGGAGTTGTTAGCAGGAGTGTTTTTGACGGTAAAACAGAAGATTGGTGAAATTTTGCAATCTAAGGATATTGACGCATTGATTGCTCTAAATGAGCGCTACCAGGTTTTGGACGATTTGCAGTTGGGAGAATCATGGGAAACACTCACGCAGGTTCTTCTAAGACCCTTACGTGTATGCGGTATGGTTCGTAACGAGGGAATGTCGGGCGGTGGACCCTTCTGGATTCGCGATGAGGGGATTTTGAGCAAACAAATTATCGAAAAATCCCAGATAGACCCCGCTCAATTGTCCTTGTTATCGGAGAGCACACATTTTAATCCGGTAATGATCGTAGCCTCATCGTTTGATGCGCAGGACAAACCTTTCAATTTTGATGATTTCGTAAGGGAGGATATGTCTATGGCTGTTAAGAAAAACCATTTCGGAAATAGCGTTTATTACCTTGAAAAACCGGGCTTGTGGAACGGCTCCATGTTCCATTGGAACAGTGTTTTTATTGAAATTCCCTCCAGGTTATTCAGTCCTGTTAAAAATGTTATGGATTTGTTGAATCCATGCCATCATTGTCTATAGAGTTTCGGCCGTTGATTCTTCGAGTTTCTTCGATATTTTTCGGGATGCAGCCCAATCCTGTAGCCTATCAACCGTGCTGTAGATCATTGGTACCACGATAATGGTCAGGAACATCGACGAAGTTAAACCTCCAATGAGAACCCAGGCCAGTCCGTTTTTCCATTCCGCTCCTGAACCTTTTGCAATGGCAATAGGAATCATACCGAATACCATTGCTATCGTGGTCATGAGGATAGGTCTCATGCGCGTGCGCACGGATTCCAGCAGTGCTTCCTGCGTTTTTTGACCTTGAGATTTTAACTGATTCGTAAAATCTACAATCAAAATCGCGTTTTTGGCAACCAAACCTAATAGCATAAGCATGCCAAGCATGGTAAAAATTCCCATATTCGATGCACTTAAACTGAGGGCAAGCACGGCACCAATCAAGGACACCACAATTGAGAATAATACGACGAACGGATAGATGAAATTATCGTAGAGCACTACCATTATCAGGTAAACTAAAATAATCCCCACCCCCATGGCCATACCCAGGGATCCCATTGATTCTTTCTGCCGTTTCACCTCTCCTCCCCATTTCAGTTTCACGGAGGCATCGAGTGGATTTTTTTTCAAATATCGCTCGATATCTTGGGCAACATTTCCCGAGGCCCTGCCGAGTACCCAGCATCTCACCGTAGTGTTGTTGGCACGATTTTTTCGTTCAAGGGAACCATTTCCATTTTCCATACTGATTTTTGCAAATTCTTGCAATCGAATCATTTTGCCGTCATTTGTCGAAAAAGCCATAGAGGAGAGGTCTTCGAGGTTTTTTCTATCGTTGCGATCTACCATAACTCGAATGCCGTATTCTTGGCCTCCGTCGTTAAATTTCACATCATCGTTACCGCTTAAAGCATTTTGTAACTGCATACCAACAACAGCCACAGGAAGTCCCAATTGCCCCATTTTGTTACGGTCTAGTTCAACGCGAATCTCGGGGGTTACATCGTCCGTGGAAATGTAAGCATCTTTGGCCCCTTTGATCCCGTCCATGAAACTTTTTAGCCTCCTTGCTTCTTTAATTAGCGTTTCGTTATTGTCCGAGGAAAGAAAGATTTCGATTGGGGCCTCCTCAGATTCCACCGTTCCAATGTTGATGGCCCGTACTTCTACTCCCGGGTAGCTATTTTCTATTTTTTCACGAACTTGTGTCATGTATTTTATGGTTGGTAAAGTCTTTTGTAAACCATGTTTCATTTTAACCGTTATTTCAGATTTGCTTTCAGATCCAAAGGTGGCTGCCCCCATACCCGAACTTGGTCCGCCAACATTAGAAAACACTACTTTGTTAATTTCTTGTTGCTCCTTCAACATCTCCTCAATTCCGAGGGTAATTTGGTTGTTTTCTTCGATGGTAGTGCTTTTATCAAATTTTAATTTAAGCATGAATTTTCCTTGGTCTCCTTGGGCAACGAATTCCTGACCAACAATTCCTAAGGCCAAAGTGCTGAAACTGGCAAAGAAGATTACCGCGATAATCGAACCCATGATCCATTTGTGATTAAGAGACCACTGAACCAGCGTGACGTATTTTTCTGTGAATCGAGTTTGCAGTTGTTCGAACCAATGCAAGAAACGGTGGAAAACGCCTTTTTTCTCCTCAAGTTTAATCTCTTTCGCCATTCGTGAAGCCAACCAAGGAGTGAGGGTAAAGCATACCAAGAGAGACATGAGCGTCGAAATGACGACAACAATGGAAAATTGTTGAAGGATGTCGGATATGATGCCGTTTATAAAAACCACAGGTGAAAAAACAACAACGTCCACGAGCGTAATGGCCAAGGCTGTAAAGCCAATTTCGTTTCTCCCGTCTAAGGCCGCTTGGCGTCGATTTTTTCCCATTTTAAGATGTCGGTATATGTTTTCGAGCACAACGATAGAGTCATCTACTAAGATTCCAATCACCAGTGACATAGCAAGCAGGGTCATCAGGTTAAGGGTGTAACCTAAGGCAAACATGGCAATGAAGGTGCTTATGAGCGATGCGGGAATGGACACAAGAACAATAAGCGCATTTCTAAGGGTGTGAAGGAATAAGAGCATCACCACCGCCACCAGTAAAATGGCCAACTCAAGGTCGTGGAATACCGCATTTACGGATTCCATGGTAACCGTGGAAGTGTCTGTTGCCACGGTAAATTTAACTCCGATGTTCTTATATTTTTCCTGGAGTTCATCCAGCTTGTTCCTTGTAAGTTCCGACATGGATACCGCGTTGGCATCGCTCTGTTTTTTAATCCTTAGGCCAATGCCCTCCTGTCCGTTTAAACGGCACAACGAAAGTTGGTCTTTATTTCCATCGCTCACATCCGCAACGTCACTTAGGCGAACCGTGGATGTGCCGCTCGAAAATAAAATCAATTTTTTTATATCCTCAACAGATTGAAATTTACCCGATAATCGAACGGTCATTTGTTCCTTGCTGTCTTTGACTTTTCCAGTAGGAAATTCCACGTTTGATGCGGCAATTGCTTGGTTGAGGTTAGCCAAGGTTAGCCCATAAGATTTCAGTTTTTCTTTGTCTACATTTACTCGAATTTCACGTTTTTCGCCCCCGATCATTTGAATTTCCGCAACACCGGTTACTTGTTTTATTTGTGGCAGTATTTGATCCTCCATGAGTGCCATAAAATCTTTTCCGTTCATGTTCTCAGCGGTGACAATTACTTGAAGTACGGGGGTGGCGTTCGGCTCAATTTTCGCAATGACAGGTCGACTGCTGTTATCGGGTAGGTTTGCTTCAATGGTATTGATTTTACGTTGTACTTCTTGTAACGCTAAATTGATTTCGGTCCCGTCTTTAAATTCCAAGAGCACAACCGAGGCGTTCTCGAGGGAAAAGGTGGTGACTTCGGTGAGCTTTTCTACGCCGCTTAAGCCGTCCTCCAAAACCTTAGATACTTGGGATTCCACCGTTTGTGGAGAGGCGCCCGGGTAGGTTGTTGTAACGGTAAGAACAGGAGGCGTGAAATCCGGCATTAATTCATAACTCAATTGTTGGTAGCACAATAAACCGCCACCAATAAGGATGGTGAATATTACGATAATGAAAGAGGGGCGTTTTATGGAGAGTTCAGTGAGTGTCATGTTATTGAGCTATTTTGACGTTTTTGTTATTTTGCAAGTTAATCTGCCCACGAACCACCACTTGGTCGTTGGCCTGAAGACCACTTCGTACTTCAAGAAAATCGCCTTCGGACAATCCCGTGGAGAAAGGTACTAACTGGGCCTTACCTTGACGAACCACATATACCTGGGGGTTTTTTAACGAACCAACAACCGCTCTTCGGGGTATGGAAAGGCTGGTGATTTTTTGACTGCTTTGCATCGTGGCCGATCCGTACATGCCTGCGCGAAGCCGCATCCCGACATTTTTAACGATGATGTGTACTTTAAAGTTGTGGGATTTATCTGCCTGAACAGCGATGTTGGAGATTTTTCCTTGCAAGGTTTCGGGTAGTTGCTCCGCAGTAATATCAATGTTTTGATTCACTTTGAATTTTTGAATATCCCGTTCGGGAATGCTAATAGAAAGTTTTAGTTGCGATATATCGGTGATCTCAACGACCGGAGAACCAGCCCCAATCACAGAACCTAACTCGGTCAGTTTTTTAGTAATAACCCCCGAAAAAGGTGCCTTTATCGTGGTAGACGCTAATTGTTTTTGCAATTGTTTCAATTGAATTTTTGCGGCTTTAAGGCCTATCTTAGTTTTTTCGGCTTGCACTGCCGGAGCTGCATTTTGATTAGAAAGGGCGGTGTAACGTTCATTGTCTTTTTCTTGACCTTCAAGATTTACCTCCAACGCTTCGATTTGAAGTTGAATCATTTCGTTATCCAACTTAGCCATCACGGTGCCTTTCATTACTCGATCACCTTCCTCAACATTGATCGAAATCACTTTACCGCTAGCCTCTGAACCAATCATGTTTTGGCGAAAAGGTTCAAAAGTTCCGAGGTAGGAAAATTCACTCTGAAAAGTATACCATTGGGGTTTTTCAACTTCTACAAGCACGGGAGCGTCAACATCGGGTATGTAGATTTTTTCTTCCACAGATTGTTTATTGGCGAGCAGTCGGACGACGGTTAGTACAAGTAACACGATGCCAACGGCAATTCCAGCGAGGAGACTTTTATTCATTTTCATGGGAGATTATTTGAGTTGACTTATGGATTTTAAATACGTTAATTCAGCTTGACGTAATTGGAGGTAGGCCGCAACAAGGTTAGCTTGTGCTTGCTGAAGACCAGAATCGGCTTGCAAGAGTTCATTGGTGCTGATGGTTCCTTCTTTGAATTGCGCCTTGGCCGCTTCATAAACGCGCTCTGATAAGGTTAACTGTTCTTGATTCATTGCCAGGTTTGCCGTTTGCAGTTCTGCATCGCGTTTGGCGTTGGCTGTGGCCAAATTCAGCTGTTGCGCCGCGAATATTTCCTCGTTTTGAATTTTCTCTTTGTTGTACGCATTGACTTTTAATTTGTTTTGCTTTTCAAACCCATCAAATAGCGTCCATGCCAACCGCAAGCCTAAAAAAGCAGAGGGTATTCCCGTTCTAAAATTATTCTCCGGCTCCATGTTGTAATTGTAATTGTAGGCCCCGTAAAAGGAAAGGGTGGGCAAGTAGGCCATGTACGTTCCTTTTCGCTCTTCCAAGTTCATTTGTTTCTGCAATTGAATTAGTTCAAGTTCAGGCCTAACAGCGTTGGTGGATTCTACGATGGTAGGGTTTGAGGTAATCTCGTCGTTGGCAATTTCTAATGATTTATCGCTGGGTAAACCGACTAAGATGGCTAAAAGTTGCTGTAATTGAAGTCGTGTATTTTCCAATTTTAGGATTCCATTGGAAAGGTTGTTTCGGTTAATCTTGAGCTTATCAACTTCTGTCGGAATTACCAGTCCTTGAGCTACCATTAATTCCATATTTCGGATGAGCTCTACCATGTTTTTTTCATTTTTTTGAAGAAAGGACATTTGTTGGTTGATGGCTTGTAAAGCAAAATAGGCATTGGATACTTGGTAATGTACTTCTTGAAAAGCTATTCTCTCCTGTATTTGAACGATTTGGGCGTTAATGGCTAGCGCATTTAGCCCATAATTCAATTGAGGGTTGAATAAAAATTGCGTGAGTTGAACGGTGTTGCTGAGGTTAATGGGTACCCCAAATTTCACCTCGGCAAAAGTACCCGGAGGCCCGCCAAAAAAATCAGCGGGGACAATTTGACCCGGTATGATGGCATTGTACCGATAATCGCCGGTAGCGCTTACCTGAGGGTATTGTTCAGCTAAAAATGCTTTTCGCTGATAGCCATTAGCAGCGATTTCCAGTCGAGCGTTTTTTAAACCAATGTTGGCGGTGTCTGCCATTTTAAGCAGATCACTCAGGCTGTATGTTTGGTTGTATGCCAAGGCATGAACAGACAGGCATATATATAGTAAATAGCTACGCATTCAATAAAATTTTGTCGTTGGGAAATAAATAATTGAGTATCATCGAAATGACATGGGTTTTGTGCGTTTTCAATTGCGCCTTGTATTCCTTGTCGTTGACCCCGTGTATCACTTTCATGAGAGGCTCGGCCATAAATGGATAGTGGCAGTTTGATACGATTAATAGGGTTATCTGCACCATGTCCATGGAACGCATTTCACCGGTCGACTGGAGTTTTTTAGCCTCGACAAAAACACCTGATTCATCTACCATTTGTAAAACAGGAAGCATATCTTCGATCGCCTTTGGATTTCGGGAGAGTTCGTTGAGTACAAAATTGGGGATCTCCGGATGCTCAGCTAAAAAGGCAAACTCACGTTCGATTAAAAGGCGAATTTTTTCACGAAATGGAAGATCGGAACAGAAAACTTGAACCATCGACTTTAAAAAGTCCTGCATTACCGATTCGAAGATAAGGGCAAATAATTTGCTTTTAGATCGAAAATAATAATTCACCAAAGCGACATTCATTCCAGCTTCTCGGGCGATTTCCCGTGAAGTACAATTAACAAACCCTTTTTGGATAAAAACGGCTAGGGCAGCGTCCTTTATTTTTTGTTCGGTTTTTTTAATCATTGGTCATTCGTAGTACAAAATTAAACAGAGAAATTAAACAATTGTTTAAATTATGGACAGAAAATAAAAAAAGCCCGAAGCATCGGGCATTAAACTCGCATGTGGAGGGGATTATTTTTTGGTTTTATCCGATATCATTGCCTGAATTTGGCGCATCGTATTTTCCATTCCTTGCGGTGATCCGTCAATGAAAATCGTATTTCCATTTCCAAATTCGGCAAAGTTTTTTATCGCTTCCGTCCACATGGAAAACAGGATCACGTTCGTATCCAAATTGGCTTGCTGCATTTGTTCAGCCGCTTCAGTCATTCCTTTGGCAACTTCTTGACGAAACAGGGCTACGCCCTGACCGCGCAGCATTGCGGCTTCTTTTTCGGCCATTGCGGCAATTTTAATGGCATTTCCTTCCGCTTCGGCTGCTTTGGTTTTGGTGATCAACAATGCTTGGCCTTCGTTTTCTGCGGCGGCTTTTAAGTTATTGGATGCTACCACCTTGCTCATGCTTTCCATGATGGCTTGGTCGAAGGTGATATCGTTGATTTGCAAATCGATGAGGTGGTAGCCCCAGGACTCTAAGGTGTGGTCGATTTGCCCTTTAACACTTTCTACCAATTCGTGCCTTAAACCAAGAATTTCTGCTTGCTTTTGACTCGCCACATACGAGCGAATAGAACCTTCGATGGTTCGGATGAGTGCTTGCATGAGGTCTTTGTTGCTTATGAATTTGAACGCTACTTTTTTGATCGTTTCCTCCTCCTCATCCATAACAGAGTACAATAACATGCTTTTAAAAAAGACATTCGCCTGGTCTATGGTAACGGCTTGAAATTCCATTTCGATGCTTTGATTTTGCGAAGAAATCCGCTTAAAGACTTTTTCGAAAAATGGAATTTTAAGCCTCAATCCGGGGGCTGCTGATCTTCGATACTTGCCAAAAAGGGTTATCACAGCAACTGTTCCTTGATTCACCGTGAAGAGGCCGCTGAGAATCACTAAAAGAATGAAACCAAGTAAGTAGAAAAGGGGCATGTTTAGGGTTTTTTAAAGGTTATTTTTTGAGCGCTCGCACAATTACAAGCACTAGATGACTTGCAACTTACGAAAAATAAGGCAATCAACAACGAACAGAGTGTAATTTTCATGTTGCTATTAATAAGGTTTTTGTCCCACGTAATTTCCTGGTGGGTCGTAATTGCAGACGAAGAAAAAGGTTTTGGAGGCCCCCAAGGCACAACCGCAACCGACGCGTTGCGTATTTTTCCAAATCACTTGGGTATAATGACCGGTTTTAGCCCAATCGTTTCCAATGGCTTTGTTTCTAAAATACTTTTTTTCTTCGTTCCATAAAGAAACACCCGACGAGAAATCGTAGGGTGCTCGACTAAACCACGAAATATTTTCCCCAAAACCGTTGCTTTCCCGGTGGTGAATTCCAGCATCAGCCTCGGCTAATTCAAGGGCCCATTCTGCGGCATATTCCGCCAATTCGTCGCTCCAAATGAGATCGGGAATGTTCAGCAGTTGACGCTCTTTATTGTGTTCTTTTAAAATGGAGGAGCGCATGGCCGTATCAATCACCAAAAACTGCTGACCAAAAGCTTTTACCAAACCAATTAGCAATAATGCCAGCAAAATCTGTGTCTTCATATTTTGAAAATTAATTATAAAATGAATGCTGTAAGACTTCATTGGTTACAATTTTAAGGCGAGCCCATTAAATGCGGGTCTGCGCAGCACGCTGTCGGCTGTTGGTAAAATACAGTTTTGGTTCATTTAACTGAACCAAGACCCTCCTACGGAAATCACATTGCTAAGGTTTAGGTATTCATGGTGCGTTTCTTTTTTTATACCACCCGTTGGACAAAACCGTACCTCAGGAAATACTTGTCCGTAAGTTTTCAGTGCTTCGAGCCCTCCAAACAGGTACGCAGGAAAGAATTTGAACGTGTCCCATCCCAGTTGCAGCCCGGTTATTATTTCGCTGGGTGTTGCTACGCCGGGGATAAAAGCAATGCCAGAAGATTCCAAAGCAGGGGCTAAAGCAGGATTAATGCCGGGGCTAACCATGAAGTCGACGCCTAGGGACGCGGCTTTTTCAATTTGCGCTACCGAAACCAAGGTGCCAACGCCAATGTCTATGCGTTCTCCAAAAGTTTTTTTCGCTTCTGCAATTGCTTCGAAAGATACCGCGGTGCGCAGGGTGATTTCAATGCAGCTAACTCCGGCAGCACATAGTCTTTCCAATTGGGGAGTTACTTGTGATACCTCGTGAAAGGTAACTACCGGTATCACGGGATGTTTGCTCAAGACCGAGCGTATGTTATTCTGTTTCATGGCTTTGTTCAAAAATATGAAGTTCTTCGGAAAAAGGATCAATGAGGTTTTTCAAAGCAAGGATTAATTCCGAGGGCCTCTCACCTCCGCAGTATTGAAAAAGACTTGTTACCCGTTCTTGGGGAAGGTCTTTCGGGTATTTTTCTGCGTGCTTTCGCCGTAAACGCGACAACTCACTTTCCAAGTTTTGCTTTTCTTGTTTTTGCCACCGGGATTGGTAGTGCTCTAAAGCGGATTCCATGGCTTTGATTTGAGGTAAAGCCCATTTCTCAGCCTCCTTTCCAAAGGGTTGAATTCCTTCCATTAAGGCATCACTTAAGGCTTTCAACCGAAGGTCCAACGTTTCGAAAAAAGGATCTCGGTTTGATGCTTGGCTTAACAAGGTGTGTTCTTGTTCCGTCAAAGATCGAAAGGCTGCCTCATCGTTTTCCGCAGAGGAAGCTGTTAAGAGAAAGCCGCTGATGCGCGTTTTCAGCAAGGGAAAAGGCAGTGCTGCCGCCTTGAAGGTGGCTTTAAGTTGCGACCAATAATTCAATTCACCGCTTCCTCCAACAGAGCAAACATTGGGCAGCACCGTTTCTTGGTATAAGGGACGCATTAATACATTGGGGGAAAAACGCTCAGGATGCTTTTCCAGCTCCGTTAACATATTTTCCAGGGTCCAGCGCTGTTCTCCGACAACAAAATGACCTTCATCCGGCACAATGCGCTCGCGTTTTTGGGGACTTAAGTAAAACAGGTTGATAGGACGAACGTGGGCTTGCACCTTTTTTCCAGCATCGACCAACTCCGCATTGGTGGCGCTCGCCGTTGCCATGACGAATTGCTCCCGGAGTTCTTTTCGTACCAGAGGTGAGAAGGCTTTTTTTAGTGTTGGGTCGTTCCCGTCGATCAGGATTACCCCAAATTTGCCAAAGATTTTCGATAGCATCTGGTGGTAGTGAAGGGCATAGTTGGTAGCGTTAATTTGAAAAAGTTCCGATAGTTCCAATGCACTATTTCCTTGGAAACACGCTAGGATTTCGTCGTAGCAAGGCCTCAATTGCCCGGTGGTCATCGAGCCCACAGGTCCTGTTTCATTGGGAACCCAAGTAAATGATTTATTGAACACGTGTAGGTTTTGTACCTCTTCCAAATCGTGGTCTTCCGAGGCAAGCCAAAACACCGGAAGGAAGGTGTTTGCAGCTCCGGATTCGTTCATGGCTTCACAAAGTTGAACCACATGAAGTATTTTAAAAACGGTAAAAAGAGGGCCCAGCGCCACGGAAAGTTGATGCCCCGTAGTTATGGTAACGGAGTGAGGATTTAAGAGCTCATCGAGATTTTCTGGAATTGTTGAACTTGCTTTGGCATATTGCGCCTTTAGGACCTCGCACAAGGTTTGGCGCATCGACGGTTCAAAGGATGAACTGCGTTCGAGCGCCTGAGCGCTAAGCGTTTCTTGGCTAGCGATGCCGTTGGTGAAGCGACGAAGGTCATCCCTAGTCCAAGATTCAAGAAGTGGACCAAAGCCTATTGCCTTCGAGCGGGCTAAAAAACTTCTTTGAAGTTGTATCATACCTCAGAAAGGGATTGCAAATCCACGAATTTGGCGTAGGCTCCGTCCAGGGCTGTTAGGCTTTCATGGTTGCCTTCCTCAATTATTTGACCATCCTGTATTACCACGATTTTATCTGCCTTGCGCACGGTAGATAAACGATGAGCAATAACCACCGCAGTTCGATTTACCATGAGGCGGTCGAGGGCTTCTTGCACCAATTGTTCGGAGGCAGAATCTAAGGCTGAAGTAGCTTCATCGAGGATAAGGATTGCGGGATTTTTTAAAATAGCCCGGGCGATAGCAATGCGTTGCTTCTGACCTCCTGATAATTGAATTCCTCGGTCGCCAACTTGAGTTTGCATGCCTTCGGGAAAACTTTGAATGAACTCCCAAGCATTCGCTTGTTTCGCGGCCTCCTCAATTTCATGCTGACTTGCTGTTGGTTTGCCAAAGCGGATGTTTTCATAAATGGTGTCTGCAAAAAGCATGACCTCCTGAGGAACAATAGCAATGTGTTTTCGTAAGTGTTTCAAATCCAATTCCTTGGCATCGATGCCGTCAAATTTTATGGTTCCATCAGAAGGATCATAATACCGCAGAAGGAGGGAGGTTAAGGTGGATTTACCCGCCCCGGAACTGCCAACAATAGCTAAGGTTTGACTGGGATCAATGTTGAAATTTACCCCGTTCAATACAGAAATGTCGGCCCTCTGAGGATAACGAAAATGGATGTTTTCCATGCTTATTTGCCCTCGAATAGGCGAAAAATCTTTGCCGGAAACCAATTCGGGCTCCGTAGAACTCTGCATGATGTCTGCAAGGTTTTCGATGGCTCCCAGGACTTTTTGCAGGTTGGCATACAATTCTGGTAAGGAACCAATGCTGGCACCCATCATAATGGTGAACAAGATGAACTGGTAAAATCCTTCTTTGGCCAAGGTCGGGTTAGGACCTTGCGTCATCATCATACCTTGCCAAATGATGAATACAATCGCGCCAAAAAGGCAAAAAATGATGAAAGAAACAAATACGCCTCGCCAAATGCCACTGCGTACGTTGAGGTCGCGCGTTTCTTGCGTGGTTTTTCGAAAACGGTTCAGGTTGAATATTTCATTGGTATAGGCCTTAACATTCGCAATGCCGCTGAGCGCTTCTTCAATGATGGCATTGGAGGAGGCGGTAAAGTCTTGCGCGTTTTTACTGAGTTTTCGGATGTAGCGTCCAAAAAACACCGCGATGAGGGCCATTACAGGGACGGTTGCCACCATGATGAGGGACAATTTCCAGGAAATGAACACCAAGAAAATGATGCCACCAACAACGATAACAATCTGACGAAAGAATTCTGCAATGGTGGTGCGAAGCGTTTCTTGAATCTGGGTTATGTCCGAGGCAATACGGCTGGTAAGTTCACCAACTTTGTGGGTATTGAAAAAGTCCATCGGCATGTAAATCATGCGTTCAAAGGCTTTGTTGCGTAAATCGCGCAGTGCATTTTCGGTAACGCTGTTGAAAAGCACCACTCGAAAGAAAGAGAACAAGGCTTGAACACCGAACAAGAGAAACAATGCCAAGGCTATGCCATTTACCGAATTATTGGAAAGTACTTTGCCAATGGAGGCAACCGAACTGCCTTCGGCATCTGCTCCAAGTAGGCCACCCATCAAATACGGGAACACCAAGCCGGCTAACGTGGATAGGACCAAGAAAATCCAACCAAGAGCATACGCCAAGGCGTAAGGGCGTAAGTAGGAAAGTAGGAAACTCAACTTGCGGGCGTTTTTCGGGGATTCGGAATTAGGAGGATTGGTCGTTACCTTCATAAATCGTTGCATCGCAAAAATACGGTACTTTTGAGCAATGCCCGAATAAATTGATGCTTTTTGTGTAAAACAATTTGAAAAGCCCGAAAAAGACGTATATTTGCACGCTATAAAAGTCGTTAAAGTACAGTAACCATGAAAAGAACGTTCCAACCTTCTCAAAGAAAACGAAGAAACAAGCATGGTTTCAGAAGCAGAATGGCTACCAAAAATGGTCGTCGCGTATTAGCGGCGCGCAGAAGAAAGGGGCGAAAGAAGCTCTCGGTTTCCGATGAGCCGCTGCATAAAAGATAAATTCTTCAACTGTACAGTTTTTTAGGCTTAACCGAATAATCTTGTATTTTTATGCAGCCTAAAACCCTACCTATGTGCGTTAGAATAATCCCTTTTGCTTTTTGTTTTTTGTTGCAAACCGCCTTCTCACAAGTCATTGAACCTTTTGGTAAATCATCGAAGGCCACCTTCAAACTGTCCGGTTTCGGGGATATGTACTTTGGGAAACATCTTGGAAATTATTCAAAAAAGCAATCGTTTTATTACAACCACAAAGTAAACAATCAATTGAGAACGAATTTGTTATTACTTAAGGGCGAATTAACGCTTCCTCGTTTTCATGCAACTTTAGGATTGATGACAGGAGATTACAGCCGCTACAACCTTGCGGCGGAGCCCTTTTGGGCAAGGCCATTAAACGAGGCTTACGTCGGGATTAAACTGAGTAAACGGCGAAATATATGGTGGGACGCAGGGGTATACAGTTCCTTTATCGGGATTGAGTCCTCGATTTCCTCCGATTGTCCGACACTTACACGAAGTTTTGTAGCGGAAAATTCCCCATATTTCTTGAGTGGAACCCGGGTACTTTATACTAGCGACAATGGCAAGCACGAAGCTGGCATTCACGTTTTGAACGGTTGGCAAAGGATCGCCTGGGATGCAAGCATTAGTCGCCCGAGTTTTGGAGGCCATTACAAGATCAATTTTTCAGATCAATTTTCGTTAATGTACGGCGCATTTTACGGCTCAATTTATCCTGATGGTTTATCCATCAATCGTTTTTACCAGCATGTTAATGCCGGGTGGAAAGGTGGTAAATGGGAGCATTGGGGTACGGCTGATATTGGACTCGAAACAGGGTACATGTGGGGTGCAGCGCAATGGATGACCCGTTATACGTTTAATGAACATTGGAGCTTATCTCAACGGCTGGAGATGTTTTATGACCCGGACAACCGCTGCGCTCGTGTGGGTGCTTTGGCACCTACTGTTCTTGGAGGCCTTACCCTTTGCCCTAGCTACCAATGGAAAGAAGGCGTCATACTGCGCTTGGAAACGAAATTCTTGCAATCAACAGAAAACATTCTTAAGGGGGATACTTGGGATCTGCAATTCAACGCTGGAATAGGGGTCAGATTTTAATTCTTTTGCCGATAAAGCGCATTTTTGAGGGTGGATAACTGGATTTTAGCTTGCATGGTCCAATACCGCTAACCCTGATTCAATTTCTGAGCATTAATGATCTAATAGGAACTTGATTTCTGCGGTAGCTAATTGGTCATAATGTTCGAAAAGATCTTCTCGCGTAAATACTTTTCCTGCGAGTTTAAGTGAATTTTGATGTTTTCATGGCATCTTGGATCCCTTCAATTATTGAACTTAGAGCGGTGCAGGCAGCATAGTACCTGTTATTCTCGCCCGTAAGAATTTTGATATTGGTATATATGGAAACCACGTTACCCCCTGTTTTTTGTTGAACAAGGTGGTGCAGGCTGTTGCTGTTGCGGTTCCCAATGGTATTTTGTTCCGAGGTGAAATTGTAGGCTAATCGTACCTTATTTGCCCCCTGATATTCAACATTATGCATGTTTTTTTCAAGGATTTGCGTTAATTCCGTTAGGTCCTTTTCGCTGTTAAGGGAAGTTTTGCCCTCTACAAATTCAGTGGAACCAAGGTCATTTCCGTATTCCACCACGAAATCGGACCTTCCGGATGCTGCTGAAGAAAGAATGACAAAGTAAGTTTGGCTGTCGAAGGATTCAATGTCGGATAAAAAATCGACGAGCGCAGGATTTAATGCTTGTGTCTCGCCTTGCAAATACAGTTCATAATCTTTCGAGGTATTTCCGCCAACAGGAGCTTGGTCATGGTTCAAAAGTAGGACTTCACGTGCGATATAATTGACGGTCAAACCTGCAGCCAGCGTAAATGCTAAATGAGAAATGCCTCGCTCATTTTCACCAATTGCATTGATCAGCACAACCTTACTTTCCTCGTTGAATTGACGAAAACCGTAAGAACAATTGGTTTGGAAGGATTCAACAATTCGTATGTCGGAATAGGCATTTTCGGGTTTTGATTTCAATGCTCGAAAACGGAGATTTTTCGATTCTCGGATCGTTTCCATGACTTCTGGTTCACTTAATAAGAATTTTACTTGTAAGAAATCCAAGGAGGCAAATCTGGGGAATGCGGTAAATTTAAAATCTTTGCCACCGCCGGTTTTTTTTGCGAAATGCTTGGAAATGGCGCTGATCCTATCGTCAATAATTTGCTTTCGTCGTTTTTCTTCAAGTTGTTCAATAAAGGCCGAGGCTAGTAAACCTGCTGGTACTGCGAAGAGTGCAATGCCTAAAAATCCGTTAACGGTGGCGATAATTTTACCCATTTCACTGATTGGGGTTATTTCAGCGATAGACCCATAGTCTCCGGTATATTTACCTATCGACCAAACGAAAACCTCGAGGATGTTATTAAAGGAACATGTTGCATAGGCACTCTCGTAATGGAACATTAAAGCGGAAAGGGTCAAGGAAAGCAGTGTAACTCCTAAAAAGGAAGTAAGGATATCTTCTTTTCTTGAATTGAAGGCATTCGAAATGACGTTAAATGAAGGAATGTATCGCGCAACGCGCCATAGTCTTAAAATGCGCAAGGCCCCTAAGCCGCCTATCAAGGGAAGTGAAAGCACATCGAGTAAGAGCGGGGTTAAACTTAAAGCATCGATGATGCCGTAAAATGAAAACAAATAGGAAGTTCTTGCCGCATAACCCAGAGAGGATGCGAATACAATGCGTAAGAGGTATTCCACGGTAAATAGAGCTACCACAAATCCTTCAAGAAAAGGGTTACTTACCAGTATTCCTCCCGTTCCACTGCTCAAAATATAGTCGAAAGTACTGATGAATATGGCAACAATAAGGATGGAATTACCGATGACGCTGACTTTTGATCCCCAGAAATCGTCGTCAAGGACATCGACAACAAGCCGTTTGAAAAGATTTTCCGTTGATTGAATACGAGCCGTATTTTTGGAAGGTTGGGTAAATGGTAAATTTAAAAATGACTTAATCCAATTTGATTTCATGGGTAACAGTAGGTTGTTCAAAGCTACTTAAAATGGCAGAAATAATCAATTTTGGAGTAAAAATGAACGTTGCAGGAAGGTTGACGATTTATCGCCCTCCCCCCAAAAAATCATTAACCACCACTTGATAGCGGCTCGAATGGATTTGGTCTTTGAGGGTTTCATAGATGGTTTGATGCTTTTGGGTAGTCCACCCACCACTTTTCTTTTCCTTCATCAGTTGATCGTATTTCCGTTCGTAATCGGCAATTAACTGGGCGAATTGACGACGGATGGTTTGGTATACCAAAGTAAAGTTGGGGTCGTTTTTGAGTTCTAGGTAAAGCGCCGGACGGTAGGTTTTTGCCATCAGCAAATACTCTTTAATGAAGAAATCGAATTCGTAAAATGCATCGGCATTGCTCACAAATTGCGAAGGCCATTGCCAAGATACTTCAGATCCGTAAGCTTGAACAAAGAGCGGGTACAGGTCTGAAAGGACTTTACTTCCATGGTAATACGCATTGAATTCATCCATTAGACCTATAACACCATCGCATTGGGTGGACTGGGTTGGCCCTGCATTGATGTAGGTATTGAATCGAAAAGTACGCAAGGATTCGGGGATTTGTGAAAGAAGGAGTTTGCTCGGAAATAGAGCTTGTTTAGGAAATTCAATGACAAGGCTCGTTAATGTGTTTAAATAAAAGCCCTCGGCCTCATTCACGTGTTGTATAGGCACCCCTATTTTGGCTTGCATGTACGGGATTTGACTGTCAAAACCGTGCGCTGTTTCGTGCACGGTAGTAGAAATCGAGCTTAAGAAACTTGATAGGTCTTTTAATTCGCAAAATTCCAAATGGTGCATGGAAAACGATCGCGAACTGCCGCCGTAGGAAATTGAACTGCCGTTGATTCGATATCCGTTGACAATCTCATAAGAGCTTTTAGAATAGAGGGCCAATTGGGCCATGACCCAATCGTTCGTAAGTTGAGCAAAAGAGACGGTAGGTGCAACAAAAACAAGCATTACGCTTAGTCCAAAACGGTTCATGGCATTTCGATAAAAGGTTAGGTAGGGGTGGGCTTATGAGTAAGAAACGGGACGTGGATTTTTGGTTACAACTACACCTCCACCCGGTAAATGTCCGAGCTGTTGCGAGGGATGTCAAGCACCTTAAAACCGCTCAACCAAGGAATGTCTTCGATCAAAGAAAACTGCGTACAATCCGAAGGTAAACCGGTAAAGATGAGGGTAAATTCAGCTACTCCTGGCGGAATGCTCATCCATTGAGGAGCCAAGCAAATGCCTCGCCATGCAACGAGTGGACAGCGGTGTCCTTTTTCCGTGAGCAGATAGGTGGTTTTCCAAATGCGATAATTCGTACCAAAGGGCGCATCCAGGGAACAATGAACGATCGTTTGCTGTTCCTCAACCTGATAGCTTTTTACCTTTACATCAACTTGCTCTTTAGTTTCTGTCATTAGGTCCGTTTTCGCTGCAGTAAAGGTACGTTTCTTCATAATATCCTACTGAAAAAAGATATATTTTTGGGAAAAAAAAGGCATGCAGCGATATAAAACCGTAATAGATTCCGAAACCGTATTCACGGAATTAATGGTTCCCAGTTATGCAAATTTTGGCGATAAGGTGCACGGTGGTGTCATCCTTTCCATCATGGACAAGGTGGCTTATGCTACGGCGGTTAAACACTGTGAAGGGTATGTGGTAACCGTTGGTGTGGATGGGGTAGAGTTCCATGAACCGGTGGAGATAGGTAATCTGTTGACTCTGAAATCCCGGGTGAATTACGTGGGTAAAACCTCCATGATTATTGGAATTCGCGCAGAGTCCACCGATATCAAGACTGGAAAAATAACGCACACCAATACCGCTTACTTTACGATGACCATGAAGCCCAGCGAATCGCCGACGGAAGTCCCAGGGTTAATTTTACGTAACGAAGAAGATATTCGTCGCTTTGCTGAAGGAAAGTACATGAAGCAATTGGGTTCTGAGAAGCGAAAAATGCTCAAGGGTAGCATGGAAGACAAATCGCAAGAGGAATTGCGGCAAATGATCGCGGGTGAACGTATGCAGCTCGGATAGGGATTTGTTGATAAAGGCCCATTGGATGTTTGCTCCAAAAAATGATTAAACAATTTTCAATATATGAAAAAGAAGGGTGTTCTCATCGCATTCCTGTTCTTTGGGCATTGTTTTTATGCACAAAATGGTTACTGGCAACAAGCTGTTGATTATACGATTGAGGCCAAAGTTGATGATGTCAACCATGTGTTGAACGGAAAAGAAACTTTGATTTATACGAATAATTCTCCGGACACCTTGCAGGTGCTGTTCTTTCACCTGTATTGGAATGCCATGAAAAAAGGAACCAGCGCCAATCAAAAGTTGGGGGTGTTCAATTCCATCGAAGGAGATTCCAGCGACGATGACTACGGACAAATTGATGTTTTGTCGGTGAATATTAATGGAGAAATCATTCCCATGAAGGTGTTCGAGACGATTGGTCAAGTGCCGCTTAAGCAGGCCTTGATTCCGGGGGCTAACCTTACGCTTACGGTGGTATTTCGTTCTAAAATTCCAAGTTGCTTCAACCGTTGCGGAAAAAACAACGCTTCGGGAACCGACTATACTTTTACGCAATGGTACCCTAAATTGTGCCGTTACGACCGTCAGGGATGGCATACCGATCCTTATTTCGGGCGGGAATTCGCTGGAACTTTTGGGAAATTTAAGGTGAATGTAGAGTGCAACGCCTCCTTTACGGTGGCCGGAACAGGGACCTTGATGAATAAAAAATACCTCGCTAAAGGATGGAAAAATCTGAACCCCAGCGATCCCACTAAAGGTAAAACTACTTGGGTGTTTACGGCGGATAAGGTGCACGATTTTGCTTTTGCGATGGACCGCGAATGGGTGCATCAAACCCAACGCATTGATTCCATTGACTTTCATTTCTTTTACAACAAGAACTACGAAACCCAATGGACGAATTTAGCCACCAAGTGGCATAAATCCTATGCGATATGTAAAAGGGAATTCGGGACCTACCCATACCCTCAATTTTCCTTCATACAAGCCGGCGAAGGCTACATGGAATACCCCATGTGTACGATGTTGGAAGGATCTTACGATTTTTACAACACCGCTTGCCATGAATTCATGCACAGCTATTTTTACGGCATCTATGGGACGGACGAAAATTTGTACCATTGGATGGACGAAGGTTTAACTCAGTTTGCAGAGGCCCGTGTTAGCGACATCGAGGGATTGCATCCGAGGGTTAAGGGTAAAGATTTGGTTTGGGAATTTGCTTCAGATGAACCTATCGCAACGGCAGCCAATCATTTTAAAGGGGATTTAGGATATTTTTATGCTGCTTATTACAAGGGTCAGCTATTTGCGGAAATATTGGAGTACCTTATTGGAAAGGAAGCCATGCGCCAAGGGTTTGGAAAATATTACCGAATGTGGAAATTTAAACATCCCGAACCCAACGATTTTGTAAAGGTCATGGAGGACGCTTCGGGCATGGAATTGACCTGGTTTCAAAACTATTGGTTGAATACCTCGAAACCCATAGAAATCGTAATAGATAGTGTGTGGCAATCTTCTGAAGGCTTGAAGGTGCGCTTGGATAACCGAGGCATTCCGATGCCTGTGGAAATAGAGCTTACATTGAAGAACCAGGAAGTAAAACGATATTACATTCCAATGGATTTAACCAACAGATCTAAAAGCGAGTTTATAATACCCTGCACGGAACTTCCCATTTGGTCCTGTGCTTTACCAAGCTACACGTTGAATTTGCTAGAAATCCAGTTAATTGATGTTGAGAAAATACGCATTAACCCCGACGAAATTTTGCCAGTATTTGCAGAAGGTGAAGAGTTTTTCATTGAAAATTAAAGGTACATGGCCAATAGCGAACCTGCTATAATTTGACTAATCTTATTAAATAGGCTGATGATTCGGAGGGAAAATCAGTTTTGAGTTTTCTTTTTAGGGAACAGCTCACCCTTTTCAACTCTTTCAATTCACCGACCCAATAACTGGCATTATTATTCACATAGAATCCACCCGATTCAAAACATGTTACATCTTCAAAATTTAAATTGTACACGGATGTGGAACTACCGTCACAATTGAATAAAGAATTAACTTGATTTATTTCCGTTGCTTCATCCCACAAATCTGTCCAATCGCTTCCATTTGCAATTTTAAAACCTCGTTCTTTTAAGTTAACATCTTTCGATAATAATTCAAAAGCTACCTCGTTATAAAGCAACCCTTTATTTTTATTTTTCGCATCAAAATCAACATAACAACACCAAGGGCTATTTTCTGCTTTCTGATTCAACTCTTTCCACTCTTCAAGATTTGTTATTAGTTTAATTCCTGATCCAATATAGTCAAGATTGTGGTCCAACCAGCGTGTTCCAAACATATCTTTGGTTGTTGTATCAAAATCGATTTGCTGACTTGGCTTCAAAGACGATGTTTTTTCACGCATTTTTGCAATAAATTTTTCATAATCTCCGTAGGATTTGCGGCACTCTGTTTCAAATTTCAACTCCAATTCCTTGGCCTCTTCAATATCAATCTCTTCTTTACGTTTAACCAATGTATTGGTCACTGCCAAGAACTGATCATAAATTCGATCGCATTCACAGACTTTTGTATTGCGTTGATACATCAACCCCACTTCGGTTGATGGCCCCAATGAAATGGTGTTCCAATTGGCATCGAATACGTTTACACTTCCTGAAAACAAATGAGCATGTTGAGCTTCTTTATAATTATCATTACTGGTTTTAGCTCTTGTTGTTTTTTTAGGATTCGTAGACTTCGTGAAAACGATCCCGATATAAATCCCTGGATTGCTCAAAATGGAAGAATTCCCCGTCGTCTTCTTTCCGATAAATAGGTTGGCTCCATAATTAAGAGCCCATAGTTGTTTTCCCCTATTCAAATGTTGAATTTTATTAAGGGACACTTGGTAGTTTGTACTACCAAAATAATTAATACGAAAAGCCAATTGAGCCAAGTAGTTATCGAGTTCCGATGAACCCATTACGGATAAACTTGTAAAATGTTGGTCTTTTGGACCAAAGGTATGGAACGCATCAAGTGTTAGGTTGTGATTTTTGTATTGAACCCCCGGTATTGCGCTAATGGTAAATTTATTGGTGGCTTGTTGACTCATAAATTGTGGGTCGTTGGAATCGTATAGATACAGACCAGAATTTCCACGATATCGGTTGTTTATTCCTTTGATTGAAATTCCAAAATTGAGTTGATCAAATTTGGAGGGATTCGACATTTCTTGATGCAGTTTTAATTGAAAACCAAATTGTCCGGCTATTTCATTTTGATCGTAGACCCCACCTGTAAATGAATGAATGTAATAACCCCCTACCGCAAGATTGTAGTTTCTAGTATAATTCTTCTCTGAATAAAGCATGTTTTGTGAGTAAGGCATCGGAAGATTTGCTTTTCCTCCAAGCATGAATAGGTAAGGAGATTGGCTTCTTAAGGTGTAATATTGTTGCCGATGTAAGGTGTAAACATTAATACCATGTACCTCAACAATTTTTGCAGGATTGAACATCAAATCGTTCCAAAGCCGTTGGTTGTTTAGAAACCGTTGTTGTCCAATCAAGCTTTGTGGAATAAAAAGCAAGAAACATATCGCGAGCAAAGTGAACGAACCCTTAATCATATTTGATACTGAGAATTCCTGAATACTTCTTTTTTCGCTCTTTGGATTGAACAACGTAGGAATAATCTCCGGGAGCCAACTTTTCTCCCTGTTGGTTGTAACCGCCAAAAGGAATGTAAGCGGGGGAATTATTGGTTGCCTCCTGTTTGTAAACTAATTCACCGCGCATGTTTCGAAGTTCTATCTTGAAATCACTCCATTGGGCAATACCGCTTATTTTCCATACATCGTTGTAGGAATCATTGTTTGGGGAAATTGCATTTGGAATATCCAATTCCGCTTTCGATAACAATACAACCTTAACAGAATCCTTGCATCCGATATTGTTGGTGACTATCAGCTCGTAATTACCTTCATATAACCCAGTTATGAGGGAGTCGTTTTGCGGGAAGGCAACCTTATTTAAATACCAATCATAGATAAAAGGAGGGAATTCTGTGGCGCTTACACCAATTGAGCCGTCTCCCCCAAGCGTAGCATCTACGATGGATACCACTTCAATCACAGGCAAAGATTTAACCACTAAATTAACCGCGACTTTACTCGGGGATTCACAGCCATTTTGGGAATTATAGGCACTTACATAGAATGTTTTGTCCTCCAAGGGTAAAATGCTGTATGCAGGTCCTTCGAATATATATTCTGAACAGTTCATCGTGGTATACCATCGTAAATTTCCTGTTGACGATGTAGGTTCCAAGGTAATTGAAGTCTTGGTATTTTTGCAAACCACAGAATTTAAACCCATAGGAGTATTCGGTTTTATTGACCCGGGCGTACAATTACCTTGAATATCAATTTCGTCAATAACTAATCCTGGCTGAAAATTAAATGAATTGTCTGCGGTAAAGGAAAAACCAAGATAAAACCCACTATCTTCCGCGCATTTAGGCAGAACAATGTACTCATCGTGAATCTCATTGCCTTTTCCCGATTGAAAGTTTTTTAGTGTGGTCCATTGAATACCATCCGAGCTGTAAAACATCGTTCCAAAATCATGTCCAGCTTCACCATTGCATTTCCATTTAAATTTCAAAATTATATTGTAATATCCTTGAGTAGAAAAGTACCTATATTTTCGATTACTTTCCAATGAATTTCCGTAGGTGTAGCCTGCTTGTGTACCTGTATTGGCCACATGTGCGACCTGCAATGAATATTGATCAATCGAATACATGGAGGACATTATCTCAAGTACATTGTTGCTTTCTGCGCCGCCGCTGCTTTGCCATACCCCAAAAGAATTTTCAAAATTATCTTCTTCAAATATTACATAGGATTGAGCAAAAATGGAATGGATGATTCCCCAACATAAAACTGAAAAAAAGTACGCTTTCACTATATTTTCATTTATAGTCATTTTGAAATAAAATGCTCAAAGAAACGCCTATACTCTCCCCTTGTACAGGTCTGTCGACGGTTTTCAGTGTGCTAAAGTTTTTCATTTTTTTATCATCCGAAACCCAATCCAACTTATAAACCCTCCCACACCAACCGGCAACATTCGAGTAAATTTTAGTGTGTAACCGTATTCCTTTACTACAGCGGATAAGTAACGGAAAACTCAGTCCAACATGAAAAACGGCATTTGTAAACCAGCCAGAGCTGCGGACTTTTTGGCCGCTAACGCGACTGTCCGTAAACCGAATCCGACTCGGTCCGGCATCAATTTCGGCACCAAAATAAATCAAGGTTCCGATATCTGCATGAACATTAATCCCATAGTCGTTCAATATACACAAGTTGCCGGGTTGATAATAATTAAAAAAGGTCTGATAGTTTGGAGAAACTTGGTCAAAAAAATCAAAATTTGAACTGTTACTGAAACCTTCAGGTAGAGCATTCATTCTTGACTTACTATACGAAAGACCTGCGCCCAAATCCAGGCCGCAAGTGCGCGAACGCGTTTTGCCTCTGCACGCGCGCAACCTTTCGTTAAGAATTTCATCAATACCCAGGAATTGTAAATTCCCCAAAATGACAAAACTTCCACCAAGTTTAATAGAAGGATACGACGTGATGATTGCATTGTATTCTTCATTGAAATTTGAAGAAGTTACCGTTTGATTAAGGATCGTTTGATAATTTGTATTTTCTAATGCAAGGTACCCGCCCCAGTTGCTAAAAAATTGTTTTTGGCTATACCACATGTCAAAGACACTCAACTGCATTGCTGCAAGGAATAGAATCAAACGCATGCTTTTTTGAACAAAATTAAGGTAAATATTTGTTCTATCAAAGTTAAAAATTGGATTCTTGCATAAGTAAACAACCTCCTTTATATTTGTACTAACCATAACACTATTGCACGTTGAAAATCATCACAATAGGTAGAGAACCCAATAACATCATACTCCTAAACGACCCTACTGTTTCCAGGAATCATGGAATATTGGAATTTCATCAGAACGATGATGTTTTTTTTGAAGATTTAAATTCATCCAATGGTTCATTTATCAACGGAAACAGAATTTACGGCAAGGTACAGTTGCGCAATACAGATATTCTGAAAGTTGGTAAATCATTAGTCCCATGGCAAGATTATCGTGTTTCGAATCATACTCAAAACCCATCTGAATCTTCAAAGGATCGCCCACCTTACGAAGAAAATGGACCTTTTTCAAGGACAACTGAAAATTCAGGCAATGACGACGATTCCGATGTATTAGACAATCTCGAGCAAACCGATGATTCAAAAACCCATACCTCACTACCTCAGAATGGCTGTCTCGGTAAAAAAAGTGTTTTCCTAACATTTCTTGTTTTTACAGGAGTAGTAATTGCTTCTATACTATTTATAAATTCAACGAAATCGGGTGCGAGTTCAAAACTTGATGAGGAGTATAAAAGAGATACCGTCAACACCCAAATTTCGCAAAGCACACCGCCTGAACAAGAAGAACAAAGACTGGTTTTTTCCGACAGGGACAGCGATGGAATAAATGACGACAAAGACCGTTGTCCGGATGAAGCAGGTCCTGAATCAAACAAGGGTTGTCCGAGCAATAACAGTACCGCGGGTAATGCGCATTCGTCCAATTATACCTACAGAACTCAATGTCCTTATTGCAATGAACTTAGCTACGAGAACAGGTCTGATGTTGAATGGACCTGTGGTTCTTGTGGAATGCCTTTCTATAATTGTTACACGAACAGTAGTGGAAATCATGACGGTATTAAATTAACATGGGTAGGAGATGGTACGTGCGATTGTTCTTTGACTTGCTCAGATGAAAAAAATCGCTGAATTCTTTAATAAGACGAATAGTTATGATTGGTAGAGAAATTTTAAATTATCGGGTTGAGAAAATGATCGGTGAAGGCGGAATGGGTGCGGTATACAAAGCGCAACATACAAAAATACCCAACCGAGTAGCTGCCATAAAAGTACTCAAGAGCAATTTTCTGCAGAATGAAAATTTAAAACAACGATTTCGAAGGGAAATGGAAATCATGGCCGACTTAACCCATGAAAACATTATTAAATTAGAACAATTCGACGAAGATGATTTGGGAATGTACCTAATTATGGAATATTTCAACGGGATTGAAATAGACGATTACCTGAAGAACCATATCGGTGTTTTCCCCGAAGAAAAAGCGATTCCACTCATGATTCAAATTCTTAAAGCCTTTGCGTTTGCCCATAGCAAGGGGATCGTTCATCGGGACATTAAGCCGGCAAACATCATGATCAACCAGGACGCTAGCAAAGCAAAGGTGCTTGACTTTGGAATTGCCAAGATGAAGGATGATGTCTCAATGAAAACTAAGTCAGGCGCTCAGATTGGAACCGTTTTTTATATGTCTCCTGAGCAGGTACATGGCAAGGAACTCGACGCTCGATCCGATATTTATGCCCTCGGCGTAACATTTTATCAAATGCTTACGGGAATCAATCCGTATCAAGACCTAAACACGGAATATGAAATTTACAACAAAATAACCAAGGAGGATTTACCTGATCCTCGAGAAATTTATCCGGGTGTTTCTGAGAGCATGGTAAATATTCTTAGAATTGCTTTAGCCAAAGATCCAAATCATCGTTTTCAAACATGTGATGACTTCATATTGGCAATTCAAGGTGAAATTGAAGTTAAACCGGTTTCAAAAACAGGAATTGAGGACCTTGACGAACCAATTAAAGAAAATTTAGAAAGAACGCCGCTGTATATTGTAATTTTCACAAGTGTTGCCAGCCTTATTTGTTTAATTAATCCGGATTTTTATTGGTTTTCAATGGTGTTTTCTGGTTCGGGTTTGATTTATTTTTTCACCCTTGTAAATAAGCCGGTGGATTCCTTAAAATCGCTTAGGATACTCACAATTTCGGCCTTAGTGATTTCTTTGCTCTTCTCTATGGCTTTATTTTGGTATTCAGACACTGATAACGATGGAATATTTAATCGCAACGATGCATGCCCCGATGAATATGGTATTTATCAGGGCTGCCCTTAACCCTTTCTAGTCTATGAAAAGCATCTTGACGTTCTGTTTTATATTCCTCTCAATGATTTGCTCATTGGCTCAAAAACGGTCAAAGAAAGAGTCCTCAGTTGATTATACAAAAATAATTGATAGTTTAAATTCAGTAATAACCTCAACAAAGGAAGTTTACGACAAAGAGCTATTAAATTTTGGTAAGAAACAAGAGAGTGTTCCTTTGAAAAACGACTTAACATTAAACTCAATATCATCCACCCGCATCGATACAAATGATTGGGCTGTTTATAATTTTGGGTCCGGTTCCCCTCATCGTGTTAGCGATCAATCTTTGGTTGATCAATGGTTAAATGAACATTTATTTATTCGATGTACGAATGAAAAAGAATGGCAAGAAAATGAAAACAAAGCACGTTACCTTGTACCCAAAGGCACTAGTGAAATGGGTTATTACTTCAGCCTTACAGCAATTCGAAAAATCAATGACTTATTGAAAATAGATAGTACTTGGCGAATTGCTGAATTCCAAGATTTCAAAGCCTTATTTAATCATGCGTCAAATTTGAACATTAAATCAGCGTCCCCTTTCCAATTATTAGTTGGTAATCCAAAGACTAAAGAAATTCGTGAGAAGTTTACCTGGAAAGGACAAGTAGTTTACGATATCTACGGTTTGCAAATTTCTCCGTTTGCTTACTATACTGGTTTTGACGATTTATTAACAAATGAAGGTTATGTGGATTATTTTTCTCATTTTAGCGATAAAAGTTCAGATCAATTTTACGTAACCCATATTTTCTCCGAAAACAAAATACTCCCCCTTGAATTAAAGTTCGGAGATGAGTCTTTAAACTATGGTTTTTTTATTCGATTAATTAAAATTTAAAATTATGCAAGGTTTTCAAAAATGTATAAATGGGCATTTTTTCAAAGAAGGAATGGATAAATGTCCATACTGCCCATCGGCAAATTCCTCATCGAATTCCAATGTGGATTTAAATAAAACACAAATCACCACAGACTTTGGAGAGCCAACAACATTCAATGTGACTGGTGAAAAGACGGAAATTTTTAATTCCCAAATACCAACGGATCGCACCGAGCAAGTTGTTGACCCTACGCCAATACAATCTAGGCAAAACGAACAATTTGATCGCACGTTCATTCAGGGTATGGAAGAAGTAGTGTCGAGTCAAGATGGGACAGAAATCGGCCAACAGCCTGTTGGAACCCCTCGAGCTACGAGAAAAATGGTTGGCTGGTTAGTTTCCTATACCTTAGACGAAATGGGTATAGACTACAGGATTTACGAAGGAAATAACACGGTTGGAAGAGCACATAATAACTCGATCATCATTCGTCAAGATAATGTAATTTCCTCTAAACACATCAGTATTTTATGCAGACAAAATAAATTCTGGATTCGAGACGAAATGTCAGCCAATGGAACCTTGTTAAACGGTATTGATATGGAATTAGATAAAGTTTTTGAACTCAAAGATGGCGACATTATAAAAATGGGTAATACGACCTTTAAATTTAAATCCAGTTTGTAATGAGGTTTTATATTTTCTCTATAACCATTGTATTGAGCCTGACATGTTTGGCACAACAAAACATCATAAACTTTAAGAAGGTTCAAGGCGATGATTTCCCCACACTCACGGGTGACATTTGGTTTAGAAATCCTAATTCAATTAATACATCTTCCGTTTTTATCTCTGAAAATGGTAAACAGAGTAAAATTGAATTAACCGGTCAACGAGTAGGGGATTCTATAGCAAAGAATAAAGTGGTGGTTTTTTTAATGGTGAATCCTGGCCCAATGAAAATGCCTCAATTCAATTGGTACAGAAACATTATTGCCTCAACACTTTCCTCAAAATATGTTCAAGCGGGTGACAAAATCCAAATTATGTCATTCAATCAGCAACTGCAAGGTCAATTGCTTTTTCCGTCTAGTTTTCAATTTACGGACCAAACCGATTTGCTGAAAAAACAGCTCATCGACATGAATCCCATTCCCTATCGATCAACTTGCGGAAACAATCGAACGCTTATTTGGAGCGCCATTGATCAGGTTTTTGATTTGATTGAAAAAGAAAATTTGAACATCCCCGTGAGCATTGTTGTGATTTCAGATGATAACTCTTGCATTACCCTGCAAGCCAATCAAACACCTGTTGAAAAAGCTAAAAAACTTGGAGTTTCCGTTTATGGAATATCGCGAAACGATAATAATAGATTCAATTCTATCGAAAAAATATGCAAGGAGTCTTTTGGTATCTATTATTTTGCACCCAACAATGATTTAGCGTTGGCCGAAGCGAAGGTGCAGGAATTCATGACATCAATGAAACAACGCGCCGCCGGACAGTACTTCAATTTTTCCTACCGTACAAACTTTGAAAACGATGGTTCTAGTCAGCCCGTCACAGTTACCCTACCGGGGAGTATCATCGATACCTATATCCAAATGCCGGAAAAGAACACCTTACAGTGGATCGGGGCTAATTGGTTGATACTGATGCTTATAATTGTGGTGGTTCTGTTGTTTTTCTATATTCTTCGAAAGAATAAAAAAGAAACGCGTCAACGGCAAATAGAAATTGAAGAAAAATCAAAGGTAGATTACTCTAAATTGAAAAATGACCAAGAACGGGCAGATACCGAAAGAGCGCAACAGATTATAGATCAAGAACGGCAAATCAACCAAATGCGTTTGAAAATCCAACAGGAAGAAGAGGCGCAACGTCAACTGCAAAAAAGTCAAAATGCCGAAACAAGAAAAAAAGAACTCCTACAGCAAATGAAGATGCGAGGCAATCTTCCTTGGCTTTTAGTTAAAATGCAAGGGAAAGATCATCGATATGAAATCGACGACCCTTGGTTTGTCATTGGTCGGGAAGCAGGGAATAACTTGGTTATTCCAGCTTCAACAATTTCAAGACGGCATGCTTTGATCAAATACGATAACGGATTATACACGATTGAAGACCTTAACAGCTCGAACGGCGTTATAGTTAATGGACAGAAACACAAAGAAATGCTCTTAAAGCACGGGGATGTAGTACAATTAGGGGATGTTTATTTAACCTTTATGATTTAATCTAAAAACATGGAATTCGAATTTAAAGAACATACGGACAAAGGACTCGTCAGGGAGGTGAATGAAGACAACCTGGGGCATAGCTTAGGTACTCGAAACGGCGATATTTTCGTGGTATGCGATGGTATGGGCGGACATGTTGGAGGAAAAACGGCATCCACCATTGGAGTTAACGCCATTCTTGGTGAATTAAGTCAGAAAGAACATGGTAATATGCATGTAGCCATCAGCCAATCCTTGCTTTTCGCTAACGAACAAGTGCTAGGGCATGCAGCGGCTGACCCCTCCTTGAAAGGAATGGGAAGTACGGCCACTGTGGCGATTATCAAAGATGATTTATTGTACCTAGGTCATGTAGGCGATAGCCGCGCCTACATTTTCAGCGATGGCAAACTATACCGAATAACAAGGGATGATTCCTTTGTTCAACAATTGGTAGATAGCGGAGCGATTACTGAGGACGAGGCGGAGTCTCATCCGCAAAAAAACAGGATTTTACAAGCACTTGGCTCAACAAGTACCCTTACACCTCGCATACCCAATAAACCTTTTAAATTGAAAAAAGACGATTTACTCATGCTTTGTTCCGATGGATTAACCAGCATGGTAGTAGACGATCTTATTGAGCAATTGATTAATCCAAATAACCTTGAGGGTACCATCAGTGATCTTCATCGCATTGCGATGAACAACGGCGGAAAAGACAACATTACAATAACTTTGATAAAAGTGACAACGAGTATACATGATCAAAGCGAATTTGATCATTTTACGAGAAAATATCTGCCGATTGGAGGAGAACCAATAATCAGTGATCCCCCAGAACCATTCCTACACGAAAATCAAAAGAAAAACCGCGGAAAAATTCTGCTACTCTGCGGAGTCTTAGTGTTCATACTTGTCCTTGTGGGATATGTGTTCTTATACGATGGGGAGAAGTCTAAAAATCCAACGAATGAGGAAAATAGAACGGTTCCAAAAGATACGAGTTCGAGCACCAATATTGAGCAACTTTTTACGGATACAGACAATGATGGAGTGAACGATAATAAAGACAATTGTCCGAATGAAAAGGGACCGGCGAGCAATAAAGGTTGTCCCATAAAGGAAACTGATAACAGTAACCCGACGAAAAAGAAAATTGACCAATCCGTTCAAAGCGTTAAGAATCTTTGCGACAGCGTTGCTAAGGCAACAGATGATCTAAAGAAAGCGAAATTTAATCAAGACCTTATAAAGAAAAGAAGCTCTTGTATAGAGCTAATCAAGAAGACAAAGAATGGTAGCAAATGGCAGAAAGGTTGGAAGGAAGAAATAGATTGTGAATGCAATAACGACGAATAGTTAGACTTAGTTGATAATTACATGCGCATCAGGCATTACGAAATATGGAAACCTATCAATAGCGGGGGAACGGCTAACGTGTATTTGGCGATTGATTTACACGACGGTAGACAGGTGGCCTTGAAGAAATTAAAAAATGGGATGCTCGAAAATCCGGTAATGCGCGAGAAGTTTATCGAAGAGGCGAACCGTTACTTGTATCTAAATCATCCGAACATTGTAAAGTTGAAGGACTTTATTTTGGAGGATAAAGAAGGTTATTTGATTATGGAATTTGTAGACGGGGTCAACTTAAAAAATTTTGTAGAGCAGGTTGGTGGTTTACCCGCCCAAAATGTGGGCTTGTTTTGCATGGAGGTGCTTGCGGCTTTAGCATATGCACACAAAAAAGAGGTGCTACATTTAGACATCAAACCGGCGAATATCATGCTCTCCGAGAAAAACGAAATTAAATTGATTGACTTTGGAATTTCTTCGGATGCTAAAAAGTCTAAAAAAGAAATAATGGGTAGCCCTTTTTACATGAGTCCGGAACAAATTTCTGGCAAGAATATTGACCAGCGAAGCGATATTTACTCCGTAGGGGTAACGATTTATGAGTTGTTTACGGGTTCTCTGCCTTTTCAAAGCAGTAAAACTCGAGAAGAACTCTACGAACATATTAAATCTTCAGAAATACCAAAAGTCAAGATGAATTTCGAATGCGATCGGGAATATGTAAACGACGTGAATGAAATTATCACAAATTGTACCGCAAAAAACCCAGACAACCGTTACCAAAGTTGTGAGGCTTTGCAATACCATATGTTGAAACTAATACAATAATATAATCCTATGAAAAAGTTAACTATTACCCTTGCCCTTCTATTGGTAACCGCATTATGTACTGCCCAAAAAAAGAATACGCAGCATGATGTATCATGCTATGACAATGGAACTCTTGCTGCTCACCAATTAGAAAAAACTATTTTGGATGGGGCCTCAGTAAGCGTGAATGACGAACTAGAAGTTGGAAAACAGGTTTATGACCAAATGGCAGAAAAATATACTATCTTAACGTCAGGTGAAAAATACGAGAAAGTTTTAGGGATTATGAACCGACTTACGGCTCAAATTTCTAAATACAATAATCCATCCACCAATGCTAATTTTGGTCAATACAAATCGCACTACAAAATTTACATTATTGAGACCGATGAAATTAACGCTTTTACAGCAGGAGCAAGAATTTTTGTTACCACGGGAATCTATGATTTTTGTAAAGACGATAACGAATTGGTCAGCATAATAGGTCACGAAATTTCACATAATGAGCTAGGTCACATAGGATATCATTTGAAGCGACGTAAAATGGCGCAAGGTTTTTTTGGGGGCTTCGGTGATTTAGCCACTCTTGTTGGAAATGTGTTAACTTCCCCTTTTGGTCAAACAGATGAAGGACAATGTGACCTATTTGGAATGGATCTTTCTAAATCAGCTGGTTTTGCTCCATGTCATACGATTGATTTGTGGGAGAGAATGGCTGAGAAAAGTGGAGAGAAATCGTTTATAAACCTCTTTAGCACTCATCCGTACTCGGGAGATAGAGCGACATGTGCTAAGCAACATCTATCTAAAAATTATAGTTTGGATTGTGAATAAAAATATGCAACATTTTTATACATTACTTTTTCTCGTTGTTCTAAGCTCGTGCAACGCGATAACGCCACCAAGCATTTCGTCGTTAGATTCGATGCGGATAGTATCGGAGGAAAACGGTATACTGAACACAAGGGTGAGTGTTACGCTTGAAAACTCCAATAAATTTAAAATTTCAGGAAGAGATTTAACTTTTGGAGTTTATTTCCATGGAGCTATGTTGGGGCAAGGCAAGCTTCCAGAATCATTTGAGTTGAAAGCGAAAGAACTTACGCCAGTAAGCCTTGAAATGCAGTTGTTCCTAGACTCAATTCCTGATTCATTAAGGTTAGGATTATTTCGAATGGATTCGATCCCTTTAACCATGTCGCTCACTTTTCAAAGTAAATTAGGATTGGAGCATTCAGGAAGAATAGCGTTTAACTTACCGATGGATAAACTTCAATCAGCCTTGGTTAAACAGTACTTTTTGAATTCAGGATTTGAAATAAAAGATTTGAAATTGGAATCAACAAATCAGCATTTTTCCATTTTTAAAGGAGATTTATGGTTCATTAATACCCTTCCTTTTGATATTAATATTCTTAACTCGGAAGTATTCGTTTATAATCAGCGGAGAAATGGAGTCAATGTAGGCGAGGTAGTCATTGCAGATAGTTTGATTATTAAACAAGGGGAAAAAGTACTCATTCCCACTACAATCAACGTGGACAATATGAAAGCATTGAGTTCCGGATTCGGTAAAATATTAACAGGGGCATTGGACTATTTTGCCATGGGGCCGGTTCATGTTTCACTGAAAGAGGTAACATTCAAAGTCCCCTTAGCAGTACATTTTAGTTACAACCCTTTAAATGGCAGGGTGATTATCTTAGAACAATGAGTTTTTCAATTACCTTCATTTACAATGGCCTTCCTTTGGCTTCAAAGCTAATTACTCAAACGCAACCCACTGCAACGGTTGGTCGAAATAGCACAAATGATGTCGTTTTAAATCCAGGAGTTATTTCCGGCGCCCATGTAAAATTTGAGTTAATCAATGGGGAATTATTCCTTCAGGACCTTGGAAGCACCAACGGAACGTTTGTTAATGGGCAACGAATTAGTGCCGGTTCTCTGGTCAATGTTATTGGGAAAACGGTGAGTCTATCGGGACAAATCACGTTAAATATACGTTCCGTTGAAACAGATAACCCTCCTAATTCAATAAAAAGCACCCCCACGCTTGCAAACTTGGGTAATCAAATTTTAGAGCAATTAAACCATAAGAAGTCAGTAACACTTGGTAGAGCTAGTTCTTGTGACGTCGCGATAGATAACAATTTAATTAGTCGTAACCACGCAAAAATATCCCTTTTCGGAGATAAGTATTATATCGAAGACCTTGGGTCGATGAATGGAACCTTTTTAAATGGGGTGAGGATATCCGGCAGAACGGCAATGAAGTTGACGGATACCATAATCCTTGGAAGAATAAGTATTACTCTCGGGGGAAAAGTGGTCGATATTTCAAAAGAAATTGCCATTAAAACCGTGGGATTGGTTAAACAGTTTTCCAATGGAAAAATTGGCCTTCAGGAATGCAATATCGAAATTCCATCGAATTCCCTGCTTGCTGTAATGGGGCCTTCAGGATGTGGTAAATCCACCTTATTAAAGGCACTCAATGGGGAGTCGCCCGGAACTAAGGGGGCAGTTTATATTGGTGGTCAGGAATTGAATCAGTATTACGATTACCTCAAAATGCAAATTGGATATGTGCCACAAGATGACATAGTCCATAGGGAACTCACGGTTGACGAATCACTTTGGTATGCGGGGAAGCTTAGGTTACCAAATTTTTCGGAGGAGCAACTTAGCGATAAAATTAACCAAGTATTGGAGGAGTTGAATATTAAACATGTTCGTTCCAATTTAGTCAGCGCTATCAGTGGTGGACAACGAAAACGCGTTTCAATTGCGGTAGAAATTTTAACCGACCCACTCATATTGTTTTTAGACGAACCCACCTCTCCTTTGGACCCTCAAACGATTGAAGACTTTTTAATGATTCTTAAGAAGCTTAGTCAAAAAGGCACCACAGTTATTATGGTTACCCACAAACCCGAAGATTTGGCCTATATGGACCAAGTTATTTTTATGGCTGAGGGCGGATATATGTGTTATTACGGTAAATCAAATGAGTATTTAAGTTTCTTTGGCGTTGATGATACCGTTAAGGTATATTCCATGCTCGTGAAAGAACAAAAAGATCGATGGGTTAGAAAGTTCAATTCAAAACCATCAAATCAAGCATCTGATAGTCCCTCGGCTAAAATTCACAGAAGAACAAAAGTTGATTATTTATCCCAATATTATTGGTTAACGCGGCGCTATTTGAACATAAAGATGAACGACAAGTGGAATTCGCTGATTCTTTTGGCCCAAGCGCCCTTCATTGCCCTTATTGCTTGTTTGCTATTTTCCTCCGTATCTCAAGCGTTAATGTTCATCATGGCAATTGCAGCGCTATGGCTTGGCGCGAACAACGCCGCTCGAGAAATTGTAAGTGAAAATTCCATTTTTAAGAGAGAACGAATGTTTAATCAAGGGATATTTCCATACGTTTTTTCAAAAGTTTCTGTCTTGATGATGTTTTCCGTGGTTCAATCAATATTGTTTGTAGGCATATTGTGGTGTTGTTACAATTGGATTAAACCCTGGTCCCACTCATATCCCCTTAACCATCCTATTGAAGCTTGTGTATGGATGATGTTTGTTTCGCTCGTTGCCACCCTCATGGGGCTATTGTTATCCGCAACGGTATCAACCGCTGAAAAGGTTATGTCTTTGGTCCCCTTAGCCCTTATTCCTCAGATCATGTTGGCAGGTATTCTTACAAAAATTAAAACAATTTGGATTGAATTTCCGAGTTACTTGTCCATTTCTCGATGGGCGACGGAGGGGTTTAACCATATTCAAGATTCAATTACAACTGCACAACTCAATATAAAAAATATAGACTCTTTAAGGCCAGGAGGCCCAACTCCAATCATAGAAGAAGACCCTGATAGCATCAGGGTTGTCAGTGCACCAGAATTCATTCAAAAACAATTCACCCATCCGAAAAGATTCGGAGATATCACAGGCAAGTGGGAATTGGATATACTCATGTTAGGGGTTCTTGCTGTTGTGTTTTTTACCATAATTTATTGGGCAATAAAGCGAAAAGATACCATCAAAATAAACGGATAATATTTGAAAGAAAAAAAAACCTTTAATTTTATTGCTACATATGAAATCAACCTATTTGTTAATTATTGGTATTTCGATATCCGTGATGTTGCTTTTTTTCATGGTGATATACCGTTCATCGCATGGCAAAAATTTTATTGGAGACACTCAGATTTCTATAAAAATTGCGCGTGATATACAATTATCGAAAGAGTTTTCCGACAGTTTACTTTATTTGGTGGATACTTATGAACATAGCCAAGGCAATTATACTCAATCGACGGTCAGTGTTTTAGTTTCGGCCAAAGATAGTGTCACTTTGAGTTGTCCAATAAGCGGAATGAATCAATTTAGGAGCAACTTCAGTAATAATTTCTACACCTACGCTGCAAGGAAAGAGGACTTAAATACGATGCATGAAAATGCCAGCCTATATACAGCCGCTTTTAAAAAGAAGTGTTCAATCAAGGACAATTCCGCTCAGATAATCGTAGCATGTAAAAAGAACAACTCGATGCTCTTCGAATCGGAATTATCGGTCGCAGCAATTAAATCTAAAGTTCTTCAAATCCTTGAAAATTCGCGATACGTTAGCATTTATTTTGTCAATTCCGAGAAAGGAACAATGAAGGACAGCGATGGTGATGGGGTAGCAGACAATAACGATGCCTGTCCAACAAAAAAAGGAAGCGCGAAAAACAACGGTTGTCCAATGGATGATGATCAAGAAGAACCAAAGATTCAACTAGGTAAATGCAAGAAAGCGGACATAATTCCCAATTTGAGTTTTAAACCAGGTAAACCAAATGAGTTCACATGGGATTACGATTCGAATTATACCTATGATTTCAGCCTGAAATGCATAAGTAATATTTGCGACGATGCCAAACCAGCAATAAATGAAGTAAATATTCAAGAAGGAATATACAGGGTGTATGCCTCCCATGATGAATCAATGGATAAAGTGTATTTAGCAACCTTAACGGTGAATTGTAATGGTAAAAAATTCACATACACCATAAAAAAAAGGTTAGTATGTGGTTAAAACACTTTAGAATCATGAAAAAACATATTTTATTTTTTTGCTTCTCGCTCAGTTTTACCCTTCTTTTCGGTCAAGAAAAGTTCAGCGTGGTACTATTGATCGATGACGAGTATACTGAAGATGGGTTAAATAGCCTCTTAGGTAATTGGCAATTGAATTCATTGATTGAAGAAAATTATGTCAAAATAAAAATGAGTTCACAAGGGAATGTTGACCTCAAATCTTTGCATCGTTACAAGAAATATACAACCGAAGTTATTCAGGAGGCAATTGCGAAATGCACTCCTTGTGCTAGACTAACGAAAGAGAGCAATAGATGCAGTCCGCGTTATTATGTTTTTACAAGTAACTCGGATATCAATGGAACTTGCGATTTGGGAATTGATGACTATACGGCCATCAATTCCTATACTAATTTGGCGGATTTGATTAAACAGGAAAGGAAAAAAGCCAAAAAGTCGAAAGACCCTGTAAAAATGATCGTTTGGAAACCTTCAACAACACCGTTTACTTTCGATTTGCAGGTAACTAGCGTTACGGATACTCTAACTTGCGGTGACCTTATTAATGTTAAAATAAATAGTTCATCCGGCCTTAATCAAGTACGATTTTATTATAATGATACATTGCAAGAAATAACTGAGTCAACAGAATCAAAAGACCAAACATTTACACTTATTAAAGACGCTTTCTTCAAATTGGAATCAAAGTCTTGTCCGACCTCTGCTCCAAAAACACTGTGGGTTAAGTTAGACAAGCCTTGCGACGAGAAAGAACTGTTTCCTGTTCGTCTAAATTTAACCTATGAATCCAATAACAAGAAAGCGATATCAAAAGGGAAAAAGATCGTTCTCGGCGAGTTTAAAGCCAAAGAAAAAACAAATGATAAAATAGCCAAGTATGTAATTAAACTATTTGATGCTAAGTACTTATTTGTGTTGGAGAACCAACCGTTGTTTAAGGAATACGAAATAGTGTTGGTTGATCAGAAAGAACCAGAACAAGAACACCGCTATCCACTAATTCTAAGTAAGCCGGAATCGGATATTCATCTTGAATCAGTTGATAAAACAACGAAATCTATTTGGTATTTAAATTCTACCGAAATTTTCAACCAGTTAGAAAAATATAAGTACATAGATAATACGGACGTTATTTTCGATATGTACATAGTCCCTAAAAAAGTAAAAGGAGATTTTATTCAAGTTAAGGACCTCGAAAACTATAAAAGCGTCACCCAAGTTGTGGTTTTTCAAAAATGTGGATAGATAAGTAAAATGAAGTATAACCTGATTTTTGTTGCGCTGTTGATTGCGGGGATATTCCATGTGAGTTTTTCGCAAAATAATAACTGCGCAATTACTCCAAAAATTTTGCCATCCGATAATAAAACCTTACCACGAGACGAAATACTCATTGCTGAAAAGTTAATGAAAGAAAATCAACAAATTATCGGATTGAATAAAGGATCTATCGTGTTTACTATTTTCTTTAATCAATCAAGTGCAAGCAAAATAAAGAAATCAAAAAAGATGCTGATTGATATGTTAAATGAACAGTATCAAAATTTAAGCACCAATATACCGACATTTTTTCAGGTACAAGAGTCGGAGGGCTCAGTTTACTTTAAAAACGGTGATGAAACGTTACCGATAATTCATCTAAGTGTACTGGTATACTCCGACGATAGCACTGCTCTACAAGAAATCTTTTCAACCACCAAAAGTGGCACTAGAATTAATTTAAAAGAATCTTCAACACGTAAGGTAAAATATGAAGTCACGAAATTCACTGATTTTAATAACGATAAAACTGGTTACATGTATTTGTTAAGTGTAAAGCTTGACAGAGGAGATTCTTGCGATCCAGATGAAGATATAGGTTTATTGCGTTTTATAAAGCCTGTATTTGATGAAAAATATACCAAGAACTGCTTAGCTTCCATTGATGAAGTTTTACCGAATGCTCCAAATAATCAGCCTGATATATCATTGATAAGTGATTTGCAAAACGAGCTTTCACGGCTTAGGACCGATACAATGAAATTGAGCCAGCAATTAAAGTTCTATCAAAAGGAACCCCAATCGTTATGTTATGCTGCGTTTAATGTTTTAACAGGAGACGTTTCCTTGAGGTCATCTTTCAGTAATTCCGCTGTAAAATTTCATGGAAGTGGTGTTTCCAGCGTCATCGGTTTCAACCGCATTATTAAACCAATATCCAAGGGGAGAATTTTTATTACTTCAGTGCTCGGTTGGGATGCAGCATCCTACTTCATGTCCTCAAAAATCTCCTCGACCTATACGGAACAAAAAAATGGATTTGTGGCTATTTCGTCGCTTAATGATTATCAAGAAAACCTTACATCAAGAGGTGTAACGTTAAACATGGGTTTGGGTTATCAGCATCCTGTAACCACATCTTGGTCTTTGCAAGTTAACGGTGGTCTGGTCGTGGGAGGCAATAGGCTTTCCTCCGATGGTGGAAACGGGCTGGTGGATTACCAACGCAGTTATCCTGAATTGCCGGGAATTATGGTTGAAAATCAAAGTTCTTTGGGCCTCGCCAATCATGTGGTTTTGCAAGGCGTTCCAGCACATGTCACTAAAACGGCACTTACCTTTGGCTATTATTCTAATATCAAGATTAATTATGCGTTTGCACCTAATTCTCCGCTGAAAGGTTTTATTCAATTAGGGTTTATTGCTGCACGAACAAAAACATCAAATAACAATTCTCGCTTTATTTCCACGGAAATGGGAGAATTTAATAGCATCTTAAACTCAATATCCAATGTGCCTTCCGTTCCTTTTCAATTTGGTGTTGGGATTTCCTGTGAAATTAGAAAAGTACCCAAACCAACAAAGGCATGAAAAATCTGATCTTTACCGCATTATTTCTAGGGTCATTTGCAGGTGTTTTTGCACAAATACCCTCTTACGTGCCAAGCAACGGCTTGGTAGGCTGGTGGCCCTTTACGGGAAATGCCAACGATTTAAGTGTAAATGGCAACAACGGAACGGTGAATGGAGCAACACTCACCACCGACCGTTTTGGTAATGCGAATCAGGCGTACGGTTTTGATGGGGTGAATGATTATATTTCTTTAAACTCCGCTAATTTACCTTATGCTAACTCGGATAGAACAATTAGTATTTGGTTTCTGAAGCAGAACAATAACTCTATTTGGTCTCATACTGCGCTGTCATATGGAAGTGCGTCCCAATCGAATGCACTCATGATTTCCGTAGGAAATAATAATTTATTTACTGTTCAAGGCTGGGCAAATGATATTGCAACAAATCAACCTTCAAGTAATTCATGGGAGAATTTAGTATTTACTTTATCTTCAGGACTTGGTACTATTTATTATAACGGGAACCTTATCGCAACCCAAAATGTAGCAAATTGGAATACAATTCAGTCTGTATTCTATATTGGAACTCGATGCGATTTAAATAATAGTTTCTTTTTTGGAAATATAGACGACATCGGTATTTGGAACCGTGCCTTAACCCAGCAAGAGATTACGAATTTATATAATGCCAACAACGGTCCACAAGCCACGATAAGTACAGCGAACAATAGCATCTGTGCAGGACAAAGTGCTACGTTAACTGCAACAGTAGCTAACTCAGGCACTACTTGCAATACCACTGGTTTACCGCCATCCCTGAACAACGGGCTCGTAGGCTATTGGCCCTTCTGCGGGAACGCCAACGATGCTTCAGGCAACGGCAACAGCGGAACGGTGAACGGTGCCACCCTCACCTCCGACCGCTTTGGAGTGGCTAATAGCGCATACAATTTTGATGGGGTGAATGATTTTATTCAATGTACTCAAAGTGGTATTTCTGGAAATCAGAGCGTTACCGTTTCTTTTTGGATAAAATCCGGAATTGGTTCTGGTCATGTTTTTAGCTATGGGGGTAATGGTAGTTCTGGTAATGATTTTCGTGTGTTAATAAATTCTTATGGATCTTGTGGTAATTCAATTGCATTCGATATTTATAATTCAGGTGCGGGTTTCACAACGACATTTGGCAATTTTTGGGATAATTATACAATTGTGTATAATTCGTCGTTAGGTAATTCAGTATTGAGTTCTAGTATTTACAAAAACGGCACTCTTTTGTCAAATAGTTGTTTTACTTCAAATGCCGTTGCGACCAATTTTTTAAATAATTTTCCAATCACCTTTGGAAGATATCATGGAACAATTCCCACGGACTACCTCAATGGCCAACTCGACGACATCGGCATATGGAACCGAGCCTTAACGCAGCAAGAAGTCACGCAGTTGTACAATGCAGGCCAAGCCACGTATTCCTGGAGTCCTGGTGGTGCAACCACACCCAGCATCACGGTTACACCTGCTCAAACCACCACATACACCTGCACTGTTACAATGAACGGCGTTTCCACCACGCAATCGCAAACCATTACGGTCAATGCGCTTCCCAACGTGAGCGGAGGCACTAACCAAGCGGTATGTGCGGGTGCCTCGGTAACTTTGAACGGTTCGGGTGCCGCTACGTATTCATGGGATAATAGCGTGAACGATGGTGTAGCCTTTACCCCTCCTGCAACACAAACCTATACCGTAACTGGAACCGATGCAAACGGTTGCTCTAATACGGCTCAGGTAGCTGTCACCGTGAATGCCTTACCAACGGTGAGTGCAGGTCAGAACCAAGCGGTATGTTCGGGCGCCTCGGTAACTTTGAACGGTTCGGGTGCCGCTACGTATTCATGGGATAATAGCGTGAACGATGGTGTAGCCTTTACCCCTCCTGCAACACAAACTTATACTGTAACAGGAACCGATGCGAACGGTTGTTCGAATACCGCGCAAGTAACGGTAACGGTGAATGCCCTACCAACCGTAAGTGCAGGACAAAACCAAGCGGTGTGTGCAGGAACAGCGGTTACT
>VGMY01000010.1 GCA_016866255.1 Bacteroidota bacterium | reverse complement strand
AACCTGCCGCGCTTGCGCTTACTACTTCTTCCACACCTGCTTCTTGTACCCCAGATGGGTCCGTTAGCGTCAGTGTTTCGGGAGGTACTGCTAATTACACCTATGCCTGGGCTCCAGGTGGGGCTACTGCGGCTACCGTTACAGGAATTGCTGCAGGACTTTACACTGTCAATGTCACCGATGCTAACGGTTGTACGGCTTCTGCTTCCCAGAGCGTTGGTTCCCTTTCACTTCTCAACGTTACGGCTTCCGTTTCCTCCCCCATTCTTTGTAACGGACAAACCGCTACGGTCGCTGTTACTGCCACGGGAGGTAATGCGCCTTACTCCGGAACGGGATCCTTTGCCAATGTCGCTGCTGGAAACGTAACCTATACCGTTACCGACGCCAACGGATGTACGGCTTCTACAACCCTAAACGTAACTGAACCTGCTGCACTTTCTATTACGCTTAACACCACCGCTGTTACTTGCGCGGGGGCAAACAACGGTACTGCCGTTGGTTTCGTAACCGGAGGAACTGGAGCTTATTCTTACCTATGGTCCAATGCCCTTACCACCAATTCTGTTACCAACCTTACTCCAGGTAATATCACACTTACTGTTACCGATGCCAACGGTTGTACTAGTAATGCCAGCGGACTTGTCAACCAACCTGCTCCTATTACAGCAACCGTGCAAATTACCAATATTACTTGTAATGGATTATCCGATGGTATCATTGACGTGACCGTTGCTGGTGGAACGCCCGGTTATTCCTTCATTTGGGATGACCCAGTTTCTTCTACCTCCGAGGACATCAATAACTTAGCGCAAGGTACTTACAGCCTTATCATTACTGATGCCAACGGTTGTACAGCCTCCATTTCTGCTACCGTGAACGAACCTGCCGCGCTTGCGCTTACTACTTCTTCCACACCTGCTTCTTGTACCCCAGATGGGTCCGTTAGCGTCAGTGTTTCGGGAGGTACTGCTAATTACACCTATGCCTGGGCTCCAGGTGGGGCTACTGCGGCTACCGTTACAGGAATTGCTGCAGGACTTTACACTGTCAATGTCACCGATGCTAACGGTTGTACGGCTTCTGCTTCCCAGAGCGTTGGTTCCCTTTCACTTCTCAACGTTACGGCTTCCGTTTCCTCCCCCATTCTTTGTAACGGACAAACCGCTACGGTCGCTGTTACTGCCACGGGAGGTAATGCGCCTTACTCCGGAACGGGATCCTTTGCCAATGTCGCTGCTGGAAACGTAACCTATACCGTTACCGACGCCAACGGATGTACGGCTTCTACAACCCTAAACGTAACTGAACCTGCTGCACTTTCTATTACGCTTAACACCACCGCTGTTACTTGCGCGGGGGCAAACAACGGTACTGCCGTTGGTTTCGTAACCGGAGGAACTGGAGCTTATTCTTACCTATGGTCCAATGCCCTTACCACCAATTCTGTTACCAACCTTACTCCAGGTAATATCACACTTACTGTTACCGATGCCAACGGTTGTACTAGTAATGCCAGCGGACTTGTCAACCAACCTGCTCCTATTACAGCAACCGTGCAAATTACCAATATTACTTGTAATGGATTATCCGATGGTATCATTGACGTGACCGTTGCTGGTGGAACGCCCGGTTATTCCTTCATTTGGGATGACCCAGTTTCTTCTACCTCCGAGGACATCAATAACTTAGCGCAAGGTACTTACAGCCTTATCATTACCGATGCTAACGGTTGTACTTCTTCCATATCTGCTACGGTAAACCAACCAAATTCGTTAAGTATAAGTTCATCCATAACAAGCCCAATTCTTGTGAATGGGGGAACAGGGATAATTCTTGTATCCGCTGTTGGAGGAACTCCTCCATACAGTGGAACAGGATCGTTTACTGAAACTGCCGGTACGTACACGTACAACGTAACAGATGCCAATGGATGCACTGGTTCAACCACCATCACCATCACTGCTCCTAACGCACTTCAAGCTTCAGTGACGATAATTTCTCCTATTCTATGCAACGGAGGAAGCGGAACCGTCAACGTTAGCGCAACGGGAGGTATTGGGCCATATTCTGGCACAGGTAGTTACACCGTTAATGCCGGACCTTACTCTTATACGGTCACCGATGCTATAGGTGTTACAGCATCTGTGAACATAACCATAACTGAACCCGCAGTTCTCACTGCTTCAGGAAATTCTACAAATGTATTATGCAATGGCTTGAACAACGGATCGGCTAGTGTATCACCAACGGGTGGGACTGCCCCTTACACTTACTTGTGGAGCAATGGAAGTATAACAGCGAGTACCAATAATTTAGTAGCGGGAGGATATACAGTCACCGTCACGGATGCCAATGGGTGCACCACCTCAGCAAATGTTACCATAACAGAACCTACGTTGCTGACTGCTACCACAACTTCTACCAATGTTTCTTGTAATGGGCTTAATAACGGTTCTGCAACAGTAAGCCCATCAGGGGGTACTGCACCGTATACCTACCTATGGAGTTCAGGGACTACTACTTCGAGCGTTAGCAATTTGGCGCCCGGAAACTATTCAACAACCGTTACGGATGCTAATGGATGTACTGCGGTAAGCACCGTAAGCATTACTGAACCGTTACCTCTAATTGCCACAGCCAGCTCGGTAAACGTTACATGTAATGGGCTTAATAACGGTTCTGCGAATGTAAGCCCATCAGGAGGTACTGCACCGTACACCTACCTATGGAGTACAGGGGCTACTACGCCTGGCGTTAGTAATTTGGCTCCCGCAAACTATTCGACAACCGTAACGGATGCCAATGGATGCACCACATCAGCAAATGTTACCATAACAGAACCTACGTTGCTGACTGCTACCACAACTTCTACCAATGTTTCTTGTAATGGGCTTAATAACGGTTCTGCAACAGTAAGCCCATCAGGGGGTACTGCACCGTATACCTACCTATGGAGTTCAGGGACTACTACTTCGAGCGTTAGCAATTTGGCGCCCGGAAACTATTCAACAACCGTTACGGATGCTAATGGATGTACTGCGGTAAGCACCGTAAGCATTACTGAACCGTTACCTCTAATTGCCACAGCCAGCTCGGTAAACGCTACCTGTAATGGGCTTAATAACGGTTCTGCGAATGTAAGCCCATCAGGAGGTACGGCACCGTATACCTACCTATGGAGTACAGGGGCTACTATTGCAAACGTCAATAACTTAAGTCCCGGAAATTATTCCGTGATAGTTGCCGATTTAAACGGATGCTCGGTACAGGCCGTTTTGACCATTTTCCAGCCTGCCTTACTTTCTACAATTACTAATTTTACCAATGTTACCTGCAATGGCTTTAGCAATGGAACTGCGACAATTACCATAAATGGAGGAACTGCACCGTATCTATTCGCTTGGAACAATGGAGCTACAACTGCTAGCATTACAAACCTTGCTGCGGGTAATTATTCTGTTACTGTTACGGATGCCAACGGATGTGTTGTAACGGACAATGTAACTATAACTCAACCCTCATCGATTTTAGCAACGGTAAACTCTGTTAACATTACCTGTAACGGTTTGAATAATGGATCTGCCAATGTAACCCAGACAGGTGGAATTGCCCCGTACACCTACCAGTGGAGCACTGGTGGACTTACTTCAAGCATCACCAATTTGGGTCCCGGAAACTACTCGGTTTCCGTAACGGATATAAATGGATGCTCAGTTAGCGCAAATGCCGTAGTTACAGAGCCTCCACTTTTATTGGCAACCTTGACCACTACCAATATCCTTTGTAACGGACAAAGTAATGGCTCAGCCACCGTTTCGCAAACTGGTGGTACTGCCCCTTTCACCTATTTATGGAGTAGTGGAGCGATCACAGCCAGTATTAATAATCTAGGTCCGGGAAATTACTCTGTAATAGTCACTGATGCGAATGGATGTAGCTCTTCGGCCAACGCTACCATATCTCAACCTACCTCTGTCGTAGCAAATTCCTCAATTACTCAAAATATCCTTTGTAACGGCGGCACAGGGCAAATAGATGTTATTGCCTCGGGTGGTATCCTCCCATACAGTGGAATTGGCACTAACAACGTAGTTGCCGGAACTTATACCTACACGGTCACTGATGCAAATGGCTGCACTGGATCTACCACAACAACCATCACTGAACCAACTGCCATCACCTTAAATATTATCGGAAATAACCCATTATGTAACGGCTCGAACAATGGATTGGCTACGGCCATAGTCGGTGGCGGAACAGCTCCTTATACTTATTCATGGACTAACGGTTCAACGACCAACCAAGCCGTCGGTTTATCATCGGGAAGTTATTCCGTTATTGTGACGGATGCAAACGGTTGCCAAATCAACGGAAATGTTATCCTGAACCAACCAGGCACATTGTCAGCCAACAGCACTGTAACAAGTCCCATAATCTGTTTTGGCGGATCGGGGCAAGTAAGCGTTTCAGCTAACGGCGGAACTTTACCGTACACAGGAACCGGTGTATTTAGTGTTGTTACAGGAAATAACAGCTATACCGTCACGGATGCCAATGGATGTACCGCGAGCACTTCCATTAATGTTCCTCAACCAACCCAAGTTATTGCCTCTGCTGCCATAGCTTCACCGATCCCTTGTTTCGGGGGCAACGGAAATATAATTGTTACAGCCTCCGGTGGAACTCCCAATTATTCGGGTATTGGGTCATTCAGTGTCCCTGTTGGAACCTATTCTTACACGGTTACCGATGCCAATGGATGTACGAATACAACTGCTTTAACTATAAACCAACCAAGTGCTCTAACCCCAACAGCGAATGTTACAACAGCAATCCCTTGTTTTGGAGGATCCGGTACCGTCACGGTAGGTGCCATTGGTGGTACTCCCGGATATAATGGAACAGGAAACTTTACAACAGTTGCTGGCCTCCAGAGCTACACTGTGACCGATTTGAACGGATGTTCAGCCTCCGTTACGATTAACGTTGCGCAACCATCCATACTCGCCTCGAGCATTACTAGCCAAAATGTGTCATGTTTCGGACTCAATAATGGAGCGGCAACCGTAACTGCATCAGGAGGAACAGCGGCATACAGTTACTTATGGAGCGGTGGAAATACTACGGCAACGGCATCTAACCTTACCCCTGGAACTTATTCCGTAACAGTAACGGATGCGAATGGATGCCAAAGTGTATCGAATGTAGTTATCACCCAACCAACCTTGCTGACCAGTTCATCAACGCAAACAAGCAATGTACTATGCTTTGGGGGTACAGCGAATGTTTTTGTTGCTGCGAATGGAGGAACCGCTCCCTACTCAGGAACAGGAACCTTCAGTGTTGTGGCGGGGAATACTTTCTTTACGGTCTCGGATGCCAATGGTTGTACCTCAACCTCGTCAATCCTAATTACCCAGCCAACACAACTTGTTGCTTCGGCAAGTCAAGTGAGCCCGATACTTTGTTTTGGAGGACAAGCTCTAATTGCTGTTACTGGGAATGGCGGGACGCCTTCCTACACCGGAACAGGAAGTTTCAATTCTTTCTCTGGAAATAACACCTACACCATACAAGATGCCAACGGATGTACTGCCACTTCAACCATCAATATTACCCAACCAAGCGCTGTAACGGCTACTTTTAATAATTCCAATGTAACTTGTTTTGGTTTTACCAACGGTGCCTCAACCGCAACAGTTACCGGAGGAACTCCGGGTTACACCTACCTGTGGTCAACAGGATCAACTACCAATGTTATTTCTGCTCAACCTGCTGGAACCTACTCATTGCAAGTAACGGACAATAACGGGTGTATATTCAATTTTAACACCACCATTACACAACCAGCGCTTTTAGTTTCGACGGCTAATATCATTTTACCCATTGCTTGCTTCGGTGGACAAGCCATCGTTTTGGTTAATGGATCAGGTGGCACTCCTGGATATTCAGGAAATGGAACCTTTTTTGAATTGGCTGGAACCTACACCTACACCCTCACGGATCAAAACGGTTGTTCAGGCTCTACCACAATTACCGTACCTCAACCTGCTCCATTTATTGCTACAGCAACCATCACTAATCCGATTCCTTGCAACGGTGGACAAGCAACAGTAGTTGTTACCGGTACAGGAGGCACAGGCCCCTACACAGGCACTGGAGTATTTAATGTTACAGCTGGAAACTATACCTACACAATTATTGATGTAAATGGCTGCACAGCAACCACGACGATAACAGTCACCCAGCCAGCAGTGCTCAATGCAACGGCGACAATCCTCAACTCTATTTTGTGCAACGGAGGTACGGCAATAGTACAGGTTGCCGCAACTGGAGGAACACAGCCCTATTCAGGAATTGGTACCTTCTCCGTAATTGCAGGTAATTATACTTATTTAGTTTCAGACGTAAACGGTTGTAACACCTCGGTGGGCATTAATGTGCCTCAACCTGCTCAACTTGTTACGGTTTTATCCTCTACCAACATCACTTGTTTTGGAGCTAATAACGGGAGCGCGGCTGTAGTAAATTCGGGAGGCACCGCACCAATATCGACTCTTTGGTCGAATGGATCCACCAGCAATAGTATTAGTAATTTATCCCCTGGAAATTATAACGTTACTGTGACTGATTTTAACGGTTGTCAAAATATTAATTCGTTCGTCATCACGCAACCCAATGCGCTTGTTGCCAGTGCAGCGGTGCTTTCTCCAGTCGTTTGTTTTAACGGGAATGCCACAGTCAGCGTTTCTGCAACAGGAGGAACGAATCCCTACAACGGTACAGGGAATTTCTTCCCTACATCAGGAACTTATGCTTACGTTGTAACAGATGCTAACGGCTGCTCGGATACAGCTAACATCACCGTAACTCAACCAACGCAACTGATAACTGCAGCCACTATAATTTCACCCGTGCCCTGTTTTGGGGGGCAGGCGCAAGTAAGTATTGTAGCGTCCGGAGGAATTTCCCCGTATTCAGGCATCGGGACTTTCAATGTCAATGCTGGTAACCAGTCATTTACGGTCTCGGATGCCAATGGATGCTCTAATACGATCAACTTGTTTATAAGCCAGCCGAATCTTTTGAGTTCCGTGATAACGGTGCAAAATGTTACATGTTTAAACGCTGGAAATGGAATAATTAGCATAACACCTAGTGGTGGAACACCAGCTTACCAATATTTGTGGTCAAATGGGGCTACCAGCGCAACTGTAAACAACTTATCTCCAGGAAATTACAGCGTAGTTGTGACCGATTCTAATGGGTGTCAAACAACAAATCAGGCAACCATAACTCAGCCCAATCAACTTCAAGCCACCTCGATTTTATCGAATCCCGTCTTCTGTTTTGGAGGGACAGCAACAGTTAATGTAAGTGCCTCGGGAGGAACTGCTCCGTATAACGGAACCGGATCCTTCCAACAAGCCGCCGGAACTTTAACGTACTATGTAACAGACGCTAATGGATGCCTAGATTCTGCCACAATTACAGTGACTCAACCTCCTCAATTGGCTGCTAGTGTGGTTCAAACTTCCAATGTGCAATGCTTCGGTGGAACTGCTACGGTAAATGTAAGCGCAACGGGTGGAACGCCGATTTACAACGGGACAGGAACTATTACCGTACCTTCTGGTTGGAATACTTTAAACGTAACGGACAATTACGGCTGTCTGGATACCGTCTCGATATTTATTGCACAACCGACTCTATTGGTCGCCAATTCAACGATTGTTTCTTCCGTCCTGTGCAACGGTGGAAACGCCGTGATTGATATTACTGCCACGGGTGGAACGCCCAGTTACGGGGGAATAGGTAACTTCACGGTTAGTGCCGGTACCTATACCTACACGGTTTCGGATGCTAATGGATGTACCTCTAATACGACCATTACCGTTAATCAACCGGCCATACTCCAAGCAATTGCGACGATTACCACTCCAATCGGTTGTAACGGTGGAACCGGAACTGTTACGATTTCAGGTATTGGAGGAACGGCACCTTATAACGGAACTGGTTCTTTCAACGTACCTGCGGGCACCTACACCTACCCCCTCGTTGATGCCAACGGTTGTCAAACAAGCGTTACCATCACGATAAATCAACCTCCTGTCTTAAGTCTTAGTTTAACACAAATAAATATCAATTGTAACGGATTTGCGACAGGTAGTATCATTGCTAATCCTGCAGGAGGACAGGCTCCTTACACGTATTTGTGGAGCAATGGTCAAATAACCCAATCACTCAATAATTTAATCGCTGGAACTTACACGGTTACAGTAACGGATAATGTGGGTTGTACCGTAAACGGCAGCGTTACAGTTACCCAACCTGCGGCACCGCTCCTGCTTCAGGAAACCCATGTCAACGTTCTTTGTTTTGGTAACAATTCTGCTTCCATTAACCTTACTGTTAGTGGCGGCACAGCGCCATACAGCTATCAATGGTCGAACGGAGCAACCACCCAAGACATTAACAACCTAATTGCCGGAACCTATAACGTTACAGTAACCGACGCCAACGGATGTAATGCAGTAATTAGCGTAAACATCACCCAACCAGCGCTGCCCTTATCCGTGAGTTATACCGTTAACAATATTAGTTGTTTTGGTTTATCGGATGGTTCCATCGACGTTACCCCCTCCGGAGGGACAGGACCATTTACCTATTTTTGGACGAGCGGACAAAACACCCAAGATCTCAATAACATCCCCCCTGGAACCTACATCGTCGCAATCACCGATGCCAACAATTGCGTTGCTGCCGCGCAAATTGTTGTTACACAACCCGCTGCATCATTGACAGGAACCATATCACAAATTCCTATCAATTGTTTCGGAATTAACGATGGACAGTTAACTGCAAATGCATTCGGCGGAACAGCTCCCTATAGTTATTTATGGTCACCGACTGGTCAAACTGGAAATGTTGCCAGTCTCTTAGGGCCGGGAACTTATGCTGTAACCATTACGGATGCAAATGGATGTACGGCTGTAGCAAATGATGTGCTAACTGCACCTCAAGCCCTTATCGCTTCTTTTACCGTTAGTGACAATGTCGTTTGTTTGCCATCTTCCGTAACTTTCACCAATTCGAGCATCGGAACTTTCAGTTCCGTTTTATGGACTTTCTCCAACGGAGACACCTACTCAAGCAACCAATTCACCCTTAACTTAAGCAGTTTAGGGTGTGTGGATGTAACGCTGCTTATTAACGGTTCCAACGGATGTACATCCGACACCACAATTAACGATGCGGTATGTGTTGTTCCTGGCCCTTCAGCAGCATTCACGACAAGTACTCCGGGAATCGACTTTGTTACGGGAGAACTTGAGTTTATCAATAACTCCCAAAATTATATTGGTTCGATTTGGCAATTTGGTGATGGAGGAAGTTCTACCCAGGATAATCCTATTCATAACTATCCCTCCAGCACAGTAGATTCTTATAACGTTGTTCTTGTGGTATACGACGCTAACGGTTGTACAGATACTGCAGCAGGAATCGTTGAAAGCAACGATGTTGTTCGCCTGACCGTACCAAATGCCTTTACGCCGAATGGCGACGGATTAAACGATCTATTTACACCGATTATTAGCAATGTTACCCAGGTTAAATATTTTCGTTTCGAAGTCTATAACCGTTGGGGGCAAATCGTATTTGAGAGCAACAAAGTAGGCGATGGTTGGGATGGAAAATATAAAGGAAAACCTGTTCAATTTGGTACTTATACATGGAAGGTAAGTTACAACGTAGAAGACCAAGGAACCATGAACGCAAGTGGTCACGTGACATCAATTAAATAGACGTTCTTTGTAAAGAAATCGTTTCTGAAAAGATTCAAAAGGCCGGTAGATATAATAGGCGAATCCTCTGTTTATGCGTATGTTTTCAACGTATTTGTGGTGAATTCGGTGCTTAGCAAAGATTTGTCCATTCATCACATCAATTCTTCCTAAATAGGTTATTCCGTCCTTTTCAAATACTGCGTAAAGGGCTCCTGTTGCGGCATCTTGAAGAATTTTACGTTTCCACCCATTTTGTTCTTTATGGTAATGGAGGTAAAGTCCCGTTGAACGAATTGGGTCACCGGATTCATTGTAAACCCACATCTTATCCGAGGGAAAATCGAACACATAGATACTATCCCCTACCTTAAACAAGGGAGCATATGGAACTTGATAGTAAATGGACTGTGTAAAATAATTGGCTCCGGTCCAAATCGCAGCATCGAGTCCCGTTTCGATTTCTTGCCGTTTCGCCCACAAGCGCGTTCGAACATCTGCCCATTTCAATTCTGAACGGTATAATTCCATCATCAAACTGTCTTCTATGTGAATAATTTTTCGATAGGTAGAATCCGTTAAATCCCATGCGAAATAATCGAAAGCGGGGTAATCGTTGTTAAAATTTGAAAAGAAAAACTTTGCCGAAGTAGAGTCAATAATGGGCATTAAATAATCGAGGAAATAGTTTTTCGGGATGGCCCATAACTTCAAGGAATCGCCCTGATAATCTACGCGAAAAATAGATTCTTGGCATACTACGTGGATGTTGTTGCGATAATCCCGGGTCATTTCGATTCCGATTCCATTTAAAGAAATTGTGTCTTTAATCGTAAAGGCATCGCATAACAAAATGGAATTGCGTTGTCCATTGCGCTTCGGATAGACCAAGAGCACATAATCACCTTTCTCGCTTATTTCAAAATCGGAAACATGAAATTCGGTAGAATTGAACACTGTGTCCGGAATTCCGGGTGCTTTAACAACGATCGGATCGATGTTTTTCTGCTTGATGGACTTTAACAATATTTTAATCTCTGTAAAATTCTGAGGTCTTTGCAGAAAAATTTTTCGATAATTCTGCGGCTCATACATGGGATGTTGGGCTGATATCGATAGTTCATTGGTCCCCGACTCAAAGTTCAGTAACCCTGAAACGCTCCCATTTCTGTCTGAATGAAAAACCATTATGGAATCACCGTTTTGAAAATAAATGGTAACATTCGAAACAGGCTCAAGGGTTTTGTAATCCAGGCAGTACACCTTGAGAACTTGAGCATGTAAACCGCAATAGCAGACGGAAGAAGCGAGGATTAGAAAGCACCGGAAGATTCCTCGAAAACCAAGGCAAGCATCACCCATTGGTCGACTAAACGGGAAAATTCCATCCGAAAATGTCTTCCGATTGCCCTATTTTCAGGAGTGAAAGATAGGATTTCAATTTGTTGGAAATTTCCCGAGTTTCCACTGGAGGTAAATGGTAATCCGTACCTTCGTAGCCAATCAGGGCTATCTGTGCTAAGGTAGCCGCTGTTCCCGCTCCGAAAGCGTCTTGTAACCGTCCATTTTTCGCAGCATTGATTACCTCTTCGACCGAAATTTTACGTTCCTCTACCTGAATGCCCCAATACCTCGCAAGATCAAGAATCGATCTTTTTGTAACACCTCTGAGTATGGTATCCTCATCCTCCGTCGGGGTAATAATTACATCGTCAATGATAAAAAGAATATTCATTGTTCCCGATTCTTCGATGTATTTATGTTCGCTGGCATCGGTCCAAACCAATTGATGATAGCCTTGGTCTTGTGCAAATTTGGCCGGATATAGACTGGCGCCATAATTTCCTGCTGCTTTGGCTCTACCCACTCCGCCTTTTGCAGCACGGGTAAAATAGGGTTCAATTTTCACGCGAACTAACTCCGAATAATAACTGGCAACCGGTGATAGCAGAATCATGAACTTATACGTTTCGGAAGGCTTGATTCCTACCCAGTGGTCCGTAGCGAACATAAACGGGCGTATGTACAGAGAATATCCTTTAATTTCGGAAACCCAGGCCTGGTCGATCTCCACGATCTTTCGAACCATTTCGATAAAAGCGGATTCTGGGATTTGAGGCATGCACATGCGTTTCGCCGATTCGTTGAAACGCTTCGCATTCATATCCGGACGAAAAATAGAAACCTTTTCAGTATTGTGTCGGTAAGCTTTGAGACCTTCAAAGATGGCTTGACCATAATGAATGGATGACATGGCGGGATGCATCGGAATGCTCTGGAAGGGTAATATTTGTGGTTCTTGCCAACATCCATCGACAAAATCCATCATTAACATGTGATCGGTAAACACTTTTCCAAACGGCAAATTGACCCAGTCCACTTTGGATATTGCGGAATCCGTGACTTTATCAACCTTCAATCTAAGTTCTGTTAAATCCATCTTCTCAGAATATTGCCACGAATATACACCGAATAAACAATGTTGACAACAAATTATCGTTAAGGTCGATTAAATAGTACATTTACTTAGTAAAATCAAAATGGTAAAAACCCCGGACGAAATTTTAAAAAAATTTTGGGGCTTTGATGACTTTAGATCAACGCAAAAACCAATCGTTGAAGATGCCGTTCTTGGTAAAGATGTCTTAGCCCTACTACCTACTGGTGGTGGGAAATCCATTTGTTTTCAGGTCCCGGGATTAGCCACAGGTCAGTTAACCCTGGTTATTTCTCCATTAATTGCTTTAATGGAAGATCAGGTTCGAAACCTCAAATCGAGGAACATTCGAGCTGTAGCCATAACCAGTTCCTTATATTCATCGGATATTGAACGCCTAATAAATAATGCTTGTTTAGGAGCCTACGATTTTCTTTATGTTTCCCCTGAGCGCATTCAATCGCCCTTTTTTCTCGAAAAATTTAAACACATGTCGCTAGGATTGCTCGTTGTCGATGAGGCCCATTGTATCTCTGAATGGGGCCATGATTTTCGACCATCTTATCGCAACATTAAACTTCTACGGGAAACCCGTCCCGAAATTCCCATAATGGCCTTGACCGCTACAGCGACTCAGGAGGTAGTCTTGGATATTGCAGAACAGTTATTACTTAGATTCCCTGCCATTCACACAAGTTCGTTTTACAGACCAAACTTAACGTATGAAGTAATTCAAACTCCTAATAAATTGGCAAGTATTTTAGCTTATTGCAACGGAAAGTCAAATCTGTGCGGAATCATTTACTGTGCAACGCGAAAAGCAGTAAAGGAATTGGCTAAGGTATTTTATGCGAATAAAATTCCGGCAGCGATATACCATGGAGGAATGACCTCTGAAGAGCGCAGCAATGCTTTAAGCTTATGGATACAAGGAAATGTTGGTGTTATGATCGCGACCAATGCATTTGGAATGGGCATTGATAAGCCTAATGTTCGTTACGTGTTACATTACGATTTTCCGGATAATTTAGAGGCCTACGTTCAGGAATCAGGAAGAGCTGGCAGAGACGGGGAATTAGCTCGAGCGATTGCCTTTGTTGACGGGAAGGAACACGAAGAATTCCAGAACCAGTTCTCACTTCGTTTTCCAGATCTTGGTCTCGTTAAAAAGTGTTTCTTGGCATTGCTCTCGGAATTGAATGTCGCTCTTGGTTCGGGAAAAAATGAAGTCTATTCGATCAACCTGCATGATTTTGCCTCAAATCAGGGCATTTCGTATTTAGAAATATATCAGATCATGAAAATTTTAGAGTTGAGCGATGAAATCATTTTTGATGAGCGCACTAGTCATCCCGCAAATGTTCAATTTTTAATAAACGGCGTCGAATTATACGCATTTCAGGTTAAATACCCCGAAACTTATCCATTAATTCAGGTTATTGAAAGAAAAATTGGCTTAGATGAAGAAAGGCCTGTTGCGATTCATATCCAAAACTTGGCAGATCTGCTAAAATCCAACACAGAACGCATCAAGGAGATTTTGGAATTTCTGCAAAGTCACGGGGTAATCAGGTACACGCCATTTAGTCAATATCCGAAGATACAATTGCTGAAAGAACGACGACCGGACGAACACCTTCAATTGCGCTATGAAGCGCTGCAACTTAGAAAGGAAGTCGCCAATAAAAAACTTCGAGCCGTTCTTGCATATTTATCCTCCGAAAACTGCAGGGTTTTGGACATATTAACCTATTTCGGACAAACCTCCGATGCCTGTGGCACCTGCGATCGCTGCACCTACCAGTCGATACGAATCGAGGAAATAGAGCCTTTCATTTTGAATGCCCTTCAATTGCCCCTCTCCTATCTTGAACTGTTGGAAAGAATACCTTTACCTAAGGAACAACTCAAACGCATCTTGAGAGATTTACAATTATCACAGAAAATACAGCTTATCGACGGAAAATTTTACGTTTAATACGCGTTTCTGAAGCATCTTAATTTTCCTCTAACCATCGGACCCGAGCTGCTGCTGGGCCTTTCTCTATTTACCTATGTATTTGGCTTTACCTGCTTATCCGTGGAGCTGGATGGTATCCAAAATTTTTTCATCACCCTAGCGCTGGTTATTCTCCTCTTTTTGATCCGAAATACAGCATCGTATTGCGTTCTTCTCGCTATTTCGTTTGCTCTTTTAGGTAATTCATCCCGTACCACGCCTCATGTGGAACCCGGTAAAAAAGTAATGTATCTGAAAATTTATTGCATCAAAAAGAAGGGTAAAGTGATCCAATTTTATGCGCATCAATTCAACAGAATTCGCGCTGGATTAATTCCAAGCGATGAAAAGGTAGTTTGCACCGCATTCAACCTGACGAAAAGGCTTCGAACAGGCGACATGATTGTAGGCTACGGTAGGGTCACTCCAATTGTTTCGGATGAAAATCCGGGTGCTTTTAATGCAGTAAATTATTACCGAGCCAAAGGAATACACCAACAATGCCTTTTGACACATCATCTTTTAATCCTCGGGAACTACCCAACTTGGAGAAATAACGTAGAACATTTTCGTGAGAAATTAAGCGCAATTTTTGACAAGCAATTAACCGTTCGCGAATCGGGCTTAGCCAAGGCTCTTTTGCTAGGAGACGCATCAGCCGTTAACGCAACAGGTAAAGCGACCTTTTCTGCCACAGGTGCAATCCATTTACTTGCGGTTTCTGGAATGCACGTATCCTTACTTGCTCAAGTTTTAGTACTTTTTTTTAGTTTGTTTCATCGGATTGTAAAAAGAAATCTAACCCAGCTCCTATGCATCGGCCTCCTTGGGTATTTTGCCGTATTAACGGGTCTTTCGCCAAGCGTTGTGCGATCCGTGCTGATGTTTAGCCTCCTCCAAATGGCGCAACTGTTCGGTGAAAAAAATAATAACAACCATTCCTTACTTCTGTGCGCATTCCTTATGTTAGTTTTTGATCCTCCGTGTTTATTCGACATCGGTTTTCAATTATCTTTTCTCGCCGTATTTGGTATTTATAATTTTCAAAAACCCCTGGAAACACTCATTAACCCCAATCGTAAAATCCTCCGTTTTTTATGGTCTAATTTGTGCATTTCAATAGCCGCTCAAGCACTCACCCTGCCCCTTACGCTTTATTATTTCCATTCATTTCCGAATTATTTTCTGCTTGCAAGTATTGGTTTGGCTTTCCTTTCCTCCGTTGTTATGTACCTGGGATTCCTCTACCTATTCGTTTGTTCCATTCCTTACCTAAGCCACATGATCGCCGTTCCTTTTCAAATTTCATTAAAAACCTTGTGTCAGTTTTTGGAAACGGTAGCCAGTATTCCCGGGGCAAAAGCCGAGGGATATGAACTAACCCCTCTCATGAGTCTTCTACTTGCATTGTCAATAGTCGTTTTATTGAGCTCAAAATTTTTTAATAAAATGCGAGTCGTTCCTATTTCGCTTATGATTCTTTTGATTACCGTAGGCCGGTATCGACGACAAACAGAGCACCACTTGCATCTGCTGAGCGGAAAAACTTCCTTTGCTATCTACAAACGAGGAAGCCACGCCACCATCATCATACCCCAAAACAGTTCCTGTAAAACAACCCATTTTCTCTGCCACAATTACGGTAAAGTATACCCCTTCAAACGTCTGGATACCATCTATGTGAACGAGGGAGATTCTTTAATATTCGATCAATTTGCCCTGCAACAGAAAAACCATTGCCTACTATTCTCGCGAACGGTGAGTGGAAAACCGAACACTGTTGACACCCTCATTTGTCGTGGGAGGACAAACAACAGAACCCGAAAAATTCAATTTGATTAGTGCGAGTTAGCCAAAAGCCATTGTACCGCCTGCGCAGCATTCAAAAATCCGCCGGCAAGGGATAGTTCTTTCAACTTCGCTTTCTTTTTTGTTCCCGGAACAACTACTTTCTTTTTGTAAGGTGTGGTGGTTTTTATGAGCAACTCTTTCACCTCAACAGCGCTCAACTGGGGAAAATAACTGCGTATTATTGCTGCCACTCCGGCCGTTGCTGGACAAGCCATCGACGTACCAGAAGCGTCTTCGTATTTCGCGTCCGGAACGGTCGAATATATGTCGACACCAGGAGCAAAAAAATCAACTGTAGTGGCTCCATAATTGGAAAATTCCGCAATGATTTTCTTCGGACTTCGCCTGCTGCTGGATGCGCCGACTTCAATCCAATTTGCAAACTCCTTTCCGCTATCTGCCTTGCGAGTAGGAAAAGAAGTCTCCATATCCTTATTTTTTGATTCGTTACCCGCCGCATGGATCAGCAAAACATCGTGATCTAGGGCATATTGAATCGCTTCATCCACATAAGCTTTGTGCAATACGTAGTACTTTCCAAAAGACATATTAATAATCTTTGCTCCATTATCAACTGCATAACGAATCGCATTTGCCACATCTTTATCGCGTTCGTCGCCGTTGGGAACAGCGCGCAAAACCATGATTTGAACATTGGCTGCTATACCATCAATTCCTACTCCATTACCTCGTGAAGCTCCGATGATACCAGCCACATGAGTGCCGTGCATTGCAGCCGGGCCCTCGTATCGATTGCAACCGTAATATCGGTTTGTTAAATCCATTGGATCATCCCCAACCATCAAAGCACGCAGACTGTCTGCATCTACATTTACCAAGTTCATTTGTCCTTCCAATGAACTTTTCGCCCCTGCCAATTGAGCCTCGATTTGTTCTGGAGAGAGAGCCATTAAAATTAATCGTAAACGTTTTTTAATTTTTTCTTCGCGTTCATTTGCAGGCTTGTAATTTTTGTTCGCCTCTTTCGAAAAAGCACTGCCCGATTGTTGTTTCACGTTTGCAATGTAATCCGTAATCAGTTTAATGTTTTGATAAGACATTTGACTCTGCATCAACTCCTTATCATAAATGGCTTTTAATTTTTTGTAGTTGGCATATCGCTCCATATCGGCCGTTCCAAATTTCGTAGTGTCCTTGCCGTTAAAGTACTTTTTATCCAGAAATACGATTCGCTTCAGCTCCGAAGCCTCATCCCCAATATCTTCCTTTTGTCCGCCTAAAAACGACCATCCATGAACGTCATCCACGTACCCGTTGTTATCATCGTCCAAACCGTTTCCAGGAACCTCGTCGTTATTCACCCAAATGATGTCCTTGAGATCTGGGTGATCTATATCTACCCCACTATCAATTACCCCAACAATTACCGGGACCGACTTGCGTCCGGTGAGTAAGGCATAGGCCTCCTCGGCCGCAGTTCCGTAAATACCGTCCTTTTTCGGACTTTTTAAATACCAATTGGAAGGAGCATTGGATTGAGAGAACAAGATCGTAGTGTTCCAAGAAGCAATTGCGAAAACAAATAATAGCCTTTTCATTTGATGGTTTTAGATTGTGAAGGTAATTAATTCGTTAAATCTTTACCGCGTCTGCTCACAATTCAACTATTTAAACCTATAAATGTTGTATTTTTGCAAACTTAAAAAAGGGAACAACATGACATCAACCAAGTGTCTTATTATCGGTTCTGGTCCTGCTGGTTACACTGCTGCAATTTACGCGGCAAGGGCAGATATGAAACCGATTCTTTACGAAGGATTACAACCGGGAGGCCAACTTACGACAACAAACGAGGTGGAAAATTTTCCTGGATATCCCCAAGGGGTTACTGGCCCCGAGATGATGATTCAACTTCGGGACCAGGCCTTACGCTTCGAAACCGACGTCCGATCTGGATTTATTAACAGAGTAGATTTTTCCGGATCCATCCACAAATGTTGGGCTGAGGATAACACAGAAATCCATGCTGAAACCGTAATTATTGCGACAGGTGCGTCGGCAAAATATTTGGGCTTACCAAGCGAGCAGCATTACCTGCAAACGGGCGGTGGAGTTTCCGCATGTGCGGTTTGCGACGGATTCTTCTACCGAGGTAAAGAAACGGTAATTGTCGGGGCGGGAGACTCTGCCTGTGAAGAGGCACACTACCTATCCAAGCTTTGCTCAAAGGTAACGATGTTGGTTCGTAAGGGCGACTTCAGGGCTTCTAAAATTATGGCTGAACGCGTCAAGAAAACCCCAAACATCGAAATTCTTTACAACACGGAAACCGTAGAAGTTTTAGGTGATGGACAAGTGGTAACCGGTGTGTGCGTTCGTAGCAACATCACCCAAGAGGAATGGACCGTCCCTTGTACGGGATTTTTTGTGGCAATTGGTCACACCCCCAACACCGACATTTTTAAGGATTATGTTAACCTTGATGAAACCGGGTATATCAAATACGAGGAACCAGGTTCTTCTAGGACCAATATTCCCGGTGTTTTTGTATCAGGTGATGCGGCAGATAAAACTTACCGTCAGGCAATTACGGCAGCCGGAACAGGATGTATAGCAGCCCTCGACGCAGAGCGATACCTGGCGGCAAAACATTAAGCATAAAAAAGACTAATTTTGTTGCATCCGTATCGAAGTATAAACTAAATTTGTGAAGACTTACAGCTCCTTTATGAATACTGAATCCAATTTAAATTATCTCCCCCTCATGATGCAAGTCGCAGTTGCCGCAGGCTTTGTCATTTTTACCTTGATTGCAACGCATTTGCTGACACCCCGGGTTAAAACCCACCGAAAAGAAGAAAATTTTGAGTGCGGAATTGAAAGCAAAGGAAATGCCCGTATCCCTGTTTCCATAAGGTATTTCATGACCGCCATCTTGTTCGTTCTTTTCGATGTAGAAGTTATCTTTTTTTATCCTTATGCGGTCAATTTTCACGAGCTGAAATTGGAGGGTTTATTGGCCGTTGTTTTGTTCGTTGCGTTCTTCCTCATTGGATTTATTTATGTACGTAAAAAAGGTGCGCTGGAATGGGAAAAATAGAAGACCTTGAAGTAATCAACGGGGAAGGCTATCAATTAACCACACTGGATAAAGCTGTGGCTTTGGCCCGTTCCAATTCCGTTTGGCCTTTACCGTTTGCAACGTCATGCTGCGGCATTGAATTTATGGCCACGATGGGATCCATGTACGATTTATCGCGCTTCGGCATGGAACGAATGAGTTTTACCCCGAGACAAACCGACCTTCTTATTGTGGCTGGGACCATTTCAAAAAAGTTAGGACCGGTCCTTCAGAAGGTTTATGAGCAGATGGCAGAGCCCAAGTGGGTTCTATCCGTTGGAGCATGCGCTTCCTCAGGAGGAATTTTCGATACCTACAGCGTATTACAGGGAATCGATCGCATCATACCGGTAGACGTCTACGTTCCGGGCTGTCCGCCCAGACCAGAACAAATCATTGATGGGGTCATGAACATTCACCGATTGGTTAAACACGAACCCTTACGTAGGCGCTACAGTGAAGAATACCGGCATTTGTTGAGCGAATTTAAAATTGAAGTGACGAATGCAAAAAATGACAAATAGTTCCCTCTCAGAGAGGTTACATTCCCTTTTTGAGCGACGAATACTGGCGAGCGAGGAGCTTTACGACTGCCTGGTCATTGAAGTGGCAGCCCCAGACGTCTTCGACATCATTCAAGAATTAAAATCTGAATCCCAGTTGTCGTTTAATTTCCTGACGCTCATTGGAGGAGTTCATTATCCGGAGTCCACAGGGCAAGAGCTATGTGTAGTATACCACATGCATAGTTGGAAGCATGCCCTTCGATTAAGGATAAAAACCTATTTATCAGCTGAAAACCCAAGAATTCAAAGCATAACCCCTCTTTTCGATTGTGCCAATTGGATGGAGCGTGAAACGTACGATTTTTTCGGAATACAATTTGATAATCATCCGAATTTGACGCGTATTCTCAACATGGATGAAATGGACTACTTTCCAATGCTCAAGCAACACCCTTTGGAAGATGCAACCCGAGAAGATAAAGATGACCGCTTTTTTGGACGCTAAGAAAAATACGATGAATCCAAACGATAACCTCATACATCTCTCCAACGGTCAAGTCCTCGCTAAGGAAAATATCGATGGCGAAATTGCTACCATCAACTTTGGCCCTACCCACCCAGCTACCCACGGAATTTTTCAAAACATTTTGACGGTTGATGGAGAAAAAATATTGAATTCTGTCCAGACAGTTGGCTACATTCACCGAGCGTTTGAAAAACTTGCCGAACGCCGTCCATACAATCAAATCACTCCTATCACAGATCGCTTAAACTATTGTTCCTCACCGATCAACAACCTCGGTTGGCACATGACGGTCGAAAAACTGCTGAACGCAGAAATCCCGAAGCGGGTTGATTACATGCGGGTGATTGTTATGGAACTCGCGAGAATTGCAGACCACTTGATTTGCGACTCCATCATAGGCGTTGACACCGGTGCCCTAACCAGTTTCTTTTATCCGTTTTCAGAACGGGAGAAGATTTACGAATTGTACGAAGAAATGTGCGGTGCGCGCTTAACAACCAACATCGGAAGAATCGGCGGTTTTGACAAAGATTTTAGTCCGGTTTTTCATACAAAACTGAAGGAATTTCTAAAAACTTTTCCTCTTGCATTTGAGGAATGGAATGGAATGCTGGAGCGCAACCGAATTTTCATGGATCGTACCAAAGGAGCGGGTTCGATTTCTGCAGATCGTGCACTTGCCTACGGTTTCACCGGACCGAATTTACGAGCTGCGGGAATTGATTATGACGTGCGAGTAATGCACCCTTATTCCTCCTACAGCGATTTTGATTTCATCATTCCTGTCGGGGTCAATGGAGATACTTACGACCGCTTCATGGTACGACAAGAAGAAATCCGACAAAGCTTACGAATTATAGAACAGGCTTACAATAATTTGCCCGAGGGCGCTTTCCACGGAGACGTTCCTGAGTTTTATTTACCGGATAAAAAAGATGTATACAACAATATGGAGGCGCTTATTTACCATTTTAAAATTATTATGGGAGAATCGGCGGTTCCAGTGGGAGAAATTTATCATAGCGTAGAGGGTGGAAACGGCGAGTTGGGGTATTACTTAATCAGCGATGGTGGAAGATCTCCTTATCGTTTACAGTTTAGGAGACCATGTTTCATCTATTACCAGGCTTATCCTGAAATGATAACAGGGTCGAATATCAGCGATGCTGTAATTACCCTAAGCAGCATTAATGTAATTGCGGGAGAGCTAGATGCATAAGGTATGAAAGAATCAAAAAAAGTCGTTACTACCGAAGGGACAACCCAATTTTCGGCGGAATTAATTGCCAAAATGGAGGAAGCCAAAAACTGCTTTCCGGAAGGAAAAGAAAAAAGTGCGATTTTAAAAATCCTTCATTTAGCGCAAGCTGAATTTGGTTGGCTTAGCGTACATTCCATGGATCAAATTGCAGAAATTCTCCGTGTTGAGCCGATCGAAGTTTACGAGGTGGCTACCTTTTACACGATGTTTCACTTGGAACCCGTTGGAAAATACGTTTTTGAAGTGTGCCGAACAGGCCCCTGTATGTTGGTGGGAAGCGACCAATTGATCGAGTACATTGGCCACAAGCTAAATATTGGAATTGGGGAAACCACCAAAGACGGGCTTTTTACCTTAAAAACCGCTGAGTGTTTGGGAGGTTGCGGTTATGGTCCTCTCTTACAATGTCGTCATCGTTTTCACGAACACCTAACCCCAGAAAAAATAGATTCCTTAATTGAACAATACCAAAGAGGTGAAATAAAACCGGGAGCCTTATGACAAACAGAAAATTACTTTTAGAACATTTAGACGTTCCCGGAATTCAGGGAATTGATGCCTATGTCAAACACGGGGGCTATGCCTCCTTAAAAAAAGCGCTCCAAAAAATGAGCCCTGACGAGGTTGTAGAGGAAGTTAAAAAATCAGGCCTAAGAGGACGAGGTGGCGCAGGTTTTCCAACAGGGTTAAAATGGTCCTTTTTAGCAAAGCCTGAAGGAATTCCCAGATACCTCGTTTGCAATGCCGATGAGTCGGAGCCCGGAACCTTTAAAGACCGATATTTAATGGAAAAAATTCCCCACTTGTTGGTGGAAGGGATGATTTTATCCTCCTACGCGCTGGGGGCAAAAACTTCCTACATTTACATACGCGGCGAGTTCATGTACGTGCTCGAAATTTTGCAGAATGCCATTAACGAAGCCTATGCGAAAGGGTATTTAGGAAAGAATATTTTCGGAAGTGGTTTCGACCACGACCTTGTCATCACTCCTGGAGGAGGTGCTTACATATGCGGGGAAGAAACCGCCTTGTTGGAATCCTTGGAGGGAAAACGAGGCAATCCAAGAATCAAACCTCCGTTTCCTGCTGTGAAAGGTCTGTGGGCCAGTCCTACGGTAGTTAACAATGTGGAGTCCATAGCCGCTGTTGTGCCTATTGTACGCGACGGTGGTGACGCCTACGCTTCCATTGGAATCGGTAAAAGCACGGGCACCAAGCTCGTATCAGCGTGTGGTAACCTAGAGCGTCCGGGGGTGTATGAAATAGAATTAGGGTTGAGCGTAGAAGAGTTCATTTACGGCGATAATTACTGTCGGGGAATTGCGAAAGGAAAGAAACTCAAAGCATGTGTTCCCGGAGGTTCCTCTGTTCCCATTCTACCCCACCACCTGGTGACTAAAACCGCTGCCGGTGAACAGCGCTTAATGACCTATGAGAGTTTGGCCGATGGAGGTTTCCAAAGTGGATCCATGTTGGGTTCAGGAGGCTTCATTGTTTTCGATGAAGATCAATGCATCGTGAGGAACACCTGGAACTTTACCCGCTTTTATGCCCACGAGTCGTGCGGCCAGTGCTCTCCTTGTCGTGAGGGAACCGGCTGGATGGAAAAAGTATTGCACCGATTAGAAACCGGTAAGGGTCACCTGCGCGATATCGATTTACTCGCAGACATTAATAAAAAAATCGAAGGGAATACGATTTGTCCGTTAGGAGACGCCGCTGCTTGGCCCGTTGCTGCTGCAATTCGGCACTTCCGCGATGAATTCGAATGGCATGTTACCCATCCCGAAGAGGCCCAGATCAGAAATTACGGTTTAATTCAGCAACCCCTTGTTGCATAATATTTAGGTATGGTAAAAGTTACAATAGATGGCGTTGAAGTCTCGGTAGAACCCGGAACAACGATTCTCAATGCCGCTCGGCAAATCGGTGGTGACGTTGTTCCTCCTGCCATGTGCTACTACAGCAAACTACCGGGTACTGGTGGAAAATGTCGCACATGCCTCGTTGAAGTTGCCGCAGGCTCTGCCGCGGATCCCCGACCAATGCCGAAACTTGTTGCTTCCTGTTCCACGCCGGTTCAGGATGGTATGGTGGTGAACAATAAGAGCAGCCAACGCGTACACGACAACCGGGGAGGAGTGGTAGAATTTCTTCTAGCCAATCACCCCTTAGATTGTCCTATTTGTGATCAAGCAGGGGAATGCCATTTGCAAGACTTAGGCTACGAACACGGCAGCGCCAAAACTCGCTACGAAGAGGATCGGAGGATATTTGAGCCCATCGACATTGGGAATAAAATCAAATTACATATGAACCGTTGCATCCTGTGCTACCGCTGCGTTTACGTTGCCAATCAACTCACCGACAAGCGGGTTCATGGAGTACTGCATCGCGGGGAACATGCCGAAATATCTACCTACATCGAGCAGGCAGTGGATAACGATTTCTCCGGTAACATGATTGATGTTTGCCCTGTTGGTGCGCTCACTGACCGAACCTTTCGGTTCAAAAGCAGAGTTTGGTTCCTGAAACCCATGGAGGCGGAAAGATCATGTTCAAAATGCTGTGGTAAAGCTGTGGTTTGGATGTTCGGAAATGAAATATACCGCGTAACTGCTCGCAAAGATCAGTTTGGAGAAGTTGAGGAAATTGAACAAAAAACCGCCTGGTTATGCAACGACTGCCGATTCGAGAAAAAAGAGGTCACCGATTGGAATGTCCTTGGTCCACGCGTCATCAATCGGCAATCGGTAATTTCGCAGGGGAAATATGCTACAACCATCGATAAACCCGTAAAACGCATTTCATAATGGAGACTTTTTACTGGATTGATAAATTGGTTCTTGTCTTATTGCTTTTTGTAATCTCTCTGGGAATTGCTGCCTATCAAACGTATTTTGAACGAAAGCTCGCTGCATGGATTCAGGATCGCGTTGGTCCCGATCGAGCTGGGCCCTTCGGTATATTACAACCCATCGCCGATGGCGTGAAAATGTTCATGAAAGAAGATTTTGCCCCATCAAATGCAGACCGTTGGCTATTTATCCTTGGGCCCGGAATTGCGATGTTTACCTCCTTGATTACCAGTGCCATTATTCCTTGGGGACCAAACTTGCTCTTATTCGGTCGACAAATTTCCCTTCAAGTTGCCGAAATCAACATTGGCATTTTATTTGCTTTTGGCATTATATCCATAGGTGTTTATGGAATAATGATTGGCGGCTGGGCATCGAATAATAAATACTCTTTATTTGGTGCTATTCGCGCATCCTCACAGATGATTTCTTACGAGCTGGCCATGGGAATTTCTGCCATTACGGTCATTATGATTTCAGGAAGCCTTGACCTAAGGGCAATCGTTGAAAGCCAACATGCTATGAATTGGAACATTTGGTACCAACCTGTTGCGTTTATTGTTTTTTTCATCTGTGCATTGGCAGAGACGAACCGAGCACCTTTCGATTTGCCGGAATGCGAGAATGAACTTATTGGTGGCTATCATACCGAATACAGTTCTATGAAACTCGGATTGTTTTTGTTTTCAGAATACGTGGCGATGTTTGTATCTTCGGCCATTATGGCGATTTTATTTTTTGGAGGGTATAATTTTCCCGGAATGGACGCTTTAACGAATAGCCCAAATTTATTAGCGCTTATCGGCGTCGCTGTCTTTTTTGTCAAAATTTTCCTATTAATTTTTGTATTTATGTGGATTCGCTGGACCATACCTCGTTTTCGTTTCGACCAACTGATGCATTTAGGTTGGAAAGTATTGATCCCCATTGCTCTCGTGAATATGTTAGTTACCGGATTCGTTGTAGCATTTTATCATAATTGGTTTTAATTGTTCGCTATGGAGTCACTTACCAATAGAAAAAAAGTTGTTTCAGACAAACCCATGACCTTCATGGAAAAACTGTACATACCCGCTATTTTGAAAGGGATGATGGTCACGCTGAAACACATGTTAAAACGACGAAAAACCGTTAAATACCCTGAGGAGACCCGAACATTTGCACCGATTTACCGGGGGATGCACGTGCTTAAACGCGATGAACAAGGGCGCGAAAATTGCACGGCCTGTGGTCTGTGTGCTGTAGCTTGTCCAGCCGAGGCAATTACCATGACATCGGCTGAACGAACCAAAGACCAAATGCACTTGTACCGCGAAGAAAAATATGCAGTGACTTATGAAATCAATATGCTTCGTTGCATTTTTTGTGGGTTGTGCGAGGAGGCCTGTCCTAAAGAAGCTGTATTTTTAACCGATCGTTTGGTTCCCACTCAATTCGAGCGTGATGAATTTATTTATGGAAAAGACAAATTGGTCGAGTCCGTAGACAATCGCATTGACATTACCAAACGGCAATTCACCGGAAAACGAACCAAGATATGATGGCAATGCTCCTTACTCAAATACTCGGTGCCCTCACGGTTGCATCAGCAATTATGGTGGTTATCAGCAAACACCCTGTGCGCAGTGTACTGTATTTGGTATTAACCTTCTTTTTCATCTCTGGCCTGTACATTATGATGAATGCACAGTTTTTGGCCATAGTAAATCTGATCGTGTATGCAGGGGCCATCATGGTATTATTTCTGTTTGTTTTGATGATGCTAAACCTCAACAAGGAAACGGAACCCAAAACTCCGCGTTTAACCTGGGTGATCGCAGGCATCTCAGCAGGAACCCTATTTGTCGTAATCATAGCTGCCTTAAAAGACATTGTTTTGATATCAAGACCCGGTGATATGGTAGGCATAAATAACGTGGGATTGGTTCAAAGCCTTGGTAATGCATTATTTACGAAATACGTGGTTCCCTTTGAAATTTCCAGTATTTTATTTATTTCCGCGATGGTAGGGGCTATATTACTTGCCAAACGAGAAAAACAAACCATTGATTAATATGACCTCATCAACTCCTATTAATACCGATTTTTACGTGATTCTTGCCATCCTGCTTTTCACCATCGGTGTGTTTGGAGTTATGATACGCAGAAACATGATTGTTCTTTTAATGTGCATCGAGCTCATGTTAAACTCAGTGAATTTGTTAATGGTAACGTTTTCCAGTTATTACAACAATGCGGATGCGCAGATATTCGTATTTTTCATCATTGTCGTTGCGGCCGCTGAAGCAACGGTCGGTTTATCAATAATAATATTGGGCTATCGCCAACTTAGATCGATTGATACAGGAATTTTCAACAAACTTAAAGGCTAGCCATGGGTATTGCTTCATTCGTTTACATCCTTTTACTTCTGCCCCTACTTGGCAGCTTAGTGAATGGAGTATTTGGAAAAAATCTTTCAAAAAATATTTCGGGAGCTATCGGGACAGGAGTTGTGTTTGCTGCTTTTCTGTTGGTTATCGCACTGTTCAACAGCATCCATGAACCAATCCAAATCTCCTTGGCTAATATCCTGCAATTCAGCAGTTTTTCGCTTGAACTTAATTTCTTAGTTGATCAATTATCCGTGTGGATGTCGTTGATTATTACAGGAATCGGAACCCTGATTCACCTCTTTTCAATGGGTTACATGAAAGAAGACGAAGGATATTATAAGTTCTTCACCTACCTCAACTTATTCATTTTTGCGATGCTTTTGTTGGTATTGGGCGGCAACTACTTTGTATTATTTTTCGGTTGGGAAGGAGTTGGAATTTGTTCTTTCTTGTTGATTGGGTTTCATTACAGCGATCCTGTCAAGGGCATAGCAAACAGTCTTGCAGCCCGAAAAGCGTTTGTAATGAACCGCATCGGTGACGCTGGTCTTATCTTCGCTTTGTTTTTACTCCTTTCCTCGTTTGGGACTTTGAATTTTCTAGAAATTTCTGGCAGTTTATCGAAGGACTCAACATTAAATAGCCTCCCGGCCATCGGCATAACCTTATGCTTGTTTTTAGCTGCTACAGGAAAAAGTGCTCAAATACCCCTATTCACCTGGTTACCTGATGCAATGGCCGGTCCCACCCCTGTTTCGGCGCTTATTCACGCTGCAACCATGGTAACAGCTGGTATATACCTCGTGGCGCGATCCAACTTTTTATTTGAACTTGCACCGCTGACCAAAGATATCGTTCTGTACATCGGGATTACCACCTCGTGTCTTGCTGCTTTTATGGCGCTTCGTCAAAACGATATTAAAAAAGTATTGGCCTATTCTACCGTATCGCAGTTGGGCCTCATGGTAGTGGCCCTAGGACTTGGGGCCTACACCGTCGCAATTTTTCACGTTACCACCCACGCATTTTTCAAGGCACTCCTATTCTTGGGCTCCGGTAGCGTCATTCACGGAATGCACCACGAACAAGATATTCGGAAAATGGGAGGTTTACGTAAAATAATGCCCATAACACACGCGACATTTTTTATAGGTACCTTAGCCATTAGTGGATTTCCACTGCTGTCAGGATTCTACTCCAAAGACGAAATTATCGGCCATTTGTACGAGCACAATCCTCTGTTGTACGGTATTATTATGATTTCCGTCACGATGACGGCTATCTACATGTTTCGATTGTATTTTCTTACTTTCCATGGAAACTACCGCGGTTCGCAAAGCACTTGGGATCATGCACACGAGAGCCCTTGGACGATGACAGTGCCTCTGATGATTCTTGCCGTATTCTCCATTTTTGGGGGAGTCCTCAACCTTCCTGGGCTGTTCTTGCACGACAGCGCCCACTGGCTTTCAGTGTATTTACAAGGTGCTCCCGGGTTGCACGCTTTTGCCCACGAAATGCCTGATTTTACGACCACAATAGGACTTATGTTGCTTGCTTCTCTGGTGAGCGTTGGCGTAATGATCTGGGCGTTTAACCAATATGCGAAGAAGGGTGCTATTGCCAAATCCGACGCAGCCTTAAGCGGCTGGGAAAAAGTATCCAACCGAAAATTGTATTGGGATGAAGTATATGACTTCATCATTGTTAAACCCGTCGAGTGGCTGGGATTTCAAGCGAATCACACCATTGAGCAAAAAGGATTCAAGTCGGGTATACAAGGGTTGGGAATGCTTACAAGCTGGACCGGAAACACCCTGAGAAAACTTCAAAATGGCAGTGTTTCAACCTACCTAAGTTGGATGGTCGCAGGCATGATAATGCTGATCGTATTTTACCTATTAAATGCCCATTAACTTGGAACTAATCGCACTTCCTTTACTCTTTGGCATCGCCTCCTTTTTTATCCCAAGGCATTGGGCAAGATGGAGCACTTTGATTTTTGCCACAACGTCGTTAGTTGCTGTTCTGATAAAACTCCTTCAATTCGAACCCGATATCAAAGAATACTTTATCAACAACGTCAGCAGCTTCGCGCTAGGCTTAACCTTCAACATGGCGGTCGATGGGCTTGGAATTCTGATGTTGGGTTTAAGTAATTTGGTGATTTTTTTAGTTGCATTGTCGAACGTGAACCGCGAGGAATCCTCTAAGCCCTCCTTCAACGGATTACTTTTTTTGATGCAATTTGGTTTGAACGGCGTATTTGCCTCAGAGGACGGTATTTTATTTTACATGTTTTGGGAATTAACGCTTATTCCCGTGTTCTTGATGCTCTATTGGTTCGGGGCCAAAGAAAATCAAAAAAACCTGATGACCTTCTTTCTGTACACGTTGTTTGGGTCGTTATTTATGTTGTTGGCGATCCTTGCATGGGGAGCCTATACGCCAAGTTACGACTACCATAAACTCATGTACGCCGCGGTTCCTTCGCAATACGTATGCTGGATATTTTCAGGATTTCTAATTGCCTTCGCCATTAAAATACCCCTATTTCCCTTTCACACCTGGCAACCTCCGACCTACTCTACAGCGCCCATGGCCGGTACCATGCTTTTATCGGCCATCATGCTGAAAATGGCCTTGTTCGGAATGATCAAGTGGATGATTCCACTGAGTTATGCTGCATTGGACCTATGGCAGTTACCGGTTATTATTGCAGGTTTAATTGGAATTGTGTACGGAGCGGTTATTGCTCTTCGAGAAAATAATATTCGCAAAGTATTTGCTTTTGCCTCCATAAGTCACCTGGGGCTGATAGCTGCAGGGATTATGATCTTTTCATTCGATTCCCTTATGGGAAGCATCCTTCAAATAGTCAATCATAGCTTAATTGCTGTTGGATTATTTTTAGCGGCAGATATTGCCATCAAGCGTTATGGAACTTCCGATTTAACACAGATGGGGGGACTTGCGAAATTGGCACCTCGTTACGGATTTTGGTTTGCAGTTACCGTGCTTATTGCCTTATCTGTTCCATTAACTGCCGGTTTTATTGGAGAATTTTTATTAATCAAGGCTGTTTTCGATTATCAAATGGTTCTTGGTATTGTGGCTTCACTGACGCTTGTACTTGGGGCTGTGTACATGATTCGTGCTTACCAAATGAGCAGTATGGGGGCACCAAAAATACCGAGCGCCGAAGACCTTCAGTGGAATGAAATATTGGTATTTGCCCTTATTGCCCTCCTCACCTTATTTTTGGGACTTCACCCTGAAGCAATCCTTCAACTTATTAAACCCAGTATCCAACACTTGCTTGAATCGGTTCAGGATACCACAAACTTGCTTAAATAATGGATTCGGTCGTTGTAATTTTTATTTCGGGGTTGATTTCGCTTTTCTTGGGCATGTACCAAAAACCCCTGTTAGTGTTGATGACCAATTTAATCGGTCTGACGGGGGCATTTGTGTTGTTTTTTTTCTACGGTACCTACTCTTCGATCTTGAAATCTTACTTTTTTAGTCTTGCCTACGACAGCACTGGAATCTTATTGAGTTTGCTGTGCATATTCATGACTGCGCTGGTCTTGTTATTCGGTTATGGTTCGCAATCTAAAGAGCCTCAACAGTACGCGGATCTTACCTCGTTAATGATGTTTTCGTTGACAGGAGGGCTATGTTTAATTGGATTTCGCGATTTTTTCATGTTTTTCATTGGATTGGAGATTCTCTCTATACCCGTGTACGTCTTAGTAGGGAGTCGCAAAGGAAACCAGGCTTCAGCTGAGGCGGCTCTCAAGTACTTTTTTACCGGTTCTTTCGCAACTGCCATTTTACTTTTTGGAATTGCGCTTGTGTTCGGAGCCACGGGAAGTTTTAAACTAAACGAAATTAACTTTGCAATACTCAGTGGATTGTACACCCCGGAGCTTATGATTCCAGGTTCTCTTATGATCCTTGCTGCCCTTCTATTTAAGGTGGGGGCCTTCCCTTTCCATTTCTGGACAGCAGATGTTTACGACGGCAGTTCAAAGCCGGTGCTTGCCTACATGTCCACCACCGTAAAAATAGCAGGCCTATTCGCTTTAGTTCAACTTATAGGGTTGGTTTTTGGAAACTTAAAATCCTATTGGGAAATTGTTCTTTACGCCATTATTCTGGTGACGCTGTTTTTGGGTTACTTTTCAGCAACTCAGCAAAAATCGCTGAAGCGCCTTTTGGCTTACTCGGGCATCAGCAATACGGGAATTGCCCTTCTGTCAATTATGAGAGGAGCCGATTTTGGAGGTAGAAATATGGTCATTTTTTTGTTGGCCTACAGTGCGAGTGCCTTGATTCTCCTGGTGATTTCTCAACATGCAAGCGATGAGGAAAATGACGTGGATGAACTAAAAGGCATCGGATATCGCAACCCACTAATCGGAATTTCGTTGCTCTTTTCGCTTCTGTCATTAAGCGGGATTCCGCCGTTTTCGGGTTTTTTTGGTAAACTGTTATTAATTCAGGATATTTTGATGGAACACCCTATTCTTGCAATTGCTGCTATTCTCAGTGCTGTTTTAGGGGCTTTTGTTTATATCAAACTTTTATTACATTTCTTCACCAAAGAGTTTCAGGGAAAAGCAGTGGTGTTAAATGCCCCCTCCGCTGCAATCCTCATCGCTTCCAATATGCTTATTTTAACAGGATGGTTGATTCTTTTCATCTAAGGGGCAGGATTTAGTTTCGGAGAACTTAGATTATCTCTCGGCTTTTTAAATAATTTAGTATATTTGACCAACTTAATTACAGTTGGAATGAAATCCTATACTATCAAAAAGAAAATCACTTCCCTCGCTTTGTTGTTGGTGTTACCTTTGAGCGCGATTGCCCAACCTTTCGCAGTCAATGACATTGGCAGTGGCAACGAGGACCAAATAATCACCATAAATGCTATTCAATCGAACGATGTATCCAATGGTGGCACCCTTGTCTTATCAAGCATCGATTTGAATGTTGCGCTTCCTGGCAATCAGTCTTTCGCTAGTAGCACCAATGGGCAATGGACCGTGGACTATCAGACGGGGAACGTGCTCTTTGTGCCAAACTTACATTTCAATGGAACCGAAAGCCTTAACTACACGATTCAAAACTCCTTGGGACAAACTTCCAATACCGCACAAATAAGTGTGGTGGTTAATGCAGTTAACGATGCGCCGGTTACCTTTAACAATTACATTTCTTCTGTTGAAGACGGACCAGTACTGAACGGAAACCTTCTTTCCAACGGTGATTACGACATCGAGAATGCGGCAATCTCTTGTGCCTTAGTTCCGGTAAATAATGCCAACAACGGCACATTCACCATTGCTGCCAATGGCAATTTCACCTACCTTGCCAACGCCAATTTCCATGGAGTAGATACCGTGGTTGTTTCGATTTGTGATAACGGCTCTCCCCTACCAGCGGCTTGCAGCAATGACACCTTGTTCATTAACATTGCGCCCATCAACGACGCACCGGTTTTGGTCAACGATGCATATACGGTTAATGCTAATTCAAGTACGTACTTGATGCCTCTCATCAACGATTCCGATGTCGACAATCCCCTATTGCTTTCTTCGTTGTCCATGCTTTACGGACCTTTGAATGGAACAGCCTTGGTAGTAGGTGGGCAAATTCTTTACACCTGCAATCCCGGCTACAGCGGTTTAGACTCCATTTATTATCAAATCTGTGATTCGGCAACGCCTTTGGTAAATGCGTGCAGTCAGGCATGGATTCACATAACGGTGTCGGCTTGTGCCCTCAACCCCGCGACCGACTGCGACGGAGATGGCGTTACCAATGCAACAGAATTGGTTGACAACACTGATCCGAATGATCCTTGCGATTATTTGAGTTCCAGCCAAACTTTAACGGTTGGAGCCCTGTGGGTGAATGCCGATTGCGACGGCGATGGATATACCAACGGTGTTGAACTTGGAATGGGATACGATTTTAACGATGAATGCAGTTTTCCTTTTATGGCACAGAATGCCACTCCATCCTTGAATTGGAATTCACTGGATTGCGATGGCGACGGGGTTACGAACGGAACTGAGATACAAAATGGAACCGATGGCACCAATGCATGTTCCCTTTATGCTGTTAGCATTACCTTGACTCCCTCTAATGCATGGTTGGCCGACGATTGCGACGGTGATGGCGTAACGAACGGAGATGAAATAAGCGACAACACTAATCCGACCAATGCTTGTTCACTATTGCCTGCAAGTGTAACCTTACCCATTGATAGCCTTTGGTATTTTTTAGATTGCGACGGTGACGGTGTTCAGAATGCTGATGAATTGCAAGACAGTACGTATTATTTAGATGTTTGCAACTATTTGGCAAGCAGTATTACCATGCCACAAACGTCGGATTGGATGAACGAAGATTGCGACGGAGATGGCGTGTTAAACGGCGACGAGCTTACGGATAATACTAATCCGCAAAGCGGTTGCGAATTTTTGGCATCCAGTCAAAGCGTTCCAACAAGTCCGGAATGGAATGCTTGGGATTGCGACGAGGACGGAGTAACCAATGCCACCGAAGTAGTGGATAACACCAACATTAACGATCCTTGTAGTTTTGTTGCAGGCAGCATAACGTTGCCAATAGGAGCGGGATATAACAATGCTGACTGCGATGGCGATGGTTTAATCAATAGTGTTGAGAGTACATTAACAACAGATATCTTTAATCCTGACACCGATGGCGATGGCGTGAATGATGGTGCCGAAGTAAATCAAGGAAGCGACCCATTAGACCCATGTGATCCGGCTCCTACACAATCGTACTGTATTTTAAATTTCCCAGAAGGAATTTCTCCCAACGGGGATGGCAAAAATGATACATGGATCATTACCGGAGCAGATTACTTTGAAAACAATCACCTTCATATTTTTAACCGATTTGGTACGGAAGTGTATCACAAAGAATACTACACCAATGAATTTGTTGGAAAAGCAAATGTTGCAACGCTCGGAGGTGAACTTTTACCCGATGGAACCTATTTCTATGTTTTTGATAAAAACAACGGAGAAGAGGCTGTAACAGGTTATTTATTTATCAAGAACTAAGACTTACAATACAGGTATCGTTATGAAAAAAATTATCCTACTCGCTGCATTATTCACTGGCAACTTGGTTAATGCGCAACAAGACCCTCAATTTACACAGTACTTTGATAACTTTTTGCACGTTAATCCAGCTTATGCAGGAAGTTCAGGCATGTTAAGTGCCACTGCCATTCACCGCGAGCAATGGGTAGGATTTGCAGGAGCTCCTAGGTCCACAACTTTCAGCCTTCACACCCCTCTGAATTACCGCTCGGTAGGTTTGGGTCTTACAGCTGTAAATGATATGATAGGCCCAGTTCGTCAAAACATGGTATATGTGGATTTCTCGTACACGTTAAAACTGGGTAAATCAGCGCGTTTGGCACTTGGCCTAAAAGGAGGTATGAACATGTTGAACGTCGCAACGCAAGATTTAGCCAATGTGCAAGCGAACGATCCGGCCTTTATTACCAACGTTCAAAACCAACTAAATCCGAACGTAGGTTTTGGAGTGTACTACCACGATGAGCACTTCTTTTTTGGGTTGAGTTCACCGAGAATTTTAGAGAAAACTGCTTCAACGACCACCTACTTAGAACGACGCCATTACTTCGGAATAATCGGTGGAATTTTTTCCGTGGCAAAACAGTGGAAGTTGCGACCAAGCATCCAAGTAAAGAGCACCATGGGGGCTCCCTTGAGTTTGGATTTCTCGCTCGCAACCATTTATAAAGACAAGTTGTGGTTGGGCGCCATGAACCGATGGAATGCAGCCGGAGGTGCCTTCCTTCAATATCAACTAAACCGCCAATTCCGTTTAGGCTTGGCCTCTGAGTTTGGCGTTACGCAACTTAGAAATTACAATAACGGCACCTTCGAAGTGTTAATGTCTTACGACTTTAACTACAAAAAGACCGATGTTAAATCACCTAGATACTTTTAAGATGAAGAGCATGAAATTCCAATTTACTTTATTCGTTTCTCTTGCTTATGCGGGAATCGCTATTTCACAAACTGAAGATCCATTCTTCTCTACCGGAAATGTCAAATTCAACAGCGATGTAGCCGAAATCGGAGTTTACAAAAACACAGGCGATAATTCGCTCATACTGGTGTCCGGGAGGCCCTGGGGCATTATTAAAAGGGTTGATGCCCAAGAACAATATTTCTTCAATTACTTTGAAGTCAACAAAAAGACCAATTCTGTAGTTGGATTTCAAAAAGCATCCAACAGTAAATTCAATGAAGGAGCCTTATGTTTTACGCCGGATGGTAAACGCGTTTACTTCACCAGAAATGCTAAAAAGGTAAGTAAATCCTCGAAAAAACGCGAATTGATGCTCTTTACTGCCCGCGTTAACAAAAAAGGCAAATGGTCAAAAATAACTCTTTGCAACCTGAACAATCCAACTTACTCTATCGGGCATCCTGCGATCAGTCCAAACGGCGAGATGATCGTTTTTACCTCAGATATGCCGGGTGGTCAAGGAGGAACAGACCTTTACATGGCATCGATTGAAACTGATGGCAAACTCGGTAATCCTATCAACTTAGGGCCAAAAATTAATTCTGCTGGAAACGAAATGTTTCCATGGTACAGTACCGAAAATCAACTCTTTTTTTCTTCCAACGGACGTCAAGGCCTCGGAGGATTCGATTTGTATGTAACTGAAATTCGCGAAGGAAAAGAACCCTTTTCCCCGATGAATCTTCAAGCACCCATCAACAGCAATGCAGACGACATAGCACTTTCTTTCCACGAAGAATCGAAAGGCTACTTCAGCTCAAATCGCATGAACAGCAACGATGACATCTACAGTTTTACGCAGCTGCGTCCCATCGTTTTTAAAGTAATTATGAGCGGTACCGTCACCCACGCGAATACCAACGATACCCTTCGAGAGGCTGAACTATCTATAAAAAATTCCCAAGGAATTGTCGTAGCGACCTTGACAACTGATGCTAAAGGTTTTTATACGACTAATCTTGAGCCCGATCAGCAGTATTTTGTTGAAGTAAAAAAAGTAGAACACAAAGATGAAAACTTCCAACTGAACACAGATTTCAACACCCCTAAAGTAAAGCAAAACGTGCAATTGGAAGGACGTCCGAACATCAATTACCTAGGTAAGGTGACGGACACAAAAACAGGGCAGGTCCTCGAGAATGTAAAAGTAACGATGAAAGATCTCATTACTGGCCAAATCGTGCTTTCCGGTCAAACAGACAGTTTAGGAAACTTTAGCAAATTATGTGAAAACCTCGTGTACGGAAAAACTCAAAAGTTTGAAGTTAAATTGGAGAAAAATGACTATGCCACTAAATCAGAAATTTTCGCATATGATCCGAAAATTAGCGGCAATGTTAGCATCAACGATTTAAGGGATTTAAGCATTGGTAGAGTGGAAGTCGGAGTAGATTTATCGAAAATCATGGACCTTGGTGATATTTACTTTGACTATGGTAAATTCGATATCCGTTCGGATGCCATGGAGCAATTGGATAAAATTGTTGGAATTATGAATGAATATCCCCAAATGGTTATCGAATTAGGGTCTCATACCGACTGCCGCGGTGCGAAAGCGGCAAACAAAACCCTATCTGACAACCGAGCCAAGGCCTCAGCAGAATACATTAAAGGCAGAATTACAAACCCCACTAGGATTTCCGGAATGGGTTTTGGAGAAGCCAAACTCAAGGTTAATTGTCCGTGCGAAGGCAAAGTAGTTTCAAACTGCCCTGAGGAAGAACATGCTAAAAACCGAAGGACTGAGTTTATTGTCAAGAAAGTAAAGTAAAAGTAAATAAGAACTTATAAATAATAAAAAAGGCATCCTCGGCTGATTTTCCGTCCGCAGAAAGGGGTCTGGGGAATGAATGCGGGCGGGATTCCGTTTCGGATTTTTCGGCGAGAAAATTTTTGAGCTTCGCAATGATTTTATAAACCAATTTTTGACCAATTGAATAAAATTCCGGGGTCTTCTTTTATTCCTACAGAATATTCGTCATGACCAATAACATGTTGGCGGTCAATTTTTATGTTATGTCGTTGGTAAATCCCCGGCAAAAGAGAATTAAGTGCTGTATATTGTTTGTCAGTATATCCAATATCAGCCTTTGGTATAGAGCGATATATATCTGAAGAAATGTACTGTTTCATTTCCTCCTCCGTCCCCATAGCTAAAATTTCTATTCCGATAGAATGACGGTTGAGTTTATCTTTGTACTTTGGATAATCAGCAAGACTGCCCTTCCCCGCATGATACGCATTTCTATTTTCATCTATAAGACGAAATATTGTGCCATCGCGTGCAATAAGATAATGAGCTGAAACTCCATACTGCTTGAAAATATTTATTACATCTTCCGGAATATACGGATTAGTTGGCTTCGCCATGACATTGCTGGAAAAATGAATTACAACATGTGTTATGTCGTCGGTTTCTAAATGTATTTCTGAATTAGAAAGCGGAAGAAAGTGATCAATTATTTTAGGTTGCAATGATTGTGGCTTTGGTTCAATGGGAATATTATTCACTGAAGATGTTTTCTCATTGATGTAAATATATTTGTCCACATCCGTAGCAGGAACATGTGGTTCTAATTTAATTCCCAACACATCCTTGTAAACCTTTGAGAGGGTATACATCCATTCGTCTGCTTTATATCCAACATAAAGTAAATGAAAAGCATTGAGATCTTTTTTTGCCGCGTTTAAATAAATATCCCTTTTTATTCCTTGAGCAAATTGACGGAAACCGTCTCGTAAATCTTTATATTTTCTATTGCGTGTTCTATCCGCATCATAAAGAGGCAGACCATTTTTCATAAGAACATTTTGCCAATGATATGCCATTGGATTGTTATACCAGCGTGGAAATGAACAACATCCAAAACCACTTTCAGAAGCAATAATTCCAGTTAGAAAAAGCGGATGAATTGAATATTCTTTTGCCACATCCACAATTAATTTTGCCATCTGATTCGGGCTTAAGATTTCTTGCTCGTCAATTTTTGTCTGAAAATAAATTGAATTTGAATAATAATCATTTATAAATTGACCTAAACGATTTACAAATTCATCACTATAAGGATTTATTTTTAGGGGGGTATCATAATGTGCGGTTTGATATTTATAAAATTTTCTGGCTGATTTATTAATTGAAGTCTGATTTGAAATATCCTCTAATTTTTTAGCTGCTCGGACACATCTAAAACCAACATCGTAATTGTAATTACTCGGTGCCATAAAACTTCTTTTGCTCACACGAAGATATTCAGGTCTAATACTTCCCCACGATCCTCCACGCATAACTTTTGTTCTGCCAGTTTCCGAACCCATTGGCTTATTTTTTGCGCTCGCCGAGTAATAATTATTGTCGTACCAATCATTTGTCCATTGCCAAACATTCCCACTCATTCCATAAAGTCCGTAATTATTCGGTTTCGTATCTTTGACTTTAGCCAATCTCCACCATTCGCCAATCATCAATCCTTTTTCATTATCATAATTAGCCAAGGAAGACTCAAATTCATCTCCCCAAGGAAATTTTTTGCGATCAAGCCCGCCACGAGCCGCATATTCAAATTCTGCTTCAGTCGGCAATCTGTAACCGTCGGACGAACTATCTAAATCCCAGAGAGGGTAGCCCCAAGCGTCTGATTTTTCGGATAATTTATATGCAAGTGGAAGTCCTTCTTTCTCACTTCTCCAATTACAATAATCTACGGCATGATACCAACTAATTCCAGAAACGGGATTTTCTGGTTTATTATAAGTGTCATATTCCCAATATCGTGATTTAGTTCCACCGTCATTTAAATATTTGGTAAAATCTTCGTATGTGATAGGAGTTTCATCCATATAGAAGGATTTTACAGTGACAGTATGTTCAGGCTTTTCGTCAGAAAAGTTACTACTATTGTCACCCATAACAAAAGTACCCTCCGAAACTAAAACCATTGTCTTGGTTCCTTGTAAAATTTTTGATAATTCTGTTGCTTTTGTTTCTGAAATATTTTTCTCCAACACTTGTCCGTCCTTTCTATTTATTGAAGAAAAGTAATAAAAAGTAGCAATCCCCAAAATACAAACAAAAAATATTAGTAAAATAATTTTTAATTTTCCCAACATCATATTGTTAAATAATAGCATTTTTTTCTTATAGATAGTTAGTGTTTCTCTATTGCGAAGCTCAAAAATTTTCTCGCCGAAAAATCCGAAACGGAATCCCGCCCGCATTCATTCCCCAGACCCCTTTCTGCGGGCGGAAAATCAGCCGAGGATGCCTTTTTTATGTTGTTGTAATTCATGCACTAATTCGAGAACATCGGTGTTGGGATTATGGCCTCAAGCACAGAAACTAATGGACTTTTAATGAAGATCGTCATAGCTATCATGATTGCAGCTAGGAGTATTGCTACACCAATGTTATTATTTTTTAGTTCTTCTGCTTCATTTAAGTTTCCTGTCATGCGCTGAAAAAATATTAAACTTCCAAAGACAATAATAAAGGCACTTACAATTGTAAGCGTATAAAATCCGGCAATATACACGATAGAAGTCATTACCCAACCATCCTGATGACTTTGCGATAACAATGACACCAAAGAAACCATAGGCCTTGTAGCCTCGGAAACCAGTAATGCTGAAGAAATAACCATCCCCGTTGCCAACACATTAAAGGTAAGGGTAGATGGGTTCAATTGAAATCGATTGATAATTATTCTACTGAGGAGCTTATGAAGCATAACGATCAATACCAGACCGAAAATTAAACTAATAGAAAGGTAAATAAGAGGTAAAGTTAACATAGGTGAAAATTTAAATTGTGATTAATATAATACCGGATGCCACTCATTCGGATTGAAACCTTGCATCAATGTTTCGCCGATTTGGGGACCAACTTGCTGACCATTATTGTAAAATAAGGTTGTTTCCCAAAAATAATACTTGGCTCCTTTAAATTCCAAATAAGGACTTGCTGGATTGATAGGCGGATAGGTAACGGCCAACATCGAATGGCCCGGACCATTTACTATCATTGATGGTATGCCCATCGCTTTGAGCAAAGAAAAAATTGCCACAGTACGCGTATCACAGTCACCTTTTAATGACGCTAAAAACTCTACCGGAGAATACACCCCTCCCGGATCGACATTTTCTTCACAGCCCCCATAAGGCACTTTATTGAAAGGCCTATGTGATTCATCCATATGATAATCTCTGATGAACGTAGACGGAGTTGAAGTCTCTTGCTTCTCAAGCTCCTCGTGCGACATCCCATGAACTAAGGTATATGGAATATTTTGGATCATCGTAACCACCAATTCAGTTGTTTGCTTAACGTCCATTCGGTTAGCAAAAGCAATTTGCTTTAACTGCTCAGCCAAGGGAGCTAATAAGGGTAAATCATGGTTAACTAACATACCATAATCCGGTGCATTGGGTGCAATCCTTGAAGCTTGCAAGGTTTTTCGATTTTCAGCACAACTTACAATATCTTGTTTTGAAAAACTAAACTGAAGCTGAAAAGTATTTAATTGATAATTATACCAACTCCAAGTTACATACACAACATCCTCTGCTTGACTAAGACCAATTTCCTGTGGTGGATTATCAATGGCCTTTACCTTTCTTCGTTTACTGCAAGAAAAGAGAACAAACGAAACTGCAAACAAAGTAATTATAAGGTACTTAACCATAGATTAGAAAGATAATGTTGTAAATTTATGGGATTCTTGCATCTGTCGAACTTTTGAGAAAACTTTTTTTCTATTTTTCTACAATTATCCATACCCTCATGGTGTTGTACTCCTGCACCAAAGAGGTTCGAATCGACATTCCGAAGGAAGAACCAAAACTTGTTGTGGATGCTCGAATAGAGAAAGGGGGATTTCCAACAGTGTTGTTAATGCAGTCGCAATACCTCTACAACCTGACCAATTTAGATGCCTATTTTTCCTCGAACATTAGCGATGCCACCGTTACGCTAGTTCGCGGCCTTGACACGTTTACCCTAAGCCCCTACTTCATATCCGAACTTCCGATGCAAAGCCAAATCACCCTAGCGGAACAACTTAACGTAGAGCTTAACGAACTGGCTTTTTTCCCATTAAAAGTATATTCCAGCTTAGACCCCAACTTGGTAGGAGCTGTGGGACAAACCTATACCCTGAACATCCAATACAATAGCCAAACGTATTCGGCTACCACGAAGTTATTAAGCCCCATTGCCCTGGATAACTTCCAATGGATTCCTTCAGCGGAAAATAACCAATTCGGCGTGTGTCGGGCCTTTCTTACGGATCCAGCCAATGCCAAAAACGCTTACCGATGGGAATCAAAAATCATAACCACCGTGAATGGTTCTCCGAAAGATTACCGCTTCAGGCATAGTGGGGGTTCCTACTTCGACGACCAATTTTTTAACGGGCTTAGCATCAACTTCGAGACGCGCTATCCCGAAAAAGACAACTCCTATCCCGAGGAATTCAATCGCCATTTCAAATACAGCGACAGCCTCGTTATTAAGTTATCCCACATTGAGTATCCGGTTTACAATTACTTCGACAAATTGAGGACTCAATTAGAAAACAGCGGAAGTCCTTTTTCTTCTCCCGTGCTTATGCCTAGCAATTTCTCCAACGGTGCTCTCGGAGTTTGGGCGGGTTATTCCAGTTGGTACGATACCCTAGTGTGCCTACCATAACTGATCAGAATTTAGATTTTTGGAGTGAATTATTGCTTTGATTTTCTTGGCAATAAATCCATGTTAATTCCTTAATTTGGTTCACATTTAGAATTACATTTGTTCCAATTTGTTTCATGAAAAATCTACTACCTTCTTTTTTTACGTGCTGTATTTTGGGTGCCACTTCCTTGTTTGCGCTGGCTCTTGAAGGCATTAACTATCAGGCGGTCATTCGTACAAGCTCCGGTAATTTAGTAACGAATACCCTCGCTGCCGTAAGAGTCCAAATCAAACAAAATTCATCGGCTGGAACCATCGTTTATTCGGAGCGAAAGTCGGTAGCTACCTCAAATTTCGGTTTAGTGAATTTTGTAATCGGACAAGTTGCCCTGCTCTCAGGGACTAATGGGTACCTCTATGCTTAACGGCAATGTCAATCCTTCAACCCTGACGGGAAATGACGGCGATTTTTACATCAACACAGCGACGAATGAACTTTTCGGTCCAAAAGCCAACGGCACTTGGCCTGCAGGAGTTTCCTTGATTGGCGCCATTGGACCTCAAGGTGTTACCGGTCCGCAAGGTATACAATTTCGACATGATTGGCCGCATGGATACCTTGGAGCCCAAACTGATTTATTCGAGCAATTCCGTTGTCAATTTGATGAATAGTGGCAAGAGTTTTCAACTAACAAAAGAAAGTTCTCAACGCTGTGAAATCTTAGATACCAAGCACTTTTTATCGGTACCGTGTTACATGTTAACCACGGGAACTCATTCTGATTACCATAAAATCTCTGAACTTCCGCAATATCTTAATTACCAGGGTTTATACGACCAATTTCAATTCTATTGTGACCAACTTACTAAGTGAATTTGTATTACCTCCATGTTATTTCAATCGCCGCATTTCCATCGTGTAGAAATTATCCGTAACTTTCTTCTCAAATTGAATCGTATGTTACCTACAAAACTTTACTCCAGCCTTGTTGCGTTGCTTTTTTCCGCCGTACTATTTGCTCAAATGCCGGAAGGAATTAATTACCAGGCCGTTATTCGGAAAACCGACGGAACCTTGGTGACCAATTCCATGGTCGCAATACGCGTGCAAATTAAACAAAATGCAGCAAATGGAACCGTTGTTTACGCGGAACGGCAGTCGGTAGCGAGTTCCAATTTTGGATTGGTAAATTTTGTCATTGGTCAAGGCACCCTGCTTTCTGGAACGTTTAGCAGCATAAACTGGTCAACGGGTAATTATTGGGTAAGCCTTGCAGTAGACTTCGCAAATGGCACGAATTACGTAGATTACGGATCGCAACGGCTCATGAGCGCTCCATATGCTCTATACGCCAAAACCGCAGGAACACAACTGAATCAATGGCGCTATGGAACGAGCGTTCCTGCAGCAGGACTAGGATCTATGGGAGATTTTTACTTGAATACGCAAACAGGAGACGTCTATTACAAATCCAATTCCACCACCTGGATATTAACAGGCAACATCAAAGGATCTCCAGGAATTGCCGGCCCGGCGGGAGCAACCGGTCCAGCTGGAGCAACGGGAGCAACGGGACCAGCAGGACCTCAAGGTCCAACAGGTACTGTGGGTCCAGCAGGAACCTCCATCCTGAATGGATTAATAAATCCTTCAGCGAATACGGGAAATAACGGCGATTTCTACATCAATACCGCTACCAACCAACTTTTCGGTCCTAAAGCAAATGGTGCCTGGCCGAATGGTGTTTCTTTAATTGGAGCTAACGGCGCAGTAGGCGCAACAGGCCCTGCAGGGGCTACGGGTCCACAAGGTCCTGCCGGTCCTGCAGGGGCTACTGGTTTGACGGGAGCCACTGGTCCTGCAGGGGCAACGGGTCCTCAAGGTCCTGCTGGTCCTGCTGGTCCTGCAGGGGCTACTGGTTTGACGGGAGCCACTGGTCCTGCAGGGGCAACGGGTCCTCAAGGTCCTGCAGGGGCGACAGGGGCAACAGGGGCAACAGGTCCTCAAGGACCAACTGGTGCTACGGGTGCCCAGGGACCAACATGGACCATAAGTTCTACTGACTTTGGACCTGACGGAACCTTCTCGGCTACAACCACAGCGCCGCAAACGGTTAATTCAACCTTGAAAGCCCTTTTAGTTGGAGGAAACACCTCATCTTCGACCATCGTTGCAGGAACTCTGAGTAACCAAGCTTTCGATATTTACGCGAATAACTCCCTCCGCGCACGATTTTCGAATTCAGGTGAAATTTTCTTCGGTGCATCAGCAGCACCAACGAACTTTACCGGCGATTTAGTAGGTGGTGTTTCGTCTTCGTTACTGCCTTGGGTCATTAACGGCTATTCTTCGCACAATGGATCCGGAGTCTACGGGTATATTTTTTCGGCAAACAGCACGAATTTTGCTGCGGTTCAGGGCGAAAATAGTGGATCATCTGCGAGCGGTGCAGGCATCAGGGGAATGAGCGCTAATACTAATGCCAACGGAGTTAATGGCAGTTTACCGTCGGCTGGTGCCGGGTGGGGAGGCTTATTCCAAAATGACTTGGGTTATACCGGATACTTTGGTTCGGCCTCCGATCAAAAAATCAAAAAAAATATCCAAACCATACGGAAGCCGATGGACATCATCCGAGGATTACGCGGAGTTACTTATGAACACAAGTTGGAGGAATATGCAGGCCTGGGCCTCAAAACAGGCACTACTTACGGATTCATTGCCCAAGAGGTAGAACAGGTCATGCCCGACATTGTAAAAACAAAAAATGTACCCTACTATTCTACGCGTTTGAATCCTTCCGATAAAGGATACGAAACCTTGAAAACGGTGGGTTATATCGAAGTTATTCCCGTATTAGTAGAAGCATTAAAAGCGCAGGAACTGGAAATAGAAGCGCTGAAGGCTCGAATTTCGGAATTGGAGAAAAAGTAGGGATTTGTTTTAACGGCGGTTCGCATCCAATCGGTACTCAGTATTGTCACGGTATACCTTGACCGATTGAATGGTCTTTTTATTGGCTGGCAACCATTCAGAGTACCGATAGATTGAACTTCCCTCAGATCCTTCGTCCTTTGCATTCAAATCAAACGAAATTTTCTTCAAAGGCAAACTTTTGTCCTTGCTCTTCCCTTCAATAACGTTACCATCTTCGTCCATGAGAATGTAATAGATTCCGTTGCTTGAGCGTTGTGAAATGTCGATATTTCGGGATAAACCCGCTTCTATTCTAAACCAACCTTTCGTTTGCATTCCTTTGGGAGTATCATAACCAAGGGACAAGTACAAATTGGCAGAAGTCGTATTATTAATGCTGAGGACTCTTGTTTTAAAATTATTGTTAGCCGTGTTTTTATCCAAAACGTTATTAGTAAATAGGCTAAACGCGCATCGAACCATATCTAAATCCTTGTAGCGCAACCAGAAAAATCCTGATTTACCCCAACTTTTGCCCCAGCTGTTGGCGATTTTAAAGGCTCCTCCTCCAACGTTATCATCGTACCCAACAACGCACAATGCATGTCCTCCAACAGGATACTTACCGTTCCTAAATAAATCCATTTTTGCAACTCCGTTGGAATCTAAGAACTTTGAATTCAAAGTATTACCCAATCCCCCCTGAAAAACCTCTAAACCAATGATAACCGGACAATTATTCACCAACGACAATTTTAACTGATTCACATTGTTGTGTTGCAAGCGCTCGAAACTGAAAAGGCAATCGTTGTAGCGTTTAGTATTGGCATCAACGCTGCAGTTGGGCTTATCATAATCCTTAGCAAAAGGACAGCCTTTGGTAACTAATAAACTCAGGCACCCATCAATGTAAGAACCGTCTCTGCAAGGGTCGAAACCTTTTAAGTGGCAGTATCGATTAAATACACTTAACGGGGAAAATTCTGGGTAGTCTTTACCATTTTCCATGCGCTTAACGATGGTTAGGCCGTAGTAGGCTGTTGACCAACCGACACAAGAACCCACATTTCCTTGATCTCCAATTTCTGGCAAATATTCTTCTAAAGAATATTGGGTGAGCAAACCCTTGGAGTTCTGATTGTATGCATTGAGCTGTTTTGAAAAACTAAAAACATGTTCTTTCGAATGGTTGTTTTTGTTAATCAAACAACCGAGGCCTTGCAACGAGGTTTTTACTCTCGATAGTGCACCAGCCATTTGCGTTCCAGCAGAAGAGTCTGCACTTTTCAACACAAAGAAACCAATGGCCAAAGTAATTACAGCACTTGCAATCAATAAATATCTTCTATTTTTTCTCATTACACTAATTTTTACTTGTTCGCAAAAATAATTAATTTGGTATTTTAATTCTAATCACATGCCATGAAAAAAGGATTGCTAATAACGGTCATATTGCTTGTTTCCATATCAACTTTGAGTTTTGCTCAAGATTTACAAATTCGTAAATCGTTCTTCCTAACCGACAAATCCGGTACACAAATTTCACAAGACTTTACCTACCTGGATGATTTTGACGAAGCTGGAATAGCGGTATTTTCTACGGGAGGCAATAACAGCAGCGGCTACGGTAAAATTGAAGGTGCCAAATACGGTTTGATCGACAAAACTGGTAAAATTGTGCTAAACGCCAAGTACGATTACATGTATAAATTTGGTTACTCGGACAGTTTGTATGCAGTACAAACAGGAGAATTAATGGGTATTGTAACCGCTCAAGGTAAAACGGTACTGCCCATAATTCACAAGGATGTAGATTATTTTTATGATGTACAAGGGGTTATAAAGGTAACCACCAACAATGATTACTATCAATTATACAACTATCAAGGCAACTCCCTAACTCCTGTATATCAATACATTGACAACAACGATCGAGGGTTTGTAGTACAACAAGGGGGCTATAAAGGGTTGATCGATAAGACTTACAAAACCATTATTCCGATCAAATACCGAGAATTGGAGGATTTGAACAATGGTAAATTCTTGGTGCAGGACATGTTTCTCAAATATTACTTGATTGACCTCAACGGTAAAATGGTTGGAACGACCCCTTATGACGAAATGGAGGCAGAAAGGAGTTCCAACGATTACAGCAAAACCGTCGGTTTTCGCGTTACAACCAAAGGAAAAAAAGGATATGTGGACGAGAATCTAAACGTCATTCTTCCAACCTCTTTCAAGTATATTAACATACTCGACATTGGGTGTGACCAAAAAATGTTCGCAGCTGAAAATAAAGACGGACAAAATTACCTGTACAGCACATCCGGGAAAATGGTGAGCAAAACTCCGTACAATTACATCAACACTTCTACGATTTTTGACCAATACCTTTTGGTAGAACCGATGAAAAAACCGGAAAAAAAGAAGAAAAAGAAAAAGAAAAAAGGGGTCGACGCATTTGAGGAAGAATTCGAAGACTACGATTATGCACCCTCTGTCTATAACTTGATTGACTTTACCGGAAAAGTCGTCCTACCCGATGTAGTGGAAGAGTATACCATTCCCTATTCTAACAACGACGACCAGTTGCTGTTGTTAAAATCCAAAGGTACATGGACCGCCTACGACCGCAATTTAAAAGCGGTATTAAAGAACCCGCAAGGTTCTACCGAATCTTTCACCTACATGGAAAACATCGATGGTGGCCTTTGCTTGGTGCAAATCGGCGGTAAGGACCAAGGCTACGGCAAACCCGAAGGAGGAGTTTTTGGGGTCTACAATGCGAACGGTGAGCAAGTAATTCCCTTAACCTATGAAGACATTGAGACCATAGGGTATGGCAACGACATGATGCTCAAGGTAAAGAAAAACGGCAAGTGGGGCTTGCTATCGCTTACCGGAAGTAAACTCACCGAAAACCTGTACAAGGAAATTGATTGCAACGATGGAACATGCATTGTAACCATCGAAAACGAACAAAACTCGACAAAAAAAATGGGAGTAATTGAGGCAGCGACAGGAAAGGTCAATGTTCCCACTCGTTACGATTACCTAGAGCGCCAATACGGTGCCAATACCTACATTGTTTCCTTGAACAATAAATTCGGGTTGGTGGATGCAACAGGGAATACCGTTTTGAAACCTAAATATGCTTACATTAAAGGTGCAGGACTTTACGACAAAAAAGATGTTTACCTTGCAAACATCTACGGAAGCGCTAAAGACAATTACTACGGAGGCATGGACATTGAAGGCGGAAACTGGGGCGTAATCAACACCAAGGGTGATACCTTAACGCCCTTCAAATTCAAAGAAATTGAGTTCGAAAACGACAGCACCATAAATGTCACTGATTTAGACGGTTTTGCCTACTTGATGAAATTTCCTTCGCTTAAGGTAATAACGGACAAGGAGGCGAATTTTATCGATGAATTAGGATATTCCTACGACGACAAAACCTACCTCATCGGTAAAGAAGTAACCAAAGATGAGTACGGTTATCCAACCGGAGGAATTTATGGTTTATCCGACAATATAGGAAACAAAATCGCGGACTACAAATACGCTGAAATCAAGGAAGAAGGTTCATTCATTGGTACCTACCAAGATTTCAACGGGTTTGACCTCATGGACGAAAAAGGGAAAGTTTTAGTAGAAAATGCCCAGTCAATCCTTCCTATACGAGATACGCTTTTCTTCTGCCAAAAGGATGGAAAATATAGTATTTTCAATACCCTTTCGAAAAAATACGACCGAATGGATGGAATCGTTGAGGTCAGTATGCCTGACTATTTTTACCGTTGGGCCTTAATCGGAGTTAAAGCGGAAAATGGAAAATGGGGTGTGGTTAATGAATTGGGGCAATGGATTATCAAAGCTACATATTGCGACGTTATTGGAACGGACGAAAGCGCCATCATTGTGGCAACTTGCGGCGACGGAATAACCTTTAAATACGGGGTTGTCGATGCAGCGAACAATGTGTTGATTCCGTTTGAATACGATTCGATTGAGGCCTCATACGGAGGTGAGTACAAATGCGTGCTTGGTAAAAAACTCCTGACCAAGAATTTAATGAACGAACTTCTGAAAACAGAAGAAGCAACCGACGAAAACATTCGGTAAAAGGTTCAACCTACCTCTTCGATGGACTGTTCTAAAATTGTTATAAAATGTCAAAAACCTTTCTTTTCATTGCCTTAGCGATGATAGTCTTGGCCGTGCTCGGCCTGTATGTGGCTTTCCGCATTTTTAAAAAATCGATGAAACTCATGACCGCACTAATGCTGTTGGGGGGCGCAGTGGTTTTTATTGGGATTATTGCCTATCCGAAACGTGCAAGAATCAAACGAGAAATTAAGAAAGTGCTTTCCCTGAAAGACAAGGTGCGACGTCGCACCAGCCCTACTTGCGATTGCACTTGGAACTATTCATCCTTGAAAAAAGACGAATTTACAACCATGCACAAGGCCACTGCCCAAAGAATCACGAACGGGATGTACCTTGTCAATGAGAAAACGCGGGTGAAATGGATTAACAGAGGAAAACTTTTGCCAGTGGAGGAAAAAGAAGGATTTGCTATTGCTAAACTCGATTACAGCAAAGCCTATCTCACGGCTATTGCTAGAAAACGCTTGTATGAACTCGGACAAAGGTTTCGTCAAAACATCCAAGAACCCGACGAAAAGATGAGCTATTTCGTCGTAAGTTCGGTTACGAGAACTCAAGTGGAACAGGCGGCCATTTGCGAGAAATATCCAAGAGCTTGTACCAAAGACCACTCACCTCATTCCTACGGGGTTGCCTTTGATATTTATCGAATAGTTAGTCCCAACAACCGTTGCGAAGCGGGTTCAAAAGCCTTGGAAAAAGTGTTGCAACAAATGCAAGCCGAAAATAAAATACTGCTATGCCCAGAGTCTCGGTGCATTCATGTTACGGTAAGGGGATAGTTAGTTGCCTTTCAATAGTTTTATGCATAGGCTGTTCTTAAAAATCCTTTATTTAGGATGGTAAAACTCGAATTCCTCTTGGTAGTTGCCCCACGTGGTGAAATTTAACCCAAAATTTCATATTGAATCCAATGCTTCAAGCGCAGTAGGTCTTTTTTAACCCTGTCCCCATGAAAAATGAGCGCATAAGCAATGAGAATGGCAAGAATCCAACTTAACCAATCAACTTTTGAAGCGGATTTCTTCCGAACCGCTGCGCGAAACTTGGTATAATGTTCGAAACGGCTGAAGTGATACACCGCATTAACCCGAGTGTTGGGGGTAATAAGTCCCGCGTAATCTACCCATACACCGTCGCACAAAACTGATACATGATGGCATGAATCCACCAAATACACCCCCTTGGGATAGGCCTTTTGAACAGTTGCTATGGTTTCATTGCGATAACATTCCGCTTCTTGCACCGTGCCGTAAAAACGCGCCGATGGATCGCGCATCATGGTCCGAATCCCGTGAGTAAATCCGTGGGTACCCGCGCGTTCGTCCCTGCTAAAAAATCCGCGTGCAAAACCATGTGCCTCATCGTACGATATTCCGAAAAGTATGGCCAAGGCTTTAACAACGCAATCGTTGGTTTCATACCCTCGATACCTCGAAGTTTCATACCCCTCTATGAAAGGTTCCGGATCAACAAATTTTAATCCCATTTGTCAGAGCCTTTTTATGAGTGCCCGTACCGGCATAAAAACAACACCCTTTTCGAAAGGCTCGGGTGCGAGGCGGCGTCTTTGTCGAGTTCGGCATTCATCAATTCGGGATTCTCAACCGCTTCAAGCGTGCGATGTAAGGCGTCCAATTCTTCGGGCTCAATTTTTCCGTTGACGACATGGGTGTCAAAATGAGCCCAATCTACAGGAGTTCGGGGTTTTGGAGGTTTCACAACTTTCTGGACCTTGTCTTTCATCGATTGGCTCTTTTGAATAATCGGCTCATTCTCCCGAGTGATAGCTATCAAGGCATTGATCATATTCAATTTACCCACGTGTTTCGTCGCCTCCAAATCGCATAAGAATTCCAATGCATGAGCTTCCAAATCATTGACTGCTCGTATTTTATTCCACAAATGCAATACGGCAACAAAGGCAAAAACCACATAGACAATTTTTAATAATTTAAAAGGCACCAAAGCCGTGAAAGCGAAAGGCATTAAGAAAAAGAAGAACATGGAAAAATTCATGGTTCTGTTCTCCATATAAATGTACTTCCGAAAATGCGCCATTTCATGGTAAAGAATGGCTTTTATCTCATTTTCGGAAAGCTTTTTAAAACACAGTTCGGTAATGTATACGGCATTGGTATGCTGATACTGATTGAACAAGGTGTTGAACACCCAAGAATTGAGTACCTCCATGTAGGAAATATAAACCTTGGGCTTTTCAAATCCTGGAGTATTCGAAAAAACTTCGGCAAAAATGTCCTTTACTTGCTGCAATGAAAATTTTCCGATACGTTCAGCATCCACCTTTTCCAATTCTTCCGAATCATTCCTGGAAGACCACAAAACCACCATGGAAATTAAAATCCAACAACCTAAAGAAATCCAAAAAAACACCTTCAAACACGTTCGAAAAGCCCCGTTGGTCGTCGTAAAATACTCGAATGTACAATAGGCCAGGAAACACAGCGTTATGATAAAAAATACAATGGACCTGCGGTTGGCTTGTTTAAAGACGGCCTCCGCATCAGACGGGGTTGTTATGGTGCTTAGGTTCATTTCCTAAAGATATAAAAAACCCGCGCTGATTTACTACTGCTCGTGGTACAAACGAATAATCTCCTGGGTGTCTTTTCCTGATCTTTTCCGCTGGCACCTCATCAAATTAAGCCACTTGGACAATTTCTGGAGGCATTTTAACCAGCAGAATCCGTCCTTCCGCATTCTCCCAAATCACCCTCGCTCTTTTATGTTGAAAATTGACAGGATTACAGGATTTTTTTCTAACCACAAATTATTACCTAATTTACAAACAGGTGGTTTGAGTTCTCAGTGTTTGAAAATAACCTCTTTGTAAGGAAGTCGAAAACGAGGTCCCCAAATTCCGGGCTCGGTCCCTTTTCCTACCGCGACAATCATGTTGATTTCGGCACCAAGGGGTAAGCCTAATTTTCGACGAACCCTCCATTTATCGAAACCTTCCATAGGACAGCTATGAAATCCCTCTGCGGCAACAGAAAGCATGAAAGTTTGTGCTGCTAACGCGCACGATTTGTGGACCATAATACGTTGATCGGTTCGACCGCCAAAGCGCATAAACGGCTTAAATAACCCTCCTACAAAACACACCAACCTGCGCACCAAGGTGTGAATACCCAAAATATCGCGACCGTAAAGCAAAGGCATAACCTTACCGTAGTAAGCCAAACCATTTTTTTCGAAAGCATTGGGTTCTCGGTCGCCAAGATGGGCTAAAATTTGGGCTCTATTCCAACTCGCCCTTTTTCGATACAAATCCCTTCTGGTGGCAAAAACCACGAGCTCTTTAGCTGATTTGGCGGCGCTTTGTCCTAAACATAACGGCACAAATTCTTTAAGTAGATCTTGATCATGAATCCAATGGAACTCCCATAATTGCATATTACTGCTATTCGGCGAAAGCGTGGCACGTTCCAAGCATCGCTGCATGACTTCCTCAGGAACTTCAACAGCAGGGTCAAATTTTCGATTCGACCTGCGGAATTCTACGATGGATTGAAATTCTTTACTGTACATCGGGGAAATTTATTGCAAAAATAAGCCTTCTTATGTATTTACCCTGTTTTCCTTAACTTTACCTTATGAATGATACCCGCAAGCGCGTGGAAGTTTGCTTTACTCCTGGAGAATATCCTTATTTCAAAGATGAATTTGAAACCGTTGTTGTAATCGACGTATTACGGGCCACCTCAGCGATTTGCACAGCATTTCAATACGGTGTAGCCGCCATCATTCCCGTACCTACCATCGAGGAGGCCTTGGCCTACAAAAACAGAGGCTACCTTGCCGGGGCAGAACGTAAAGGCCAAATTGTAGAGGGGTTCGATTTCGGAAATTCTCCTTTTTCCTACATGAAAGAGGAATTTCGAGGAAAGGAAATCGTATTAACTACGACGAATGGCACCAAATCCTTGCACGTGGCTAAAGAGGCTCCCAACGTAGTTGTCGGTTCTTTTCTAAACCTCGATGCGCTCTGTAAATGGCTCGAAAAACAAAAAGGAAACGTGCTTTGCCTTTGCTCGGGGTGGCAAGACAAATTCAATTTGGAGGATACCATTTGTGCGGGAGCCATTTGCGATTACCTGATCTCTACGGGGGACTATAACTCCATCGAGGATTCTTCGATTGCGGCAAAATACCTTTTCCTCTCTGCAAAAGACAACTATTTCGGCTATTTAAAATCCAGTTCACACCGTCGTCGTTTAAAAAACTTAAATTTGAACGAAGACATTAAATTTTGTTTAACCCCGAATCAAACAAATGTTATTCCCATCCTTAAACGTGACAAATTGGTTAAAGCGTAGCATCGGTCTGGTGCTCATTTCAGCCCTTCCTTTTTTATTGTCTTATAGGCCGGACACTTCCTCGAAACCGCAATGGGGATTTTTTGCCCACAAGCGAGTCAATCGCATCGCAGTATTTACATTGCCTCCGCAAATGTTTGGCTTTTACAAAGACAACATTGAGTTTTTGACAGAACATTCCGTGGACCCAGATAAGCGGCGGTATGCGATCACGGGAGAAGCCGAATGCCATTACATTGACCTGGACCATTATTACAAGCAGGGAGAGGATCCCTATTCAATCATGCCAAAATATTGGAAAGATGCTGTTGCAAAATATACCGAAGATACGCTTCGCTCCTACGGAATAGTCCCGTGGCATATTCTCAACGTGAAATATAAATTGCAAAAGGCCTTTGAAACTAAAAACATTGACTTAATTTTAAAATATTCAGCAGATATTGGCCATTACATTGGTGACGCACATGTACCCTTACACACCACCGAAAACTATAACGGTCAACTTACCGGGCAAAAGGGAATTCACGCACTCTGGGAAAGCCGCCTTGTAGAAATCAACGCTGAAAATTACGATTATTTTGTCGGTAAAGCCGCCTATCAAAAGGATGTCCAGGCTTTTTGCTGGCAAGCCATTAAGGGTTCGCATAGTGCTCTGGATTCTGTATTTAGGATGGAAAAGGAATTGACAAATTCCTTCCCTGAAGACCGCAAATATTCGTTTGAACAGAGGGGAAATACGACAGTTTTAACCTACTCCAGAGAATTCTGCGAATTATACCATCAACACATGAACGGAATGGTGGAACGGCGGCTCAAGGCTTCCATCATTGCTGTAGGGTCGATATGGTATAGCTGTTGGGTCGACGCAGGACAGCCTGACTTACGAGAACTGCAACAAATTAAACCGAGCGCTGAAATGCTCAAAGAATTTGAAGCCTTGGATGAGCATTTTCACAACGATAAACACTTCGGACGTATTTGTGACTGAATCACTGTTTTACCATCTTCCTACGAGCCATGCCCGAGTTGGTTGTAACTTCAAATAGGTACAAACCCTTCGCCCATGAACGAGCATCTATTACAAGGCCGTTCTCCTGGACCTCCGCGTACTGAACCACCATAGTCCCATCGGCTTGGTACACGACAAGGGAAACTATGCGCAGCTCGTTGTTTTCCAATTCTACCCGAACCTGTTCATTGAATGGATTTGGAAAAACCTGGAACCTATCACCTTCTATTTCATCGACACTAACCCCGTTTTGTAGACAAGCGCACTTCTGCTTGGCTACCGAGGTGGATACCGACTGTGGTGCCAAATAATTGACTTTTACCCAACAGCGTTGCCCCATTTGTGCAGCTGTTGTATTTCGAATTCGGAAAGTATGCCAACCTGAATAACCCGCAATGCTGGTATAATTCATTGTCCCGGTCGCGGATATGGTATCTATCACCTCACACTGTGCATTCAAAACTTCTAAGGTTATGGAAAATGCTGGATTCTCAGGATAGAGATTAACGGTTATTGTACTTGCGGAATCGGGAAAAATCCTACCTACCACCCTACAATCTGTACTGCTATCCGGTAAGGCACCACCCTGCTGCAACGAGGAGGAATGCTTATCCCCAAGATCGTTGGCCATTTCCCACTCTTGAGTGATGCTTTCGGAGGGACGAACATAATTGGCTGTAATCCCTGCAGGTGCCCAAACAGCATAACCCCTTCTTCCCTGCGGAGCTGAACCGTCGCAGGGAGGAATCGAAATCGATACTTTCCCTGACCCATCTACCACTACCGTTGTATTCCCGTGTGCCCCCGAATAATCGCTTAATGCTGTTCCAGGCGCAAAATTCGTTTGAATGTTGCTTAAATTTTGCCATGCGCTAAAATGATCGTTTACCGCGATCAAAGCTTTTGCGCCTCGCTCTATGACCAAGGCGTCCTGCGCTTGCCATCGGACGAAATATGCGCCCTCTTTGAAATGCAAATTCTGATGGCACCAGATTAGATTCTCCACGTCGGAATGGGTTGTTAATTCGGTGGTATCCTTCGGGTCATGGTTAAAGCGGTTGCCGAGGTAACCGATGTTGAATAAGTCTTCAAAGAAAATCTCTGGAGCGCCATCCACCGCCAAGGCAATCGCGTAAGCGACAGAAGCCCTTGGGTCTACGATTTCAATCTGCTGACCTATTTGAGAACCCGTGTTCCACCCCGTGATGTTACCATTGGCACCGACTTGCGGACGGTAGGTGTCGTGGTTGTTAACAAAGGGAACGGTTCGCAGTCGATTCTGCTGCTGTGCTGCCGGTATGTTACCAAGATTATAATTGCCTCCTTGAGTAATAACATCCTGAAGTGCAAAGCGCAGCGAAAAATCAAAAGTTCCAGCTCGATTCTGAACAGCATTGCACCACGCATCCAATTGAGCTGAATTCCCGACGTACTCTCCCACAGCAAACATATCGTTCGTACCGCTCGCCCATGCGGCATTGTTCTGAAGGTTCCACAGAAAATCTTCCGTCGCATAGGTTGGAAAATGTTTCGCGGCATCTATACGAACCCCCTCCCACCCCAATTGCTTCTTGTACCAAATTAACCAGTTCCTCATCCCGTTGCGCATGTAATTGGTTGATTGGCCTGGATTGTACGTGGCATTACTGCTCAAGCCATAGGCGTTTGCCTCATAGGAAATATCGGGGCCCCAATTCGGTGAATTGATGTCGTTCGTACAACAAACATTGTTATTATTCGGATAAAAGTTTGGCCAATTTTTCGAAAATCGACCAGAGCGCGCATAATAATTAGCCGCTGTTTCCGAAGTTGCTGGTGTTGTGTAGGATACGTAGCGAAAATTCTTGTAACGGTTATTTTGACCATCATCCATCGCCGCGGGGTCTTGTCCTCCTTGACCAAACGCTGATCCTGCATTGCTTACATGGTTCAATACAATGTCCTGAAGCACATCAATCCCATTCGCTTTGAGAACAGCCATCATTCGCAGGACCTCATCCTTATCTCCCATGCGCGTTTTAAGCGAGTTCTTTTGAAACTTATCCCCTAAATCGAAATGATCAAAGGGCGAATATCCCACGCTGTTGGTTCCTGAATTTTTGACGGTAGGCGGAATCCAAACCGCATCAATCCCTAAATCGCGCAATCGAGGAGCCAATTCGGTCAAATAATTAGCCCATCCGTTAGGATAATTCGCGTTCCAATAATCCCACCAAAAGCCCTGAAGAACCACCTGACGTTGGGTTGGATTCACCTGGGCTTGCACAGGCTGAGAGGCCCCTATCCATGCGAAAAAAATACCACAACTAAGAAATAATGCTTTCATTGGGTTCGAGGGTATACATTTTACCTTTGACGCTTATTTTTAAAGGCACGTTGCCCGCATTCAAGATGCTCGCCTTGTGATGATTAACTTCAATGCGTACAGGCTGACTTTTATAAAGAACCTGAAAGCGATAAACATTCCAAGATTTGGGGATTTTAGGGTTAATTGTCAAGCCATTTTGACCAATACGAACTCCAGCAAGTCCCTCCACCAAACTCAACCAAGTACCTGCCATACTGGTAATATGCAAACCCTCATTGGCCTCGCGGTTGTAATCGTCCAAATCCAAACGAGAGGTGCGCAAATACAACTCATAGGCTTTATCCATCCGATCAATTAAGGCAGCAAGCACCACGTGGACGCAGGGACTCAAGGAAGACTCATGCACCGTTTTGGGTTCGTAAAAATCAAAATTCTCCTGAATGGTCAGGGCATCAAAATGATCTTCAAAAAAGTACAAACCTTGCAGTACGTCGGCCTGTTTGATGAAAATGGAGCGCAAAATCCTATCCCAACTCCAATGCTGGTTGATGGGACTTTCAGCGGCAGGAATATCGGCAACTGTTCGTTGCTCCTTATCCATAAAACCGTCTTGTTGCAGGAAAATACGAGTTCCTTCCAACTTGGGTAAATAAACGGCATCGACCAATTTCGTCCATTGTTCTATTTCTTGCCTAGATAATTGTGCTTTTGACGAAGCAGCATAGGAATTTTCGCAATCTAAGGCATATTGAATACACCACCTTGCGATGTAATTCGTATACCAATTGTTATTGACGTTATTTTCATACTCATTGGGACCTGTGACGCCTAGTAACACGTATTTTTCCTTTGCCTTTGACCAATTAAACCGCTGTACCCAAAAGCGTGCAATGGCATTGAGAACCTTTCTCCCTTTTTCCATGAGGTAGGAGGCGTCACCTGTATGCCTAACATAATTATAAATAGCAAAAGCAATGGCTCCATTTCGATGAATCTCTTCGAACGTAATTTCCCACTCGTTGTGGCATTCTTCGCCGTTCATCGTTACCATCGGGTACAATGCCGCTCCATTTTTAAACCCTAATTTTTCAGCATTTTCAATAGCGCGGTCCAAATGATTATAGCGGTATAGCAGTAATTGCTTCGCTACTTCCGGATCTGCGGTTTTCAAGTAAAAAGGCAAACAGTAGGCCTCCGTATCCCAATAGGTTGCCCCCCCGTATTTTTCGCCCGTAAAACCTTTCGGACCAATGTTCAATTGGGCGTGTTTACCGGTATACGTTTGATAAAGGTGAAAGATGTTAAAACGAATTCCCTGCTGCGACGCGATGTCTCCTTCAATTACAACATCCGCCTTTTCCCATAGTTTCTTCCATGCAGACTCATGAGCGGAGCGCAAAACATCAAAACCGCTGGTGTAAGCGTCTCGTACGTGATTGATGGCCCGCGGTATAACGGAAGTCTCTGAATGATGTACAGTCGAAACAACGCTCACATATTTTTTAAGTACATAGGAGTTGCCCTGTTCAAGGAAATGCTCAAAATTGTTCTCAACGTAGAACGCACGCGCATGGCAATTTGGATGAATAGTAAGCAACTCCTCGTTCTTCCAAAAGGAAAATCGCATAGCGGTCGCAACGCTGAACTTGGTTTTTTTGGTCGTGGTGCAGAGGTATCCCTTTTGCACATCGACTTTGTGGCTATCCTCTTCCCAAAAAAACTCATCGTAATTGGAGTCATGGTTGTGGACTTTACCATCGAGGTACGGAGTAAACTTCACGTTCCCATCAAAATTCAACGGTGTGACGGTAAATTTAATGGCAGCTATTTCGTCGTTATCCATGGAACAGAACCTTAACGATTCCACCTGCAATTCTTTACCCTGAGAAAATTTTACCTTAAATCGTCGGGTAAGAATACCCTTTTGCATGTCCAATTCTCGATAAAAAGCCCTTGGTTTTTGCACGTTTAAATCCAACAGTTCACCATCTACCTCAATGTTTATTCCAATCCAATTACAGGAATTAAGCACTTTTGCAAAATACTCCGGATAACCGTTTTTCCACCAGCCAACCCGGGTTTTATCAGGATAATAAACGCCCCCTACATAACTTCCTTGCAACGAGGCTCCGGAATACGTTTCCTCAAAATTTGCTCGTTGACCAAATACTCCATTTCCGATGCTAAAAATACTTTCGGCATGCTGCTGCTTAGCAGGATCAAAACCATGTTCCATGATTTTCCAGGCATCCACCTCAAATAAATTACGCATACGCTTCCAACCTAAATTCTGTCAAACTATCGATATAAACATCCGCCACATTCTTCAACAGCGGGTTACCAACCCCGATACTCATAAATCCACCAGCTCTGGCGGCAGCGACTCCACTCAAGGCATCTTCAAAAACCAAGCACTCGTTGGGTTGGCAGTTCATTCTTTGCGCACCTTTCAGAAAAACCTCAGGACTAGGCTTTGGAAAAGTGACATCATTTCCGTCGACAATGGTCGAAAAATAAAAATCCAGTTCAAGTTTCGTTACAATAAATCGCGCGTTCCTACTTGAGGACCCAACGGCACATTTCAACCCCATTTGCGCTGCACTTTGCAAGAGTTCGATAACACCCGGCAACAAATTGGATCGGTTTATCTTTTTGATTGAATTCAGATAGAATTCATTCTTTTGAGCGAGTAACTCCTCAAATAATTCTTCAGAAATCGCTTTATTGCCCAGTTCAAGAATTTTTTTCAGTGAATCCGCTCGACTGATGCCTTTCAGCTGCTCGTTGTCGTGCTCGTTAAAGGACACATCTATCGCTTTAGCTATTTTTTTCCACGACACAAAATGGTTGTATTCCGTGGTTACCAAAACACCGTCGAGGTCGAAAATAAGGCCCTTTGTTTTATCATTCATGCTCTTGAATTCTCCAAGTCAAAAATGCCGCTACAATGATTAACACACCACCGATGGTTACAGCCGCCATACGCGACCCATCCAACCAATGCTCCATGATTTTACCAAAAAGAAGGGACGCCAAAATTTCAGGTAAAACGATGAAAAAATTAAATATTCCCATATACATCCCTATCTTATTCTGTGGCAAACACCCGGTTAGCATTGCATACGGCATGGATAAAATGCTGCTCCAAGCAATTCCAACGAGGCCCATAATTACAAACAGCAAACCGACTTGCTCTCTGTCCTGAACAAGATTAATCATTAATAATCCTGTTCCTCCCAACATCAAACAGGTAAAATGGGTCCATTTCATGGAAAATTTTCGAGCAAATAAAGGAAGAATCAACGCAAAAATGAAAGTAACAACATTTTCAAACGAATACGTCAAACCCGCTAAATTTTGACCATCTGTATAAGCCTGAGTACCCGGATTGCCCCCAAATATTTCAACAGCTACGGTTGGAGTGTAAAAGAACCACATAAGAAATAAGCCTGGCCAAGTAAGAAACTGAACCAGTGCTAATTGCTTCATGCGTTTTGGCATGGAGAAAATGGCACGGAATATTTCTTTAATTCCTGCCCCAAAACCTTTGGACTCTTCCGCCTTCCTATTCTCTATTTCTAATGCGGTGGGGGGATATTCTTTTGAGGTCAAGACTGAATAAATTACTGCACCTAAGAATGCCAATGCCCCGATATAAAAACTCCACTTTACATTGTCTGGAATATGGCCCTGTACCGGAGTCGACGAAACGTCCAACCAATTGGTAAAAATCCATGGCAAGGCAGATGCGATGGTTGCGCCGAGTCCAATGAAAAAACTTTGCATTGCAAATCCCCTTGCGCGTTGATTTTCCGCCAAATTATCTGCCACAAAAGCCCGAAAGGGCTCCATTGAAATATTAATGGAAGAATCCAAAACCCATAATAAACCTGCTGCCATCCAGAGCGTTGACGAATTGGGCATAAGGATCAAACAAATTGAACTCAGCACAGCGCCGATTAAAAAATAGGGCCTCCTTCTTCCCAGTGTTTTGTGCCAGGTTCGGTCGCTCAGATAACCGATGATGGGTTGTACGATCAGTCCTGTTAAAGGAGCTGCAAGCCATAGGGCCGGGATTTCCTCTGGTTTGGCACCTAAATTCTCATAAATAGAACTCATATTTGCCATCTGTAGCCCCCAGCCAAATTGAATTCCCATGAAACCAAAGCTCATGTTCCAAATTTGCCAAAAACTTAGCGCTGGTTTTTTTGTTGTTTCCATGGATGCTAATTTTCAAAAACCAAGTAGCCCCAAGGAGCTAATTTAAACGGCTTATTTGCTTTTTTAAATCGTTTTCCGGTAAACACATTCGTCCATTGCGCTTTGCCATCCAGAGGTCCTTTAACGGTTTGTTTTTTGGCAGAAAGGTTCAAATAAAAAACTACTTCTTCGCCTGGAAATGTATTCGAAAACCTCGTAATGGCAATGACTTTTCCATCGTTCAATAATTCGAACTTGTCGTAAGCTTCATACCTTTCTGCTGCCAAAAGATAATTACGATGCTTTAACGCGTTTAACGTGGCGTAAAAAGTAACCATGTCCATTTTATCCCAGTTAATCTGATCCTTTTCGAAAAACAACAAACGACGGTTCAGCGATGTTTCTTGTCCGTTATAAATCAATGGCATTCCATTCATGGCATACGATAAAACCGCCATGACAAAGCGTGCATCTCCCATGCGCTCCATTTCCGTTCCATTCCAGGAGTTTTCGTCGTGGTTTGAGGTAAAATACATGCGAATGGCTTTTTTAGGATATTCTATGTCCTTTTCATGGTAGGCTAAAATTTCAGAGGGCGCTGCCTTACCTTGAGCGATTTTATTCATGATGTGGTGAAATTCCCAACCATAGGTCATATCGAACGCTTGGTGTTGATCGGCTCCTTCGGATTCTGCCAGCATGAACAGGGGTTTTACCGTTTCCAATTCCTTTCTTGCCTGCAACCAGAAATCCATCGGCACCCATCCTGCCACATCGCATCGAAAGCCATCGATATTGCATTCTTGCACCCAATATTTCATGGAAGCGATCATCTCTTTGCGCATCGCTTGGTTGTCGTAATTTAAATCCGCCACATCCCACCAGTCGGTGCCAATGGTAGGCTGGACATTCCCTGTTGAATCGAGGGTATACCAATCTTTGTGGCCTTGATCGAGCCAAACGTTATCAGGAGAAGAATGATTCGCTACCCAATCTATAATCAGTCGCATGCCTTGATTATGCGCTTCATTCACCAAGGATTTAAAATCATTCAGTGTACCGAACTCAGGATTAACGCCCTTGTAATCTCTTACCGCATAATAACTTCCCAGGCTTCCTTTTCGGTTTTTAACGCCGATTGGGTGAATGGGCATCAACCATAAAATATCAACTCCCATGGACCCTAACCTCGGAAGGGCTTTTTGCACTTCAGCAAAGGTTCCTTCCTTCGAAAATTGTCGAACGTTTACCTCGTAGATCACCGATGCATTCGTAGGTGTATGCGGTGTTTGTGCCATTGGAAATAAAACGGTTCCAATTGCAATGATTAAAACCTTAAAATACTTCATGTTATCCTTGGGTAACTTTGTCTTTTAAAATGTACTTCAGGTGATAATTTACCAATCCTTCCACGGGTTTACGAACTACGCTGGTGACCGAAATGCCCAAGGAAGCTGCAGCGCGATCCAAGGCGGCTCGAAAAATTTCTGCGAGGCTACCAACGAAGTGAATATCGACCGACTTGTAATTGCTGTAACAACATACGTGGACTTGCATAAAGTGCTTGAAACCTGCTTCAATCATGGTTTGAAAATAGGGTTCATCGCTGTGTTTAGCGATAAAGGGCATAAACGAAGCAATGAACACATTGGCGTTAGGCTCGCGATAGACTTTATCGACAATCGCTTCCTTGTCCAAACCGTACATTTCTTCAAAATCAGCCGCCAAATGGGGCGGAAGATTATGATACAAATACGAAGCAAGCAATTTTTTTCCAAAATAACTTCCACTGCCCTCATCACCCAAAATATACCCCAAGGCAGGAACCACCTCCGAAACAACTTCACCATCGAAATAACAGGAATTAGAACCTGTACCGATGATGCACGAAATACCCGGACGCCCCAGATAAGTCGAATAGGCACAGGCCAATAAGTCGTGATACACATGCACCGCGGCGTTGGGAAAAACCTTGGACAAACCGTTTTTAACTATTTGGTTCATTTTGTCACTGGAACAACCAGCCCCGTAAAAGTAAACCTCTGTAACTTCAAATGCCACAAGCATCATGGGAGAATTTTTCTTCAATTCTTGTTCAATCAATTTCGAGGATTGAAAATAGGGGTTGAAGCCCATCGTAGAATAAAAAGATTGGTTATTTTTACCATCTAACAAAACCCAATCGCTTTTGGTAGAGCCACTTTCCACAATGAATATCATAACTTTACGGTGTTTTTTCTTGTTCTTTGTGTCATATTAACACTTTCAAATATACAAAATACCCACAAATTGATAGAAGATATCGAAAAAAATAGGCGACAAGAACTTAATCCCAACATATCCGTGGATTGCGTCATTTTTGGTTTTGATTTCGATAAACTGAATGTATTGGTTATTGACCGAGCTGATGGCTCGAGATTACCCTGTGCCCTTCCCGGGGATTTAATTTTCAACCACGAACACCTCGACCACGCGGCTATTCGGGTTTTGGAAGAACTGACAGGGTTAAAAAACATATATCTTGAACAAATTGGAGCCTTTGGAGATCCGAACCGTATTTCTAAAGAGTCGGATCAATCGTGGTTGCAAAAAGTGAGAGAGCAGCCCCAGGCAAGAGTCGTCACCATCGGATACTACTCCCTAGTAAAAATGGAAAATTATTTGCCACAGGCCTCTTCTTTTGCCAAATCTGCAGCCTGGATTCCTGTCAATAAAATCACCGAACTGGCCTTTGACCACATGGAGATTTTGGATGCTGCCAAACAACGGTTAAAACAAATGATCAACATCCGACCGATTGGATTTAATTTGCTGCCCGAAAAATTTACCTTAAGTCAATTGCACCGCCTTTACGAGGCCATTCTGGACAAGCCTTTGGACAAGCGCAATTTTCGGAGAAAAATTCAAAAACTCGAGTTGGTGAAAAACTTAAAAGAAAAACAATTTGGTGTTCCGCACAAACCTTCTCAATTATTTATGTTCGACGGAAAAACCTACGAAAAATTAATGCAAACAGGCATTAATAACTTTGGATTCTAGGTTAAATGTTCATCCGAAGCACGCATTCATTCATCTCGCTATTGATTTTAATCAATTAAATGGTATTTTTGATACAAGGAGTGGATGTTGCTGTAACTTTCACCCTTGTAGAATTGTTTTTAATTGAAACTGCAGGTTTTGGAACAAAGCGTTTACACAAACATTGTACGGGAAAATCAAGTTGGCCTAATGAGGTATGCCCTCAATTTTTTAGGGTCTACCGATGATGCCCGCGATATTGTTCAGGACGTTTTCGAAAAACTATGGCTTCATTCAGAGCGTATTGACGTAGAAAAGGCAAAGGGTTGGTTGTACACTGCTGCCCACAATACGATGTTGAACTTTATCAAACGTCGTAACCGCATTTCCTACATGCAATCCGTTCAACTTGAAGGCGGCAGCTGCGAGGATCGTTTTACTTTCGAATCCAATGAAATCATTGAGAAAACGGTAAGTATGCTTCCCCCCTTGCAGAAAAGCATCTTACTGTTAAGGGATCTCGAGGGTTATTCCTACGAGGAAATTGGCTCGATGTTGGAGCTGAACCCTTCTCAAGTGAAGGTGTACCTTTTTCGCGCGCGATTAAAGGTTAAAAATCAATTAAAAACCATTCACTACTTCGCTTGAATTCCCCGAGTCACGATAACATAGACTATTGGTTCTTCGATTGGGTTGAGGGCAACCTTACCGCGGAGCAAGAGGAACAATTACAGTTGTTTTTACTGCTAAACCCTGAGTACGAAGCTGAGGCTGAAGCGTGGAAAGCTTCTAAGGTATCTTTTCCCTTATCTCCCGAACTTCAGAAAAGTTTTGAACAAATTCCTCGCCAGCCCAAAACCGTATCTCAAAAGAAAAATATCGTTTGGTGGCTGGGTAAATTGGCCATACCGTCGATGATTTTTCTGTTTTGGAATGCTGAAAACAGCCATTTTCTTCAAAATCCCGCTTCGGGGAAGGTCAGCACATTGCTCCAAGTTCAACAATCGGATATTACCCCATCAACTGTTCAATTAGGGGTTAAAAATAACCTAGCCATATTGCCCAAAGTGCATAACCTTGCCAAAATGGAAATTAACCCGCTAAATAAATCCGAAGTAACGACGTTACAACCCGAGGATGCGGAAATGCATGATAACAGCGCAGGGGAATTTGCTCCCCTTCAACTTGATAAAATCAACTACAAATTGAATTCCATTCAACTGGTTCAATCCTTAATCGGTGTAAACGCTCTTCCTGAGGAGAGCGCGTCGCAAAACCAAGGGGCAAAACATCGAAATACATGGCATTTAAATTGGTCATTCAACAAAACAAACGCCCTCTCCAAGTTTTTGAAAAAAGAATCGGTCAATGCAACCCAAAAAGACCGTCTATATGTTAGCCAGGAGCGATCGCATCTGGACATCAATGAGGGGTTTAGCGGCAACTCTTCTCAGGCAAAACTTCAATCAACCACCTTTTTACGAGGAATGCTGAGTTCGCAACCAAGAATCCAACAACAAATCAGTTTCGATGCTTACCAAAGAACTATGAAAAGCGGTTTCGGGCTTGTGGCCAACTACACGAAATTCCAACAAGGGACTATTCAGGACTGGAATGTGCGAACCCTATACTCACCGAAAATTGCTCTATCTCGTTATATCACCATCGAACCTTCGGTATCGTTTATTTTTGGTCAAAAACTCCTCGATATCGACAAAGTGACTAACCAACAAGCCTACACTTTTGAGAGCATGGTAGTGCAACAATTCAATTACGATATGTCCCTACCTATCGGCAGAAGTCTCTTTTACCGCGACATCAATGCAGGATTGCTGGTGAATTTGGGTCCCTTGTACGTTGGGGGTCAAATGCAAAACGTATTCATGCACCAGGATAATATCCATACGAATGATTTTTCGAACATTGCAAGATCAAGGCAGCAAACCACCCTCATTGCAGGAACCGATTTTACCGCGCGACGAGGACAAATTCGGTTCTCACCTCAACTTATTCATGAATTCAGCGCAGCATTTAAAAGAACACAACTTGGGGGAACCTTTGTGTATAAAAATTTCGCTATCGGAGGAAATTATGGCTTTAACCAATCCTTAACGGGGATGGTGGGCATTCATGCCAAAAGTGTATCAATCCTTTATCAGGGAACGAGAAGTAGTAGTTTATTGTCAGAACAAAAACACTATTTACATCAAATATCCTTAAGATTTAGTTCAAAAGTTAGTCGTAAATCAAGACGTTATATATCTTTGTAATCATGAAAATTAAAAAGCTCTATTTTTTCATCGCATCGTTAGCCATCGCCACGATCAGTGTTGCTCAGGATCCAACCTTTACCCAATTCTATGCAAACCCCATTTATTTGAATCCTGCGCTTGCGGGTTCCACCGGTTGTCCGAGGATCGGAATGAACTACCGCAATGAATGGCCTCAATTAACAGGAAATTACGTAACCTACAGCCTGGCCTACGACAGTTACGTGAAAAACATTTCAGGCGGTTTAGGTTTTATCGCGCTTCATGACCAACAAGGAAGGGGTACGATTTCTACCACGATGGTTGGAGCCATTTACTCTTACAACCTGAAAGTTAGCCGTAAATTTTCGGTGATGGCCGGAGTTAGGGCTGCATATTTCCAGAAATTCCTCGATTGGACTAAACTTACTTTCGGAGATATGATAGACCCACGCCGCGGATTCATTTACCAAACCGGTGACGTTCCGAGAGGCGATGGCCGTCGAGGATTTTTTGATGCCTCTGCCGGTTTAGTTGGGTACACCGACGTATTTTATTTCGGCGTTGCTGCCCATCACCTTAACCGTCCGGATGAATCAATGATACTCGGTACCAGTAAGCTGCCCATGCGTTTTACAGGGCACGCCGGAGCTAACATTAAATTGAGCAGGAATAAATTCAATAATTCGACATCAATCAGTCCGAACGTTATTTACCAATACCAAAATGGTTTTCAGGAGTTAAGCGTAGGTGCCTACATTCGGTACGAAAATTTTACCGCCGGAGCATGGTATCGCAACCGGGATGCGTTTATTGTGTGTCTTGGCATCCAAACGCCAAAGTTTAAAATTGGCTATTCCTACGACATTACGGTTTCCAAGTTGGGGAACGGCGTATCAGGGGGCTCTCATGAGGTTTCGCTCGGATTTAATCTCCCTTGCAAGAAAAAAGCCAAAAACTTCCGAAAAATCTCCTGTCCCTCGTTCTAGGTTATTCGCTGGCGTCGTAAACTTTTTTCCCCCGAATGAACGTCATGTGCGCGTAATTGTCGGCGGGGATGTTGCGTTCGCTGAAAGGTTTTTGAGCTATAAAGAAGCTGGCCTCCATTCCTTGACTGAGTGCTCCCCGTTTCCTTTCGGAAAACGAGGCAAATTGAGGCCATACGGTCATTGCTTTTAGCGCCATTTCCAAAGAGACCGCTTCTTGTTGTTGAAATCCATTTTTGGGTAAATTCCCAGGATTCATGCGCAAAACAGCAGAACGCAATGTCAGGAATGGATTGATCGATTCAACAGGAAAATCGGTTCCAAAGGCAATCATTCCAAATTGTTCTAATAAACTTCGGTAGGTGTACGCGTAGGCTAACCGTTGTTTCCCTATCCGACTCGCCGCCCAGGGGTAATCGCTTGTGGCATGGGTGGGTTGAACCGACGGAAAAACAGCGTAATCGCGAAACCAATGCAAATCAATGGGGTCTACCATTTGTGCATGTTCAATCCTCCAACGATGATCCGGCTTCGTTCCATATGCCCTTCTAAAAGCCAATAAAGCAGATTTGTTTGCTGAATCGCCGATTGCGTGTACGTTCAATTGATAGTCCAGGGCCAAACTACGATCAACCCAAATTTCCAGATCTTTGAGCCCAACCAACAGAAGGCCTTTGTAATTGGGTCTGTCCGAGTAGGCACCTTTCAGCAATGCACCCCGAGAACCGAGTGCCCCATCGAGCAATAATTTAAAGCTTCTTACCGATAAATTTCCTTGAGAATAATGCTTGATTTTTGCCGCAAGCGCGTAATTCTCTGAATTGGCCATTAACATTGCATAAATGCTGATTTTCCATTTGTTAGATGCGTCTAACCGTTGTAAAATGCGAAACTGCCTCGAACTAATTCCCGCTTCGTGGACCCCGATGATTCCATAGTGCAATAGTTCTTGTTGAATTTTCAACAGTTCCTCATAATACGCTGCATCGGTATAATCCTCCATACAACTCTCGGGAATTTGCATGGCATTATCCACAAAAAGACCTGTTTTGAGGCCTTCATTGATAAGGCTCCCCATCTTTTTAACTTGCCTTAATAGCGCCTGATTTACGAGCAGTGCGTGTCCGTCTATCCGATAAAGAGCGACAGGAATGTCAGGAAATGCCTCGGATATTCGGTTATTGTTAGGCATTTGGTCGACTTCCCATTGCGTTTGATCCCACCCCCTTCCAACAACAAAATGTCCTTTATGTATTTTTATATATATCCTAACGCGCTCAACAACCTCATCCATGGATTGACATCCTGTTAAATCAACTCCAAGATTTTGATTTGCAAGGGAAAATAAATGGGTGTGTGCATCGGTAAAACCTGGATAAATATGTTTTTTCTCAGCATCAATGCTTGCGCCGTAACGGTATTTGTTGAGAATTTGACGCTCAGGCCCCACTTCCAACACTTTTCCTTCTGCAATTGCCATTGCCGCGCCAACTGAATTTTTTTCATCAAGGGTGTGAATCACAGCATTGTGTATGATTAAATCGGCATATTTCCGTTTCATACAACTGTTCAGCGTTAGGGTAACAAGGAAGATGTAAAGGATTTTCATAGTTGTTAAAAAGGAAGCCCTATTCCGAAATTCAGGGAAGGAATAAAAGGATTTGGAAGCCGCTCTTTTGCTTTTTCTATTTGCTCTTGCACGGTACCATTGGTGTACCCAAAATATTGCGCACCATCCAGATAATAAGTTTGTCGGCTCTGAAAAATCCAACGCGCCTTATCGGGAAGTGCAGGGTTGTATATGGGAAAACCAATGTCAAAACGAAATACTAAAATGCTTAGGTTGACCCTCAGGCCAGTGCCCAAGGCTAACGCGAGTTGACGGTAAAAATTCTTTGTAAATTCAGCGCCCGGTCGATTCACATCTTTTCGATAGGTCCAAATATTTCCCACGTCTGCGAAAAGACACGACGACAACATGCCACCAAGCGCAAAACGGAATTCGAAAGACCCAAAAAACCTTAAATCCCCTAACTGGGTAAGGGTACCTGTTGAGTCCCGATAGGCCTTGTAATCACCCGGACCAAGCGCTCTTGCCCTCCAGCCTCGGTTATCATTCGGTCCTCCGGCGAAAAAACTGTAATCATAGGGCATGGAAGTGGTGGAGTTGCCATAAGGAATACCAATACCCGCACTGACTTTACCCGCGAGTTGCAATTTGGGACTCAGACGTTTTACCATGCTAAACTGATGATCGGTTCTGAAAAATTGAGCATAGGCGTTTCCAAAAATCGTTTGAATACCGCCAGTCAAAGTGTCGGAATTGTTGTTAACAAGGCGTAAGGTGTTTCCCGCAAGGGAGGTAATGGTGACATAACGCAGATCTGCCAGCATTGTGCGAACTGCCCTGCCTTCCTCTGAGCGAAAATCTTTGTTAACATTCGACCATTCAACTTGCAATTTAAAATCCTCCCAAATCAATTGGTCGCTGTAGGAATTTCTTAAAAATAAATCGTTCAGTGCGTTGATTTGCGCTTCAAAAAAATCATCCTTTTTAAACTGGACATATTTTATGGTTGACATTAAGGGTAGGCCAACTGTAAAAACTTGTGTTTTCCCTACTAACCATTTCCACGTATAACTGAACTGAAGAACTGTACGATCGAAAATATCCCGATTTTCAATATTTGCGGCAACGTTAAATACGGTTTTTGGCTTTTGACGTTTGGATAGTTTCCATACCGGCACTGGAAATAAACCCGGTATTTCCAACTTCAAATTAGGGCCAAATTCGAAGGTATTGAAGGCCCTACCTTCCTTGTTACCCTCCGAGAAAACGACGGGCTGTGAATCAAATCCGCCCCCTAAAGAAAGGCTTAAACGCTCCCCACCACGAAATAAATTCCGGTTTTGATAGTTTAACGATGCATTGACCCCAAGTAAACCGAACGATGAGGTAAAAAGGGGTTCAAAGGCGAACGTCTGGATTTTTGATTGCTTTAAGTAATAATGAATATCTAAGGTTTTTTCGCTAAAATTTTCCACCAATACCGGTTTGATGTCTGAAAACAAATCCATTTGATTGAGCGACTGGTAGCTACGTTCGACATATTTTTCTTTGTAATAATTCATCGGCTCCAAGTAGTTTTGAAGCTCTAAAATACTCGGCTTAACTTCCGGTTTTTCCCCGTTATAAAATAATTCGACAACGCGGTAAGGATGATAGTCATTCTTTGTCAACTTTAGCCGTTTTGCCGCATTTTTATCGCATTTCAACTTTTCATATTTAAGCCTCTCGTAGGTTTCCACAAAACCCCGTTGCACTTCCTTGCCTTCGTTTGAGTATTCTTTCGTGGCCTTGTAGCGGCTAAAGGGAATATTGAGGGAATTCGAATCTCCCAAATGGAAATACACACGGTTCACCGTATAGCTCTCGAACGGTATGAACAACAAACTGTCTTTTATGGTCGAATGAGGAACCTTACGAGGCAAAAATTCTACCGTAAGTTTGGCACGTTTGGTTCGTGCATTGGTATCCACCTCATAGCGCACGTAATCTGATGTAAAACCATAAATTCCGAAATTCTTAATAAAATAACTGATCTCCTCGGTTTGATCAGTTAACACATCTTCATCCAAAAGTTTTCCAAGGAGGGGATGTTCGCTATTTCTTTTCCGTTCCTCCACTAAAAACGTCTCATAAAAACCGATTAGTTTCTTGGGACCTTTTACGCAGAGTGAATCGATGATGTAAGGCTTCCCTGCATCAATAGTGAAAGAAAGTTGAATGGTTCGCTTGTTGGGGTCCTTTTTAAGTTCGGAATTAATTTTAGCCTCATAAAATCCCCTTTTACGCAAGTAAATTGACAGCTGCCCCTCCGAAATAACGCGCAAGCTCGAATCATAAATTACCGGCCGTTCTCCGTATTTATATTTCAACCATTCACGGAAAAATCGGTGTGGATTCAAGGTGTCTTTCAAGGGCTTTATCTTTTGTGAATAATATGGTTGCCCCTCGGCGCGGGCTCGCGCAATTCTTTTCCCATTAACGACATCCATTCGGTGAATTCGTCTCGCATTAACTTTCGATAACCTGATATTTTCCCGAACGCGTTTTTTGGCTACTCGTGCAGAGTCAATCGCATTAAATACGACCAAGCGAAATGGAATGCCGAGCATTCGCTGATTGGGTTGTTGCCGCAGTGTGGAATTTAATTCAGCCCCATTGAGGCTATTACCCTCCTGGCTTAAATGAACGTCAACCTTGCTCAGCAAATATTGGTTTTTAGGCACACTCTTAGCTACATTGCATGCCGATAAAAATAACAGCAGGCAAGCGCCAAAAAGAATACCTTTGTTCATCGAGTATAAAATTAAGAAATTCGGAGCATGCACCGATTAACCAAACAAGAGCTTCATGATCTTAAGGCACTCCACCGTAAACGTGGGCGCGAAGAACAAAACCTTTTCTTAATCGAAGGAGAAAAAATTGTACTCGAAGCATTAGTCTGTCCATACATTTCGGTAAAAAAAGTGCTCTGCACGGAAAACTACGATCCTTCAACATTGCGATTTGAAAAGGATACAATCCACGTATCCCCTTCGGAAATGGCCCGGATTTCAGCACTCAAATCGCCACAAGACGTCGTTGCGGTTTGCCAATTGCCCGTTTCTAACCCCCCTTCCGGAAAAAGAATGCTTTGTTTAGATGGAATTCAAGACCCTGGAAATTTAGGAAGTATCCTGCGCATTGCAGATTGGTTTGGAGTTCCGGATGTTGTTCTTTCATCGGGATCGGTAGATTGCTTCGGACCAAAATGCGTTCAGGCATCCATGGGTAGCATATTTCGGGTAAAGGTCCACTACTTACCCCTCGTACCGTTCCTATTGAAAACTGAACTCCCCATTTACGGGGCTGTACTTGATGGAACCCCCTTAAAGGCTATTACCTGGAAGAATGAAGGAATTTTGGTAATTGGCGGCGAAGGCTCGGGTATCTCAATTCCCGTACATTCTCTACTGACCGAACGCGTTACCATTCCGAGACTCGGCGGTGCGGAGTCCTTGAATGCGGCCATCGCTTGTGGAATTTTGTGCGCAAAATGGCACGAAAGTTAGCCGTTCATAACGCAAGTATCACAAAAGCAATGTACTTTTGCGTTTTTCGCTGTTGATGATTGATACCGACCTCTATAAAGCTAAAGAACTATATCCTTTTCAATCCGAAACCGTTGCCCAAATTCTTCTCGAATTTCGACACAACGTGCACCCCTTTAAGTTGCTTTACCAACTTCCGACCGGTGGTGGAAAAACAGTGATTTTCTCGGCAATCGCCAAGCAATACATTCAAGAATGGCAAAAAAGGGTTCTTATTTTAACGCACCGAATAGAACTCTCAATCCAAACCTCTCGTCAACTTTCGGCGATTGGCGTACCCAATAAAATCATTAATTCGGGGGTTAAAAATATAGAAGACCAACAAGATTGCAATTGTTACATTGCCATGGTGGAAACCCTCAATAACCGTCTTCAAGACAATCAACAATTCATTGAAGAAGTGGGATTTGTCATTGTTGATGAAGCCCACTATAACAGTTTTCGAAAAATTTTTCAGTACTATCAGGGGAGCAGTATTCTTGGGGTTACAGCGACACCTCTTAGCAGTAACAAGGCCCTTCCCCTGAAAGATCATTACCAAAAGTTAATCCATGGCGAGAGCATAAAAAGCCTCATAGAACTTGGGTATTTAGCCGATGCAGAAACCTACAATTACGACGTAAACCTCCATGGACTTAAAATTGGGAACAACGGTGATTTTACCGTAAGCAGTTCCGATGTTGTTTTCAGCAATTATTTCATGCAAGAGAAATTGCTCTTTGCCTATGAAGAAGTTGCTTTGGGAACAAAGACGCTGATTTTCAATGCGGGAATCGAAACTTCCATTCAAGTTTTTGAATTGTTTAAGAAACACAAGTACGATGTGCGTCATCTCGACAGTACCATGGGCGACAAAGAACGCAAAGAAATTTTGGATTGGTTTAAGAAAACACCGAATGCCGTGTTAACCTCGGTGGGAATACTTACCACCGGTTTTGACGAGCCCACCGTAAAAACCATCGTAATTAATCGCGCTACGCGCTCTTTAACCCTTTATCATCAAATGATCGGCCGCGGCTCGCGAAAAATTCCAGATAAAGACTCTTTTCAAGTGATTGATTTGGGCAATAATGTTCGTCGATTCGGCTACTGGCAAGACCACGTAAATTGGCAAGATGCTTTCCGTTTCCCGGACCGTTTCTTAGAGTCAAGGATTTCGGAATTGGAAGACCTTGAATTTGAGGTAGAATTCGAATTTCCAAAAGGCTATGAAAAACATTTAGCCCTCGATATTCTGAATGCTTTCAATATGAAGGAAAATTACTATGAGTGCCTGGATGCCGGCGTCAAAGGGAAATTGGCCGTTGATAATTCGATGCAAAATCATTTTACAGCAATTATTGCTCAGGCGCAAAACGTGGAGGAGGGTCTAAAATGCGTAGAAATGTTGCAGGAACACATTAATCACCGAATCAAAAATTACACAAGGTGTATTTCTAAATCGAGCGAAAATTACCTCAAATACCTGGTTGAAACCTACAATCGCCAGCTTAGTCAAAAAATCAGAATGCACTTTGATGATTAATTTTCGTAAATTTAAGGCAATGCGTATCTTGTTTTGGTTGGGATTTGTAATGCTGACAACTGGTGCAGTAAACGCACAAAACAAGCGCGTCCGAGCCTACTTTAATTCCGTACAATTTTACGCTCCTGAAGTGGGCAACTATTTAGAGCTGCATTTTCAGTTCGATGCCAAAAGCACCAAATTCGTAGCAACTGATCGCGGTTTACAAGCCACAGTTTATCTCAATATTGAGATCAAAGACAGTGTGAAAACCGTTTTTAACGATGCGTATTTGCTCAACAGCCCTGTTTTCACGGACAGCGTCGTTGAGGATTTTTTTGAACTTCGCCGAGTTCCGCTTCCACCCGGAATTCATCAAATTAACCTAAAAATCGCCGACCAAAACTCGGATAAGTCCCTGGTTCGCGGTAGCCAACTTTTGGAGGTGATGGATTTATCCAAAACTGCTGCTATTTCACACATCGAAGCCATAGAAATCGCAGTACCCGACACAACGACTGGTATTTTTCAGAAAAACGGATATCAGATGGTTCCCAAGATTAACCCGTACTATGGCACTCAACTGAGTAAAATACCACTCTACTTCGAACTGTATCCACACGATCGGGGAACCAACAAAAGGCTTTTTCTGGAAGAACGGCTCATCGATACCGAAGAACAAAAAGAGCTCTTCCGTTATCACAAAAGCTATGAAATCAACGACCGAGATCTTGTTATTCCGAAACTAAAAACCATCGATATTGCTCAATTGCCGAGCGGCGCTTACGCTTTTGAACTCTCCCTGATGGATGGTAAAGATAGTACCCTTCATACCAGCACTTACACTTTCGATCGGGGTAATTTTAACGCCGACGACACCATGGATTTTCAAAATTTGGTAATAGACCCGGCATTCCAAGCTTCCATAACCGACGACAGCTTGCAATTCTACCTAGGGAGTATTCTGCCGATTGCTAAAGCCGTTCAGAATCGAAACATTCGCGAATTGTTGAAAACTAAAGATTTCGGCTCGATACGCAAATACTTTCAGGCCTTCTGGAGCCGAACAGCCCCGGGTGAAGCTTATCAAGCCTGGATGAAATACAAACAGCAGGTATTGTATGTGCAAGGACTCTACAAAACCAATTTCCAACACGGTTATGAAACTGACCGCGGCAGGGTTTACCTGCAATACGGTGCGCCAAGTATCTGCAACGTGAAAGAAGGTTCGCCTTCGGAATACCCTTACGAAATATGGTTTTACAACAAAATTGGAAAATTCAGCAATCGCCGGTTTATATTTTATAATTCTGACCTGACCAATAACGCCTATCGCCTGCTCCACAGCGATTTAATAGGTGAATTAAAAAATCCAGGTTGGTCTCAAGCACTCTCCCGACGAAATACCGTCAATGGAACCGTTGACGACCCTAACCTGTTTAACCAACGTAGCTGGGGTCAAAACAGCAACGATCTTTTCCGACAATATTAAATCATGAGAAAACTGGCCATTGCTATTCTCAATTTTAATGGTGTAGACCACCTAAGCACGTTTTTACCCTCTGTCATAAATCATTCCGGGGAACATACCATAGTGGTAATAGACAACGGATCTACCGACGGTTCTTTGGAGTTCTTATCCCTCAACTTCCCCGGTGTCGAGCAAATTTGCTTACAACAAAACTGCGGGTTTGCGCAGGGCTACAACGAGGGCTTGAACGCGTTGAAAGGGAAATTCGAGTACTACTTAATGTTAAATTCCGATGTCCAGGTAACGGCCAATTACCTAGGCCCGATGCTCAATCGCTTGAGTCAACAAGATATCGGGGCAGTACAACCCAAAATATTAAACTACAACCAACCCTCAAAGTTCGAGCACGCCGGCGCCTGTGGGGGATTTATCGACCGAAACGGTTTTCCATTTTGTCGCGGAAGAATATTTTCCATGTGCGAAGATGACCGCGGACAGTACGACTGTGCAATTCCTGTATTTTGGGCCAGCGGTGCCTGCCTTATGATCAAAAGCGAGGTGTTTCATCAACTCGGCGGCTTTGACGCCTATTTTTTTGCCCACATGGAGGAAATAGACTTATGTTGGCGAATGCAACAAGCGGGATATCAAGTATGGGTTGAACCCCAGTCAAAAGTGTTACACCTTGGGGGAGGAACTTTAGGGTATGAATCTCCCCGCAAAACCTTCCTTAATTTTCGTAACAACCTGTTCATGCTCGTCAAAAACCAATCGGGTTTTTGGCCAGGAAGGTTGTTTATCCGCATGGCATGGGACGGTCTTGCTGCATGGCAGTTTTTGGCGAAAAAGCAGCCCCGGCTTTTTTTTGAGGTGTTTAAAGCCCATATGGCCCTTTACGGAGCAATCCCGAGGCTAGTACGACAACGAAAAAGAATGACAGCAACTGCGCTGCACGGTAAATGTAATGCGAATATTGTTGTTCAGTTTTTTGTATTAAAAAGGAAAACGTTTCAAAACCTATCCCTGTGAAAGTCTTCTGTTTCTTCGTAATTTCTTCCTTATCGGCAATCTTTATTGCTCAAGTTAACCCCCTAAAAATTTCGGCGGATAAAGCTCGGTTGGTATTGGAGAATGTAAAAAATGTATCCCAACCTTTCACACAATTGGTGAATCCCTTTATCGGAACCGGGGGTCATGGTCACACTTTCCCCGGAGCTACGGTTCCTTTCGGAATGGTACAGTTAAGTCCCGATACCCGCATGACCGGCTGGGATGGGTGCGGTGGCTACCATTATAGCGACTCAGTCATATACGGCTTTAGCCATACGCACTTGAGCGGCACGGGTGTCCCGGATTATGCCGACTTATTAATCACTCCCGTTTGTGGAAACTACCCGAAAAAACCGCGCTATAAAGACGCGCAAGGTTACGGTTCTGCTTTTTCGCATTCCTCGGAAAAGGCTGAACCTGGTTACTATACCGTCCATTTAAAGGAGGGCAACATTGTTGCTGAGCTTACCGCAACACCTCGATGCGGAATTCACAAATATACTTTCAACGGTGAAGGAAATCGCTATATCGTTTTGGACTTAGATTACCGAGACAAGGTAATCAACGCGGATTTTAGCCTCATTTCGCCGAATGAAATTCGCGGATTTCGTGAATCGGAAGGGTGGGCAAAACACCAGTATTTCTATTTTTCCCTGAAACCCTCAGCGCCCTATGAAAAAATGGAGAAAGTTACGGAGAACGGACAACATCGCCTGGTTTTAACTTTTCCAAAATCCACCAAGACCCTCGAATTATCCGTAGGTATTTCGTCCGTTGATGAAATTGGAGCTGCTCGCAACTTAGAACACGAAACCGACGGGCAAAGTTTCCTTAATGTTCGTCAAAGTGCCTCAGCTCAGTGGGAAAAAGAACTTGGAAAAATCACCATAGAGGATGAAAATCTCCAACAAAAAGTTATATTTTACACGGCACTTTATCACAGTTTTATTGCCCCAAATATCTGTTCCGATGTAGACGGACGTTATCGTGGACGCGACCTCGCCATTCACACCATCGATCGTGGTATCCCGCAATATACCGTCTTTTCGCTCTGGGATACCTACCGAGCTACCCATCCCTTATTCTGTTTGATTGACCAAAAGCGCACAACGGGTTACTTAACTACGTTTATGCGGCAATTCGAACAGGGCGGAGACTTACCTGTTTGGGAGTTGGCCGGAAATGAAACCGAATGCATGATCGGTTTTCACAGTGCATCGGTACTCACCGATGCCTACCTAAAGGGTGTGCGTGGGTTCGATGCAGAAAGGGCATTAAAGGCTATGGTTGCTACCTCCGAAATGAACGAATTTGGTAAAAAATCCTTCTTAGAACAAGGCATCATCGCCTCAGATATTGAATCAGAATCGGTTTCGAAAGCCCTCGAATATGCATACGACCATTATTGCCTTAGCGAATTCGCACGTCAACTGAGCCTTGAGTCAGGTGCACGAAATGCCTACGACGAAATTGCAAGAAAACACCTCAATTACAGTTTTGCCTTTATCAACCACTTCGATCCTAACCAAAAATTCATGCGGGCTCGAAGAGGTGCCCAATGGTTATCGCCCTTTGATCCTACCGAAGTGAATTTTAATTTTACCGAGGCCAACAGTTGGCAATATTCCCTGTACGCCCCACAACATCCTGAAGTATTAACCAATCTTATTGGCGGAAAAAAAGCGCTTTCCAAGTGGCTCGATGACATGTTTTACAGCAAACGCCCGATGTCGGGAAGAGACCAAGCCGATATTACCGGTTTGATTGGACAATACGCCCATGGCAACGAACCCTCGCACCACGTCGCCTATCTTTACAATTATTCCGCAACCCCATGGAAGACCCAACTATTTGTGGACTCAATTCAACGGAGCATGTATGGAAATACCCCAGACGGCCTGGTGGGGAATGAGGACTGTGGACAAATGAGTTCTTGGTTCGTTCTCTCAGCCCTCGGGTTTTATCCCATTGCTCCCGGAAAAACCTTCTACGAGCTCGGCCATCCGATATTTGCAAAAGCAACGGTGCAGTTGGAAAATGGAAAGACCATTACCGTGATTAAAAAAGGGAAAGGAAGCCACCTGGTACAGGTATCTTTGAATGGGACAGTTGTTAAACGCTTGCACCATCCTGATTTAATGGGCGGAGGAGTTTTGGAATATGTTATGTCCGAAAACCCTCAACAAGAGCCTCCAGCGACTGATCTTTTTGATATTTCACCCCCTAAAGAATTTGTTCCCTTACCCTTCATCCAGTCTTCGGAGTCCATCTTCGAAGATTCGTTAAGCATTGAACTCGGGGTTGTTGCCTTCGACGACATGAATTTATCCCTGGAATATCAAGTTAATCGACGAAAAAATCACCCGGAATGGATCACCTATCACACCCCCTTCTTCCTATCCAAGTCATCAACAGTAACAATACGCACAAAACGAAACGATGGGGCTATCAATCGCTATTCAGCCGAAGTAAGTTCCCAATTCCTTAAAAAAGATAAAAACGTTACATTGACCCTAAAAAATAATTATGCTCCTGCCTATGCCGCGTCGGGGCCTAATACCTTGATAGATAAAATTCGAGGAGGTAACGATTTCCGAACAGGGACTTGGCAAGGTTTCCATGGAAAAGATATCGTAGCTGAAGTGCAATTCCAGAAAGCGATAAACATCACGAAACTGGGGATTTCGTTTCTACGGGACATCAACTCCTGGATATTTGACCCCTCGGAAGTAATCATGGAGGTTTCAAGCAATGGGAGCGTTTTTCAAGAGGCCTTACACCACTATTTTGATCCGATTACTGAACAAATTGCTGCCGAAGTTGGAAAAAAATGCACAAATTTTGAACAAACTGTCAACTTTTCAGCCATTAAATGCGTCCGAATTGTCGTAAAGAATCCAGGACCTTGCCCAGTTTGGCATTCTGGAAGCAGCAACCCTTCGTGGCTATTTTTAGATGAAATTATAATTGAATGAAAAGAATATTTACCCTTTTGCTATTCGTCCTGCTAGGATCGTCCAAAGTACATGCTCAATTGGATACCTTATTTTGGTTTGTGGCTCCCGAAGTAGCCCAAAGCCACGGCGATCGCCCCATTGTATTTCGCTTTGCCACGCTTACTACCCCTGCAACAATTACCATTTCACAACCTGCCAATCCGGGTTTCCCCACCCAAGTGATCAACCTTGGGGCGAACGCTGCCCAAACCTTGGACCTCACGCCATGGATAGATATCATTGAGAATAAACCCGCCAATACCATCTTGAATTACGGTTTTAAAATTCATGCAACGGCGCCCATCATGGCCTACTACGAAGTAGTGACCTCCTGCAATTGCAATCCTGACATTTTTGCCCTGAAGGGAAAAAACGCCTTGGGTACGAGCTTCATCATTACCGCACAAACCTTTCTCAATAACGCCAACTACGCCCGGTCAGGGTTTGACCTTGTCGCCACACAAAACAATACGAGCATTACCATCATACCGTCCAATGCCATATTAGGCCATGCTGCAGGCATTCCGTTTAACATTGTGCTGAACGAAGGAGAAACCTTTAGTGCAGAAGCGGTGAACATCGCGGGTTCGTTACATTTATCCGGTTCAACCATTCTATCTACCAAACCCATCGCGGTAACCATCAAAGACGATTCCATGTCCGGGGCACCTTATGGGGGATGTGCAGATTTGATGGGCGACCAAACGATTCCTGTTCCTGTAACAGGAAAAGACTACATCACCCTGAAAGGGTACCTCAACGGCCCAGACAAGGTTTATGTGGTCGCCACGCAAAACAATACCCAGGTTTCGATCGATGGAGTCAACGTTGCCGCCTTAAATGCAACCAATTTATACGTGCATACCCAATCCAACCCTACGGCGTACATTCAAGCGGACAAACCCGTTTACATCCTGCATACCACCGGATTCGGCTGTGAAGTTGGTGGAGCGGTCGTTCCTCCCATCGTTTGTACAGGATCCAATACCGTGGCCTTTGTTCGATCTACGAGCGAGTTTTTTGCTATGAACATACTCGTTCCGGCCGGGGGAGAAAATTCCTTCTTACTGAACGGTTCTGCAGCCAACGTAGGACCCGGTATTTTTCAGCCCGTTCCCGGCACCAACAACAGTTGGATGTATGCCCAATTGGACGGAAGTGCGTTTATTGGCGTTCAGGCCGCGAGCCGTCTGGAAAACCCAAACTCGAAATTTCACCTTGGAATCATTCATGGTGGATCATCCTCGGGATGTCGTTACGGGTATTTCTCGGATTTCGCTGCCTACAAATACGAAATAGATGCAGCCAACGATTTGTTGTGCAGCGGTGATACCTTGGTGTTAACCACCGATTCCCTGCCTGGGGCAACCTACAATTGGACCGGACCTTTGGGAATCGTTACCAATGGAGTCACGTTAACGCTTTACGGGGTTGTTCCGGCGCAATCCGGAAATTATATCGTTTCAGGATATAACCCAGGGGCCTGCGAATTGATTCCTGATACGGTTGCCATAACCATCATCGCAACGCCTTCAGCGCCCAGTATTCTTAGCAACAGCCCTCTTTGTTTCGGAGAGGTCCTGCAAGCGCAAACTCCACTCAACGGCGCCTTTACCTTTCATTGGGATTTCAACAACGCGCTTCAAGTGCAAAACGATTCCATTGCGGTACCCAACCTCAACCCAGGAACTTATCCTATATCCCTGTATTCTAATTTAGGATCTTGTATTTCGCCCACCACCTACGATACGCTTACCGTATTCACAGCACCCGACGTGCAATTCACCGGCGTTCAAGAAGTGTGCGGTGACCAAATAAGCTTTATTATCCCGAACTACACCACCGATCCGAACGACCCCCTCGCAACTTTTGAATGGTTCAATGCCAACGGATCCGTCGGAACGGGCGATAGCCTACCCAACGTTACCTCCCCGAGCGGCGCATACGCCAGCTTGAATTATTGGGTGACCTTAACCACCAACAACGGTTGTACGGTATCGGATACCTTCTCCATCACCTACCAGCCCTTCCCTATTGCCCCCTTAACGGTGAGCACTCCTTGCGACGGAGCTACAGCGCAATTCGCTTCGCAACTTTCATGGAACAATGCTGCACCTCCGAACACGAACTGCGTTTATAGCCTGGAATTTGGCGACGGCCAAAACGCGAATGCCGCCAATGCAACACATGTGTACGATACCACCGGGAACTATACGGCCGTACTCACGGTGACAAGTCCTTGGGGCTGCACCACCAGCGATACACTAACGTTTACCATTACCGCGGTTCCTGGGGTCAATCCAAATATTGAAGCCACCTGCGGTCAACTGGGAATTTTCAGCGTGCAATTGGTATTGGACAACTACACCTACGATGCACTAACCTGGAATATCCCGGGTGTTGGCGTGTTCAATGCCACCAACTTTGAGCATACTTTTGTCAATGCGGGCGATTACATCGCAAGCCTTGTGCTTGAGGGAAGCAACAACTGCGATTACACCAGCAATATACCGTTTACGATCTTGCCCTCGGTCACGCTGGAAAACCTCACCATACCGAATGTGATAACTCCCAATGGTGACCAAAGCAACGACGCGCTGTTGTTGGACAACCTATTTGTCGATTGCACAAATTACGACTTATTGGTCCTAAACCGCTGGGGTAACTTGGTCTATGAAGGGACAAATGCGAGCGCACCGTTTAACGGAACGGATCAAAACGGAAAAGTGCTAGAGGCGGGTGTTTATTTCTTCAAGCTCACCACCAACGACAACAAGGTCGTTTCTGGTCATATTACCGTGATACGGTAACAGTTTGCAGCTTGGCGAAGTGGCGGGCTTTGAAGCACCAAAGTTTATTGCGGATGAGATTTCTTTTTTGATTTTCATTATTTGCCAACTCTGAAATGAATTGTTTAATTTCAATATATATATTTTCAATCATTTACAATTGATTTACCAAAGCTAACAAATGCCTATAAATCACTACCATCCCCTCTGTATCTCGCTCACAATAAGCTAGCAGATTTTTGTTTGTAAGTGGTCGGTCGCCTTCGAATATATTTTGTATCATGGCGAGAAAAGTGTTGCTCGCCAAACCTCCATTACCAATTTCAAGATCGGAATATGAAAATTCGGGAGCAATGGCCGGTAAAACTGATTTGATGGATGCACTAGCTCCCATTTCTGGCTTGTAATACCACCCTGATTTGAAAGGAATTAACAAATCAACAAAACGAGGTAATAAACTTTCAATAAATTCTCGTTCGTTAGGAAAGGATTTTGCTAAATCTACTAATCTGGTTTTTTCAAATGATGCGTGATAAGCTATAATACTACCTTGATCACCTATATCTTCTCTCAATTGTTGAATAAGTTGCAGGCGCGGATCGACTGCAGAAGGATTTGAGAAATCCTCTGGTCGAGCGAGAAATTCTCGATGCTCGAGGATTGTTCCTTCACTGTCTGTTATGTGAAGTGAATACTGAAAGGGTACTTGACTCAAATGGTTAAGTAAAAAATATTAGTTGGAAATAAAAATTTATGTCAACAATTAAAGTTCCACAAAATTGAAGTTCCTGATGCAAATTATTGGACCACAAACGGAAAGGTAATTGGCATTAATGATCAGAATGTATCGCGATGCGATTTTTGTTTTGTAGGTACTCGGAGACATGTTAATGTTTTCTGATTTGATCTTAATTATGAGAATACGAAGATAGGATAAACGTGGGAAATTAAGCTTAAATCTAAAAAACTAATGTTTTATTCAATTACATCAAAAAAGGTCTGAAAATCGTGCGCCTTACTCAAAAGTTCCTCCTTTAAATCGCTTGTCATTGGTTTAATGTTTAATAAGTTTGTAGCTGTAGAAACCTTTATCCGTTTGGACTCTTATAAAATACGTTCCATTCGAGTAGTTGGAAAGGTCAAACTGGCTTTCGGATATTTCTTTTATTAACCTTCCTTGGAAGTCGTAAAGCCTTATATTTTCAATGGTGTGATTTTGTATTTCTACATTAACAAGTCCATTTGTTGGATTGGGGTAAATCATGTTAAACCCCTCTTGGATTGTATTAACTCCCGCAGTCGACTGACAACTACTTATGTCAGCATGATTCTCAATAGCAGTAAAAACTTCTTGCTCTATGGTGTAGAATATTGAATTATTGTTCGTTTGATAATTAATTCCAACCCCATTATTCATAAAAACAAAACCAACCTTTCTGATTGTATCAAAATACGCATCACTTACTAACCCATATGCTTCTCCTGTATGGCCAAGCATTGAAATACTACCGGGTAGAGCAACGTCATTTCCTGGAGTGGAAGTAATCCTGTGAATACCGAGACCCCAACTTCTAAAAAGTCCGTAATAATTATTTCCATTGCTGCCATTAAAAGTCCACTCATTAGCAAACATTGCATTACATGATGATTCCGAAAGAAGAGTGTCACCATTAAAATTACCTTTATTCATTAACACTAAAAATATTTTAGCTAAATCTTGTCCAGAGCATCTAAAACCTCCTTGCGGACCGAATCGACCACCGTTTGTTCCGGGGATGTATCCGTTTAGATTGCTAAAGACTGGTTGCGTACCCTGATAATTGTCAGCTTGCGGAGTCCAAACACCATTAATCTTTCTGTACAGAACTGCCAATTGGTCGATATCTGTTAAATCATTAACATTGAAAGAAGCGTCTATTCCCAAAGGAACTGAGATATTTTGTTTACAATAGACGTCAAAACGAAGATTTGAAACCTTTTCAACGATTGTTCCGAGTATGACATAGTTGATGTTGGAATAGTTGAAGTAAGTCCCAGGAATGGTGTTGTTGAATTGTCCAGCTGTATAAAATGATCCGTTCGGGGTTACTATCTCGCTTAAATTGGGAATCGGATTATTATTCACCGCAGCGCTTAGGAAATTACTATACGTTGAACCGTCAATGATGGTAGAAGTGTGAGATAAAAGCATTCTTGTTGTAATAGGAATAGATGGATGATTTGGGTTTTGAACACTGTACCCCAAAATTGAGCTTATATCGGCATCCAAATCCAGAAAATTTTGTTCAACAAGCTGCATAATCGCAATTGCCGTTATCGTTTTGGAGATACTTGCCATACGATATTTTGTATTTACAGAAGAGTTAATGTTTCGTGAAAAGTCAGATTTTCCTATAGAAATGTTCTCGATTATCCCATCCTCGCAGAAAACAACCAATGTCCCCCCCATCATTTCGTTATTAGTAGAGATATTGATGAATTCACCGGACAAATTCTGAGCATTAACTATAGTCGTTAAACTCAGAAGAGATATCAAGATACTGTATACTTTTTTCATATCATTTATTTTTGTTCTTAATTTAGCATGACCGATAACG
>VGMY01000009.1 GCA_016866255.1 Bacteroidota bacterium | reverse complement strand
AGCGGAGAGTGAGGGATTCGAACCCCCGGAACCTCGCGGTTCAACGGTTTTCAAGACCGCCGCAATCGACCACTCTGCCAACTCTCCGTGGCAAAAGTAGTCAATGTTGGCGTATTTCCAAGAAACAATCAACGAAAATTCTTGAGCTTCAAACGAAGTCAAAACGTTTTTTAAGTCGAGCTGTTTTTAAGCGCAGTATAAACAACGTGGGGAAAGCTGACAGCCGCCAAGAAAATAAAACCCTGTCCCCATGAAACGGGAACTAAGGTCAAAACCAACAATAAAAGGATTATGGAACCCAAGGAAAAGGGCAAGGCCCTAATCCACAATTGCCCGTTTGTTTTCTGTACCTTGCGCTTTAACTGACTCCACCCGTACAAACTATGTTGAAAAACAAAAAATACACCAAAGGCTGCAATCAGTGGTAGGAAAGAAAACAAGGATAAAGCTAGAATACTCCAAAGCATCGCCCACTTCCTTCGGCTTACCAGTAAGAAAAAGCCTCCCATTGCAATCCAAATTACCCAAACGTAGTCAGGTATGCCCCCCAATTCCCAAGTAGGAATGTTCATTTCCGATAATATACGAGCGCATTCCCTTTCATGGCTTATCAGGATTCCCCCTAAATAATAACTCCCCCAAAGGAAACCATGAATGACATTTTTATTGCCCCACGCCAAAAAATCGGTATTTCCAAAATGCCATGACGAAAAAATTAAAAAAAACAACAATCCTAGAAACGGATACACCCAAAACAACGCGAAAACAAATGCTCCCATTGCAAGGTAAGCCAACACATATTTCAATAAATTAAATCCAGTGGGCTTTTTCAGAACATAAAGATGATCTAAGGCACCGTGAGGTATACCGACAAGCAACATGCCTAAACCTAATAGGCCATATACTGTCGCAATCTGTTGAAACAAACATAAGAGGTATACTACGATACCCGCCAATAAAATCAGGGGTATCTTCAATAATTGTGAAGGGGCCCGCCATGCGATGTCCTTAAATACTGCTGTTAAAAATAGAGAAATAGGCAGGCTGCTTAGTAAAGCAATATCCTCCTTAATTCTGGTGCGTTCGTCCAAAAATCGAAGGACTTTGTCTACAGGATTGCGCTGAAATAATTGTTCAAAAATGCGTTTTCCGTGATTTGGTTGGTCCCTCAATAATTGCAACAAGAGGCGATCATAATAATGGAATCGCGAAGTTCGGTAAGGCAACAAAGGTTTTTGATCCACGATACTTTGCACCACGAGGTGTGCATAGGTTAGAGAACGTTCAAACGAATAGCCCGTACTCGGCTTCAACATCCCCGCACGTTCTCCGGTGTTAATCCATTTTTCATGAAGGTTTGAAACAACTCTTGAACCAATAAACATAGGAATAGCCCCCTGCTCTTTTTCTTGGATTAAATACCTTATTGACCGACTTTCCAGATAGCGTTTTAGTGCCCCCTCAGCCTGTTCCAGTGTAATGATTTGCTCACCAAATCGAGTGATTTCGACGAGGGCACGATGTTCATCGAAAGGCAACACATACATAAATTGAGTGGCTCCTTCTTGTTCAACGTTAAAATCCATCATCGTGAAACATTCAGGGTCAAAAACGGCCTCTTCCGTTTGTATTTCCCAACCTGAAAAACTCTGCAATAAACGGGCTTCAGATATATTCGGCGCCTCATAACTCGGTGGTCGATTATCGAAAACATAGTTCGCCGTGTAGGTCTTACCATCGATCAAAATAAGGGCTTTGCCCTCAAAAATATTCGCTGAGCCTTGGTAGTGTACTGGTAAATGCAATGCACTCGCTCGTTCTAAAATCTTGCGGACTTGAGCATTCAGTGCCACACCGGGAACTCGGTAATACTTTACAGGATCGAGCGATTGAACGGTTCCACCAACAAAAACACTGTTCCACGTATTTTGAACTAAATCTTGTAAAAAACCACCCTCGACCCTACTTGGCTCCATCCAAAAACAAAAGGTACGGTCGTTTTTTCGTTTGTCGTCGGGTTCGATCACCAAAATCCGTTTGCCTTGAATCAGGCCTCGCTCCTCAAGTTGTAGCAGCGTCAGTGCGTTACCACAGCCCAAACCGATGAAAGCATAATCAAAGAGGTCATTAGACGTAAAACTCATTCAGTGCAAGACGGTTGATGGGTAATAGCAACGTAATAGCCCGTTAAAATACTATTTGTTTTAGAAATATTTTGAAGCCAAGCCAGAAAATTGGCATTATTTACTTCGAACGCTCCTTCGCGACCATTTACCCTTAATGAGATGGAGGATATTGGAGTCCTTGACATCGAGTTATAAGTGCTGCGGATGGAATCATTGGAAAGGATATAAAATAAGAAATATTCCACCCGACTGGCTATACCTCCGTTCGTAACCAAAAAATAAAGGGTTCGTTATGACAACCATGAAACAACTCATCACGCTTTGCGCCGCTTTTTCGGCCCTGGGATTACATGCACAATCCTACGAAATTCTACAACATTCGCAACCCATTAACATTGTGGAACTGCCGCAACTCAATTCCGAGGATCGGGAATGCAATATCAGCTTGTTGCCCAACGGGAATTCGTTGTTCTTCATGAGCCATCGCCCAAGTCGCGGCGGCTCCGGAGGCAGCGGTGATATTTTTCAAAGCGACTTCGTGAACGGAGCTTGGCAGGCCCCAGTTGCCTTAGCATCCATTAATACGTTTTCTGGTGAAGATGAACCTACCTTTAGCAGCGACGGCACGGAAATGTATTATCAAAGTTGGGCCGGCGACTGGAGATCCATGGGGGGTCCTTATTACCGGGCTGAAAAACGCAACGGAACCTGGGTGAAAACCGGGAGTATGGGGGCCAATATCAATCGTTTTTTTAGTTTGCAATCTCAAGCCAACTTCGGATTTGGAACGGACGGAATGGCCGTATCCGCCGATGGAAAATTGTTCATTGTAGCCTGCGGGCCGAATTATAATGGCCCCATGGATATGTACTACAGCGTCAAGCAGCAGGGTGAATGGAGTTTTCCTCAAATCATGGGAGTATCAACGCAAGGAGACGAACGATCCGTTTTTATTGCAGCGGATAACCGCACCATTTATTTTAGCAGCGACGGAATGGGGGGCTATGGTGGTTTGGACATTTTCAAAGTGCAGATAGAAAATAACGGCAAATTGGGAGAGCCCGTTAACATTGGGGCTCCGTTTAACACGCAAGCTAACGACATGGGCTTTGTGGCCTCAGCCGATGGTAAATCCGCGTTTTTTATTCGAAACCTGGATATCTATTTTGCCGACATTTCGGCATTGACGGAAAAAATAAAACCCATGGATCCATCCTCAACCCGTGAGGATGTAACGGAAACTCCTTTAAAAACAGACCCCACCCCCAACGAAGCCCCACGTCCAAAACCTTTAACGCTATTTTTCAACCACGACGCAGATCAACCCCTAGCCCAAGAACTGCAAAAATTGAAGGACTTCAACCCGAATGGGCGGCCTCTGCTGCTTCAAGGATATTGCGATTCCGATGGGAACGAAGCCTACAACATGGATCTGGCAAAACGGCGTTGTGAAACGGTGAAAAATGCCTTAATTCACCTTGGAATAGCCAGTGAGCTTATTGAAATTCAAGTTCATGGCGAAGGCGATCCTGCCGCGACGAACGCAACCGAAAAAGGAAAGGCGGCAAACCGTAGGGTGGTGATTAGATTACCATAAAGGCTTATGCGTCATTCCGAAACCATGAATACCTTTCGAACTCCACCATTTAATCCAGCATTTCTTCAACCCCACGATTCCTCCGTGTAAAAAACGGTGCCTTTGAATAAAGCAACCACCTGCTCCTCTTGGTTTTTTACCTCTACCTCAAACCTACCCACTATTTTTCCACGACTTAATTCTTTGCAATGTGCGGTCAAAACATCTCCTAAAACCGCTTTTTTAACATGGGATATTGCCGTCTCAATGCTCATAGCCACCTTTCCGTGAGCATTAGCTGCAAAGGCCATTGCTGAGTCCGACAAGGAATAGGTAATTCCTCCATGGGCAATTTTAAATCCGTTGACCATAGACGCCTGAACGCGCAAGCGAACAGAACAAAATCCCGCCCCTAGATCCAAAATTTCCATGCCCAATTCCTGGCTAAACGCGTCCTCACCCCACATGCGTTCGACGATTTGTTGCGGAGTTAATTTCATCCTAAATCGGCCAATGAAAACGTCGAGTCCAAGCGAATACCGCGTTCTGTATTCGCCAAGGTACAACACTGATTTACGCTGTCATGTTCGAAAAACAGGACATATTGCTTCTCCAGCGCATCTTGCAAAAACCGTTCTTTCTCCACAAGCGTTTGCAAGGGGCGAGTATCGTATCCCATAACATAAGGCAAGGGAATATGACCAACGCTAGGCAACAAATCCGCCATAAAAACTACCGAACGACCTTTATATCGAATATGCGGAATCATCATGCTTTCCGTATGCCCATCGACGAACAGCATATCGATGCCCGGAAACACGTTTTTGGTAAAATCTCCGGTTCGTTCGATGAATTTCAACTGACCGCTTTCTTGCAAGGGTAAAATATTTTCCGACAAAAAGGATGCTTTCTCACGGGGGTTTGGTACCGTAGCCCATGCCCAATGCTGTTCATTGCTCCAATACGTAGCATTTTTAAAAACAGGACGATAGCCGTTTTTTGCGTCATTCCAAACAATTGCCCCACCGCAATGGTCGAAATGCAAATGCGTTAACACGACGTCGGTGATGTCGTCGGGATGGAATCCAAGATGGTTCAAGCTCGAAAAAAGATTGGCCTCTCCATGCAAAAAATAATGCGAAAAAAACTTCTCACTTTGCTTATCTCCGATACCGCAATCCATCAAAATTAAACGAGGACCATCTTCAATGAGCAAGCAACGCAAAGCCCAAGAGCACATGTTGTTTTCATCGGCAGGATTGGTTTTCTGCCAAAGGGATTTTGGCACTACACCGAACATGGCACCTCCATCCAATTTAAAAAAGCCCGTATCAACAACGTGTAATTTCATGATTTCTTTCTTGCGCTCACGTTCGCTTTGATTTGCAAGACCGTGATTCCTGGATCCGTATTGGTCATGACCGTAACGGTCTTCTCTTCAAGCCCGATTTGGTTTTCTTTAGGGTGAAACGTGACCTCAATGTTGTCTTTTGCGCCGGGCAGAATGGGATTCTTGTTCCACATTGGAACGGTGCAGCCGCAAGAAGTTTTGACATCGAATACCAACAGCGGTTTCTTACCGGTATTTTGAAATTCAAATACGGTTTTATAGTCCGCGTCGGCTACAATGTTCCCGTAATCGTGAACGATTCGATCGAACTGAACCTCGCTCCTATTTTTCAAACGCTCCTGCTCCTCTTTTTCTACCGAACTTAAGGATTGCTTTAATTGTTCTTCATTTTCTTCGGTGGCAACAATGCTGGACTTAAATTCGCTTTTTTGAGCTTTCTCTGCACAAGCCAACGCGAGGTACATCAAGCTTAACACAAAAAACTTATTCATGGTATTTATCATTTCTTAAAGATAAAAAATCCCGTTGAACTATGTCAACGGGATTTTGCTAATAGGGCCTTGGGGAGGGAGACGGGTTTCGAACCCGCGACCTTCGGAACCACAATCCGACGCTCTAACCTACTGAGCTACAACCTCCGTATAGAGGCCTCAAAGGTAATACAAATTTTTATTTTTAAACGCCCAACAAACCCCTTTCTCAGTTTAAGAGCTCGATTGAAATACATCTGCGTAAATTTCGTTTACATTTGCCAAGTGAGAGTCGCATTTTTTTTTCTATTGGTTTCTTTCTGCTCTGGAAACTTGGCTCAAATTGTGACCATCACCGGAAAATGCATCGACAAAAAGGGAGCACCAATACCAGAGGTAAAGGTTCTTGAGAAAAAAGGGGTCTTAGGTCCAACCAAAACCAACGATCTTGGCCAATTTTCGCTAAGCACCACCTTTAACGATACCCTCGACTTAATTTTCACGTTTCAAACCTTCGTCCAAGAAGTGAACGTAATTGTTGGAAAGGGCCCTACTCAAACCCTACCGCCTGTTCTATTTCAGATTCAAATGAGCGAAACGGTGGTAGTTCAGCGCGCTAAAGAAGATCCTTTCACTTTGATTGAGCTTCCTAAAATTGACTTACAGCGTATGATTTCGGTGGAAAAATACCTAACGCTGACCCAGCCCGCAACATCCAACAATGAGCTCACCTCCAACTACAACGTTCGTGGCGGGAATTACGACGAAAACCTTGTATATGTGAACGGTTTTTTAGTGTATCGGCCGTTCTTGAACCGTTCTGGTCAGCAAGAGGGCATGAGTTTTATTCATTCAGCTCTTGTAGAATCCGTTAAGTTTTCCGCAGGTGGTTTCGATGCTCAGTATGGGGATCGGCTCAGTTCGGTACTTGATATCACCTACAACAGACCATCGAGTTTTAGAAGTTCGGTTGCCGTGGGTTTACTGAGCGAAGAGGGTCATGTAGAAGGAATCTTAGGAAAGCGTTTCACTTATCTCGCAGGAGCGCGATACCGCGCCAATGGATACTTATTAAATTCTTTACCCACCAAAGGGGCCTACAACCCTGTTTTTAGCGACGGACAGTTCCTCGGAACTTTCACCCTAAATCCAAAACTTACGTGGTCCTTGTTAGCGCATTACTCCTCCAACAATTACCGTTTTGCCCCTCAAACTTCCAACACGGATTTCGGAACGGCAAATGAAGCATATTCGTTTCGCATCTATTTCGACGGGCAAGAAAGCACGCGGTTTCAGACAGGAATGATAGGCACAAAACTTCGCTACACACCCACGAAACAAACCAATTTAGACCTCTTTCTCACAGGTTTTCAATCCGATGAGCGGGAGTATTTTGATATCCAAGGGCAATATTACATTAACGAACTGGAAACGGATCCCTCACAAGAGGAGTACGGCGACTCGATTGCAGTTTTGGGAATAGGCACCTTTTTGAACCATGCGCGCAACCGTCTGAATGCCCAAATAATGAATATATACCACGAAGGGTCACACCAATTCAAGGCAGATTATGTTGATTTTTACCAAACCCGATTTGCGGTGTCTCAATTAAAATGGGGCGTTGGGTATGAATACGATCAATTTAACGACGTACTTAGTGAATGGAAAATGATCGATTCGGCAGGTTACAGTGTGCCGCAAGGAACCTCCAACGAAGTAGAACTATTTGAAACCATTAAAAGTAATTTAACGCTTGAAAACCATAAGGGAACAGGGTACTTGCAATGGAACTACAGCCAATCGAAAAAACGCTTTCAGGATAAAGTCAACCTTACCCGAAAAATCAAAGAAAACGGAGTGAAACGCAAAATAAGCATTTCCGAAACCCTTCGAGAAAGCACCTCTAAATGGGCACTTTCTGTAGGTACTCGTGCAGGATATACTAGCGTAAACCAAGAACTATTTGTTACACCCAGGTTCTCATTAAGCTACTTTCCTCGCGCCTATATGGTTAAAAATAACCGAATAGTCCGAAGAAATTTGAGCTACCGATTTGCCGCAGGCACCTACTACCAACCCCCTTTCTACCGGGAGTTTAGGACCTACGATGGTAATTTAAATACCCATGTACAATCGCAAAAATCACTTCATGCCGTTATCGGTTCCGATTTGTATTTCAACTTATGGAAGCGCGATAATCCCTTCAAATTTTCCGGTGAAATTTTCTTCAAATATCTATGGGATGTAAATCCTTACGAAATCGAAAATGTTCGAACTAGATATTATGCCCATAATGAAGCTTTTGCCTATGCCACAGGATTGGATTTTAATTTACACGGCGAATTTGTCCCCGGCGTGGAGTCCTTTTTTAAGGTTGGTATTCTTCAAACCCGAGAAAACTTGCGCTATGATTCCTACAAGGAATATTACAATGCGTCAGGAGATAAAATCATATTCGGCTTCAGTGAAGACCAAGTTGTAGTCGACAGCGCTACGTTCTTTCCCGGCTTTATTCCAAGACCCACCGACCAAGTCCTCACCGTTGGCGCTTTAGTCCAAGATCAAATGCCAGGTTTGGAGGATTTTACCGTCCAGATGGGACTACAATACGGAGCCCCCCTTCCCTATGGACCACCTGGTCAAGATCGTTACAGAGATGTTTTGCGCATGAAAGCCTATTTTCGCGTGGATTTAGGATTTAGCTACAACTTGGCGTTCAAGAAAGCAGGATGGTGGCGCCGGCATGTATCCGAATCGATGGTTTCTCTCGAAATCTTCAACCTGTTGGGGGTGAACAATGTACTATCAAAGCAATGGATACAGGACGTGGAAGGTAAATTTTACAGCATTCCGAATTACCTCACGCAACGGCTTATCAACTTGAAATTCATCTGCCGATTTAATTAGACGCAAACAAAAACTTATTCGGGGAAATCAATTGGGTTTTTACGGCATACATAACAATACCTGCAGTATTTTTTACCCCTAGCTTGTGAAGAATGTTTTTACGATGTGTATTCACCGTGTGCTTACTCAAAAACAAAAGATCGGCAATCTGATCATTCGTGTACCCTTCTGCAATAAGGACAATAATTTCATTTTCTCGTTCGCTCAGCACTAAAGGATCGCACGTAAGGGCCTCAGCCTCTAGTTCATTGGGATTCAGGTTCGCTTTATTTATGGTATCCAAAATCTTTCCGCAAAAAAATTTTTTTCCAGCCGCGGTTTCATTGACAGCATCTGATATTTCGCTAAGGCTACAATCTTTTTTAATGTAACTCATAACGCCACCACGCAAAGCATCTACCAAGGTTTGGGCAGACTGTAAATACGTTAGGCCAATAAACCGCAATTTAGGGTTCAACCGCAAGGAGGACGCGACATCGTTAATATCGAAACCGGGTGCCGTATAATCAATAATCACAAGAGCTTTCCCAATGTTACGAGAAATTGCACGAAGTTCCTCTGAATTTTTTACCTCTATCAACTCTTCCACCCGATCGTGTTTCTGGAGCGTTGTTCTAAGCCCAACGCGCAAGAGTTCATTGCTATCGGCGATAATTACCTTCACTTATTTAGAATGATTTTAAACAAAGATACTGCACCAAAGTCAAACTGCGTTCAAAAAGAGCGAAAAAAATTATCGCGCTTTTCACGAGGTTGTCTACATGACCAATAATTGCCCCTATCTTTGCCAAGTGAATACCCGCATTACACAAAACATTTCTATCGTTATCAAAGCTTTGAAACGTGGAAATGCTGTTGGCATTCCCACCGAAACGGTTTATGGTCTCGCGGCAAACGCTCTCCATTCCGATGCTGTAAAATCCATCTATGACATCAAAACTCGCCCGACCAATAACCCCCTCATATTGCATTTTTACAGTAAAGAAAAGGCACAGCCCTACATTGCTGAATTTCACGAAGAACTTGCGCTTCTCGAACAAGCATTCAGTCCGGGCCCAATTACCTTTCTGGTGCCAAAAACAGACCTCGTTCCGGATTTGATTACCGCTGGTTTACCTCGAGTGGCTATCAGGTTTCCTTCGCACCCCATGCTTCGAGAACTTCTTTCCAACATTGAATTTCCGATTGCGGCTCCGAGTGCGAACAAATACGGTGCTGTTAGCCCAACGCAAGCAATACAAGTTAAACAACACTTGGATGGAGCGATTCCTTTTGTATTAGATGGAGGTCCTTGCGCTTTCGGCCTCGAATCAACCATCGTTGGCATGGAGGAAAACAAGGTAATCGTATACCGACACGGGAGCATCGCCTTGGATGACCTTTCGGTAGTACTTGGGTACGTTCCAAAAATAAAAAATCAAACAGACGATTTGCCGATTACCTCGGGAATGGTCAAATACCACTATGCACCAAAAACACCCCTGCGCTATTTTAATGCTTCCCTGACGCCCGAGGAAAACATTGGTTATCTCTTTTTTTCATGCATCCCAGAAGGGTTTCCTGCTCATCAATGCATTTTGCTGAGCGATAACGGTGATCAAAAACAAATTGCGCGGAACTTATACCGTTCCTTAATCGAAATGGATGCTAAAGGATTTTCGGGAATGTACATTGAAAAGCCCTCCAAAAAAGGGCTAGGCCTTACCCTCTTGGACCGGCTCAATCGAGCGACTGCCAAATTTAAATAGCAAAAAAAAACCACCCTTTGAAGAGTGGTTTTGGGATATCCTTGAGCCGGTTCCTATTTCATCGTACGGCCGAAACGGTTTTTAAACTTATCAATGCGCCCCGCAGTATCTACGAACTGAGCAATACCCGTAAAGAATGGGTGCGATTTATGGGAGATATCTAACTTTACGAGAGGGTACTCGTTGCCATCTTCCCACTTAATGGTTTCTTTTGAAGGGGCACAAGACGGACATAAGAAAGCGTAGTCGTTAGACATATCCTTAAACACCACCAAACGGTAATCTTCGGGATGAATCTCTTTTTTCATGGAACAAAATTGGAGTGCAAAGATAAACGTAAAATGTTAAATCGCAAACCTGTCGAAGAAAATTCAACCGAAACTGGTAGAAAAACGCTAAAAAATACTATCATGAGTGTAAATTCAACGATAAACTATGCCTAATTTTACCCATTACCCGCGGTACCATGAAATTCTCTAAAGCGATTTCTTTAAAAGACCTTGCCCTGCTAACGCAATGTGAATATCATGGTCCTGACCATCTTTCGGTGCACGGCATCAATGAAATTCACCGAGTTGTGCAGGGCGATATTGTTTTTGTTGATCATCCGAAATATTACGAAAAAGCACTAAGCTCCGAAGCAACCGTGGTGATTATTGATAAAGATTACCCCTGTCCGAAAAATAAAGGACTGATTATTTCACCGGAACCCTTCGAAACATTTAACCGAATCGCAGAACATTTTTATCGTAATCGAGCCATTACCCCAACAGATTCCTCGCTTCATTCGAAATATCCTGGGGTTTTCTTCGGTCAAAACGTTCGTATCGGCAACAGGGTAACCATTTTTCCGGGGGCCCGCCTTCTCGACGACACTGTTGTTGGCGATGATGTCATCATCGGATCAAATACGGTTCTCGGTCAGCATGCGTTTTATTACAAAAAAAAGGAAGGACAATATTTTGCTTTGTTCAATTGCGGGGCTGTTGAAATTGCCAACGGGGTGGAAATTGGAGCCAATTGTACCATTGATCGTGGGGTTACCGACATAACTTACCTGGGCAGCGGAACGAAAATTGACAACCTTGTGCAAATCGGGCACGATACGCGCATCGGCAAAAATTGCTTGTTTGCGGCTCAAGTTGGCATAGCTGGGTGTGTTGACATCGAAGACGGCGTCACCTTATGGGGGCAAGTTGGTTGCGCCAGCGGGGTTAGAATTGGGGCGGGAGCGGTGGTTTTGGCAAAAAGTGGAATCTCCAAAGATCTTCCGGGAAATGCTACGTATTTTGGAGTCCCCTGCGGCGAAATGCGTGAAAAATTCAAAGAAATGGCAGCACTGAAACAGGTTTCATCCATGCTTAGCGCTAAAAAATGAGTGATAGAACCATTGCGAACTTAACCAATCTCTTAGAGCTTCATTCCCTGAAACTCAACTCATTGCTTTCCATAAGTACGGCAATCAACCAACAAGAAAGCACGGGTGGGTTGCTCAAAGCCTACAGTTTTGCTTTAAAGGAGCAATTGGGCTTCCGCAAACACCTGCTTATATCCGACTTCAACGGTTGGAAAATTTTTATAAAATCCGGAACCAAAGTAAAAACGAACCTCGAAGAAAATTTAGAACATTTAATGAGGTGTAAAGAACTCACCTTTATCTCTGAATCAAACTCTGCTTTACTCAATCAATTTGATGTTATTATTCCTGTAATTCACGGAGACAAGCCTCTCGCATTCCTTTTAATCACGACGGAAAAACAGGTAGCGAGCGGTACCGATTTACTTGAATTTGCCCAAATTCTGACGAATTTAATTTGTGTCGCCATTGAAAACAAGCGTTTAGCCGAAACCATACAAGCGAAAGAGCTGATTCACCGCGATCTTGCCACTGCCTCAGAACTTCAAATGTTGTTGTTCCCTTCCAATTTACCATCCAACCGAAAAATGGATGTTTCCGCGAAATACGTGGCACGTGACGTAATCGGTGGAGACTATTACGACTTTATTCCTCTTGGAGATGAAGAATACATTATTTGCATTGCGGATGTCTCGGGAAAAGGCATTTCCGCTGCACTTTTAATGGCCAATTTTCAAGCAACCCTGAGAACGCTCTTCCGATACCAGCGCTTCGATCTCTCTTTTCTCATCGAGGAACTAAATAAGAAAGTGTTGGCCAATGCAAAGGGAGAAAAATTCATCACCTTTTTCATCGGCCACTATAATGCCTTTACCCGAAAACTGAAATACATCAACGCCGGTCATAATCAACCGCTGTTGCTCATTGACAAAAACGTCCACCTGTTATCCGAAGGATGTACCGGGCTAGGTATTATCGATGAACTACCCAGCATCAAAGTCGGAAAAATTGAAGTCCCCGTAAAGAGCACCCTCGTGCTTTACACAGACGGGGTTGTAGAATTGGAAAATAATCAGGGAGAGCAATTCAGCCTGGAGCAACTCATTAAAATCATTCAATCATTCTCTACCTTAAAAATGGAAGATATGAACAGCATTTTATTTTCCAAGTTAGACGAGTGGAAAGGAGAACTTCCTTACGGAGATGACACAGCAATTTTAAGCTGTAAGTTCTTCTGATGCTTATCGAATAAGGTACATTTTTCCTAACCCTTTGTGAAAGTGGGCGTCTGCGCCTGATTCCAAATGTTTTATTTCCTTGCCGGAAGAACTCACGTGAACACGGTATAAATAGACGCCATTGGCTAATAAATCCCCGTAATCATCGCGCCCATCCCAAGCATATTCCGTAATATTTCTACCGATGCGTATGTTTCCTAGATCGGCTTCTGTTATCTCGCGAACCACTTTTCCACTAATGTTCATGACTTGAATGAATACGCGGTCGGGAATCTCAGATCCCGTTAAGGTGAACACAAAACGCGTGCTCGTACTGAATGGATTTGGATAGTTCATCATTTCAGTGATGGACGACTCTTGAATTATCTTGAAATCAATTTGGTATTCATAATCTCCCGACAAGTTTCCTGAACGATCTTGGCCTTGGACTAATAAGGTGTAAGTGCCGTCTTTTGTAAACAAAACGGGATATACTATTTTGAATTTTTTATTTCCGGTATTCGCTGGAATCCAATTCATGATGGTATTCCCTTGTGCATCCACAAAGGGAATTTTTTTCATTACGCCATCAGGATCTGTTAAATAAACCGCAAATAAAGAGGTGTCACTGTCGCTGTCCATCACCAAATAAGGGTTATCGTCCTTGAGCGTGATCAAAATCTCACTGCTCGGAGAAATGATATCGTTATTAAGAATATGCTCCCCGTTAAAGGTGACGTCCAAAATAGGATTAACATCTTCCCCCCCCACATTGAAAGCCAATTGCAGTATGTTGTTAATATGGGTCAACTCCGGTTGATCGGTTTGGGTCATACTTGCATCCGTGTACGGATTCACCTCCACCCTAAGCCAATTTTCCCCTTTAAAATTCATGGTTGGAATGGAAATCGTGTCGTACAGAGATGCCCCTGCAAGTAGTAAGCCCTTTCTGGGGTAAGAAATGGGATGGACGGTTTGGTTGGCATCGATAACAGCATAACTCACCAGGAGCGAATCCATGGCATAATCGCTGATATTTCGGATATTCACAGCAAATTTTAAAGGTTGTCCTTCTTGAATGGAATCATTTTCGCCCGACCAAAACAGCGCAGTTGATGCATCGATTGCAGCCTCGGGAAGTGGGGCAAAAACCACATGCCAAAAATCAAGTTGGGCTGGTGTTTGATTGGGAAGGTCCGTGTAAAAGGCGTTCAATCGTGCGTATGGAAATTGGCTTGCATCAATGAGGTTGTTGAGGTTGATGATCGAGTCTTTGGGCGTCATCAAGGTGTCAATAATATGGTCGAGGGTTCCTGCAGCATTGTAAATTTGTAAGCGCATTCGGGTGCTATCTCCCGGTGCAAATTCCAAAGAATCGCGTTTCCAAAACAGAGATTGCCAATCTTGCACCGGACCAATTAAGGGAGTGGTTTCGTACCCAATCAATTGAGAACCATAAATAACCGTATCCATGAAAATATCCTCATTCGCTTGGGTAAATTTTTCCACGACAAAGCCGGGGTTTCCTTTCTGGGTTAAAAATATAAAGGGTTTGTTGGGACGTCCTGGAACAATGCTGTCCGATCCTAACGCTGCAAACGTCTGGTACAATCCCGGGGCATAAGTATTCCACCAATCATAGCGCGTTGTCATGGGAGAATACACCAACAAATAATCACCATTCTCAAGGACATTTTGGACCAAATTTTGAAAAGATGCCAGTTGTGCGGCGTTATTTTGGTGAAACGTAAAATACTTCATCGATCGCTCCTTACAACCTGAATTGTCGTTGGCGTTTCCGAAATTATTGTTCGGATTAATTACCAAACCGTTCGGATAAGTGTATCGCGTTTCCCACGGAGTCAATGTGCCTTTATCTAAAACAGCGACGTGCAATTTCGGGGTCAAATTACAAACCTCGTACTCTTGTTGTTCACTATTTAAAAACCATGCATTATCGTAGATCAGCGGCGCCGTTGTGGCAGTTTTTACAAGGCAAGAAATCCCTTTTTGAATAGGAACAAACTGACGTTGCAGCTGAACCGTATTCATGGAAATTCCCGTAAAGGAATTTTCAACAAATTGAAAAAAGTCGTCCTGCCCCCACCCCTCTTTACCCGGAATATATTGGAAGGACCGTTGCTTCCAGGATGGAGTGAAGTTATTGACTGAAACACGCCAATAATAAACGGTGCTATCCGTAAAAATAACAGGATCGTTCTGGTTCGAAGAAACTCGTAACCATTCATTCCAATTCACCGACTTAACCCCTCCAATACCTGTTTTTGTGGCATATCGCAAAAATCCGCTGTTAAAAAGGTGGCTGGTATCCATTTCAAAGCGGTACGAATTGATCGCTGCAAGCGGGTCAATGGTGGAGGCAAAAACAGCCAGGGTATCTCGCGGAACTACGGCAAAATTAATTGGTAGAACAGGCTCTATCCCGTCGACACTGATATTGAAGGATTTTAAAACCCGATTATTCTCGATTTCGTCGTAAACCTCGTCGTGAAAATTGGGAATGTCTGCCGAAATCGTGAATTGATTTAATCCGACGCCAATAAGTGGATAAAAAGGAATTTTTACAGAAAGATCCTTTTCGTAATCCATACCTGGCACAGAAAATATGTAACTGGAATCCACCGGTGAACCCGGAAAATCACGGCTGATTTCCAAGGCAAAAGTATCGAGTATGGATTGTCCTAAATTTCTCAATTTTATGGCAAGGGTAAGAGAATCCGTATTCAATGAAATATTCTGGGGTCCAAAAACAATGCGTTCTGCCGTTAATTCAATTTCAGGTTTGGTATGCCAATTAACGCGCAGCATTGGATCCCCGTGGAGAGTCATTTGCTGAAAAACAGTTTCCGTGCTAAGCGGCTGGCTAGGACTCATTACCGAGTCGATGGTGTTTTTGATGTGTTCGCCAAGGGTACCTCCGTAGTTGTGTAAACTGAATTGCTTGTACAATTGGTTCGAATATTCGTATAATGAACCTGAAAATCCATAATTCAGGGTTCCTAAATAGGCTATAACTCCAGCATTCGGGGTAAAAACAAACTCTTCGGATTTGGTTGGGGAACTGTAAAAGATGTTGCCATTATAGCAAGAATTAGCAATCAATAAAGGATATCGTCCCTGATTGTTCCACTGGTCCGGATTATCGATATTAATATCAAAGCCACTTTGGGAGGAAGTGGCATGTCCGAAAAAATTCATAACACTAACTCCCTCAGAAATTCGGTCGGAAATGCCTTGGAGTTGAGCAGGGGTTAAAGGATTTGCCGACTGCTTTACTATGCGCGTAGTAATTCCGGCGAACCGGGCATTCTCAGCAGTATTGGCCATAGAATTCAAATAGGTTTGAAAAACATACTGCTCATTAGCACTTCCGCCACCCGCAAAATGAATTAAATGTTTTTGCCAATCCTTAGACGCAGTGTTGTATACCGAGGTTGAGTCTTGTGCCAATTCATATTCCTTAACTTTTTGTAAATAAAGCCCAAGCTCCGAAAGGTTGTTCGCCGCAATTCTGCCTGTTGGAATTAAAGGCGTCCAAAGATCCGTGCCGGGTAAATTCGAAGTAATCGACTGATCGCTCGACGGTTGGCCGAAAGATGGAATCAAAGATTTACTGTAATTCAAGGCATTTTGGCGTGAACCGGGGCCCGTAGCCAAAATTGTGGCCACGTTTGCTTCCCGAATTCCTTTACCAATAAGGAATAATCCTTTTGGCTTGTCTTGACTCAACGCGTACATGTAATGCGCAAAACGGCGGATTCCATTCACGTGTTTTCGCACTCCACCCCCAAATTGATCGTACAATTCCCCAACCTCTGCCAAAATTACATTGTAATCGCCACCGGCGGGCGAACTCCGATAGTTGGCGTAATCGAGTACCCCTAACTCAAGGAGTTTGGGATAAACAAAAAGCAGCGCCTTTTGGAGGTTGGGCGTCGCGGAGTAATTAAAAAAATAAGCAGAAGGGGATACAGCAGAAACCAAAGGGACATTGGTAACACTAGCGTTGGATTGCAAAACCAACTTCTGAGTAGCGTAATTTGGATCATTAGGTATCAACAACGATGCGATCGTTGCACCGGTCACGGTTTTGATAAATTTCGGCGTCGATCCAAAAGCAAAAACAATAGGATCGGCCAAGTTTACACCGGTAAGCGACAAATAGGTTTTGGGCTGAATAGGACTGTTAGTCACCAGAAACTCGGTTTTATTAGCTCCTCCCAGATTCATGGTTCGAGGGTACAAAAACGACCAATAATTAACACATTGGAAATCCGTGGCAACGCCTAAATCGCCCACAATATTCACCTTGAAATTCGTAAGCCCATTTGCGGGAAGCAAATTTACCGGAAACTGCTTGGCAATATTGATGGCGTTGTAACCCACGGTTAGGGTGTCCAAAAGAACCGAATTGGCACTACCTATCGTAAGACGGGTGTGATGGTTATACAAGTTTGGGGAGTAAGCATTTGATCCACCAACCATCACCGATGCTAATTTGATATTCGGAGCTCCAGCACCGGAGTATAAATTATCCAGCGTGGTAGAGGAATAATTCCAGGTAAAACCATTTGCACCATTTTGCATGGCCGTGCCCCATCCCTCTCCGGGTACAAACAAAGAGCTCGCCGCTTGGGAAGTAATTTCCCCTTCGTGGTAAGCGAGGTTGAATACCTGACTTTTCTCGAACAGCAGGTAGGGGGCTACTTGGTATGAGCTAAAATCAATGTCCGTTTCTTCCGTGAATCGCAAACCCGAAGCACCGTTGGTCCAGGTTATAAAGTACCGAATGGAATCGTTATAAAGGCTGTATTTCGGATTACCTAACCATGAAGGGTCGTTGTAAAGCGTAGAATCTAACCAACCATCATTCTTCTCAGCGTAGAAATAAATAAACTCAGACGGATCGAGAACGTTGTTCAAATTATCGGGAATGTAAAGAGGCTGCTCTTTTTCGCGACCAAAAACTTGAAACGTATTAAGGGGAATGCTGTTGACGGGAATTCCTGCGGCTAATAATGCCTGATAACCAATTTTATGCACCCCTGTTTGGGTAATTGGTATTGCGTAATACTTTTGGCTGTAATTTATCCACTCATTGCCATAACTCTGAGCAAGGGAAGTAAAGGCACTCAATAGTACAAGGAGGTATGAGCAAATCAGTTTTTTCATAAGTTATTTTTTCATCGGCGCTGCCAAATTGAATTTTAATGAAAAAATGTGCGTGTAGTATCCGGCATCTGCCGCACCCAAGCGCGTAAAGGCATAATCAATGTTCAACGCTTTAATTCCAATACCCACTCCCAAGTTAGGTTGTATCCCCCATTCCTTACCCCCTGCAAACGTTTGATATTGTTGTATTGAGGAAACTCCGGCACGAACTTTTACCAGATCTTTATATCCTAGCATGATTCCCCAATGAGGGTCTATTGAAAAAGGATTAGCCGAAAGCAATACGTTTCTGCGCCCATCTGTCGTTATGTCAACATCCATCTCGGTCATCATGGAAAACCCTTTTTCCTTAGGACCAATCGGATGGCTGAAGGCTGCACCAAGGACGAGCCGGGGTAAAGACAATTCCAAACCGTTGGATGGCAAATCATTTCCTGTTGCAAGAAAAACCTGCTGCATGTCTTGGGATAGGTTAAATATCCATGCGTTGAACGTGGAGGTCGCATCCCTAGCGACAAAACCAAATCTCCAATGTTCGTTGCGTTCATAGCGCAAACCGGCATCCAATCCAAAACCCCAGGATTTCGCAAAGTCACCAACACGGCGGTGAATCACCTTCACCGTTCCTCCAACCGACAAACCGGGGATTTTAAGACTTCGGGCAAATGACCCCATGAACGCATAGTCTCCTGCAGAGAAGGTGGTGATATTGTCGTAATTGATCCGGCCATCGTTGTCGATGAGTTGTGTTGTATTTGGAATATCGTCCACCCCGAAACGCAAAAACGTAAACCCTAGAGTTCCTTTAGCTCCGAGGGAATGCGACAACCCTACGTAATCGTATTTAGCAATTCCCGCAAAATATTCGGAGTGCATGGCGGAAACTTGCAACCATTCTTTCGCTTGGGATAGCCCCGCAGGATTCCAATAAGCAGAGGTAACATCGTTCGAACTAGCAACAACAGCATTGCCCGTTGCCATAGCGCTGGCGCCCACCCCTAAATGTAAAAACTCGTTTGAGTATTTTGGCGCTTGCCCCTGAACCCAAACCGTTGTCAATATAAATAATCCGCCCAATAATTGTTTCATACTCCAAAATGTAGCCTTCTCTAACTGAAAAAACAGTAAAATATTGCTTCAAACATTCAACGAGATAAAAATAAGGTTTTTTTGAATTACTTTCGCTTTGAATGAATTCAACGGACCTAAAGATGTTCAGCCTACCCAACCTCATCACTGCCTCGAACTTCATGTGCGGGATGTTCTCCATTGTTATGGCTTTTTTCGGAAGGTTAGAGATCAGCGCGTTGCTGCTAATTATGGGCATGATATTTGACTTCTTCGATGGCTTCGTTGCAAGAAAACTGGGCACCAAATCCCTGTTTGGCAAAGACTTAGATTCATTGGCGGATTTGGTTTCATTTGGCTTGGCTCCAGGAATACTCATGTTCGTTACCATTGAACTTAGGCTGAATGGAAACCTAAGTGCAACGTATTTAAAATTTCACGACTTTCAATTTAATAAGGCGACCGACTGGTTGTGCTTTTGTTCGTTAAGCATTCCTTTCTTTTCCCTTTTTCGCCTGGCCAAATTCAACAATGATACCCGGCAAAGCAATCGATTTATTGGAGTTCCTACCCCAGCGAACGCGCTATTCTTCATTTTCTTTCCCTTGTTGTATTGGCAAATAGGTACGGAAAACACGCTCCCCGTAGAACCGTCGTATCCATGGGTACTCAACCCGTTTTTTATGGCGTTTACAGCACTCGTATTTCCTCTGTTGTTAATTTCAGAAATCCCACTACTTTCACTAAAGGTTCAGCATTTTACCTTTAAAACCAACATCTATCAATGCCTTCTTGTAGGAATTTCGTTAATAACAATTTTTGTTGTGCGCATTTATGCACTGCCGATAATTGTAATTTTATACCTGATTTTATCCATTATTGAGCACAATACCCGGAAGCGCCATGAAATTCAAAGCAGAAATTGACGTTATGCCACATGAGGCCCTATTAGATCCTCAAGGAAAAGCCGTGACACAGGCCATGGGCACCATTGGTTTAAACGAAATCCAAGACGTTCGTATTGGACGACATATACGACTTTATGTGGAGGCAAAGGATGAAACTAATGCTAAGGCTAAGGTAGAAGAGGCCTGCCAAAAGATGCTGGCAAACGCGATTATGGAATCGTATTATTTTTCGATTCAAGCCGTCTAATTTTGTCCCGCCAAATTTCGACGTTTAATTGTAAAACCAATTCAGTAAATCCCGCCACCTTTCCTATATCTTCGTGGGAAGAACTCGACGAAAAAATAGCATTAGCCTCCGAGGTTCATCGGCTAAAAATTTGGCAAAACTCAACGGTTAGAGTTGCTTTTTTCGCAAGCCTTTGCCAAAAGCTCCAACAAACCAAATCTTCTTTGAAAGCAATTTACATGGCTGAATCAAGTTTAAACGAAGATCGTTTTGAACGGGAATTCCAACGAATGATTCGGCAAATCAAGGCCTATTCGAAAGAGGGCCTTACGCTTCAGGATGAAGGAATCAAGGAAGTGTTAGTTGACCGCACCTTAGAGAAACGGTGGATACCTTTGGGACCCGCCGCAGTTTTTGGCGCCTCAAACTTTCCTCTCGCTTACGGCACCCTAGGGGGTGACACCATTGGGGCCCTCGCTACCGGTTGTCCGGTAATCGTTAAAGGTCACCCGCTTCATGCAGGCACGAGCACATTCCTTGCCGATATCGCCCTATCTCTTTTAGACGAATTAAAATTAGCCCGAGGAATATTTAGCCACGTATTGGACGACGGTTTCGAAATTGGACAAAGGTTAATCCAAGATTCAAGAATCAACGTAGGAGCATTTACGGGGAGTTTGAGCGGTGGAACCACTTTATTTCAATTGGCACAAGACCGTAAATCTCCGATACCGTTTTTTGCGGAAATGGGCAGTCTTAATCCTGTGATTATCGGCAAAAAGACGTCAAACACCGAATCGTTTGTTCAACATTTGGCCACGGCAATTACCGAAGATGCGGGTCAATTTTGCACCAAACCAGGACTGATTCTAATCCCCACAGAGGATAGAAATGTGTTTGAGGAAAGTCTTACCCACCACCTGCAACGAGCAAACCCTTTTCCGATGCTTCACCCTAGCATTTATGAAAAATACAACGACCGACTGGCTGAAATAGAAAAATCCCACTGTTTAAGGCGTTTTGAACATGAAAAAAAGTGGTACGCCGACCCGGCTATATCCTTAATAAGCGCAGAAGAATTTATGGATTCAAAGGTTCTTCATCAGGAAGTTTTTGGTCCTTTTGCCTGCTTAGTATCCTACGACAACGTAGCTGAAATTCAACAAATATTTTCATGCATTGGAGGTCAATTAACCACAAGCATTATCGACTTTCATTCCGAAGCAAAAACGCTTGCGGATTTCGTCCAAAACTTCTCCGGTAGAATCATTTTCAACGGGGTGCCCACGGGAGTGGTTGTTGAACGTGGCATGCATCACGGGGGTCCATTTCCCTCAACCACCGATGTCCGATTTTCTTCGGTAGGAGAGGCATCTTTGAAGCGATTTATTCGTCCAATTTGCATTCAAACACATTAAAACGGTTTTTATTACGTTACTTTGCAGACAGAATGGAAAAAAATAACAACAACATTTTATATTTTGCCATCATAGGTGCACTGCTTCTTGGTCTGGGATCCATGGTTTTCCTGTGGACCCAAAAGCGCAGCGAACTCAATACTTGTCAAAACGATAATTTAGTATTAAAGTCCGACATGGAAAGCATGAACCAAATGCTTGAAGGATACGTCGGCGGGCTATCGAACGATTTGAAGACCGACTTTAAAAACATGCTTGAAACCTACGATAGGTTGATTGCAATGGACAGAACCAAGGCCGACAGCTTGAATAGGCAAAAAGCGCAAATCTCTGAATTACTTAACCAATTAAATACGAACAAAAAATTGTCTGCCAGAGAATTATTAAACCTCAAAAAAGAAAACGAAGTGTTGCGTTCCATCATGCGTGGCTACGTCAAACAAATAGATTCCTTAAACACCATGAACATTAAGTTGTCTTCGAACCTGGAAGAAACGTCAACCAAACTTACAGAAACCACGGCAGAACGCGATTCGTACAAGAAAGACTCTGAGGAGAAAGGTTTACAATTGAAAAAAGGCGCGAAACTTCAAGCGTATGGGTTCCTTTCCCAAGCGCTTCGCATGAGAATAAATAATACAACAATCGAAACCGAAAAAGCCCGAAACGCGGTACAACTTCGTTCCTCGTTTACCATTGGAGAGAACAACATTACGAGTGCCGGAAGAAAATCAGTGTACCTGCAAATCACCGCACCCAACGGAGAACTTTTATACAATCGCAGCAAAACACAAATTGAAACCGAAGGAGGACAACAATATTATTCGGATAAAAAGGACATCGATTACAACAACCAAGCAATCGACGTGACCATTTATTACGATTTAAAGGGCCAAGACCTCGTAAAGGGAAATTATAAGGTCAAAATATTCTGCGAAGGGCAGCTGATTGGTACCGATAGTTTTACCTTGAGGTGATATGGAACACGGTTGGGTAAATTTCTCCTGTGAAAACGGAATCGGAAAGATTGAATTCGGACATCCCCAAAGTAATTCTCTTCCGTCCACCTTATTACAAACTCTGGCAGAACAGATTGCTGAGGCAGACAAATCTCCGGATGTAAAGATCTTGGTGTTGAGTTCCAGTGGGGAAAAAACCTTCTGCGCAGGAGCGAGTTTCGATGAATTGTGTTCCATCAAAAATGCTGAGGAGGGTCTCCGCTTTTTTTCAGGCTTTGCCAAGGTTATTAATGCCTGCAGAACAGCTGAAAAACTGATCATTGGCCGCATTCAAGGAAGAGCGGTCGGCGGAGGTGTGGGACTTGCCGCTGCAACCGATTATTGTCTTGCCACGGTTAAAGCCGACGTAAAATTGTCGGAATTGGCGGTGGGAATAGGGCCTTTCGTTGTAGGTCCGGCAGTAGAGCGAAAAATAGGCTTAGCTGCTATGAGTGAACTAACCATCAATGCGAGCGAATGGCGAACTGCAGAATGGGCAAAATCCAAAGGCTTGTACGCAGAGATTTTTGAGTCCCTTGATCTGTTAGACGAGGCGACAAATTCCTTAGCAAATCGTTTGTCAACATCAAATGTTGATGCCATGAAAGAACTCAAACGCGTTTTTTGGAAAGGTACTGAGCACTGGGAGCAATTGTTGCTTGATCGTGCTAAAATCAGCGGCAAATTGGTGCTCAGTGACTTCACGCGAAATGCCATAGCTGCCTTCAAGACGAAATAGCTGTTTTTTTTTAGTTCGGGTTTGTATTATTCAAACATTAAAACTATCTTTGCGCCCCTGTAAACAAGTTTTTTTACTAATTTATGTAGATTGTGGATACGTTAAGTTACAGAACAGTTTCCGGAAACGCTGCTACAGCGAACAAAAAGTGGTATGTGGTCGATGCCGATGGTCAAAACATAGGTAGATTGGCAAGTATCGTAGCCAAAATCATTCGAGGAAAATACAAAACCTCCTACACGCCTCATGCAGATTGTGGAGATAACGTAATCGTTATCAACGCATCCAAAGTTGCGCTCTCCGGAACGAAATTATTGAACAAGGAATATGTCCGGTTTTCCGGTTATCCAGGTGGTCAACGTTTTACAACAGCTGAGGAAATGCTCAAGAAACACCCAGAAAGGATCGTCGAAAAGGCGGTTAAAGGAATGCTTCCGAAAAATGCGTTGGGTAGAAAGTTGTATACCAACCTGATGGTTTACCGAGGAGCTGAACACCAACAAGAGGCGCAACAACCCGAAGTATTGAACATAGAAAATTACTTATAGGATATGGAAGTAACCAACGCATTAGGACGAAGAAAAACAGCCGTTGCAAGGGTGTATTTAACAAAGGGAAAGGGAGTTATTGAAATCAACAACCGTTCGTTAGAGGATTTTTTCCCAACCCATTTGTTGCAGTGCAAAATTGCGCAACCCTTTGAACTGACAAATACAGTTGGTCAATACGATGTCAAAGCCACGCTTCACGGCGGAGGTATCAACGGCCAAGCTGAGGCACTTCGTTTGGGCATTTCCCGTGCCTTGGTGGAACTCGCTGAAGAAAATAAAACCTTGCTTAGGGCAGAAGGATTAATGACGAGAGATCCTAGAATGGTGGAGCGTAAAAAATCAGGCCGTCCGAAAGCAAGGAAAAAATTCCAGTTCTCGAAACGTTAACGGAATTTGAAGGTTTAGTATCCAAATAACAAGGTACCTTAAGCAAACGCATTACCCCTTGTTATTGACGAATAAATAGGAACGTAAACAACATAGAATATGTCTAATTTAACTTTTGAAAAATTATTGGCTGCAGGTGTGCATTTTGGTCACCTAAAGCGCAAGTGGAATCCGGCAATGGCCCCTTATATTTTCGAGGAGAAGAAAGGGATTCATATCATTGACCTCAACAAGACCCTCGTTTCCTTAAACCAAGCCTCCGCTGCGATGCGGCAGATTGCCAAGTCAGGGAAAAAAGTGCTATTTGTTGCAACGAAGAAACAAGCCAAAGATATCGTTGAGCAACGCGTAGCGCAAGTGAACATGCCCTATGTTACAGAGCGATGGTCTGGCGGTATGCTCACCAATTTGACAACCACACGAAAGTCGATCAAAAAGATGTCGTTGATCGATAAAATGAAGTCCGACGGAACGTGGGATACCTTAAACAAAAGAGAAAAATTGTTCAAAACGCGTCAACGAGACAAGTTGGAAAAAACCTTTGGTTCCATTTCCGACATGTCGCGAACACCTGCAGCAATTTTTATCGTTGATATCATGAAAGAACACATCGCTCTTGCTGAAGCGAAAAGGTTGAACATCCCCACGTTTGCGATTGTTGATACAAATTCAAATCCCAAACTGGTCGATTTCCCAATTCCAGCAAACGATGATGCAACCAAATCCATTGCCTTGATACTGGATGAAATTTGCGGTGCGATTCAACAAGGTTTGGATGAACGAAAAAATGGCAAGGACGATGCCGAATTTAACGAGGAGTCAGAAAGTGACACAGCCCTCGAAGTTGAAACTCCAACGACAAGCCGTCCAAAAAGAACCCGAAAAGCAAAAACAGAGGCCTCGGAAGTAACTCCTGATGTCGTCGAAAACGAATTGCCTGCCGAGGAACTTATCGATGAACCCAGTGATCCTGTTTCGGAAGGGCCAACAGATAATCCACAGGCTCCTGTAGAGGTTGACGAATCAACTCCGGGAGAGTCAAACAGCGAGGAACAATAGTAAAATAAATAAGAAAGACATGGCAATTACCGCCTCTGATGTAAACAGACTGCGCCAACAAACCGGCGCCGGAATGATGGACTGCAAAAACGCATTGACGGAAGCCAATGGCGATTTTGAAACAGCAATTGATATACTTCGTAAAAAAGGGCAGAAAATTGCTGCCAAGCGCGGAGACAACGAGGCTCGAGAAGGACTTATCCTAGCGCAAACTTCCAGCGACAACAAAACAGGGGTTATTTTAACGCTGAATTGTGAAACAGATTTCGTTGCCAAAAATGACGGTTATAACGCTTTGGTTCAATCCTTAATTAATTTGGCGTTGAATCACTTACCAGAAACCGTCGAAGCTTTGAAAGCGCTTCCTTACGATGACCGTTTAACGGTAGACGAAAAGATTACGGAACAAATTGGAGTAATTGGTGAGAAATTAGACCTTTCAGGATATGCCGTGTTGCGTGGTGAGCAAGTTGTTGCTTACAATCACCCAGGAAATCGACTGGCAACACTGCTTGTTTTGAACCGCGCATCTGAAACTGTTGCGGAAGCCGGCCGTCAAGTTGCAATGCAAGTTGCTGCTATGAACCCCATTGCCATCAATAAGGACGGAGTTGATGCTCGGACCATAGAGCGAGAACTGGAGGTAGGCAAAGAACTGGCTATTCAAGAGGGCAAAGCTCCCGATATGGCAGAAAAAATAGCCATGGGTCGTTTGAACAAATTTTTTCAAGAAAACACCCTGCTAAGCCAACAATTTGTTTGGGATAATAAACTAACGATTGATCAATATTTAAATGCTACCGAAAAAGGTTTAACCGTACTTGAATTTAAACGTTTTTCACTGAGCTAATAAAAAGCCCGCATTGGCGGGCTTTTTTTTTCCTAATAATTAGCATTCAATTATTGTATATCTTTGAAAATACAAGTATGAAATACCGACGAATTTTATTGAAGCTGAGTGGAGAATCGCTTATGGGTGATAAGCAATTTGGCATTGATAACCAACGTCTGAGCGTCTACGCAAAAGAGATCAAAGAAATTCATGCCTTAGGAGTTGAAATTGCCATTGTGATTGGTGGAGGTAATATCTTCCGTGGGGTTCAAGCAGAGCAAGGAGGCATGGATCGCACCCATGGTGACTACATGGGTATGCTTGCAACCATGATCAATTCGATGGCCCTTCAGGCCGCTTTAGAATCTGTCGATATCCCCACCCGGCTATTATCAGCGATTGAAATGAAAGCCATAGCCGAGCCATTCATTCGGCGTCGTGCCGTGCGGCACTTAGAAAAGGGAAGAATCGTAATATTTGGTGCTGGAACTGGAAATCCTTATTTTACCACCGATTCAGCCGCCTCTTTAAGAGCAATTGAAATCAATGCGGATGTTATCTTGAAAGGAACACGGGTCGACGGCATCTACACCTCCGACCCTTTAAAGAACGCGTCTGCCCAAAAATTTGACGAAATAACCTTTGACGAAGTGTACAAAAAAGGGTTGAATGTTATGGATTTAACCGCATTCACCTTGTGTAAAGAAAATGATTTGCCTATCATCGTATTCGACATGGATACACCAGGAAACCTTAAGCAAGTAATGCTTGATAAAAAAATAGGAACCCTTGTAAGGAATTGAGACATGACAGAGGATTTAGCATTAATATACGACGAGTTTAAATTTTCTAACGATAGGACGCTAGAACATCTGGAAAATGAATTAACCAAAATTCGAGCAGGTAAGGCGAGTCCCGCCATGTTACACGGTGTAATGGTAGAGTATTACGGTTCTATGACCCCCATCCAACAAGTTGCGAACATCAATACGGTGGACGCGAGAACGATTGTGGTACAACCTTGGGAAAAAACGATGTTGAACGATATTGCTCGTGGCATCATCAATGCCAACCTAGGCCTCAATCCGCAAAATAACGGAGAACAGTTGATCATCGCAGTTCCAATCCTAACGGAAGAGCGCCGACGAGAATTGGTGAAACGCTCAAAAACTGAGGGAGAGCAAGCAAAGGTTAGCGTAAGAAATCACCGTAAAGACGCCATGGATATGATCAAAGACTTAAAAAACGAAGGCTTGTCAGAGGATTTAGCAAAGGGTGGCGAGGAAGAAGTTCAACAAATCACCAACCGTTTTATTAAAAAGGTTGATGACATTTTAGAACACAAGGAAAAAGAAATTATGACTTTGTAAGTAAGGGGGATTTGTCCTTATTTATTCCATCAAAGCGTTCCGCGGTTTTCTTGCTCTCGCTCAATGGCCTCAAAAAGAGCCTTGAAATTTCCTTTACCAAAAGATTGGGCTCCTTTACGCTGAATGATTTCAAAAAACAAGGTCGGACGGTCAACAACGGGTTTCGTGAACAGCTGAAGTAAATACCCTTCATCGTCACGGTCAATCAAAACCCCATGTTGTTTAAGGGTTTCTACATCCTCATCAATCGCTCCCACCCTTTCCAGTAAGTCGTCGTAATAGGTTTCCGGCACGTACAAAAACTCAACGCCGCGTTGTCGCATTGCGCTCACTGTTTGAACGATATCGTCCGTCGCCACGGCTATATGTTGCACTCCAGGTCCCTTGTAGAAATCTAAATACTCCTCAATCTGGGATTTTTTCTTACCCTCGGCTGGCTCGTTGATGGGAAATTTGATTCGACCGTTGCCGTTGCTCATTACTTTGGACATCAACGCGGTATACTCGGTAGAAATATCCTTATCGTCGAACGAAACAATCTGGGCGAATCCCATAACTCGGGCGTAAAATTCAACCCAGGTGTTCATTTCGTTCCACCCGACATTACCCACCATGTGATCAATGAATTTTAAACCTACCGAAGTTGGATTATAATGAGAATTCCACACCTTATAACCCGGCAAAAATATTCCGCGATAATTTTTTCGTTCCACAAAAATATGGACCGTTTCTCCATAGGTGTAAATTCCCGAGCGAACCACCTCGCCGTGTTCATCGATCTCTTTCACAGGGTCCATATAAGGTTTAGCGCCTCGACGGACGGTTTCTTCAAATGCTTTGGTGGCATCCTCAACCCACAAAGCAACCACTTTAACACCGTCGCCATGCTTATTAATATGTTCATTAAGCAGACCCCCTTCGTTCAAAGGCGTAGTTAGTACCAAGCGAATTTTATCTTGCCTCAGCACATAGGAAACCCGATCTTTCATTCCTGTTTCCAATCCAGCGTAGGCTTCCGATTGAAATCCAAAAGCTGTCTTGTAAAAATGTGCGGATTGTTTTGCATTTCCGACATACAGCTCAACATAATCAGTCCCGAGCAAGGGGAGAAAATCCTCCGCTTCCGAAAAAATTTTCTTTAATCCATATTCGTAATTCACCAGGTCCGATACCCTTTTAATTTCTGAGGACATATTCAACGTATTTTAGTGTAACCAAGATTTTTCGTAGCCCTCTACTTTCAATCCCAGCGCTTGCTGTGTGATTTTTAAGGGTTTGAAAGTATCCACCATCACCGCCAACTCCTTGGTCTCTTTCTTCCCGATGCTACGTTCGTAGGCTCCGGGGTGAGGTCCGTGAGGTATTCCACCAGGATGCAAAGTAATTTGTCCTTGTTGGACATCGTTGCGGCTCATAAAATCCCCATCCACATAGTACAGTACTTCATCGGAATCAATGTTGCTGTGGTTGTAGGGAGCAGGAATGGAATCCGGGTGATAATCGTAAAGTCTGGGAACAAAGGAACATAGCACAAAACCACGTGTCTCAAAGGTTTGATGTACTGGTGGCGGTTGATGCACCCGCCCCGTAATCGGTTCAAACTCGTGGATTGAAAAAGCGTAAGGATAATTGAAACCGTCCCAACCGACCACATTGAATGGGTGGTGTTGGTATACGTATTCATAGAGCATGTCTTGTTTTTTGATTTTAATTAAAAACTCACCGGTAAGGTCATGCGTTTCAAGAACATGCGGCGGACGAATGTCGCGTTCGCAATAAGGCGAATGTTCCAATAATTGACCAAACCAATTTCTGTAACGCTTCGGAGTGTAAACAGGATTAAAGGATTGTACAATAAAAAGCCGGTTGTTTTCATCATTAAAAGTAATCTGGTAAATCATCCCTCTTGGGATAACCAAATAATCGCCGTAGGCGAAATCAATATTTCCCAATTGTGTTTTGAGCGTTCCGCTGCCCTTGTGCACAAACAAAATTTCGTCTGCATCCGCATTCTTATAAAAATACTCGGACATAGAACGAGACGGCGCAGCTAACTCAATGTAGCAATCGGCATTTACTAGAACAGGAGTTCGACTGGTTAAAAAGTCTGAGTGAGGCGCTAACTGAAACCCTTGAAGAGAAAACATGGTCATGTGCTTTTCCAAGGCCACTTCCGGCGCTACAGAAGTGCTCCCGAGAATAGAATGCACCACCGTTGGGGGTTGTACATGATACAACAAGGTGGACATTCCGTCAAAACCTACCGTTCCGAAGAGTTGCTCGTGGTATAGCGAACCGTTCTGCTGTCGAAATACGGTATGGCGCTTTGGAGGAATTGAACCAAGTTTATAATAAAAAGGCATAATTTCCTAAATAAGTTAAAATCATCAATGACCCTGCAAGTTACAAATGATTTCAATCAGTTTTTTAAAAAGGATTATTTTTGCTCTACAACTCGGTTCAAAAATTTTTCATGAAAAAAATACTCGTTGTTGGAGCAAGTGGACAAATTGGCACAGAACTCACCCTTGCTCTTCGCAATAAATGGGGAATCGATCAGGTAATTGCCTCAGATATCAAAACCGAAAAGCCGGCGGTTCTAGGCCCGGGAATTTATCAAACCTTGGATATTCTTGAGCGCGATGCCGTGCGTAAATACATTATTGAGGAAAAAATTGAAGTGGTTTACTTGCTGGCGGCGTTGTTATCGGCAACGGCGGAAAAACAACCGGATTTCGCTTGGAAGTTGAATATGGAAAGTTTATTTACCATATTAGATCTCGCCAAAGAGGGATATTTGAAACAGGTTTTTTGGCCGAGTTCCATTGCCGTTTTTGGTTCTACAACACCGCGCACCGATACCCCTCAGTACACGGTCATGGAACCCACAACGGTTTATGGCATCTCAAAACTTGCAGGAGAACGTTGGTGTGAATACTACAACCAACATTTCAATACTGACATCAGAAGTTTAAGATATCCAGGCCTCATCTCCTACAAAAGCCCTCCAGGTGGCGGTACTACCGATTACGCGATAGAAATCTTTCACGAAGCGAAACGAAGGGGTACCTACAATTGTTTTTTAAGTAAGGATACCGCCTTACCAATGATGTTTATGGACGATGCCATACGTGCCACGATGGAATTAATGGAGGCTCCCAAAGAACATTTAAGGATTAAATCCTCCTATAATTTAGGGGGGATAACTTTTACCCCCCAAGAAATGGCTAACAACCTACAAAGGCACATCCCGGGTTTCACCATACATTATGCCCCTGATTTTCGTCAGTCCATTGCCGATTCATGGCCAAAATCCATCGACGATAGTTACGCAAGAGAGGATTGGAATTGGAAAAACACCTTTGATTTGGCTGAAATAATAAAAATAATGCTACAGCATGTATAATTTTAATATTTTGATTTTCAGCGCATTACAAAGTTCTTAACAGGTTTTTTCTATTTTGTTTAATTTTTTTTTGAATTTGTTAAACATTTTTTGTTTAACTTTGGCTCATAAAACTTAAACAAAATGTCAACGATTGAATTTAACGAAGCATTAGTAGGGATTCAAGGAAACCTTTTTTCTTTTGCGCAAAACTTCACTAAGAACCGTGAAGATGCCCGAGATTTAACCCAAGAAACGCTGCTCAAAGCCATCAATTATCGCACATACTACACCCCAAATACCAATTTTAAGGCTTGGGTGTTCACCATCATGCGAAACATTTTTATTAATCAATACCGGAGAAATTCAAAAACTCGCATGATTTTCGATCAAGGCGACGAGGATTTCCTAATGGTTTCCCAGAGGTCTAATATTGGGTCTCCCTCCGAGCGTTTGGCAGTTAAGGAAATCACCGAAAAAATAGAAAATTTAAACGAAGAGTTAAAGGTTCCTTTCAAAATGCACTTTGATGGCTTCAAATACAAAGAAATAGCCGATACGATGGAGCTACCAATCGGCACCATTAAAAGTCGTATATTTATTGCAAGGAAACGACTCATGGATCAACTACCCGACTACCAACACCTTGACAACTAAGAACTATGCCACGCAAAGCTACGGTTCTCGGCGCTGGTATCTCCGGACTATCTGCAGCGTGCTTTCTTGCTAAGGAAGGCTGGGATGTTACCGTTCTGGAGAAAAACGATACCATTGGAGGAAGAGCCCGTCAGTTTTCGCACGAAGGATTTGTTTTTGATATGGGGCCGAGTTGGTACTGGATGCCCGATGTTTTTGAACAATTCTACCAAAAATTTAATCATACAGCTGCCGACTTTTATGAATTGCGTCGCCTGGACCCCTCCTACCGCGTGTATTGGAACGATACGACCTACTCCGATATACCAGCTACGATGGGGGAATTGGAAGCACTGTTTGAAAGTTTTGAACCGGGCAGCAGTGTAAAATTGCGCGCTTTCTTGAAAGATGCAAAGTACAAATATGAAGTTGGGATGAAGGATTTGGTGTACAAACCTTCGCTTAAATTAACGGAATTCATGGATTTTCGCCTTTTAAAAGGCTTGTTTTCGATGGATCTCACTAATTCGTTTTCCAACTATGTAAACCGCTACTTTAAGCATCCAAAACTCCGTTCCTTATTAGAATTTCCAGTTCTCTTCCTCGGAGCAATGCCCAAGGACACCCCAGCGCTGTATTCCCTGATGAATTACGCAGATATGGAGCTTGGAACTTGGTATCCGATGGGGGGTATGTACAAATTCATTGAGGCCTTTGAAAAAATTGCCCAAGAACAAGATGTGAAAATCATAACCAATGCGGAGGTGGCGCGGTTGGAAAAGTCTTCAGGAAAAGTTTCTGCAGCAGTAGACATCGCAGGAAATCACTATCTTTCAGATGTGTTCATTTCTTCAGCCGACTACCAACATACCGAAAAGCAATTACTTAATGGTTCTGCAAATTACTCAGACACATATTGGGACAAGCGGGTTATGGCCCCTTCTGCACTTTTGTACTATGTAGGATTGAATAAACGTGTGGAAAATTTAAGGCACCACAACCTCTTTTTCGATGAGTCTCTTGAGGAGCACGGGAAAGAAATTTACAAAAACCCTCAATGGCCGACTGCCCCTTTGTTTTATTTAAGTGTTCCTTCTTTAACCGATCCGAATTCGGCTCCTCAAGGGTGTGAAAACTTGTTTTTTCTCATCCCAATTGCACCAAATTTAACGGATGAAGAAGCGACAAGAGAACACTATTTCGACATTTTACTAGAGCGCTTACGTAAAATAACGGGAAATGATATCAAAGACCATATCGTGTACAAACGTAGTTTTTCGATTTCAGATTTCAAAAAAGATTACCACGCATTCAAAGGGAATGCTTACGGCCTTGCGAATACCTTGAGCCAAACTGCTATCTTTAAACCGCGCATCAAGAACAAAAACTTGAATAACTTTTATTATACCGGTCAACTTACCGTACCCGGACCTGGGGTACCTCCATCGATAATATCAGGTGAAGTGGTGGCCAAACACATCCTACAAAATCCATTAACATGAAAAATGCATTCGACAACATTAGTCATGAAATGAGCACGCTCACAACCCAACGCTACAGTACATCTTTTTCGCTTGGCATCAAAATGTTAAGCCGTGAAATTCAAAAACCCATATACGCTATATACGGTTTTGTTCGCTTCGCCGATGAAATTGTTGATTCTTTTCACGACTACGATAAAACCGCGCTGCTTGAGGATTTTCGCCATCAAACCTATTTAGCAATTGATCAAGGAATTTCATTAAACCCGATATTGAACAGCTTCCAGTGGGCTGTTAATCGTTACAACATCCCCCGTGAACTTATCGAAACCTTTTTGGAGTCCATGAAAATGGATCTCGATAAACAAGCGTACGACGAGGAACTGTACAAAAAATATATTCTCGGATCTGCCGAAGTGGTTGGTCTTATGTGCTTAAAAGTGTTTGTTGCCGGAGATGAAGAAGAATACCTTCGACTGAAACCGGCGGCCATGAGTCTTGGTTCAGCCTTTCAAAAAATCAACTTTTTAAGGGACCTCAACGCGGATTACAAATCACTTGGCCGCGTTTATTTTCCAGGAATCGACATGAATGAATTTAATTCGAGAGTCAAACATGACATCGAAAAAGACATCGAAGCAGACTTTCACGCAGGGTATCTAGGAATACTGAAACTCCCCAAAAAAGCACGATTCGGAGTTTATTTGGCCTACATTTATTATTATAAATTGTTTGCGAAAATTAAAAAAACCCCGGCTAGGGTAATCCTTAATGAGCGAATCCGCATCCCAAATAATCGAAAAGTAGGACTCTTGCTGGCATCGTATGTCCGACATAATCTGAATTTACTATGATGCAAGAGGTCATTTTAGTGAACAAACACGATGAGGAAATCGGAACCATGGAAAAAATGAATGCCCACCTTTTGGGCATGTTACACAGAGCCTTTTCGGTCTTAATTTTTAACTCCAACGGAAAGCTGCTCTTACACCGACGCGCACTAGGAAAATACCATTCAGAAGGTCTTTGGACCAATACTTGCTGCAGCCATCCATCACCTGGAGAAGATATCCTTGAGGCCGCAAAAAGACGACTCAAAGAGGAAATGGGCATCAAAACCTCCTTGGCGCCACTGTTCAGCTTTATCTATCGTGCCGAATTGAACAACCTAGTGGAGCACGAGCTAGACCATGTTCTAATCGGTTTTACCAATGACTTACCCAATGCCAATCCAGAAGAAGTATCGGATTTTAAATGGATGGCCATGCACGATATCGAGGAGGACATTGAAAGAAATCCACAGGACTATACAGCTTGGTTTAAGAAAATAATTTTAGAATATAAATCTGCTTTTAACGACATTCTCAAGCCATGAAAATTGTACGTCGCGCAAACTTTAATGCTGCCCATCGCCTTTATCGGAAAGACTGGAGCCACGAAAAAAACGAGGCCATTTTTGGCCTTTGCAATAACATAAACTACCACGGTCATAATTATATTCTAGAAGTGGGCATAGATGGACAAATTGACCCCGAAACAGGTTATGTTATCGATGTAAAGATTTTAAAAGACATCATAGCAAGAGAGGTTACTGACCGTTACGACCATAAGAACCTCAACATGGATTGCCCGGAGTTTTTTGACCTAAACCCAACCGTGGAAAACATTGCTTTGGTTTGTTACAACAATCTTTTACCGCATCTCAAATCCTACGGTAAGCTGTCTCTCAAACTTTTCGAAACCGAAAAAAATTGGGTTGAATACGCAGGGGAATAATGAGGTCACCCACGCAATTCCTGATATTCAAGAATTACAACACCAGCAACCTTTACGGGTTGGCTCATGGTCCTTGCAACCGACGAGGCTTCAATGCTGTGGTATTTACCGCCTAATGTTAGTAAATCAAATATAGGCATCAGCCGCTGGGCAACGCGTTCTAAAGGCCTTGATTCATGGCGCTTTCCAAGAAGCATGGAAGGTCGATAAATACAACATCGTTCAAAACCCAAACTTATTAAACCTTCCTCCGTTTCGCCTTTAATCCTCAAGTAAAAATTCGATGAAGTTGCATTTGCCCCGACGGAAGAAACCAAATGCACTTCATTGCATCCGTTGATTTTGGTTCGTCGGGCAACATCCATGGTTATACCAAAATCAATGGCTTTGTATGCTTGAAGATTCGGTGTCTTCTTTCGCGTTGTTCCAAGGCAACAATAAAGCACATCGACCTTGAAAAAATCTGAGGCAACATCCAATGCTGTGAAATCTGTTACGAATTGATGAACTTTCCGCGGCAACTGACTTATTGGTTTTCTTACAAGCAACCTAATTTCAGCAATATCTTGTCGCTTAATCAACTCGTCCAGTAAGCAAGATCCTACCAATCCAGAGGACCCAATAATCATGGCAACTCGCTTTATCATACGCAAAAATAAATTTTAATGTGCTTATTCATTACGAATTGACAGCTGAGCAATGACCAATACAAACATAAATATGTGTTTGTTGTTTTATTACCCATGAGCAAAGCAATATTTTGGCATCGACGCGACTTGCGTCTTGAGGACAATGCGGGACTTTTAAAAGCTTGTAATTGTGCGGAATTCGTTCAACCGATATTTATTTTCGACACTCAAATTCTCAACGAATTGGATAAAAACGATGCGCGCGTGGAATTCATACATCGCGAAATCGTCCGACTTTCCGAAGAGTATGCTTCTCACAACCTTCATTTACGCGTGGAAATTGGCAATCCGGTAGAAATCATACCCGTCTTGGCTGAGGAAATGCAGGTGGACCATGTTTTTACCAATCGCGACTACGAGCCTTATGCCCTTCAACGCGACAAAGCCCTGTATGAAATCCTGCAATCCATGGGGGTTGGCTTTACGGGCGCAAAGGACCATGTAATATTTGAAAAAAACGAGGTAATGAAGGGCGATGGCACCCCATATACGGTGTTTTCACCCTATGCCCGAAAATGGAAGGAACGGCTACAACAACACCCCATTACGCCCCATAATTCCCTCGAAAACCTCACTAAGGTTCGAGGAATTACCAGCCACTCTAAAATTCCATCCTTATCCGATATCGGTTTTAAGCCGTCAGGTATAGCATTTCCCACGACTCAAGTGGAAGATTTGCTGATTTCTAAATACAGCGAACAACGGAATTTTCCAGGAAAACCCGGAACATCAAGGCTCGGGGTACACCTACGCTTCGGTACCTTAAGTATTCGGCGATTGGCCTTAAGGGCCCTCAAACTCAACGAAACGTACCTGAATGAGTTAATCTGGCGAGAGTTTTACCAAATGATTCTTTTTCACTTTCCATATACGGTTACCAGTTCTTTTAGGCCAGCATACGATGCGATTCAATGGGAGCAAAATTCTGAACATTTCAAACGCTGGTGCGAAGGTACCACGGGATACCCGCTGGTAGACGCCGGAATGCGGGAATTGAACGCTACAGGATTCATGCACAATCGGGTGCGCATGGTGACTGCCAGTTTTTTAACCAAGCATTTGCTGATCGACTGGCGCTTGGGAGAAGGGTATTTTGCCAAAAAATTATTGGATTTTGAATTGGCCAGCAACCTTGGAGGATGGCAATGGGCAGCAGGAGGAGGTTGCGATGCCGCGCCGTATTTTCGAGTGTTTAATCCCACCGCGCAGCAAGAAAAATTCGATGCGAAATTTGAATACGTAAAACGTTGGATTCCCGAATTCGGCACCTCAGCCTACCCACACCCCATCATTGAACATACCTTTGCTCGCAATCGGGTTATTGAACGTTTTAAAACCGCATTAAACAAAACCGCATGATACGCATAGGCGACAAAATCCCTGAATTTACCCTACAAAACCAAGACGGAGAACCCGTAAATATCCAAGACATAATCGGAAAGAAAACCGTGGTCTTGTATTTCTACCCCAAAGACGACACGCCTGGCTGCACCAAAGAAGCCTGCAGTTTTCGGGACCAATACACGGTATTTCAAGACCTCGGCTGCGAAGTCATTGGCATCTCCTCGGACACCCCGAAAGCGCACAAGGCATTTGCCATTAAGTACAAGTTGCCTTTCCCCCTTTTAGCCGACGAGAAAAAGGAAGCGAGAACCTTGTTCGGCGTTCCTAAATCATTCCTGGGCTTGTTACCAGGCCGCGTAACCTACATCATTGACACCGAAGGCACCGTTCGTGGAATCTTCAATTCCCAACTCAACGCCACACAGCACATTGACGAGGCTTTGAAGGTGGTGAGGGGGTTATAGGATTTCTGTTTGCTGACCCCGATACTTTTTCCACTTCCACTTCTATACGCCCTTCAGACTACTCAATGTCCGTGGAAAAACAAAAAATCTCCGCGACGGGTTTTACACGCTTAATACCTTTCTTTTGTCTTGATATTTCGATACACTCAATACAAGTACAAAAGAAGCATCCAAGTGCCATGAACTCCTTGCCTTTGGTGCATGTTTAAGGGACAAGTAAAGCGAACTGAAAACTGGGTACTGTGAGGAAGCCTTCGCCGCGGCGAAGGATCGCCGAAACGGTCAGTTTTCAGGAGTGGAGCGCCGTCCCATAAACCCTGCACCGAGCTTTTTGCTACTTTTTTGAGGTAAAAAAGTAGCGGAAATGGTTCCCAAGCCTTATTTTGTCGCTCTTACTAGTAAAACAGTCGCTCGCTAAATAACTAAACGATGGCTGCTCAGTTCGGCACTGAAACCGAAACATCCAAGATTTAACACCGAAGCCTTGCGAAGGTGATTGCCGGAAAACGTTGAATGCCTTTGGTGCATGTTTAAGGGACAAGTAAAGCGAACTGAAAACTGGGTACTGTGAGGAAGCCTTCGCCGCGGCGAAGGATCGCCGAAACGGTCAGTTTTCAGGAGTGGAGCGCCGTCCCATAAACCCTGCACCGAGCTTTTTGCTACTTTTTTGCGGTAAAAAAGTAGAGGAAAAAATTCTTACCTTTCTTTTGTCTTGACATAAATACTCTCACTTACTTTGTTCAGGTGCGGTCCCTGAGCAGCTCGTGATGAGCCTGTCGAATCATATCGAAGGGCCGCACCCAAAATGATTATCAAGCATTCAACACCCCTCTAGAGATGACAATTTTCTGTACCTCCGAGGTTCCTTCGTAGATCTGAGTGATTTTTGCATCGCGCATCAAGCGCTCCACGTGATATTCTTTCACGAATCCGTAACCGCCATGGATTTGAACAGCCTCCACCGTTTGCTCCATTGCCACTTTCGATGCGTACAATTTCGCCATAGCACTCGATTGGTCGTAATTTCTTCCTTGGTCTTTATCTACTGCAGATTTGTACACCAACATTCTTGCAGCTTCGATTTCTGTTGCCATATCAGCAATCTTGAAAGCAATGGCTTGATGCTTATAGATCTCTTTTCCAAAGGCTTGACGCTCTTTGGAATAGGCAACAGACAATTCGAGTCCACCTGCAGCGATGCCCAGGGCTTGTGCGGCAATACCAATTCGACCACCACTCAATACCTTCATGGCAAACTTAAACCCGAATCCATCTTCTCCGATTCGATTTTCTTTAGGAACCTTTACATCGTTGAACAACAAGGTATGGGTATCGCTTCCACGGATTCCCATTTTATCTTCTTTGGCACCCACCACAAAACCTGCCATGCCGCGCTCAATGATGAAGGCGTTGATGCCTTTGTGTCCTAATTCCACATTGGTTTGGGCAATCACTAAATATACGGAAGCCGACGAGCCATTGGTTATCCAGTTCTTCGTTCCGTTCAATAAGTAATAATCGCCGTGGTCAATCGCTGTAGTACGTTGTGACGTAGCATCTGACCCTGCTTCAGGCTCTGACAAACAAAACGCCCCGATTTTCTCTCCTTTGGCCAACGGAACTAAATACTTTTGTTTTTGTTCTTCGGTTCCGTATTCCTCCAAACCCCAACAAACCAACGAATTATTGACCGACATACAAACGGAAGTTGACGCATCCACTTTTGAAAGCTCCTCCATGGCGAGCACATAGGACAAAGTATCCATACCAGAGCCACCGTATTTTGGATCTACCATCATCCCCATGAAACCTAATTCGCCCAGTTGTTTTACTTCCTCGGCGGGGAATTTCTGCGCGTTGTCGCGTTCGATTACGCCAGGTTTTAATACGTTTTGAGCAAAGTCTCTAGCCGCCTCCTTTACAGCTAAATGCTCTTCCGTCAATTCAAAATGCATAGGATGTAAATTTGATTGTTACTTTTACAAAAGTAAGGTATTTTTCCATTGATTAAATTACATTCCACCGAGGAAAAAAGAATTATTGGCCTCATGTCAGGCACCTCGCTCGATGGCCTGGACATCGCTTGTGTGGTTTTTCCAAATGTTCCCAAAACACCTACGTTTCACCTTGAAAATGCCGTAACAATACCTCTTCCACAAGATTTGCTAGTCGCCCTTGAGCGCATTGAAGAATTAAGCGCACGCAATGTGTTTCAGTTAAACCAACAATTGGGGCTATTCTTCGGCCAATCGGTGAACGCTTTCCTGACAAGATTCAATATTTCCCGGAGTTCAGTAGATGCTATTGCCTCGCACGGTCAAACCGTTTTCCATCAACCGGAACAAGGCTTTACCGTTCAACTCGGCTGCGGTGCGACCCTCGCCTACCAGACTGTACTGCCGGTGATCAATGATTTTCGGTCCTTGGATGTAGCTGCAGGCGGACAGGGTGCTCCGCTCGTTCCACTCGGGGATCAAGCCTTGTTTGGAAAGGAGGCAGAGGCCTTTCTGAACCTAGGAGGCTTTGCCAACATCAGCTTTGAGAGAAACGGGAAGGTTCTGGCCTACGATATTTGCCCAGGAAACCTGCCCTTGAACCGTTTTGCCCGAGTACTTGGAAAAGCATTCGACGGCGGAGGAGCCATTGCCTCGAAACATGCCGTGGATTCAAGTTTGCTAAACACTTTAAACCAGCTCCCATATTATAGGATGGAGGGTCCAAAATCGCTCGGAACCGAATGGTTAGAAAACCAGTTTTACCCTTGTTTTCCGCAGAATATTAGTGCGGAAACGGCCATTGCCACCGTAACACAGCACCTCGCTGAGCAACTGGCCAAGACCCTTAAAAAACACGAACTCCAAAGCGTTTACGTTACGGGAGGAGGAGCCATGAACACGTACTTAATGGAGGAGGTGAAAAAGCGGTACGCAGGAACTGTGATGATTCCATCCACCCAACTCTTGGAATTCAAGGAGGCCATCGTATTTGCCTATTTAGGAAAGCGGTTCCTCGACCGAGCATTCAACTGCTTAGCCTCGGTTACCGGTGCAACAGAAAACGTATGCGGTGGAAGGCTTCATTTTCCTCGTTAATTGGCTATTCACAGGGCGCCCTTTGGTGAATAATACGAGACATTACCTATTGCTTATGGAGAAACACTTATTTTTGTTATCACTGAATTTATGGAAATCGCTTTAGTTGCATTGTTTCTATTGGGGTATGTGGTCATCTCGACCGAAAACGCTCATCGCATCGATAAAATGATTCCGGCCTTGCTCATGATGGTTCTTGCATGGGGCTTACTTATGATGATGCCGTTCGCCATTGAACAATGGTTATCACCGTACAACGAGGTGCTCTCGCCTTTCACAGGCAATGCTGAAACTCGGGTGTCTTTGATTCAAGAGACCCTTCTGCACCACCTCGGAAAAACCGCTGAAATCCTCATGTTCCTTATCGGAGCTATGACCTTGGTAGAACTCATCGATCATTTTGAGGGGTTCAAGGCGGTATTACCGCTGATCAAGACCCGCAAAAAATACACTCTTTTATGGACATTATCTCTCCTGGCTTTTTTTCTATCGGCTATCATTGACAACCTCACCACCACCCTAGTGATGATTGCGGTATATCGAAAACTGGTACAGAACCGCGAGGACCGGTTGTGGTACGCAGGGTTCGTTGTCATTGCCGCTAACGCCGGCGGGGCCTGGTCTCCTATCGGAGATGTTACCACCACAATGTTATGGATTGGTAATAAGATCAGCATTGCCCCATTAATGTTCAAAACCTTTTTGCCCTCCCTACTGTGCATGGTCGTTCCACTCATCATTGCCCGATGGTTGCCCGTTTTCCAAAGCCCCTTATCGGTGCCTGAAGAGAAGGCAAGTTTCAAAGGGAGAAGGGAATTGTTGTTGGGGATTGGGTTCTTTTTATTGGTGCCCGTATTAAAAGCTACCTTACACCTCCCTCCCTACATGGGCATGCTGTTAGCACTTGGTTTATTCGCGGTGTACGCGGAATGGAAGTCAAACCGCTCCATCAAACTCACGGAATTCAACGAAGAACAGGAGCCTGTAAGTCCTACGATGACCTCCTTACAAAAAGTAGAACTTCCCACCATCCTTTTCTTTCTAGGTATTTTACTCACCGTAGCCGCCTTTGAATCGATGGGCATGATTTTGCAGTTGGGTAAATCCGTTCAAGAGGCAGGAATCTCCACATCCATTTTCATGGGTATTCTAGGGGTGGCTTCGGCTGTTATCGATAACGTTCCATTGGTTGCGGGAGCCATGGGTATGTTCCGTTTGCCTATGGACCACAACACTTGGCACTTACTCGCCTTTACAGCCGGTACGGGGGGCTCCATTTTAATCATTGGCTCAGCAGCTGGTGTTGTGGCAATGGGCATGGAGAAAATTTCGTTCACCTGGTATTTAAAACGCATTACCCCCTTAGCCTTTTTGGGTTATATCGTAGGTTATGCATTTATGATGCTGTCAATGTAACCTTTTCGGGATTTTACCGATATAATTGCCCATGACATCCAGCAATTCAGTAATCTTAGGCTATGGCGATAGCCTTCCACAGGAAAAACGAAAAAGTGCTGCAATCTCCGCAGGACTAATTGCCTCCTTGTGTTTGTTGCTTTTTCTCATTAAATATACCACACCTGACCCCCCACCCGTGGCGCATTTAATGGTAGAAGACGAAATCCTTGATGCCATTTCAGTGGAAGACCTCCTCATTGCGGATGGAGGATCTGCCAAAGGAGGAGGAACACCTGCGAACGATGAGCGTTCTGAACCCATGCAACAAAGCGAACGGCTATTAACGGCAAAAGGTCAAGAGCCCATAGAAAACGGAAAGTCCAACCACAGCGTTGGAAGCAACCCCGACAACCCTTCCAGTGCGCCTTATAAAGCCAACAATCCGTTTGGTGATGGCGGAAACGGAGGAGGAAGGGGTGGTGGAAACGGCCCTTTTGATGGGAATGGAAGAGGAACTGGTGACGACGGAAATGCAGAAGGAGATGGTTTGGGAAATGGAAAAGAGCGCATTCGTAACAACGACCCCGTACTTCCAAAATACAATACCGATGTTGATTTAAAAATTCATTTGAAACTGACGGTTTCCGGGGATGGCAACGTAACGAATGCTGTTTTTATCAAGAGCAAAAGTACCACGACCGACCAAACCATCATCAGCGATGTAATCCGTCAAGTTATTCGTCAGGTTAAGTATAACAAAGATCCAAATGGTAAAGTAGCCTACTGCTGGCTCACCATTAAAGTAAATGCTCAATAATTATACCACGGCGATTGCTTGGTTATTCGAGCAGTTTCCTTCCTATCAAAACGTTGGGGCCTCAGCCTACAAACCCGGGCTAAAAAATACGCTTAGCTTACTTGAGCGCCTAGGGAACCCCGAAAAAAACCTTCGGTTCATTCACGTAGCAGGAACAAATGGCAAAGGATCAACCTGTGCGTTTATCGCAAGTTTCTTACAGCAAAACGGATTTCGCGTTGGGCTATTTACCTCGCCACACCTTGTAGACTTCCGGGAACGAATTCGAATTAATGGTCAAAAAATAAGCGAGGAGCAGGTCGTCGCTTTTTGCAATAAGGTAGCTCAACTGCCTTCAACACCTTCCTTCTTCGAAATCACCCTTGCCATGGCCTTAGTTTATTTTGAACAGGAAGAATGCGACTACGTGGTGCTTGAAACCGGCATGGGCGGAAGATTAGATGCTACCAATGTCGTTACTCCCCTAGTTTCCGTAATCACGAATATTGGCATGGATCATCAAGCCTTTTTAGGAAATAGCCTTGCGGAAATAGCCGTGGAAAAAGCCGGTATTATTAAAGAAAGGACTCCCGTTATTTGCGGAGAAGAGCGCCCTGCACTGCAAGAAATATTCCAAAGCAAAGCAGCAGGACTTAAAGCACCGATACGATTCCAGCATGGCGATGTAAAGGCCACCTGTGAAGAACTTCCCCTTTACCAACGTAATAATGCAGCCTTAGCGCTTGAAGTTTTGAGCGCCTTAGCCATTTCCACCGAAAAGCTTGATCCTGTTGATACATGGAACCATCTGTTCGTGGCTACAGGATTCCTCGGACGTTTAACCCCTTCCACTAAATTTCCGAAGCTCTATTACGATGCCTCTCACAATGCTGCGGGCTTGGAAGCTACGCTAAAAACGCTAAGCTCGATGGGAAAGGACAACATTATGGTGGTTTTTGGCGCATCCAACGATAAAGCCTTAGAACATTTATCTAAGTCGCCTGTGAAGCAATGGGTATTTTGTGAATTTTCGAACGACCGAAGTTATCGGGGACAGCACTTACAAGAAACCATTGAAAAATTGTCCTTAACGGAGGTGCATTACGCAGCCGATGTTAACCAAGGCATCGAAAAGGCGCTCAAATTGCGACAAGAGGATTCGACCATTCTCGTGACGGGAAGTTTCTTTTTACTGAGCGATTGCCATGAAATCCGCCATATGCTCCTTCAAGGAAACCAATGAACCACCTTTTTCGTTTCAAAAAATTCTTGTTCAAAGAAATTTACCAGCGGAAATTCTTGTATCATACCCTTCACCCCTTTCAATTCATCCGATAAATCCCCTCCCTTTAAGTACAGTATTCCTTTCGAAAAACTGCTATTTCCTTTCCCTTTTGCAATTTTATGCTTCACCCAACCGATGAATACGGGCATGGCGGTGACCGCGCGAGATACCACAAAATCAAAACGATCCTTCACCTGTTCTGCACGTATTTGATGGGCCTCTACATTTTTTAGTCCCAAGGCATGAGCTACCTCGTTCACCACTTTTATTTTTTTTCCGATCGAATCCACCAAAACGAAGCGGGTTTCGGGAAAAAGAATGGCCAAAGGGATGCCCGGAAAACCTCCTCCAGTTCCAACATCTAAGACTCGTTCTTCTGGCTGAAAAGCATATACTTTCGCTATTCCGAGGGAATGGAGGACATGACGTTCGTAAAAATTGTCCAAATCTTTTCGGGAAATCACATTGATTTGGTCGTTCCAATGAACATATAAAGCCTTCAGTTGCGCAAATTGAGTCTTTTGTTGGGCCGTTAAATCCGAGAAGTAATGGAGGATTAAATCCACTGGGTGCCTATATCGTGTCCTTGGTTTTATCCATCATTCCCGCCAAGAAATCGCGGGCACGAAACAGCTGAGCTTTAACGGTACCCAGGGGAAGGTTCAACTCTTCGGCGATTTCTTCATAAGACAGTTCTTCGAAATAACGTTTTTCGACCAATTGGCGGTACCTAGGCTTCAACTTACTGACAAGTAAGCGCATGTGGGTGATCTTTTGGTCCTGCATCATCGACTCCTCAGGGTTGTTCACTGCTGCTTTTGCATCAATGCGAACCGCATCTCCTTCCGAGTTTGGAATACCCTGATCCATGGAAAGCACCGACAGGCGTTTTTTGCGGATAAAATCAATCCCGTTATTGGAAGCAATTTTAAAAAGCCAAGTACTGAAGGCAAAGCTCGGGGAATACTGATCTATCCGATTAAATGCTTTGCCAAAGGCCTCAATGGTTAAATCATCCGCATCGTCGGCATTCTTGACCATTTTGAGCATCATAAAATAAATGGATTCACGATAGCGTTCCATCAATTCAGCATAGGCCGCCTGATTTCCTTCCTTAGCTTTATCGATAAGGATTAAATCGTGTTTGGCTTTATCGGAAAGGTGTTCTATTTCTACCATTTATTCGCGGCTTTTCGTATCACTGACAAATAAAGCATGGGAATGATAAGTGCATAAACCAGTTCCCAAAAAGGAAAAAACACGGCCAACCCAGGCTCTTTCAATTTCCGTAATCCACTTCCCAATACAGCCCATTTCAACAGAACTACTCCACCCAATAATCCAATCCCATAAAACCCCACATTACTTGTCAGGCACAAAAGAATAAAACTAATAGCCACCAACCACATCGTCAGAGGATATATTCCTAACAACGACTTTTTAATAACATTGTATCTCACGGAGGTAGAAAAGTGCCTTGCTTTTTGAAGTTTCCAGCGAAACCACTCCGTGTGTGCATCCGAATAGCAAAAGGCCTCTGGCGCAATTTGCACCGTATAATTCCGCTGTTTTGCAGCTTGTTGGATTAATAGGTCGTCATCGCCCGATACCAAATGATAATGCGATTTAAAGCCTCCTACGCTTTCGTAAACCTTTCTGGAGTATGCCAAATTTCTTCCAACGCCCATATACGGTAAACCTAATAACGCAAAAGAACAATAGTTTATTGCGATAAACGCGGTATCAAACCGAATTAAACGATTTAAAAACCCCTGTTTTTTTCGATGCGGTCCATATCCAATGACAATTTCTTTCGACTGAACAAAACCCTGTGCCATAGTTCGTAACCAATTGCGCGAGGAAGGAATACAATCTGCATCCGTAAATACAAAATGATCAAATTTAGCGGCTTTAACCGCCAAGGTTAAGGGCAGTTTTTTTCCTGGACGTATGTGTCGACTTTTTTCAAGTTGGACTATTCTAAGATTTGGAAATTGGTGTTCGTAAGCCTTCAACAACCAAATGCTCTCGTCCGTCGATTGATTGTTGACCACCACAACTTCAAAACAAGGATAATCTTGTTCCATTACTTTGGGCAATAATTCGTAAAGATTCTCCGATTCATTTCGTGCCGCAATCAAAACACTCAAAGGGGGTAAGTCAGCATCTTGAGCAAGCTCCGAAGGCGTTTTCAAACGCAAAAAGCGAACGTAAACAAAAATAACGTAAGTTCCATTAAGCAACAAGGAAGCGTAAAAAATTGCTAAAATGCAAGGTATGAGAACCTGAGAATCTTGCATAGGTAGTAAAAATGCAAAGATGGGACAGGAAAACAAATAGCTGTATCTTTGAACTTGATTTTTATCAACAGCCTTATGCACTTTAGTCCCTTGATGAACGATTCCCAAACGAAGGCAAGAACAGGCAAACTGCATACTGATCATGGAAATGTTGATACGCCCATTTTTATGCCGGTAGGAACAGCCGCTACGGTGAAGGGTATACACCAAAAGGAATTAAAAGAAGAAATCCAAGCCCAAATTGTACTTGGAAATACCTATCACTTGTACATGCGTCCTGGCATGGAGGTTATGGAAGCTGCAGGAGGATTGCATGCTTTTATGCATTGGGACGGGCCTCTTCTGACGGATAGTGGCGGCTATCAGGTATATTCCTTAGCAAATTCGAGAAAGATTACCGAGGAAGGGGTACGTTTTCAAAGTCATCTCGACGGCAGTTACCATTGGTTCACTCCCGAGTCGTCCATTGACGTTCAACGCTCCATTGGTGCAGACATTATCATGGCTTTTGACGAATGTACACCTTACCCTTGCGACTATAATTATGCCAAGAAATCTTTAAAATTAACCCATGACTGGTTGATTCGGTGCAATCAACAAATGAAGAGAACAAAGCCCAAATATGGGCATGAACAGACTATGTTTCCCATCGTACAAGGTTCCGTTTATCCCGATTTGCGCAGATCATCTGCCGAATTTATGTCGGAACACGGGGAGCTTGGAATTGCAATAGGTGGCCTTTCCGTGGGAGAACCTGAAGAAGTATTGTACGATATGACCAATGTCGTTACCGATATACTTCCTAAAAGCAAAGCCAGATACCTCATGGGTGTTGGTACCCCTTGGAATTTACTGGAGTGCATAGGCTTAGGAATCGACATGTTTGATTGTGTATTGCCAAGCCGTAACGCACGACACGGTCTCTTGTATACCCGAGAGGGGAACATTAATATCAAAAATAAGCGATGGGAATTCGATTTTACAGCAATTGACCCCCAGTCACGTTTAGTTAGTGACCAATTTTACACAAAAGCTTACTTACGGCATTTGTTCCGCACTCAGGAAAATTTGGGGCTTCAACTGGCCACGCTGCACAACCTCACATTTTACCTAGATCTGATGAAAGAAGCCCGTGAGCATATAGAAAACGGCACTTTTCTTAGTTGGAAAAAACAACTAATCCCACGATTGAAACGACGACTCTGAATGCTTAGTATCCTCGATAAATATATTGTTCGCAAATTTTTAAGCACGTTTTTTTTCATGCTGACCATCATTATGCTTTTTGCGATGGTATTTGATGTTTCTGAAAAACTGAGCGAATTCATCTCCAATAAAGCCCCTGTTCACGCCATTATTTTTGAATACTATTTCAGTTTTTTCCTATTTCACGGCAACATGTTTTCCTCGATGATTGTGTTTATCTCGGTGATTTGGTTTACGGCTAAACTTGCCCAAGACACCGAGTTAATTCCTATGTTTTATTCTGGTAAACCAATGCTCCGTTTCTTGCGTCCGTACATGCTCTCAGCAACGGTTCTTATGGTGCTATCGCTTCTTCTGAATCATTTTATCGTACCCAACGCCAACAAGCTTCGTCTTGGGTTTGAGGAAAAATATTACCGAGATGTGATGACTGTTCAAGATTATCACGCGGATTACCCCAATAACACCACCGTTTATTTTTCCAATTATACCAACGACGAAGGCAAGGTATCGAACCTGATTGTTCAACGTTGGGATAGTTTAGGTAAGCCCGTATTTTTCTTAAAAGCCAACACCGCTGAAAATATACCGAACACGTATCGCTGGAAATTGAACCATGTTTACCTCAAACAATTACAGTTTCCAAAAGGTACTTTACGACAGGTTCGATCAATGGATACGGTATTTAATTTTTCGATACAGGAAATGGCCCAAAGGGAGAACGTTGCTGAAACCATGACCTCTCTCGAGCTATCGCAAATGATATCCAAAGAAAAAAACAAAGGTTCGTCTCGTGTGCCTTTTTATGAAATAGAACTTCATCAGCGTACATCCTATCCCTTTGCGACATACATTCTCACACTCATTGGGTTTTCGGTGTCCTCGCAAAAACGACGAGGAGGAATTGGAATGAGCATTGCCATTGGACTCGCTTTTGTTTTCGTCTATATCTTTTCCATGAAAATCATGGCCGTTTCGGCCTTAAACTTGGGCATACCTGCAGTTATTGCCGTATGGATTCCCAACCTACTTTTTGGCGTCACATCCATCGTGCTATACCGCCACGCTCTGCGGTAGAAATTCGTTAAAACTACGTGTAAAACCGTAATCTCAACGTACAAATACGTATTCTCTGGTGTGTGGTTGATGGTATTTAGCATCACGAAATCAAGAGATTCGGACATCGATAATAATGCCTCCACCATCTTTGTCTCAGAAAACGGAAATTAACTTTTAAAACGTAAATTATGAAAAAGCAAAACAACTTCGGAATCTTATTAGCAGGAATGCTAGGACTCAGTGCCTTCGGCGCTAAAGCTCAGTATAATAGTGTATGGGCTAGAATTTATGACGATGTACAAATTCCCACCGTTCTTCCTAATGGAACCATAGCAGCGGCAAATGGCTCTTTGGCAAGTGCCTTGAGTCAGGTGGGTGTCAATGGCATTGTGCAAGCACTTCCCAACTCAAAAAACGAGCAACTCTTAAACGTGTTTTCTTTCCAATGCACATGCGACGAAAGCACCTTAACTCAAACGTTAAGAAACTTCCCCAGCATAGTTGCTGAAATTGAGCGTGCTCCTGAATATCATACGCTGTATATTCCCAACGATTACCACGCTGCCTTTAGTTCGAACTATGCACTTGACCTGATCAAAGCTCCCCAAGCCTGGGACCTTTCGCATTCCAACAGTGCATTTGTTGTGGGTATCAGCGATGAGAACTTGAACCCAACTCACGAGGAGTTAGCAGGGAAAATCGCCTATTACGATAGCAACAACAGTTTATCCCCCGATCACGGAACAGCGGTTGCGAGCCTCGCAGCAGGAAATACCGAGAATTTCGTTGGAAACAGTTCCATAGGCTTTAATTCTTCCATTGCATTTTATAAAATGGACTTCAATGAGCTACTGGTTGCCACCTATGCGGGAATTGATGTAATCAACATCAGTTGGTTTTCAGGATGTACCCCCAGTTCCTTTGAGCAAGCAGTAATTAACGAAGTGTATAGCAACGGAACCTTTATCATTGCAGCAGCGGGCAACGGAACTACGTGCGGAGATGCAGGCGCTTTAACCTATCCTGCAGCCTACGATCGAGTATTTGCCGTTACCAGCATCGGAGATCACGATAACCATGAAGCAATTATAGGAGATCCTTCTACAGCGCATCAACACAACGGTCGAGTTGACCTAAGTGCACCCGGTTTTGATATCAATATTCCGTTGGATGTAACCCATTATGGGACGGCGTCAGGGTCTTCTTTGGCCGCTCCATTTGTTACAGGTACGGTTGCCTTAATGTTAAGTGCAAATCCTTGCTTAAGCAATGATCAAATCGAGACCATCCTTAAAAATACAGCGCAGGATATCGATGCCTTAAATCCTTCCTATGCAGGACTTTTAGGGGCAGGAAGGCTCAATGCTTTCGACGCAGTGCAAGCAGCTTTACAAGCACCTAATACCTTAGATTTAACGATTCATACCTACAACGGGTGCGTTGAAGGCGAGGGGAGCATTACCCTAAGTCCTTCCAATGGTCAGGAGCCTTACCAATACGTTTGGAGCAACGGAGCAACAGGTGTCAACAATGCAGGATTAAACTCCGGTAATTATTCCGTAACGCTCATCGATGCACATGGGTGCACGCTTTCTCAAAATATGGTAATTCAGAATTCTACACCGGTAATCGACAACAGTATGGTACATAACGTAATATGCAACGGAGGAGAAAACGGATCCATCAATGTAACCGTGGCTCAAGGAACCCCGACGTATACATACACGTGGAACAACGGAGCAACGGGAAGTACGGTTTCCAACCTTACCGCTGGCAACTACCAAGTAACCATAGCGGATATCAACGGTTGCAGCACCTTTGGCAACTTTTATGTAACGGAACCGCAAGCCACGGAAATAAGCGCCGACATTGATGCTGACTTTGGCAACAACGAAGGAAAAATCAAGCTTACGGTTAACGGAGGAACTCCAGGTTACAGCTTTGAATGGTCTAATGGAGCTACAACGCAAAACATTGGCGACCTAGAAGCTGGGATCTACACCGTAACCGTCACTGATGCCAACGGATGTGTAACAGAAATGGACTTCGTAGTAGAAAACGAAACAACCGCAAACACGAATTCATTGATGGATGTAAGCTTAAACTTATCACCTAATCCTTCTGACGGTGACGTTCGCATCAAGTGGAAAGGAGCCGCTTCTCAATTGATCATTGTCAACCAAATGGGAAGTGTAATATTGACAAAGAAAATTTTCAATACCCAAACCACCGAAGTATTAGACCTTCCATCAGGATTATACTCTGTGAAAGTGATTGGAGTGAATGGATCAACGGCAAGCCGACAACTGGTGATTATTTAAGTAGGAATTTAAAAAAAAAGGGACTTTGGTCCCTTTTTTTTTTAGCTTTGAAAGAAATTATGAAAAAAACCGTATTTATCTTGCTTGCTTTGGGAGTCCATTTCATTGCGCAATCCCAAAATTGGGTTGACCAACAGTATTCTTATGACAGCGTTTTAAATGTTGCCTACGGCAGCGCCGTTGATTTCAACGGAAATAACGTCAACCTTTACATGGATATATATTCTCCCCAATGTTCGAATCCGAATCAAACATCCCGTTGGCCATTGATGGTTGTGATTCATGGAGGAGTATTCGTTATGGGCAGTAAGAACGATGCGAGCGTACAAGACTATTGCAAGGAATTTGCGCGGCGCGGTTATGTCACTGCCAGTATTTCTTATCGTTTGGGATTCCTTTCAGATGATAATGCTTGGAATTGCAACTATCCCAACTATCCTTGCCTATTTGCCTCTGACAGCGCCGAATGGTTTCGTGCATGTTACCGTGGCATACAGGACGGAAAGGGAGCATTGCGGTATTTAATGAACCGTAACCAAACCTACGCGATAGATACCAACAATGTTTTTCTTGTTGGTGAAAGTGCGGGAGCCTTTATTGCGCTGGGTATTGGCCTCATGAACGATGCTTCGGAGCGTCCAGCATCAACCTATGCCCTCAATCCCCTAACCGCTCCTCATCCGAATGCCATGAATTGTTCCCACAATGCTGGAGAGACCTTTGGCAATAGCATCCCACGGCCCGATTTAGGAGGCATAGAGGGTGACATAGAGCCGAGTTTGGTGAATTTTACTATCAAGGGAATTGGAAACATTTTTGGCGCATTGATGTCGGATCTTTTGCAAGTGCACCCAGCAAACAAGGTCAAGCCCAGCATTTACTCCTACCATAAACCCTGTGATCTTATGGTTCCCATTGACAGCAAACAGGTGTTATGGGGATTGGATTGGTGTTTGACGAATGGATATAATTGCAACGCCATCGCCAACACTCCTGTGGTACATGGCGGTCAAAGCATCAGCGATTGGAACAACCAAAACAATTACGGATATACCATTCAAAATCACTTCACCGCAAATGCATTTCCGTACCAATATGCTTTCCTTCAAGGAAGTTGTCTTGACCAAATCAACGCACCTTGCCATGCCTACGACGACATGAACCAACGTCAACTAGAAATAGCCCAATTTTTTGCCCCACAAATCAGCAGTACAGAAATTTGTCAAACGCTGAACCTTCAACATGAAATCGTCCAATTTCAACTAATACCCAATCCGGGCAACCAGGAACTTAACGTTATAATTAGCGATGGCCTTCCGATGGTTGTGACACTTTACGCCATGAACGGAGTGAAAATTTTATCCACCGAAGATAAGGGTCCTATCGACATTCGATCTTTGACGCAGGGTATGTATCTCGTTGAACTCTCACGCAACAACCAACGCATAGGTCTGGTACGATACGTAAAACGTTAAGTTTAGCGGTAAAGCGTTCTCTTAACCGCTTTGATTAAGCGATCTACATTGGGCAAAGCCTCATCGATCAGTGTTGGAGAAAAGGCAAAAGGCGTATCGGTTTGAGTAACTCTTTCCACCGGTGCATCCAGATAATCGAAGGCATGGCGCTGCAAATGGTAGGCAATTTCAGAGGAAATGCTTGCCAGGGGCCAAGATTCTTCCAGAACAACACAGCGGTTGGTTTTCTTAATGGAATTTACAACACATGGGTAATCGATGGGACGAATGGTGCGTAAATCAATGATCTCAATATGGATATTCTCTTTCGCGAGCAATTCGGCAGCCTCGTGAGCAACTTTAATGATTTTCCCAAAAGAAACCACGGTCACATCACTTCCCTTTCGCTTAATGTCAGCGACACCGATTGGAATGATGAATTCTCCCTCAGGTACCTCCCCTTTATCGCCGTACATTTTTTCTGATTCGAGAAAAACCACGGGATCTTCGTCGCGAATCGCGGCTTTCAACAGGCCTTTGGCATCTGCCGGGGTGGAGGGAGTAATGACTTTCAATCCTGGAACATGTGCGTAAAATGCCTCAAAACTCTGAGAGTGTGTTGCAGCTAATTGACCTGCTGTGCCGTTTCCTCCACGAAAAACGATGGGGCAATGGTATTGTCCTCCCGACATTTGCAACATTTTTGCGGCAGAATTGATGATTTGATCCGCAGCAAGAATGGCGAAATTCCAGGTCATGAACTCCACTACAGGACGAAGACCATTCATAGATGCTCCAACTGCGATTCCAGCAAAACCTAACTCCGCAATCGGCGTATCAATAACTCGTTTCGGCCCAAACTCATCCAACATCCCTTGGGATACTTTGTAGGCCCCATTGTATTCTGCAACCTCCTCACCTAGTAAAAAAACAGATGGATCTCTGCGCATCTCCTCAGACATGGCCTCTCGTAATGCTTCGCGAAATTGAAGTGTTTTCATTGTTTAGTATAATTCGTCCATCTAATTAAGCCGCCGAGAGCCTTTTGATATTTGTTTTTTCAAAAACCAAACGACAATAGTTTATATCAACATGTAATTTTTTTTTCGTGGACGAAGGAAATTCGTACATAGCATCCATAAAAACAGCCTCAACAATAGATCTTAGCCCTCTTGCCCCAAGCTGAAATTCCAGCGCTTTATCCACAATAAAATCCAACACCTCCTGATCAAAAGTAAGTTTTACGCCATCCAGCTGGAACATGCGTACAAACTGTTTCATCAGGGCATTCTTGGGTTCAGTTAAAATACGCTTCAATGCTCCGCGGTCAAGGGGCGTAAGGTAAGAGAGCACTGGGAACCTTCCTATTAACTCCGGGATAAGGCCGTAGGATTTTAAGTCTAATGGCGAAATATTGCTGAGTAAATCATTGTTTTCAATGCGGCCCTGTAGGGAGCTTGAGAAGCCAATTTTATTTTTATTCAACCTGCTAGCGATTATTTTTTCTATCCCGTCAAAGGCTCCTCCGCAAATGAAAAGTATATGTTTTGTATCGACTTGAATCATTTTTTGATCGGGATGCTTTCTTCCTCCCTGAGGGGGCACATTAACGCTTGCGCCCTCTAATAGTTTCAACAGAGCTTGCTGGACACCTTCTCCAGAGACGTCTCGTGTAATTGACGGATTATCGCGTTTTCGGGCAATCTTATCAATTTCATCAATAAACACAATACCTCTTTGGGCTCTCTCTACATCGTAATCTGCCGCTTGAAGTAAGCGAACAAGTATGTTTTCAACATCTTCTCCCACATACCCGGCTTCCGTTAATACGGTTGCGTCGGCAATACAGAAAGGCACATCCAACATTCGCGCAATCGTTCTGGCCAATAACGTTTTCCCAGTACCCGTTCTTCCTACTAAAACAATGTTCGACTTTTCGATTTCTACATCCTCAGGAGACTCAGGATTTAAAATGCGTTTATAGTGGTTGTATACGGCTACGCTCAACACTTTTTTCGCTTCCTCTTGGCCTATAACATAGTTGGCCAACTCGGCGTTTAACTCTTTCGGCTTAAGGTACTTAAACCCTGCTGTTTTTGTTTCCGTTAACGACGTTTTTCGCTCGGATTCAACAATTCGTCCAGCTTGTACAACGCAATCGTCGCAAATCAATGCAGAGATGCCTGATATCAGTACGTTTGGAGGATTAACTGCTTTTCCGCAAAAAGAACATTCCTTTTTACCTGGCATTTTATTTCGGATTACGAATCAACACTTCATCCACCATACCATACGCCTTTGCTTCCTCGGAGGTCATCCAATAATCGCGGTCAGAGTCTGCGTAAACCTTGTCATAATCTTGCTTGGAGTGGTGCGCAATAATGTCGTACAGCTCTTTCTTTAATTTCTGAATTTCGCGAGCCGTAATCTCAATATCAGAAGCTTGACCTTGAGCACCTCCCAGCGGTTGATGAATCATAACCCGAGCGTGTTTGAGCGCACTTCTTTTTCCCTCGGCTCCGGCGCAAAGCAGAACGGCTCCCATGGAAGCTGCAATTCCCGTACAAATCGTAGATACATCGGGTCGAATGTATTGCATGGTATCGTAAATTCCCAACCCCGCATATACCGAGCCACCGGGAGAATTCATGTATATTTGAATGTCTTTTTTCGAATCTAAAGATTCTAAGAAAAGCAGTTGAGCATTTATAATGTTAGCGACTTGGTCGTTGATACCTGTGCCCAAAAAAATGATTCTATCCATCATCAATCTGGAAAACACGTCCATTTGTGTCATGTTCATGGGGCGTTCCTCGATAATGTAAGGAGTCATGGATGAATCGATGTAATGCCCTACATGCATACTATTGATGCCGAGATGCTTACTCGCATATTTCAAAAACTCAGATCCTTCGTTCATTTATTCTAATTTTAAGTGTCAAAAATAACCAATTCGAACCATAAGACCTGCGAATGTGCACAAATTTTAATCGAATTCCTGCTGTTTCCGAAATTAAAAACCGAAGAATTCTTTTTGCCGCCCTAAATTGGGGCTCAGGCCATGTGAGCCGATCCATTCCCTTACTTCAGACACTTGAACAACAAAATAATTCCATCATCGTTGCTTGTAATTTGCATCAAGAACACATTTTTCGATGTTACCTCGATAAGGCAAAATACATTCTTTTGGACGACTATCCTTTTGTGTTTTCCACCAATGGGTTCAGCATCAAGGACCTCATTTTTGGATTTCCACAACTGTTCACGCAACTTTTAAAAGAACAAAGAAAGGTAGCTGAACTCGTTAATATCGAGGCCATTAATTTGGTATTAAGCGATCACCGCTATGGATTTATCCATGCTAACGTTGAAAGCATATTCATAACCCATCAATGCATGCTGCCTATACCTTGGTATGGTTTGCCATTTCAGGGGGTACATCGTTTTTTAATGCATCGCTTCCAAGCATGTTGGATAGCTGACTGCGAAAAGCTTCGCTTGGCAGGAAAACTTTCCGCGAGGCCCAACATTCCCTTTAAATACCTTGGAATTCTCTCCCGCCTCCAAAAGAGTGACCGCGAAAAAAAATGGAAAGTTTTACTCTTAAACGGACCAAAAGAATTTCATCCCCTGTTGATTGCATCCTTTAAAACAGAACTGGATAAATTAGATTTCGTAATTGGTTCTCACCCATCCCTCCCCAACAGCATTCCTCAAATCACTGCCTGGGAAGAAGCCGACAAAATCCTTGCTTCAGCCAAAACGGTAATGAGTTTTTGTGGATACTCTACGCTCATGGATATGGAGACTCTGCAATGTGAGTGGCTCTCCATTCCCACACCAGGACAATTCGAGCAGCAATATCTACACCAACAAAAAACCCTCCGCGAAGGAGGGTTTCGATAACATCAATGGATATTATTTACTTAACCGCAGCGCTGAAAGTAGGATCTTCTATGAACTTAATGAATTCACGATCTTTGCCTGCCTTCTCGCGAAGTTGGCTGTTTTTGGCTATGGCAGACTTGAGGTTACTAACAATCGCATCAACGCCCGCATTGGATCGGGCAGCAATGATCGCCTTTAGATAAAATCCGTCTGCAGCGTCTTTGTCGTTGCTTTTGGCGAGCGTTTCACTGGCAGCATCCAAGGTTCCAACTAATACTTGAGCTAAAGCTTTGTTGAAAGAGGCTGCATTAAAACCTGTCACTGCAGAACTGTACTTTCCTTCTAATAAGGCAATGATTGCGTTGTTATAATTAATTTCAGCATTTTTCTCTTTAACCTGTCCTAACAACTTCTTCGCCGTTGCTCGATCACCTTGTACCATGGCAACACCTGCAAGGTTGTTTTTGGTTTTGTTGTTGTCTTTAGCACTCAAAGCTTTATCGAAGTTAGTCTTAGCTTTTGCGTAGTTTCCTTGCATGTAGGCAACAGCTCCTGCGTTGTTTAGCGCACGAGCGTCCGTTGGGTAGCTCAACGCCGCTGCATCGTAAATCTTTCCTTGATCGTTTAGGTCTTTTACCAATTTAGAAGCGGTAAAAATTAACTCATCTACCGACATAGCCGCTGGAGTATCCATGGCTTTTGCACGCAATTCGTCGTCGCTCAATCCCATTTCGGTATAGCTCACAACAACCTCCGCTCGGCGTAATGCAGGGAAAATTTCTTTTTCCAATTGCGTGAAGCCTTTGGAAAGCGCATAAATATCGTCTTCTTTCTTGTCGTTTTGGCCACCCATGGACAATACTCGACTGAACAAGTCTTTGTCCTCTTGTTTGATGGTCGTACTCTGGGCTAGAGCATTTTGAAAACCTGCCATATCCTCTCCGTTTCCTGAGAGCGCATACATGTTGGTATCCAAGTATTGCGTTAGGTTATTCTTTTTCATCACAGCGATAACCGCCGTTCTAGCTGTTCTTGTACGACGTCCAGACAAAGGATCATTGTAAGTTTCTTCACCGTCAGGCGAAGCATAACCGTTGATAGCGATCGAATTGATTTTAATTTTGGGATTGGTTTGGGCTGTTTGAATCCAAGTAACTAGGTCAAGGATGTCTTTGTCCTTTAATTCGGTAGCTCTTACATCGTCTTTACCCTTTAAGAAATTCAATTGTGCACTTGCCGTTTTGTTCTCCGAACGAGGTATATCTGCAGTTTCGGTTAGCATCATGAACGCAGGACGCACCATTAATGGTGTGATAATGGTGGCATCTGCCAACTTGGTAGCAGGTATTGCTTCTTTCGTTTTTTCTTTTGTCCCCTTGAAAACTTTAGCAGTAATCGCAAGTTCTGAAGATTCCATAGAAGGATCGTAAGCCACCACTTCCGAAAATGTTGCAGACCCTCCTGGTTTGAAGGTTATGGTTTGACCATTCCCGGTAGCTTTCTCGCCTTGAATTTTCCAAGTAGACAACTTGGTATTACCCAGTGTTGGCGTTATTTCAGCGATCACTTTCTTGTTAATTCCTTTTGGGGGAATGTTAACTGTTACAGCAATGGCAACGCTATCCCCGTGCATTTCCAGCGGATTCGGAGTGGTAGAATAGGATAAATCTTTGAGTTGATCACAACTCGTGAGAAGTAGACCAAAAGACAGACCCAAGATTGAAAGAACGTAAAAATTAAATTTCATTTCGAATTAATTTATTTATTAGCGGGCTAAATTAAAAAAAAAATGGCAACATTAAAAATATTACATAAGCTCCGTAAGAGGTCGCATTACAAAAGGTCTTTCACTCCATCTTGGATGAGGAATGGTCAGCTCTTCTGAAACTAACGTAATGTCGTCAAAAAAAAGAATGTCGATGTCGATGATTCTATCGGAAAGATACCCCTTAGAATCTTTCACTCTGCCCATTTCCAATTCAATAGCTTGACAGACCTGTAACAATTCAAGAGGTTTTAACGCGGTAGAATACTTAGCACAAACATTGCAAAACTCGTGTTTTGAAACATAGCCCATTGCTTCTGAATAGTAAGGTTTGGAAACCGAAATTAGGATGCCTGCTTTTTCTGAAAGGAGGGAAAGCGCTCTTGAAATATGCTCTTCTCGATCTCCGAGATTGGAACCTAAGGACAAGATGGTAGTGCTCATTGTGTCCATCGAAAACTCGACAACATCCTATCCATATCTATTTTTAGATAGTCTATGATTGGGCGTAAACTGTCGTAATTAGGTCTGCAATTCAGCAATAACTCTCCACGTACGAACCTCGAAATTGAGTCAGTAAGATAAAATTGGAAATTTGTCGCAACATTTCCCTTTAACGAAAAAAAAGTGCCATAAACCTGACGATTTGGATCGATTACCTGAACATAATCAATTTGGTCTGCTTTCACTTTATGTTCATCCACCATGTCATTGGCTGCATTGATAAGTCTAAATAGCGAATCCCTTGAATCAAATTTCTTGGAGTACAGTAAAAGAGATCCATTTGCAGCCCCCAAATCCACTTCTTGAAAACCAAATTTTAGGTCGCTCAAATTTTTAGATAACGAGAATAACGTTGACATTTCTGTTGTAAAACTCACGATTGGATTGTTTACCCTCATCGTAAAATAGCTGTGCTCGGGTAACTCTGTTCGCAAGTAACTTAAGGGTTTTGGGACGGGGGGTTTGTCCGTACAAGCCGGTAACACTGCAAAAACAAAGACGAAAGCGAACGGGGCTATGTTCATGATTCTTTTTGCACTTTAACTAACTTTATCCGACGCTTGTCCGATGCCGTTACCGTTAGTCTCCAATCCCCATGTACAATGAATTCGCGGTTTTTTAGAATCCTTCCGGACTTTTCGACCAGAAATCCACCGAGGGTTTCAGAGTCGCCCTTCTCAACTTCAAAAATGTCCCCATCGATTTCCAGAATCTTATAAAAATCTTTCAGAGAGGTCCTTCCCGAAAAGGAGTAGCCGTCGTCGTGCTTTTGGTATTCCACTTGGTCGTCATCGAATTCGTCGGTTATGTCGCCTACAATTTCCTCCAATATATCCTCCAGCGTTACAATTCCTCCCGCTCCACCATATTCATCGACGACAACCGCCATGTGCATTTTCATGGTTCTAAATTCTTGAAGAAGATCGTCAATTTTTTTGTTTTCGGGGACAAAATAGGGTTTACGCAGCAGTTTCTGCCAGGAAAAATTATCTTTTTCGGTGAAGTGATGCATCAAGTCCTTGATGTAAAGAATCCCCACAATATCATCCGGTTTGTCCTGAAAAACCGGTATTCTTGAATAGCCTGCATCCAATATTAATTGTAAAACCTCGGAAAACTTGCATTGTATACTGAGTGCCTCTACCTCAACGCGCGGCGTCATGATCTGAACAGCCTCCGTTCTTCCAAATTTAACAATCCCTTCTAAAAGTTTTTGTTCTTCTTCATCCGAATTTCCATCCGTCGTAAGTGCGATCGCATATTCCAAATCGTCCGAGGATATATGGATTTTTTTACCCCCAATTCTTCCAATAAACGCCGTTCCGTTAACTAGTAAAGATTTTAACCACGAAATCGGGGGAGTCTTTCGGATGAGTTCAATCGGCAACGCCATAAAGCGGGCCACCTTAAGGGCATTATTGGCCCCATAAATTTTCGGAATAACCTCCCCGGTAATTAAAATCATCAAAGTAATGCCAAAAATTTCTACCAACAGTTTCGACAACTCGCTATATCCCTCCATCATTTTGTTGAGAATTAAGGTGGATAGTATAACAATGCCAACGTTCACAAAATTGATAGAGATCAATAGCAAAGCAATGAGTTCCCTAGGTTTAGAAATCAAGGATAAGATCGCGTTCGCCTTTTTACTCTGCTCGCTTTTTAATTGTTCCTTTTCTTGAGGTCTTAAAGAAAAGAAGGCGGATTCCGAGCTTGTCGTTATTGCAGCGAGCAGCAGAAGTAGGACAATGATTACTGAATAAATGGTTTCAGCAGTAGACCAAGTAATGGAAAGAAAAATTAGACTAAGGGGTTCGGAGGGGTCTGGCATGGCAATTAAAATGGAAGAGTGTCATCGTCTTTTTCAATGAGGCTATCCGGAACCTTGGTTTGTTCGGATATAACCTCAGAGTAAGGAGGTACTAATGGGTTTTTACCTTCTGGTCGGGATAAAACCACCAACTCCTCCGCAACTACCTCAATTACCGTTTTTGACTGTCCTTCTTTGTCTTGGTAGGATCTTTTTTTGAGCCGGCCCTCAACATAAACTCTTGCGCCTTTTACCAAAACTTTTTCCGCAACCAAGGCAAGCCCACGCCACGCGACTATGTCGTGCCAATCCGTTATTTCACGCCTTTCTCCTGTGTGGGAATCCATAAAAGACTCTGATGTAGCAAGGGAAAAACTGGCCACTACTCCTCCATTCTCAAAATGCCTTATTTCAGGATCGCGGCCGAGGTTTCCAAGCAAAATGACTTTGTTAACGCTTTGGTTCATCGAATAAATGTTCGTACTAATGTACTATTTTTTTTTCTTGAACGATTTCTTGGCCGACTTTTCTGGTTGACTTGAGGCGATGGTGATGCAAGCGTCCAATGTCAGTTCCTCGGGCACCGTGTTTTGGGGTAATTTGAAATTATCTTTTCCAATCTTGAGATAAGGACCATATTTACCCCGAAGCACAAAAACATCGGGTCTTCCATCAAACGATTTTATCGTGTTATTGGCGGTAGATAATTTCTTTTCCTCAAGTAGCTGGATTGCACGTTCAAAGGTTATTTCCATGATATCCTCCTCTTTTGGTATGGAAGCAAACATTTTGAGATGTTGCACATATGGGCCAAATTTCCCAATGTTGGCCTTAATTTCGATTCCTTCATACTCCCCCAACACCCTTGGTAATTTAAACAAGTCCAATGCTTCCTCAAAACTGATGCTTTGAATAGACTGTGTTTTTAACATCGAAGCGTACTTTGGCTTTTCTCCGTCCTCTTGCTCATTTCCAATTTGTACCATGGCTCCAAATTTGCCCATGCGCGCAATCACTTTTCTGCCTGAAGTTGGGTCAACGCCTAATTCTCGTTCCCCAGTCACTCGATCGCTTTGCTCTAAAGTTTGCTCCACACTGAGATGAAAGCCAGCATAGAATTTACCCATCATGTTTTTCCAAGGTAAAACTCCTTGAGCTATTTCATCGAAAGAGGCCTCTACTTGAGCGGTAAAATGGTAATCCATAATGTCCGAAAATTGTTGCTCGAGAAACTGCGTAACCAAAACTCCGATATCGGTCGGAACAAGGCGATTTTTATCACCACCTACCGTTTCGCTTAAAACCTCTTTGGTGTAAGAACCCTTATTCCACACCAACTGAGTGTATTTTCGTTCTGTTCCTTCTTGTTCATTTTTTGCCACATATCCTCGTTTTTGAACTGTGGAGATAGTCGGTGCGTAAGTAGAAGGCCTGCCAATGCCCAATTCTTCCATTTTTTTAACGAGGCTTGCTTCCGAGTACCTCGCAGGTCCCCGCGTAAATCGCTGTGTAACCTTCAACTCTTGAAGGCCGATATTTTCCCCTTTTACGAGCTGTGGTAAACGGCCTTGGGTTTCGTCTTCATCGCCTTGGGCCTCGATTTCATAAACCCTCAGAAAACCATCAAACTTAATAACCTCACCTTTTGCGATAAAAGCCTCTTCTTGGCCTGCAATGGCAATTTGAACGGCTGTTTTTTCCAGTTGAGCCGGTGCCATCTGGCTTCCTAGAGTCCGTCTCCAGATCAATTCGTACAGCTTTTGTTCCTCACGAACAGTCGATACGTCTTTCGCAGCAAAATTGGATGGCCGAATAGCCTCGTGAGCTTCTTGCGCATTGGCAGATTTTGTCCTGTATTGGGTTGGATTTGAATATTCTTGCCCAAAAGTGGCTACAATGTGCTTCTTAGCTTGGTCTATCGCGGATTGTGATAGGTTTGTAGCGTCGGTTCTCATGTACGTAATGTGCCCTGCCTCGTATAATTTTTGGGCAATGGACATGGTTCGGGACACGGAATAGCCGAGCCGCACAGACGCTTCTTGTTGTAAACTCGACGTTGTGAACGGTGCTGCTGGAGTGCGCTTATGAGGTTTGACATCAATAGAATCAACCGTTAGAGTGGGAATTCCCAAAGAATTCAAAAATTCGAGCGACGAATTCTCATCCGGAAAATTTCGGTCCAACTCGGCTTTAAAACTTCCTTTTTCGGCCATCAAGACCGCCGTTGTTTTGTAAAAAGATCCTGAATTAAAAGCGTTGATTTCGTTTTCCCGATCAACAATCAAACGCACCGCCACAGATTGAACCCGGCCAGCGGATAACTTCGGACGAACCTTTCTCCACAATACCGGGGATAATTCAAATCCAACAATTCGGTCAAGTACCCTCCGAGCCTGCTGTGCGTCAACTAAAGCGCTGTCGATTTCCCTAGGATGGTTGATTGCCTTTAAAATGGCTTCTTTCGTAATTTCGTTGAACGTTATTCGTTGGGTTTTCTTGGGATCGAGCTGCAGCGTTTCTGACAGGTGCCATGAAATTGCTTCCCCTTCCCGATCCTCATCCGTCGCAAGCCAAACCATGTCCGCAACTGAGGCTAATTTTTTTAATTCATTAACCAATTGCCTTTTGTCGGCTGAAACTTCGTAACTGGGTGTAAAATTATTTTTAATATCCACGGAAAGCCCTTTCTTTGGGAGATCGCGTATGTGTCCATTACTCGAACGTACCGTAAAGTCGGTACCCAGATACCCTTCAATCGTTTTGGCTTTTGCCGGAGACTCTACTATGACTAAATTTTTGGACATGCTTACAGTTGAACAAAACTAATGCAATAAACACATAAAAGTACGAAGTGTTCAGGATAAAATTTACCACGTTATACCTTAACCTTTGGTTAATTTTTTTTAAAGAAAGACCAAATATGACAATTTGACATAAGCATAAATTCAATTACCTTTGCAGCATGCAACCCAATAAGTTGAACGAGCCACTAGACGAAGTTCGTCAGGGTGAAGCGTTGATGCTTCAAAACGAAACCCAGCGGGTAGGAGATAAAAAATTATTCTTAGAAAGTTACGGGTGTCAGATGAATTTTTCCGACAGCGAGGTAGTTGCTTCCATTTTAGCCGGCGAAGGATATTGTACCACCCGCAATGTTGAGGATGCAGACCTTGTGTTGTTAAATACCTGTTCTATCCGCGATAATGCAGAGCAACGGGTGAGAAAACGCCTTACCGAGTTTAAATCCCTCAAAAAAAAGAAACCTGAATTGGTGGTAGGAATTTTAGGTTGTATGGCAGAGCGTCTTAAAAAAAACTTGCTGGAGGAAGAACAATTAGTGGATCTGGTCGCCGGACCGGATGCGTACCGTGATTTGCCAAATCTCCTGGATGAAGTGGGCACAGGACAGCGCGCCGTCAATGTGCTTTTATCACGAGAAGAAACCTATGCAGACATTACACCGGTACGTTTAGACCAAGGAGGGATTTCGGCCTTTGTAACCATCATGCGTGGTTGCGACAACATGTGTTCTTTCTGCGTAGTACCTTTCACGCGCGGCAGAGAACGTTCTCGGAATCCTCAAACCGTTGTAGAAGAATGTAGGTCTTTATTCAACAATGGCTACCGAGAAGTAACCCTTCTAGGTCAAAATGTTGACAGTTATCGATGGAATCTAAGTTCTAAGGGTGAAATCGTTGATCACAACGAACCCAGCGTAAATTTTGCCCAACTTCTTATTATGGTTGCGCAAGTTTCTCCGCAATTAAGAGTTCGTTTTAGTACCTCCCACCCTAAAGACATGACCGATGAGGTGCTAGAAGCGATAGCCCAATATGCAAACATTTGTAAATACATTCATTTGCCCATTCAATCCGGAAATAGTTCGGTTTTATACCGAATGAACCGAGGATACACACGCGACTGGTACCTGAACCGAATCGCAGCTATTCGTAAAATAATTCCGAACTGCGCCATCTCCACCGATATCATTGCTGGATTTTGCGGTGAAACGGAAGATGAACACTCGGAAACACTTTCTTTAATGAGCGAAGTTTGTTTTGATTACGCTTACATGTTTAAATATTCCGAACGGCCGAAGACCTTAGCTGAACGTAAATTTACAGACGACGTTCCCGATGAAACCAAAAGTAGAAGACTAACCGAAATAATCGAATTGCAGACGAAACACAGCCTTTTCTTGAATCAACGACAGGTTGGTCAAGTTCAGGAAGTTTTGGTAGAAGGCCCCTCAAAAAGGTCCGCACAACAATTTTGTGGCAGAAATTCGCAAAACAACATGGTTGTTTTTGATAAGAAAAACGTCGCAAAAGGAAGTTATGTGCACGTTAAAATTACAGATTGCACCTCGGCTACGTTGCTGGGGGTTTTGGTAAACCAAGAAAAGGAACAGCAAACACCATGACGGTACAACAAATTAAACAGCGCTTTACCATTGTAGGAAATTCCTCTGGGCTTAATAGGGCATTAGAAATTGCCGCTCAGGTTGCCGCAACGGATTTAGCCGTATTGGTGACAGGAGAAAGTGGTACAGGAAAAGAAATTATACCGCAAGTGATCCATCAATTGAGTAGTCGAAAACACAAGGAATACATCGCAGTAAATTGCGGGGCTATTCCGGAAGGCACGATTGACTCCGAATTGTTTGGGCACGAAAAAGGTTCTTTCACAGGGGCAGCAGGAAGCCGTCAGGGGTATTTTGAAGTTGCCAATGGAGGCACCATTTTTTTAGATGAGGTCGCCGAATTGCCCATGCAAACGCAAGTGCGCCTTCTTCGGGTTCTTGAGACCGGAGAATACCTGCGTGTAGGGGCCTCCAAAGCACAAAAAACCAATGTGCGTGTGGTTGCTGCGACGAATGAAAACATGCAACAAGCTATTGCAAAGGGCAAATTCCGAGAAGACCTTTTTTACCGCTTGAGCACGATACCAATTGCGCTTCCGTCGCTGCGTGATCGTGGAGACGACATCCATTTGTTGTTTCGAAAATTCGCCAGTGATTTTGCCGAACGCTACCGCATGCCCCCCATTCGTTTAACCGATGAAGCGATTACCTTACTCAACGATTATCGTTGGCCGGGAAATATTCGTCAACTTAAAAACATTGTTGAGCAATTGAGTATTATCGAAACGGAACGAAGCATTGATGCTCAATTATTGAAAGAATACTTGCCGGAGCTTGGCGATTCAGGTGCGCTTGTTGTGAATTCCTTGAGTCAAGAATCCATATCGGAGAGAGAGCTTATGTATAAATTCTTATTTGATATGAAGCGGGATCTCAGCGATTTGAAGAAGTTGGTGGTAGAAATTCTCAGCCAAACAGGAGGAATAGAATTGAATCCCGATCAAAATATCCTTGTGAATAAGCTCTATCAAGACTACGGTTCCAATGTTTCCAATGCTCCGGCGCCGCAAAGCCTTATGCCACCGAAAATCCAGGAATATGATGAGCAAGAAGATTTTACCCTTCACGAGGATTTTGAAGAATCGCTTTCCCTGGAGGAGCGTGAACGTGAATTAATCCAAAAAGCTCTAGAAAAACATCGTGGAAAGCGAAAACACGCTGCCAAAGAATTAGGTATTTCGGAAAGAACCTTGTACCGAAAGATAAAGGAATTTAATTTAGCCGAGTGAGAACTAGCCTACTGATCATATTATCGTTTGCCGTAGCTGGTTGCTGGCCAACTCGTATGGGCTTCAGAGATACGGGGGGAATGCCGGAAGAATGGGAAAGATTTTACCTTCAAACCCTTCAAATCAGTTCACCAACATGTCCGTTAAGCTACGCTGCTGGCCTTTCAGAGACCATCAAAGACGGGTTACAAAACAATACGAAACTAAGCCTAACCCCTAGCTTAAATGATGCTCAGGTTCAAATATCCGGTGAAATCACCAATTATTCAGTTAATCCCATAGCCCTACAAAACGGGGATAATGCTGCTAAAAACCGGCTGACTGTGAGCATTGCATTTGATTTAAATTTTACGGCTCCGAAAAAAGAGACGGCCCGACTTGTAGTAACGCGATTTGCAGACTTCGATGCGGGGGCGAATTTTGCCTCTGTCGAAAATCAACTTTTATCGCAAGTCAATGAGCAGGTGGTACAAGACGTGATTAATAAATTAATGAGTAATTGGTGAGTTGGAGTAAACACAATATTAACAACCTATTGCTAAATCCTGCCCTTGTTACCCCGGCAGATATTGCACAACTACAGCAATTGTGCGCTGACTATCCATACTCAGGTTTATTCGCCCTTACCTACCTCGAGGCTCTGCATCAAAACGCTGACATTCGATTGGGCAAGGAACTTCCCAAATACGCTTACTTAGTAAGCGAGCGCAGCAAACTGTACCGTTTGCTGAACGAACCTGTGCTAGAAAAAGAAGAGTCCTTTCCGGTAAAGGGAGTTGAAGATTCCACACCTTTTGTACTGCCTACTGATTCAAGTTCCGTAAGCCTTGAACACCCCCAAAACGAGAGCGTAAACGAAGAATTCGCAGTAGAGAACCTTAACGATGAGAAAAAATTACCAGAATTTGACCCCTTGGATAAACTCATCAAAGAGTCTGCAGTGTCCTCGCTATACGCGGTTGAACTTCAAGTTGATCCCCAGAGTTCGCCCAAACAGGTCGCTGATCCTGTTGATAAAAAAGAAGTTAGCTTGCAAAATCCGAAAGAGGCAAATAGCTTTATGGATTGGCTAAATAGGGGATCGAAAGGAAACGGCACAACCCAAGAAAATTCGCCCACGGAACGAGCGCCTGTTGACTTTTATTCTCCGATAAAAAAAGCCAAAGAAAGCGTTAACTCTGAAAATATTCCCGTAAGTGAAACCTTGGCCAAGATTTTTGTCATTCAGGGAAATTATCCAAAGGCTATTCAGATTTACGAACAATTAATTTTGACTTTTCCCGAAAAAAAGCTTTACTTTGCAGCCCAAATAAAAAAAATTACCCAAAAAGAAATTTAAATGATCACGACCCTTTTTTCTGTCATTATTTGCCTAGCGGCCCTTCTATTAATTTTGGTGGTTTACATTCAAAATCCAAAAGGTGGAGGCTTAAGCAGTGATTTCGGAAGTCCCACGCAACTCGGAGGTGTAAAACAAACCACAGAATTCATTGATAAGCTTACTTGGGGCTTGGCTACAACAATTGTGGTAAGCGCAATAATCATGTCCTTGCAACAACCGAAGCCTCAAACGATAAAAAAGACAAATCCTCAATCCCAACAGGCACCGGCAAAAGATGCGCCAAATGCGCCACAAGGAGGCAGGTGACTTGTTCAGGTATAGTGTCAGCTTGACATTTTGATGTGACAATTTTAATGCCTTACTGAAATTTTGTCGCGCATTTAATTTTGGTATGAAATTCGAGAACAATGTAAAAATCAAAAAAATAAAAACGATATGTCAGTGAAGTTTAAGCCGCTGGCGGACAGGGTTCTTGTGGAGCCTGCGCCGGCAGAACAGAAAACAGCGAGTGGTATAATAATACCCGATACGGCGAAAGAAAAACCCCTCAGGGGAAAAATCATAGCCGTTGGTAAAGGCAAAAAAGATGAACCAATGACCTTGAAGGTTGGCGATGAAATCCTCTATGGGCAATATGCTGGAACCGAAATAAAAGTGGACGGGAATTCCTACCTCATCATGCGTGAGTCGGACATTTACGGAGTTTTCTAAGGTATTTTTCAATAACAACTAATTAATTTACAATGGCAAAAGATATATTATTCGACATTGAAGGTCGGGATAAGTTAAAAACAGGGGTAGACGCTTTGGCAAATGCCGTGAAAGTAACCCTGGGTCCAAAAGGAAGAAACGTAGTAATAGGCAAAAAATTTGGAGCGCCCCAAATAACCAAAGATGGCGTTACTGTTGCTAAGGAAATCGAACTGAAAGATCCCATGGAAAACATGGGTGCTCAAATGGTAAAAGAAGTGGCATCGAAAACCGCGGATATTGCCGGAGACGGAACGACTACAGCAACGGTTCTTGCCCAAGCTATTATCACTGCAGGACTAAAAAACGTTGCGGCGGGTGCAAATCCTATGGATTTAAAGCGAGGCATCGATAAAGCTGTAGCAGAGGTGGTTAAAAATTTGAAAAACCTTTCGAAAGAGGTAGGAAAGGATGCTTCCAAAATTGAACAAATCGCTACCATTTCTGCCAATAATGACGAAAATATTGGTAAACTGATCTCACAAGCGATGAAAGTTGTTGGCAACGACGGCGTCATTACCGTTGAGGAGGCAAAGGGAACCGAAACGGAGGTAAAAACTGTAGAAGGTATGCAATTTGATCGCGGGTATTTATCCCCTTATTTCGTGACCAATACCGAGAAAATGATAACCGAGATGGAAAACCCATTAATTCTGATTACGGAAAAGAAAATCTCCAGCATGAAAGAATTGTTGCCCATCTTAGAACCGGTTGTTCAGGCAGGAAAAGGCCTTTTGATTCTTGCTGAGGATGTGGATGGCGAAGCATTAGGGACTCTTGTTGTAAACCGACTGAGAGGATCGTTAAAAGTTGCTGCTGTTAAGGCTCCTGGTTTCGGTGACCGAAGAAAAGCAATGTTGGAGGATATCGCCATACTTACTGGCGGTCAGGTGATTTCTGAAGAGCGAGGTATGACCCTTGAAAATGTGACCATGGACATGCTTGGTCAGGCCCAAAAGGTCGACATTGATAAAGACAATACAACGATCATAAACGGTAAAGGAAAGACAGAGGACATCAAAGCCCGAGTAAACCAAATCCGTGCTCAGATTGATACCACCACCTCCGATTACGACCGCGAAAAACTTCAAGAGCGTTTGGCGAAATTGGCAGGTGGAGTTGCTGTTCTTTATGTTGGTGCGCCAACTGAAGTAGAAATGAAAGAAAAGAAAGATCGCGTGGATGACGCTTTGGCGGCAACTCGCGCAGCGGTGGAAGAAGGAATTGTACCCGGTGGAGGTGTTGCCTTGATACGCTCCATTGACACCTTAGATAAGATCAAGGCGGCAAATGAAGATGAAGCGACGGGAATCGCAATTGTTAAGCGCGCTGTCGAGGAACCTCTTCGACAAATCATCGCGAATGCGGGGGGAGAAGGGGCCATTATTGTTCAAAAAGTGCGGGAAGGAAAAGACGATTTTGGATATAACGCTCGCACCGATAAATTTGAAAAATTATATGCTGCAGGGGTTATTGATCCAACCAAGGTAACGCGCATCGCCGTCGAAAATGCCGCGTCAATTGCCTCTATGTTGCTCACAACCGAATGCGTAATCGCTGATCAACCAGAAGAAAGCAGCCCGGCTGCAGCTATGGGAGGAATGGGAGGCGGCATGCCTGGTATGATGTAATAAAGGAACGCTGGACTCTTTAAGAACAAAGCGCAATGTAGCTATAATAAGCCATTACGTGAGTTCGGGGTAATCCAATTCCTTATCCACAACAGCGTCCCGAAAGGGACGCTTTTCCGTTTCTTACTTACCGGAATACGGATAGTTTGAAGCGTCAATATAGAGTCCCGCCCTGCGGGACTTTTTATTTCATGAGTTTCGCCAAAATTTTTCCTATTCGCCGGGACCAATCCTTTTCTGAGTGCCCCGAATTACGGATTAATTTAACGGCGACTTGATTACGGTTTGAGAATTTCTTTAACGCTGCTTCAAATTGGGGGAAATAAGTTGCATACCCCTTATCCAGGGACTGATCCCCACGGTCAATGTACATGGTCTTATGCTCCACGCGAAACGAATTTTCTACCACAAATTGATTGAACGCGGTGGCAATTGGATCCCGAAATCTATCGCGATACTGCCAAACATCGATTAAAGGCAAATGAATGGACAAGCACGCTACCTTTGCGAGCTCTGTTGGATGCTCTAATAGCAAAGTAAGTGCAACTATTGCGCCCATGCTCGCTCCAACCATTGTTCGATGGTCCCCTCCCCTTTTAACGTTCCAACTGTTTTCGACAAGTGGAAATACATCGTTAATCAGCGCATTTGCATAGGCATCAAATAATGGCAGGCCATACCACAGCGAGTCCCGCAGGGACAACTGCACTGCAAGCGGAAGATTGGGATAAATTGGCGCAGGAAAAAACTCGGCATACCTGTTTTTAGGATGGCTATCGATTCCTATGAAAACACATTGGTGCTGCGACAAATACCGCTGTGCTGCATTGGGTAAGTCCCAAGATTGATGGTTCCAAGTTTGTGTTGAATCAAATAACATTTGTCCGTCGTGAAAATAAACCGTTTCAAATGCCTTCTTTGCAGAGAAATACCCTTCGGGTAACCATGCTCTTACAACCCTGCCTCGCAAATAACCTTGATTTATCGTTGTTTCATACAATTCGCCAAAAGCAGGCTGATTTTGCGCAAATTCCCAGTCCTTTTTTTTTTCCTGACCGTAAATGGAAGAGCTCACAAGACCATAAAAAAACAACGCGTAAATTTTCATAAAGCAAATATTGTAAAAGCAATCCAAAAAACAATTCATTCCGTATTTTTGCAAAAAAAATGAAAAGAGTACTCAATGCTGTTTTTTCAATGAGGTGGGTTGCCTTGGGGTTGTTGTTGTTTTTAACGTGCATTGGCGTAGCCACCTTTATCGAATCCATGCACGGGGTGCAAGCGGCAAAAATTGTGATTTACAATGCTGGATGGTTCACCCTTTTGCTGCTCTATTTATCCCTGGCGATGGTCTATAATATTTACGTCTATCGAATGTGGCAAAGACATAAAATAGCTCTTTTCAGTTTTCATGTAGCGTTTTTGATTACCATGATTGGCTCCGCGGTAACGCGGTATAGGGGTTTTGAAGGTCAACTGGTGGCAAGAGAAGGCGAAAGTGTTAATTATATGTATACCGCAGAACCCAAATTATTGGTTTCTATCCGCGATCGCAGCAAAGAAACCGTTGAAGGATTCACTACGTGGCTATCCGACTGGAAGTTGATCAACAATGTGTTTTCATATGAAATGCTACACCGCGGTAAAACTTTAAGGATCGAGTACGAGGATTTCATTTCCAATGCTATTGATACATTTGAATTTAATCCAAAATCCGAAAGTGCTGTACTCGACGTAGTGGTAGGACAGATGAAATCCAATTACCTTGAGTACGGGGATAAATTACTATCCGGCACCTTACCTATATCTTACAACGCAACGTCTAACGATGGAGTATCCATGAAACTTGAAAACGGCAGAATCATGTTGAGAACGGCTGTTCCGTTGCGAATGTTACCCATGACCAGGATGATAGAGGCGCGGCAATCGGGAATACCCATCCCCGACTCAGCATATGAGAACATTCCAACGAATTTGTGGGTACCCGCCAATATCAAAACGCTTTACCAGGCTGGATCGGATCAATTCGTGCTTAAAAATGTTTTTTACCGAGCTCAAAAAACCTTGCGCAAAGCAGCAATCAAAAATCAAGGTATGGACTACCTAACGGTAAAAGTCATTTCCGGTAAAGAACACAAAAAGGTACGCTTGAAAGGGGGGCAAAACAACATACCGGATCCCGAATACTTCTCCTTAAACGGGTTGTATGTCCAATTGGAGTATGGGGCTGTGAAGCGCTCTATTCCTTTCAGCGTAGTCTGTGAAGATTTTCAATTGACCAATTATCCCGGCTCAGAGGCCCCATCTTCCTTTGAGAGTTATATTCGAATTGAAGACCCACAAAATAATTACAGCAGCAAGCGTCACATTTTCATGAACCATGTCACGGACTATGCAGGATATCGCTTTTTTCAATCCTCCTATGAACTTGACAATCCCTCTACCCTTGAAAATGAAGAGGGAACAAAATTAAGCGTTAACCACGATTCATGGGGGACTAACATAACCTATCTGGGGTATTTACTCATGTCTATCGGCATGATATTATCGATTTTTGCCCCAAAAAGCAGGTTCAGAGCTCTTAACGACGCGATATCCAAACTTAAAAAAACCGGTTTAGTTCTGCTGTGGCCTTTGATGATCGGAAATGTTTTCGCGCAAACGGATCCCTCAAAAATATTCCATGTAGTTTCCGAAGAACACTCCGAGGCATTGGCAGCGCTATTGGTTCAGGATCAAAGTGGCAGAATTATGCCCTTGCACACGCTAAGCGATCAATTACTGCGTAAAATTCATGGCTCCAACCGTTATAAAAGTTACAATGCTGTACAGGCTGTGATGAGTTGGCATATGTATGGAAAATACTGGATGAAACAAGCGGTTATTTTAGTACCCAGTGCTGTTCGAGAGCGGCTAAAATTGGCAAAATATTGTTCTTTAGCTGATTTAACAACCGCGGACAATCGCTATAAATTCGAAAAAGAATACGCCACGGCCCACGGAAAAGCTGAAAAATTTCAAGATGAATTTGAAAAAAAGCTCATTAAGCTGACCGAAAGATTTCAAGTATTTCAGGGCGCTATAAGTTGGCAATTCTTCAAGATAATTCCCAAGAAAAATGACCTGAATAATCGTTGGTATGTGCCGATGAGTATTGAAATTCAAGGAGAAGACACCATCTCCAACTTGGTTGCCCTGAAATATTTTTACTCGTTGGTTGAGGCTTCTAGAAGCCAAGATTACACGAATTCCAATGCATTGCTCGGAAATTTAAAACTAATTCAACGAACGGTCAGCAAATCAATTGTACCTTCCGAACAAAAGGTAGCCTTTGAAATTCGTTACAATAAACTCACCATCTTTAAAACCGTCTATCAATATTATCTTGTATTCGGCTTACTTTTACTGGCCTTTTACATCGTGGGGTTATTTCGCTCTGATCATTCAAAGCGTCCAAGAATTATACAAATCATTAAAATTTCGTTGATTTCGTTAAGCGCCTTGTTATTTCTTTACCACGGAGTAGGCTTAGGTTTTAGATGGTTTATCTCCGGTCACGCTCCTTGGAGTAATGGCTATGAGGCAATTGTCTTTATCGCATGGGTTACCGTGCTCGCGGGAGGGCTATTTTCCCGCAAAATCGAAGTCTCCTTGTCTGTGGCTCTGATCCTATCGGCGATGATGTTGTTTGTCTCAGAATTAAATTTATTGGACCCAGAGATCAGTCCATTAGTTCCTGTTCTTAAATCGTATTGGTTAATGATCCATGTCGCTATTATCACGAGTAGCTACGCTTTCTTGGGACTTTCGTTCATCTTGGGTTTGCTGAATTTATTCTTGTACTTATTTCAAAATAAAAACAATCTGGAAAAACTCGGAAGCAACATACAACAAATTACCGTTGTCAATGAAATGACCATGACCATCGGAATATTTATGCTAACGATAGGAACATTCCTCGGAGGAGTTTGGGCCAACGAAAGTTGGGGTAGATACTGGGGATGGGATCCCAAAGAAACCTGGGCCTTGGTCTCAATCCTAGTTTACGCGATTATCTTGCATTTACGCTTTATTCCCGGATTGAAAAGTGCTTTTGTCTTTAATCTATGGGCATTTTGGGGTTATTCGGCGATTCTATTTACCTATTTCGGCGTCAACTTCATGTTAGTTGGCCTTCACTCGTATGCGCAGGGAGACGGACTCGGAAGTTTTCCCAATTGGTTAATTTACACCATAATTTTCTTCGTGTTACTCAGCGCTATTTCATTTCTTCGTTACAAAAAATCAATAAGAGTAGCTTGAATCAGACGAAGCAATGAAGCCCTTTGATATCAGCCAAATCATTTACGAAGACAATCACCTCCTCGTCATAAATAAGCGGGTTGGACAATTGGTTCAAGGCGATAAAACAGGAGACATTAGTTTAAACCTGGAAATCAAAACGTTTTTAAAGGAGAAATACCAAAAGCCGGGGAATGTCTTCTGCGGTGTAATCCATCGTTTAGACCGCCCCACCTCGGGTTTGGTGGTTTTTGCGAAAACAAGTAAAGCCTTGGAACGAATGAACGTGCAGTTTCAGCAGCGACAGCCTAAAAAGATTTACCATGCTTTGGTGGAAGGCTCGTTAAAAGGTCAAGGGGAACTAACCCATCGTCTGCTAAAAAATGAACCCCAAAATAAAAGTTATGTGGTGGATTCAAACCAAGGAAAACAGGCCGTTTTGAGGTACCAAATGCTCAACCAATACAACCATTACACCCTTGTGAAAATAGAACTTGATACAGGACGCCACCACCAAATAAGGTGTCAAATGGCTCATTTAGGTCATCCTTTGAAAGGCGACTTGAAATACGGGGCTAAAAGGGCCAACGATGATCACGGGATTTGTTTGCACTCGGCGGAGTTATGCTTCATTCATCCTGTAAGCATGGAACCTTTGGCATTTTCTGCCCCCTTACCCGAAGACGGAGGTTGGATTAAATAAAAAAAGGTCCCCGAAGGAACCTAATACCAAAAATCTACAATTCTTTAGTTATTGGTCGGAGCGCCGCTATTGTTAATCGGAACTCCTGACTCTGGAGCTGGACCAACTTCACCTTTTATTTTAACAACTTTCTCCGGTTCGTTTATCGCGTTGGAAGAAATGGTAACGTTTTTACTGATGGGTCCAGGTCGCTTGGTGTCGTATTTAACTTTAATAACGCCTTTGGCCCCTGGTGCAATGGGCTCCTTTGGCCATTCAGGTACGGTACAACCACAAGATCCTTTGCAATTTGAAATGATCAAAGGCTCGTCTCCCGTATTCGTAAACTCAAAAGCGCAGTTGGGGTCTCCGTCGTATTTGATGGTGCCATAATCGTGAACCTCTTTATTGAAGCTGATTTTAGGACCTTTATCGATAGGAACCTGAGCATTGATAACTGCGTTGCAGAGCACTAAACAAACGCAAAGTAAAAGTTGTTTCATCCGTTTAAATTTTTAATTCGAGCAAAAATAATGCTTCTTTTCGTAAAAGCGAAAAATTTAACACATCATTAACAGCCCTCCTAACGCGCTTGTTTTCGATTTGCAAAATCCATCCACGATAAATTTAGAAATTTCAAACGTTCTTTGATATCCCGTTTTTTGGCGCTAGGGTACTTTTCATCGTTGAGTAATTGAAGGTAGTATTTACGAACCGAGGCGGTATCTCGTGGCGTAATAAACATGTCATAGGCCGAAGCCATGCTTTCTAACAAAAGGATTCGGTTTGCATAATTGGGAAAGATTCGAAGTAAAGTATCTCCATAGGCCACGCTTTTGCGGTGAGCGTTGAGCCCCGAATAAATCATGTGAAGTTTGAACAGGCAATCAGCTGTGTAAGGATCCTTTGGAAAATGTTTGAAATAAGCCTCAAGGCGATTGATTAACTCTATTTGGTTTAAATTGTAAGCTGCCGGTGTTATTTTTGAAGGATCTATTCTGGCGATGGAGTCCTCCATTTGAAGGATGCTGTCCTTGAGCGCCTTCGGACTGTTTGACGAACCTAGCGCATCGACAGGATTTTTATTGGTGGAGCAAGAAACCAGCCAAGTGAGCGTGGCAAAAAGTAGGATGTTAAATAATGTTCCTTTCATTTTTTTTGTGCGTAAAATTTCAACTTATAGTCCATAGTAATTTGGCCCTCTGCAATGAGTTTCAGCCGCTTTTGAATTAACTTCCTCTTAAGGGGATTCAACCTATCGGTGAACAAAACACCTTCGATGTGGTCGTACTCATGCTGAATGATCCGAGCGGCAAAACCGCTGAAACTTTCTCTTTGAAACTCCCAAGACTCGTTATAGTAGGAAAGCAACACGGTTTCCTTTCGACTCACATTTTCACGAATTTTAGGAATGGACAAACAACCTTCTTGAAAGGTCCATGGCTCTCCGGATTCTTCAATGATGTTTGGATTAATAAATACTTTCTTAAATGTTTTAATCCCTTCTGCGCGGGGATCCGGTTCCTCGCCCTCCTCATGGGCGAATGGAGCACCATCCACGACAAAAAGACGAAGATTCAAACCTATTTGAGGAGCCGCCAAACCAACCCCTTTCGCATGATACATGGTTTCAAACATGTTTTGAATTAAGATATCCAAATCCCCATGATTTCGATCAACGTCTAACGACGGCTTCTTGAGCAGAGGGTCACCGTAAGCAATAATGGGTATAATCATAGCAGATTGCAAAAATAAATCAGTTCTGTGAATTTTCTCGCACTCTCAGATAATCTTGTAAAATTAACGCTGCGCTGACCCTATCCAATAACGCTTTATCCTTGCTCATCTTTTTCTTTCCCACGAGATGAATCGAATGAGAGGCGCGTTTTGAACTGTAACGTTCATCTTGTAACTCGACTAAAACATCGGGAAATTCTTTAACTAAGACTTCTTTGAGCAACAAAACATTTTCTGTAATGTGGGTTGGTGTACCGCTCAGCGAAAGGGGATACCCGATAATAAAGCCGCTCACTAAATTTTTACAACAATACTCTTTCAACCACGCTAGGAGTAAATCGCTTGAAACGGTGCAGAGCGGAGAGGAAATTCGTTGTTCGGAATCGGTTACGGCGATACCTGTTCTTTTCAGTCCGAAATCAATGCCCATTAAAACACCCATGCCTACAAAAATACGTAAAGCCCGCATCAATTTGGGTACTAAAATGCGACAATTCTCATAAGAAACTGTCCCAGTTAGCTTGATTCCTTGCTAAATTTTCTACCTTTACATTACTCAAAAATGATAAACCGTTTCACCCCCCTTCTTTTTCTCATCTGCTTAAGTTTTGCATGTTCGCCTGCAGATCGCCAACGATTAAGCTTAACCAATAAAAACTCCCCTGAACGGAATAAAAAAGAACAACTGTTCAACGGACAATGGGAATATGACTCCTTGATTCGTTACATTGACACCACCTCTACGCTGGCCAATTTCTTTAGCCTTGAATATTCTGATAACCAACAAAATAACCGTTCCGCAAAAGGTAAATTAAATTCTAAAAATGCCATAATAATGTTGGAAATGGAAGAAACCTTCAGCAAAGGAATTCAACTTAATACGCAATATTATTATTCGGGGAACTTTCTATTTTACACGCATCAAACGGTTAAAGATTACCAAAAAGAAACCAATGGATTTATGGAGGTGTTCTCCTACATGGGAAATAACAAAAAAGTCATCGTTTCCGCATCGAGGATAGGAAATGACGAGGAAGACATGTTATCGAAAACACCCATCGTTTGCAAAAAAATAGCATTTGATCCAACAGAGGCCATGAATTTAGTAAACCAACAAGGAAAATACGAAACGCGCTTTCAAGGCAGTATTGAAACTGAAGCATTGAAATTTATTGTAGTGGGTACCCGGGGAAATCCTTCCATACAGTCGGCTCTTGCCTACAACGACGATTTTCCGTTAGCAAAAGAGCTCGTGGCCAATGAACAACTGTACCTTAACAGACGTTTGAAAGTGGAATTCCAACGAGTAACTGGTAAAAATGGCTTTACCTACCAAGGACTTACGAGGGTAAAACTGTTGAATGAAAACGAATAGAATCCTTTTTGCATTTATTTGCGCCTTCGCGGTTTGTTGCTCCACATCCATTTATTCACAAACCCTCAGCATTTCTGGAATCGTTAACGATTCTACTGGAACAAAAACTCTGAGCAAATCAGCCGTTTCCCTAATCCGATTGAACGATTCTACCCTGGTTCAGTTTCAGAGAACCGACGAAAAGGGCACCTTTCATTTTGATGTGGCGCTCGATACCTTTATTGTTCTCATTGAGCACCCCCAATTTGAACATAAAACCTTGTACGTTCTTGGAAACCCTTCTGAAAAAACCGTTGAAATTCCCTTTATTCGAATGGGCGTTAAGGTAAAAAACCTGGCGGAGGTGGTGGTTCAAGGCAATAAAAACCGGATTTACTACAAAGGTGATACGCTCGTTTATGTTGCCGACAGCTTTAAGGTTGCCGAAAATGCAGTCGTTGAAGACCTTTTAAAAAAGCTCCCTGGAATTAAAATCGACGAAAACGGTCAAATTACTTCTCAAGGACGAGAAATTAGCCAAGTGTTGGTGGACGGGGATGAGTTTTTTGGTTCGGATCCAACGATTGCTACCAAAAATTTAGCGGCCAAAGGCGTTGAATCGGTTCAGATTTATGAAAAGAAAGCCCAAGACAATACCTCGGGCATGGACGAGAAGATACAGGTCATGGATTTGAAATTAAAAGCCGATGCAAAACAAGGATATTTTGGAAAAGCTTCCTTTGCTACCGATGCGGGCCTAATTGGGAATCCCACCACTAATTTCCCTTTTTATGAGGGGGAATTATTGTTTAACCGTTTCGATAATAAACAAAAATTTTCCGTGTTCTTATTGAGTTCAAACACCCCTCGTTCCAATTTCAGGTTTGGTGATATGAACAAGTTTGGTTTGGAGAATGAAAGGGACCAAAGCGGGATGTCGATGTGGAATCAGAACGGTCAGCGCACCAATACGGGTATACCTCAAACAACGAAGGCGGGTATCTACTTCAACGATCGAATTAAAGACTGGGGAAAAATAGGATTTAATTACAGTTTCAACCAAAACCGCCTGAACGCAACGCAAAGCAGTTTATCGCAATATTTTTTGCAAGATACCTCCTATTATACCAAGGATTCAATTTCCAATATCAGCCTCAATACTTCGCACAAAGTCAACTTAAATTTCCAAGCAAAACTTGACTCATTAACCACCCTAGAAATTAAACCCTCTTTGAGTTTTGACGAGGGAATCACCGAAAACACTACCATCAATGCTTTCCAAACAGAGGCTATGGTGCCCACTTTTACCTCAGTCATTGATAACACCAACAATTCGAATGGCTACACGGCGCGCTTGGAAAGTACGATTTACCGCATGTTCAAGAAACCTCGGAGAGAATTAGAGCTGAAATATATTTTGAACAAGACCGATAACCAAACCGATGGATCATTGCTAACGCAAAGTAAATTCGCCAATTTTACCGATTCCATTGACCAGAAAAAACAAAACGACAACGGCAATCAATTGAATTATGCGATTGTAACGTACAAAGAACCCTTATCTGCTAAGTGGAAGTTGCAGTTAGAGTATTATCTAGAATCAGGTAAATCCTATCAAACCAGGAATACCTTTGCACCAATGCTTGGAACCTATTCTCAACGGGTGGATTCTCTTTCGAATGCCTTCGAAAACAGCCGTTTTCAAAACAGAGGTACCCTTCTGATGGTCTATGAAACCAACCAACACACCTTTAACGTTGGGGTTGGATTCCGCAACATTCAATTGGACAACTACAACGCAATTGGTGATTCAAGCATTTTGCAGAGCATCAACAATGTACTTCCTCGTATGAGTTATAACTATAAACCGGGCATGGGAACCCGTTTGAATTTTAATTATTTCACCCGTTCCGACCAACCTTCTATCAATGATATTCAGCCAGTGCCCGACAATTCAAATCCCAATCGTTTGAAAATCGGTAACGCAGATTTGAAGCCCAATTACATTCATACACTGAACTTTCAATTTAACCGATGGGAAGCGCTTTCCGGAAGGTATATCTGGAGTGGATTAAATGCCACACTCACCGATAATGCTTTTGCAACGGATACTTATTTTGATGCCCTCGGTAGAACAATAGCAAAAACGGTCAACGTGGATGGTAATTTTTCAGCCAACGCCTATGCTGGTGCAGGTTTTCCGTTATTCAACCGAAAGTTGGAAGTTAACCCGAATTTCAATGCCAACTATTCTAAATTCACCAATTATATCAACGGACAAGAGAACATTACCTACAATCCTTCCATCGGAGGGGGACTTTCCTTGGAGTTAAAGTTTGATTCTTTGGAGGTTTCAGTGACGCAGAATTATTTTTATTCAAGCCCTAAGAGCACGTTCAATTCGCTCTCCAATACTCCGTTCTCAACGCAAGAATATTCGATGGATTTTAAATGGACGATGCCCTTTGGTTTCAAAATCATTGCCGATGGAAAATACACCATCAATTCACAACGGGCTTCTGGGTTTAACCGCAACATTTTTGTAATCAATGCCGAAATTCAACGCGCCTTTTTACCCACAGGCAATTTAATTCTCGCTGTGAACGGATACGATTTATTGAATCAAAACCTCAACTTGCAGCGGCAAGTGAATGGAAACGTTGTAACGGATAATTACACCCGTCTCATTACCCGATATTTCCTGTTGAAATTAACGTATCGCTTTAATAAAAATAAAACCAAAGAAGATGATTTCGAAGGCTGGTATTAAACTCTTGTTTCTCTTGGTATTCTTAAGCGTAGAATTTGCCGCTCAGTGCCAGTTTTATGCTACGGGAACGATTTTCTACACCCGAAGAACCAATTTACAAAAACGTTTTACCGATCAACGCATGAAGCGTTTTGTGAACGAGGACAACAAGATAAAAAACGATCGATTCTCCTTGACGTTCAATGACACGGTATCGGTATTCAAGTACATCGCTCCGAACGTGCAAGAAGATATGGCTTGGCTTACCTCTAAAAACCAGTATTACCAATACTTAGGATCTCAAAAACAATTGACCATATTCCAATTTTTTGGCACATCGGTTTATGTAAAAGATTCTTTACCGGAGCGGAAATGGAAAATAACCGACAGCAAGCGAGCCATCTGCGGTTTTCAATGCCGAAAAGCCATTTACCAAAAAAACGATTCCACGCGCATATATGCTTGGTATGCTCCGAACATCGTTCCTTCCATTGGCCCCGAAGGTTTCTGCGGACTTCCCGGAGCTATTTTAGGAATCGCCACGGAAGATGGGGGAATCATCTATTTTGCCGATAAGGTCGACTTCAGCGAAGCTCCAACGCAAGAAAAGTTGTTGGCTGAAATTGGAAAAAATAAAGTGTTCAATCTCAAGGAACTTAGAGAAAAATTGGAAAAGGATTACGGCAATACCCCCTGGGGAAAACGGATGTTCGACGACATGTTCCGCTGGCTCTAGTTTGGAATGCAAACCTACTTCCCTATCTTTGAGGAACAAAGACGTTGCCCATGAAAGGAATAATCTTAGCCGGAGGGTCGGGTACCCGTTTGCACCCGATAACCTTGGCGGTATCCAAACAACTGATGCCGGTGTACGACAAACCCATGATTTACTATCCGCTTAGCACCCTTATGAGTGCGGGTATTCGGGAAATCTTAATCATTTCCACACCGCACGATTTACCGCATTTCGAAAAACTTTTGGGCGATGGAACACGTCTTGGCTGTCATTTTGAATATGCTGCTCAAGAAATTCCCAATGGCCTGGCACAAGCTTTTGTTATCGGTGAAAAATTTATCGGTAAAGATAAGGTTGCCTTGGTGCTTGGCGATAACATATTTTACGGAAACGGATTTGACCACTTACTCACCCAATACAGCAATCCGAAAGGTGGTGTTGTTTTTGCCTACCACGTAAGCGACCCGGAACGCTACGGCGTGGTTGCATTCGATGAAGAAAATCAAGCGATATCCATCGAGGAAAAACCTAAAAATCCCAAATCCAATTATGCGGTGCCCGGACTGTATTTTTACGATAATTCCGTGGTTGACATTGCCCGTAACCTCAAACCCTCAGAACGTGGTGAATATGAAATTACCGATGTAAATGCCGCCTACCTAAAACAGGGCAAGTTAAAAGTTGCGATTTTAGACCGAGGAACAGCTTGGTTAGATACCGGTACTTTCAGTACCTTAATGCAAGCAGGACAATTCGTACAAGTAATAGAAGAGCGACAAGGCTTAAAAGTCGGTTGCATTGAAGAAATTGCTTTTCGGAAAGGATACATCGACCGAAAACAGCTTAAGTTAATTGCCGAACCCTTGATTAAAAGCGGCTACGGCGCCTACTTACTCCAATTAATGAAACGTAAATGACCCAATACGAAAATCGTTTGGCGGCCATAGAGCACTATTTAACCCAAAAAAAGTATCCTCTAGAACCTGCGCAACTGTATGACCCCATTCAGTATTTTATGGCCTTGGGAGGAAAGAGGATCCGGCCTTTATTCACGGTATTAAGCGCCGAATTATTTGGAGGAACCTTGGATAACAGCCTTCCCGCAGCAGCGGCCTTGGAAATGTTCCACAATTTTACGTTGATCCACGACGATATCATGGACGGTGCGCCCAAACGCAGGAACCTGCCTACCGTGCACGAAAAATGGAACTCTAACATCGCTATTTTATCCGGTGATGCTTTAATGATTTATGCTTTTCAAGAACTTGGCCAATACGAGGCGTCAACGTTTAAATCTTTGAGTATCCTGCTGCAAAAAACAGCGATTGAGGTATGCATGGGCCAGCAAATGGACATGGACTTTGAAAGGATGGAGGTGGTGAGCGAGGCTCAATACCTTGAAATGATACGTTTAAAAACTTCGGTATTGCTAGGTTGTGCCTGCGCATTTGGAGGAATCCTTGAAAAGACCACCTCAACGAACATCGATCATCTCTACCGGTTTGGAGAACATCTTGGCATCGCGTTTCAAATTCAAGACGACATTCTTGATGCTTTTGGCAGCGAATCGAAAGTCGGAAAACAAATCGGAGGCGATATTTTGAGTGACAAAAAGACCTTGTTGTATACCACATTTCAGCAACGGGCGAGTTCAGCTGAAAAAGCAAAGCACCAATACTTGAGCAAAGCTTCACCCGAAGAAAAAATTAAAGGCATTAAGCAACTTTATCTAGACGGCCAGGTGCTTGAATATTGCAAAGCAATGCAAGAAAAACATTGGCAAAAAAGCCAAGATCATTTAAATGAAATCGAAACTGACGTGTCCAAAGATGGGGTAAAAGAACTGCTTAATTTTATTATTCACCGCAATTATTGAAAGCTACCACTAATTGATAAAATTTTTCTATTTTTGAAATGAATTAACTCTAAATTATTTTACTATGAAAAAAGTTTACTTAAGCTTATTGGGTATTTCGGTTTTCGGCCTAACGGGTGTGGCTCAAAAGCATACTGCCCAACCGTTAACCAATTCCAAGAACTCGCTCATTGAGCATACTGTTAAAAAAGAAACCCAAGTGAGCAGCAAAGGAATCATTGTTTGGCAGAATGATTTTTCGAATCCTGCACAATGGACCGCTTCGAATTTTCCTGCAGGAACTCCTGCACACACGTCGGGAGATTGGACTATCACCAACAACGTAAATGCTATTCCTGTAGCCGCTCTCAAACCGGCAGGGCACACCACCGCTGCTAACGGATATGCATTGATCGACTCAGATGCTGCAGGTGGACAAGCCACTCAAAATGCACAATTCGTTTATAACCAAAACATCGACCTATCCTCTGAGCCATTGGTTTTGTTGAAGTTCGAGCAATCTCACCGACGTTTCCTTGAAACCACCTATGTCGTTTATTCTACCAACGGCGGAGCTACTTGGCAAGAAGTGGAAGTAAATGGCGATATGAATACCAATACCAATACCACAAATCCACAGACACTTCAGTTGAACTTGTCCAATGAGATTGGAGGTCATGACAGCGTTCGCATTGGATTTAAATATGTAGGTCAATGGGACTGGTTCTGGGCCATTGACGATGTTAAAATTACCACTCCAGATGCCCACGATGTAGCTGTGGCAGGTGTTTACTGGGGTTCAACCGATGCTTGGGGCGCGCGCTTACCCTACTATCAAGTTCCAACGACTCAAGTAACGGAGATTGAATTTTCAGGTATCATTGAAAACCTTGGTTACGAAAATCAAAACGTTACGTTCAACGTAACGGCTGGAGCTTACAATGGAAGTTCAAACCCCACCTTGATCAATGCCTTTTCAATTGATACAGCCGACTGTACTGCCGGATTTACTCCCGCCGCTGCAAATGCAAACATCGCAGTAGGCGTCAACGTTCAAATCGACAGCACCGATGCCACACCCGCCAACAATGCCATTGCTAATGCAGCGACCATTGCGGTAAATGCAAGCATTTATGCCCGTGACAAAGACAACATCACCGGTGGTTCTTATAACGCTGGAGACGGCTTCGAAGTTGGTAACATTTTTGATCTCTACGCAAGTGCAGCGTTGAGCGCTATTGACGTTTACATCAACGGTGTTGCCGAAGAAGGTGCCACTGTTTACTCTAAATTGTATTCCATCGATGCGCAGACAGGGGATTTTATCTTTGTTGATGAATCCAACCCCTATACGTTGACCGCCAACGACTTGGACGCCCTTATTACCCTTCCTCTATCTGGCGGTGCTTTCACCTTGAATGCTAACGAGCCTTATTTAGTGGTTGTTGGTTCCTTAGGAGATGGTGGTGCTACCAACGACTTAGTTGTAGGTACTTCCGGTGTTTCGGAAGCTCAAACTTCTTTTTACCTCGATTTAACCAATACGACATGGTACTACACCACGGCAACTCCAATGGTTCGCATGAATTTCTCCAATGCCTCGATTGAGGAGAACGTTGCTTCTCACAGTTTTAGTGTTTCCCCAAACCCTGCTGCGGGAAGTACAACGATTGCGCTTTCAGGAAAAACAGGTGCTGATGTCACCGTTTCTATCGTTGATATTGCAGGAAAAGAAATATACAACAACGTAGTTTCTTCGTTGAATGGAACAGCTTCCCTTGAGGTTAATACCGCTGCTTTCGGAAACGGAATGTATTTTGTCAATGTTGCCTCCAATGACTCAAAGTCGAGCAAAAAGTTGAT